>JAHZHI010000024.1 GCA_019420345.1 Peptococcaceae bacterium
GGCTAAGTCATCGAAGGGGGGAGTAAGGCCACAGCATTTCTCCAAGAAACCAGGAAGGCAAGAGAAGATTCGACGAAAAGTACATATCTTCCTGGGGGCCCAACCGCTGACGCGGTCGTGGACGTACAGGCAGGCGCGGGCGGCGAGTCCCGAGCCAGCCAGCCTGAGTTGGGCAGGGAACCCCAACGCCGAATGCGGGCGGCAAAGCACCGCAGAAAATTTATTGGGAGGGAAATATATTGAATAAGATCTCTAAAAAGATTGTAGCGCTGGTTACCATGGCAGCCTTCGTTCTGACCTTGGTTCCTGCTGCTGCATTTGCGGCTACAGAACCAACATTATCTACTGTTCAGACAGTTGATAAAAATGTAAGTGCTGAAGTTGGCGAAAAGGTAGCAATTTCTTATGATTTGCGTGATGTAAATGATGCTGCTTCAGCTGCATCTGGTACAGTATTTTTCTGGGCAGAAGATGCAAGTGGCAATGTAACCCGTTTGGTAAATTTCTATAAAACTGAAGCTGGGGAAACATTTAACGCCCAAAAAACTAATGACACTATAAATTATGGTGCTTCTCTGTGGCTGGACCAGCAAGGTTTTACTGCTATTCAAAATGGCGACATCTACGTTTCCTTTACTCAAACTGGCACATATACCATTAAAGCTGGTGTATATTATGGTGGCGCATCCTTAGATTCTAGTGCTGTAAATGTTTCTATGGATGATATCATTCCATTTGCTAATGTAGATAATTACAAGACCATCCAAGTTTCTCAGCAAGACCTTGGCGCTGTAGATAAGGTCGAAATTAATGATACAGTAGCTACTAATGGTAAGGCAAACGGCGCAGATGTTTATGCTAATAATGTAGATACTAAAACTTTGAAGGTTGAAGCATTTGTTGGCAATGCTGTAGCAAAGAACGAACCATTTACAGTGACTACCAGTTCCTCTAATCTGACAGTTACTCCTAAGGATATGAACGGTAATGCATTTGGTGATGAACCAGTTGTAACTGACAAGAATGGTGCATTCCAAGTAGATTATAGTGCTAGCAAAGCTGGTACCTACAAGATTTATCTCGAAGCTGAAGATGGTTACAAAGTAACTGTAACTGTTAAAGCGACAGACAACAATAGTGCATATCCGGCAACCATTGAAACTACTGTAAATAATGCACAGATTCTCAATGTAAATGATATGCCGAAAGTAAATGAAAATGCTGATGAAAATCTTGCGGATGCTGTTCAGTTTGTAATCAAAGATCAGAATGGTGATGTATTGACTGGTGAAGGTGCAATCACAACCGATTCCGAAGAACCTGCTGCAAGTTATAACGATAATGCTCAGTATGTAAAGGTTGTTGCTAAACCAGATAAATTCAAGGGATCTGCTTCTGATTTCAAATTAGCTTGGAATGAAGATGCAGATGCATATACCATTTATCACAATGCAGCAGCTACTAACAAGCTTGTTGCTGGTGAATACACCATCCGTGTTGCTCTTTACACCACTGGTGACTATGCAGATGCAACCTTCACTGTAGATCAATTTGGAAAGATTGCAGGCATCAAAGTTAAATTTGCAAATGCTGACAATAATTCTAAAATTGAAGATTTAAATGAAGTTGCTTTGAATAGTGACAGCACAACAACTGTTCATGGTACAGTCGTTTTTGTTGATAAAAATGGCATTGAACAACCTGCTACTGATTATAGTATCGGTGCAAATGGCACAGCTGTAGAAAAATTGGAAAAGGGATCGGATAACAAGTTTACCTTAACCCTGAAAAAAGCAGATGAAGATTTGCTTGGCACCAAGGTAAACGTTATTGCTATTGATTCTAACAATGGTTATTCTACCACTGGCACCTTAACGATTGTTGATGCAAACAAGACTGATGCATACACTGTCGCATTTGATAGTGAAAATGGTGAAGTCGGCAAAAACAATACCGTTAATCTTTCCATCGTTGATGAAGATGGTAATGTAGCAAAAGAAATTGATGGTACAGTAACTGCTTATGTTGCAGACAAATCTGTAGAAGATGCTAATGTTGACGTTACAGTAAGCGATTCAGAGCTTACTGACGGTAAAAATGCAAAAATCACCGTATATTCTGATAAAGAAACTAAGGCTGATATCGTTGTTGCAGTTGTAACTGAAGATGGCATTATTTATGCTAATACTTTAAGTTATACCTTTGGCGCAGCTGATATTAACGCTGATAAGATCGTTGCTATGACCATCGGTTCCACCGACATGATCGTTAACAATGAAATTGTTAACGGCGATGCTGCTCCTTATGTAGCTGACGGCCGCACCATGGTTCCTATCCGTGCACTGACCGAAACCTTCGGTGCTAAGGTTGACTATGATAACGATGCTCAGACTGTTACCATCGTTGATGGCGACACCACTATCGTTATGACCATCGGCGAAACCACCTACACTGTGAACGGCGAAGAAAAGACCATGGACGTTGCTCCAGTGATCGGTTCTGGTGATCGTACCTATGTACCAGTTCGTTTCGTAGCAGAAGCACTGGGCTATAAGGTAACCCCACTCTACGCTGCTGACGGTACCACCGCTAGCGTAGTTTTCCAGAAATAAGATAGGGATCTCCACTTATCATTCAATCACGCTTCTGGAAAATGTTCGTGATACTCGTAGTGCTCTCTTTTGAGAGCACTACATTTTTAAATTTTGACATGCTTAATAGTAATGTAGAGATAAAAACAGAATGTAAAGAACATGTAAACGATACTATTAAGGAGGAAAAAGAAATCATGAAAAAAACGAAAAAACGTTTTTTAAGTGCTTTGCTGGCATGCGCGATGATCATCGGTCTATTCCCATTCGCGGCTTTTGCGGCTAATAGTACATCGTTGCCTACAGCAAATGCAAATGGTGTGATTAAGCTGACCGAGGATGTGACGGTAGCAGATTCTATCGTAATTGATAAAGACACCACTATTGATTTGAATGGTCACGGACTTACATATAATGGTAATGGTGGCGTATTTGTTAATGTTAAAAGTGGCACTTTGACTGTTCGCGATACATCCGCTAATGGTGATGGCAGGTTATATGTTAACGAACAAACGACAACAACGGGTGTTACGCCATTAAAATGTGTGCAGGTATATGCTAACGCTGGTTTTACTCTTGAAAGTGGTACTGTAGAAAATACCTGCACAGCATTTGAAGCTACTCAAACAATTACTAACTATGGGACAGTGACCATTAAAGGTGGTACTGTAAAAGGTTCGACAGGCATTTTCATGTTTGCTCCAACATTGGGAATGCCTGGTACGTGGGATGACAATTCTGCAGTGTGCAATATTTCTGGTGGTACTGTTCAGGGTGTAGCCCCAACAACCAGTGAAGGCCAAGCTATTGGCGCTGACCAAAACTGGTCATATGGTATTGCCATGTATGGCCCTGGTGTAGCAAATGGTAGTGTAGATAATTCCAAAGTTGCTCTGAATATCAGTGGTGGAACGATCACCGCTGGACAAGCCATTGGCACCAATGCCAGCGGTGGTAAATACGCTGGTTATACCTTGACTATGACAGGTGGTACTGTGGACGGCACCGATAAGGGAACCGGTATGTACCTGCCTGCAATTGGTGTGAATAATATTTCTGGCGGCACAGTAACTGGTGCACAAGGCATCCGTATTTGTGCTGGTGACTTGAATATTACTGGTGGAACCATCGAAGGTACTATGTTAAGTGACAACTCCGACTTGGTTGCTGGCGGCAGTGGTGGCACCAATGGTGCTATTGTTGTTGGGAAAGCAAGTAGCGGTTATGTTGGCAACCTTAATGTAAACATTTCCGGTCAGGCGCAGGTTGTCAACACTGCAACGAAGTCCAACGCTACTGATGTAGCCCCTGCTATTGTTGTTTCAGATAAAAATATGGCAAGCATGGACTATGATGATTTGTCCATCAATGTTAATGTTAGCGGTCAAGTGACTGGTGATATTGTTAAGGTATCTAATTTAATTCCTGACGACAAAACTACAGATGGTGGCAATACCACACTGAGCCTTGATGGCTGTACTGTTTCTGGCAATGTAACAAACAGTTCTAAGACCCCAGTGAGCGTTGAAAACAGCACCATTACTGGTAACGTATCCAACACATCTGAGGGTAGTCTGTTGGTTGATACAACGACCGTACAGGGCGAAGTCAGCAATAGTGGTAATGGTCAAGCAGCAGTGTTCAATAGCGCAGTTAGCGCAACAAGCGGCAGCAATATGAGCGTTATTGGCAGCACTGTTGCAGGTCAGCCTGCACAGGATACTGCCGCCGACGATGTTGTCGCATTTGTGAATGCTAAACCATACGATTCCTTGACAACTGCACTTCAAGCGGCAAACGACGGTGATATCGTGCGCTTGGTAAAAGATGTTACAGTTGATGTAACAGGTAATCCGGGTTCTGGCGCTGGCGCATTGACAATCGATAAAAACATCACTTTGGATGGTAATGGCAAAACCATTACAGCAGGTACTGGATTTAGCTATAACACTGGTAGCAATCGTGGCGAATACCATGTCATCAATGTAACAAATCCTGCTACCAACGTGGTTATTAAGAACTTGACCATTGACGGCAAAAACAATGCAACAACAAGTGGTGCTCGTTCTGGCATCAATGTATGGTCTGATGACAAGGCGCATCAAATTAACGTTACCATTGATAATGTAACAGTGAAAGACTGCTCCACCTATGGCCTCACCTTGAATAATGCGAACGCAACGGTTAATGGTCTTGCAACCTCTGGCAATGCTTGGGGTGGTATCAATGCTGACAGTAAATATGGCAACACCGCATTGACTGTAAATGACGCTAGCATTGCTGAAGACAATTCCATTAAGTTTGAACAGTCTACTGGCGCTGCTGGTGGCACTGTGAGCGGCACCATCAATGGCGGCAACTTCCAGTATGTAACGACTGGTGATGATGTAGATCTCAACTTGCTTGTTAATGGCGGTACCTTTGCAACGGGCGATTATACTGGTGCGGTGGATATTAACGGATATCTTGCACCAGGAATGACCATTAACCCATCTACCGGCGAAGTGTATGAAATTCCTCCATACACTGGCAAGTACAGCTATGCCATCAACGTTGCCAATATGGACAACGGCAGTGTGTCCGTTGACAAGTATGCCACCGAAGGCGAGAAAGTGACCCTCACCGTCACCCCTGACAAGGCTTACAAGCTGGATGAACTCACCGTTACTGCAAATGGCAAGGATGTAGAGCTCACCAATAACGGCGATGGCACCTACACCTTCACCATGCCAAGCAGCAACGTGAAAGTCAGCGCTTCTTTCGTAGAAGATGAAGACTACGTTGAACCAGACAACAGCATCACCGTCTCCATGACCATTGGTTCCAACGATTTTGTCATCAATAACAACATCGTGACCGTGCCAGATGCTGCACCATACATCGCCAACGATCGCACCTATGTGCCATTCCGCGCACTGGGCGAAGCCCTTGGCGCTAAAGTTGTATGGGACAACGATGCGCGCACCGTCACCTACACCCTTGGTGACACTGAAATCGTCATGACCATCGGCGATACCACCTACACCATCAACGGCGTAGAAAAGAGCATGGATGTAGCACCAGAAATCACTGGCGACCGCACCTATGTGCCAGTACGCTTCGTAGCAGAAGGGCTTGGCTTCAAAGTCACCCCACTCTACGCAGACAACGGCACCACCGCAAGCGTGGTATTCGAGAAGTAATCGCTGATGACATGCTCGTAAAGCAAACGAACCCTCGTCTCCTTCGGGAGGCGAGGGTTTTTCTATTATAATAGGAAGAAAATGAAAAAAGCTGGCGCAGTGCGTCAGCTTTTTGGTGTTAGGCGATCGTATTGGACGATGGTTTCACCTGTTTTGCGATTGATCTTTTCTTTATAGAGCAGGGTGTATTTGGTCTGCCCTTTGGTGTAGTCTTTTCCTGTTTTGGGGAAGAAGGAACGGCAGAAGAACACATCCTGCTCTTTCTCTTTGGCGATAAAAATATAGAGAGTGTCGGTGTCCTTTGGGGTGACGAGCAGATAGTCGGACTGAATCGCCGAGTAGGGATCGCGCTTGGGGTTATAACGAAAGACGAGCTCGTTGCTGTCGAGCAGTGTCTCGAGATCGAGAAGGTGGTGCAGGCGCGGGGCAATTTTTTCAAAGCTGGCGCTTTTGCGGAGATCATCGTCAGTGAGGCGGCCCTGCAGAATGGCATCGAAGGCCTGCTGTCGGCGTGCGCGGGCGATGCGCAGATCGGTCAGTTTATGCAGGCCGGCGAGATGGTGAAAATGATCGGCCTGAAAGCGCAGAACGATGGTGACCGTTTTACCTTTTCGCCCGATGATCATTTTGTATTCGGTGGCAAGCAGTCGTTCAAAGGCTTGCGCGCGCTGCTGTAAATCGTTCATTGCTGACCTCCTCGTTGATTGCATAAGAAAAGCCGTCCTGCTCGGCAAGACGGCTTGAGCATTTTCTTTCGGTCGTGGGACCTAGCCGGGTTGGGGTTTCGCTGCCCAACCCCTCTCGTGGGCTCCACATAGCAAGGCTTCCCGGCACGCTGCTATGCTTCATCGCTTGAACAGACACACGCCGTTGCCTGTTGTGAAATCAACGATCACATCGTGTTTCATAACTTTATCATAGCAACGACCTTCGGAAAATACAAGCATTTTGTGGCTTTTTGTGTGCTTTTATGCCTTGCGTGGCTTTTGTTATTTCCACTGTCGCCGCGGTGGGGGGATGATCAATTTTTGGGGGGACTTTACTTTCTTCCTTTTCTCGCTCCCTCCCTCGGCGGGATGCCCGTTTGCGAAACACCCTCCCTTTGGGGGGCTTTTTTTATTTGATGCGTTTCCGTGGAGAATATGGACAGTTGACTAAAAACGATTGTGCACGTCCGTTTATTCTTGCGCCAGCCAAGAGGCCGCGCCCGCACTCCCCGCCCAAAGGGGGCGGCACGGCCAGCGGTCTTTGTAGGGGACTGGCTAAGTCATCGAAGGGGGGAGTAAGGCCACAGCATTTCTCCAAGAAACCAGGAAGGCAAGAGAAGATTCGACGAAAAGTACATATCTTCCTGGGGGCCCAACCGCTGACGCGGTCGTGGACGTACAGGCAGGCGCGGGCGGCGAGTCCCGAGCCAGCCAGCCTGAGTTGGGCAGGAACCCCCAACGCCTGATTGCAGACAGGCTTCTCTCTGCAAACCCCTGTGGAAACATCCACAGCCCTGACTACAGCAGGGAAAGACTGTAGAAATTTAATTGGGAGGGAAATATATTGAATAAGATCTCTAAAAAGATTGTAGCGCTGGTTACCATGGCAGCCTTCGTTCTGACCTTGGTTCCTGCTGCTGCGTTTGCAGACACAACATCTGTGCAGACCTCTGCGTTCAACATTGTTGATGAAAATGGGGATGTGTTGACTGAAAAATCTATGACCGTTGATTCCGCAGCAACTGGTAAGTTTGTACTTCGTGACAGTACAAACGCTACCGGTAACGAATTGGCAAAAGCTTATGTATGGGCTACTGAAAATGGTCAGATTACTGATGCACTGTCTATCACTTCTTCTGATCCGTCTGTTAGCGAAGGTACAGCAGCAAATAATGGTGGGAAGGTTTATGATGTTTCTAACATTAATGATGGTGATACCATTCCTGTGAAATTTACTCGCACTGGTACCTACGTTGTGTATGTTAGTTCTGACAGCCCAACAAAAGCTGATGGTTCTGATGCAACTAAATTTATGAAATCCATTGCGTGCACTATTACCGTAACTGATGTTAATAAAACTGTTGATAGTGTAGAAGTTACTAGTAGTGTAGGTTCAGTCAGTGGATCTCCAGTAAGTAGTGATGGTACTGTTACCTATAACATTGGCGCTAATGCAATTATCAATGGAATTGCAGATTACACCCTTTCTGCTACTGCAAAGGCAGGTGGTGATAATGCCGCAAATGAAAAATTTGTACTTTCTTCCAGTGATCCATCCGCTCTGACTCTGGATAAAACTGAAGTGACCAGTGATCAGGATGGTAAGTTTAATATTAAGTTCAAACTTACTAAGACTGGCGAATACATGATCTATGCTGAAAACGAAGACATGAACTTTACCATTAAGGTAAGCGCTGTTGATACCAAGGTTGAAGATATCACTACCACTAAGAGCGATGCACAAACCATGCTCGTTGGTAGTGACAACAGACACAGCAATATCTTCACTGATGCTGTACAGTTCAAGATCACTGACGCTTCTGGCAATGAAGTGAAAAAAGCATTGAATTCAACTAGTCAGCCTGCATATGAAAATGCTACTGAAGCAGAACATGTAAAATATGTTGAAGTGGTTGAAAAACCAGATGATTCAACTTTAAAGGCTAAAGATATTGCTCTTTACTGGGATGCTACAAAGAGTGTTTACACCCTTAAATATACCAGCAGCAATGATAGTAAAGATTTAACTGCTGGTACTTACACCGTTAAAGTTTCTTTGAAGAACAACAAGACCGCTGAAGCATCCTTTACCCTTGCTAAGTTTGGCACTGTAAAAGATTTGGCTATTGATCTGACCAGTGGTAATGTAGAACTTGGCGATCAGGTTGCTCTCGGCAGCAATGTAGCTGGTACTGTTTACTATGTTGATGAAAATGGCATCAAAGTTGAAGCAAATACCGCAAATGTTATAACTGATGTGAGTGGTAAAGCACTTGAAAACAAAACTGGCACAAGTAGAAACAAAATTGGTTTCAAACTCTATGATTCTGACGCTTATACTGAAAACCTTCTTGGTACTGAAGTGACCATCACTGCTTACGATACCAAGGTTAAAAAATCAGTTGTAAAAACTTTGACTGTTGTTGATTCTGTTTCCGACTACACCCTCGCATTTGACAGCGAAAATGGCGAAGTTGGCAAGACCAATACCGTAAATGTTTCTGTTGTAGATGGCAGTGGTAAGGTTGTTAATGCTGGAACAACTATGTATGCTTACATTGAAAACAGTTCCAATGCTGATGCTAAGGTTCAGTTGACCCCTGCTGCCGGTAGCACTGCTTCTGTAACAAAGGGCGAATCCGTTCTGAAAGTATATGCTGATCAGGAAACTGTTCTGGATATCGTTGTTGTTGTTGCCAATGGGGAAGGTACTACCTATGCTAAGACTCTCAAATACAGCGTTGGTGAACAGGATATCCCTGTTGACACCAGCGTCGTTATGACCATCGGTTCCAACGACTTCGTTGTAAACAATGAAGTAGTAAGCGTTAAAGACGCTGCTCCATACATCGCTAACGATCGTACCTATGTACCATTCCGTGCACTGGGCGAAGCTCTTGGCGCAAAAGTAGAATGGGATAACGATGCTCGCACCGTTACCTACACCCTTGGCAAGACCGAAGTTGTTATGACCATCGGTGAAAAGACTTACACCGTTAACGGCGAAGAAAAGACCATGGACGTTGCTCCAGAAATCACTAACGATCGTACTTACGTACCAGTACGTTTCGTAGGTGAAGCTCTTGGCTTCAAGGTAACCGCTCTGTCCGCAGCTGACGGTACCACTGCTAGCGTTGTATTCCAGAAGTAATTAAGAGGATCGTCTCTTAACAATCATTCAATCACGCTTCTGGAAAACGTTCGTGATAGAAAGCCCTCGTCTCCTTTGGGAGGCGAGGGTTTTTTGTTGGTGAAAGCGTTCTTGTTATGATACAATCGTGTTATCAGCACGCCGTGGCTGGAATTGTCGAGATGGTCGTGCTTTTGTCATGCAGAGGATCGTGATGTAATCATAGGAGGGGCAATGGGGAAAATCATTAAAGACACCATTCATGCAAAAGGCATTGATATTGGCATTTATACGACAGATTTTGAGAGTGAATTTATTTCATTGACAGATATTGCAAAATATAGAAATGAAGATGATCCGAGATTTGTGATTCAAAACTGGATGCGCAATCGTAATACCATTGAATTTTTAGGCGTTTGGGAAGAGCTGCATAATCCAGATTTTAACCGTGTGCAATTCGAGGCGGTTAAAAGTGAGGCGGGATTAAATCGTTTTGTGATGACACCGACGAAGTGGATCACGCAGATGAATGCCATTGGTATTGTCTCAAAAGCAGGGCGCTATGGCGGGACGTATGCGCATAGCGATATTGCCATGTCCTTTGCAACATGGATTTCTCCAGAGTTTCAGTTATACATCATGAAGGATTACAGGCGGCTAAAAGCAGATGAAAACAGCCGTTTATCCTTGAACTGGAACTTAAATAGAGAAATTTCCAAGTTAAATTACAAGATACACACAGACGCGATAAAAGAAAATCTTATTCCATCGGAATTAACAGCCGCACAGGTGGCCTATACTTATGCTAATGAAGCAGATCTGCTGAATGTTGTTTTATTTGGAAAGACCGCGAAGCAATGGAAAGACGAACATCCAACGGAAAAGGGCAATATGCGGGACATGGCAACGTTGAACCAGCTATTGGTACTGGCGAATTTGGAAAGCTACAATGCGGTTCTGATCAATCAAGGCAAAAATCAGAAAGAGCGGATGGAATTGCTCCGACAGTTGGCGGTACAGCAGCTGCAAACGCTGGAAAAAGTGAGCTTAAAAAATTTGCCAAAATGAGTCATAGAACCTCCCAAGCAATAGGACACTATCATAGAACAAGTTTCACTACGCCATCACGGGGCAGACTGCGGCGGAGATTGTTTACACTCACGCCGGCTGACAGCTGCGCTGTCTCTTTCAAACACCGTGCCAGGGTACGCTGGCACGGTGTTTGTGCGTTATGGGGCTTTTGTTATTTCCCCTGTCGCCGCGGTGGGGGGATGATCAATTTTTGGGGGGACTTTACTTTCTTCCTTTTCCCTACCACTCCTCTTCCGGGATAGTAACATTTTGGCGACAAGTTGCATTTCACCGGGCTTGACCCTTGATTTTAAGCGAAATCCATTGTATAATGAGTGAGCAATTAGATAATGGAAAAATGATAGATTAGCGCATTGCGACCTATATATTATTCTATGATCTTTTTGCAAGCAATAGGCTGTTGCGGTGGAGTCCCCGCCCAAAGGGGGCGGCACGGCGCAGCGGTCATTTGTATGATCCATAGCTAAGTCATCGAAGGGGGGAGTAAGGCCACAGCATTTCTCCAAGCCAGGAAGGCAAGAGAAGATTCGACGAAAAGTACATATCTTCCTGGGGGCCCAACCGCTGACGCGGTCGTGGACGTACAGGCAGGCGCGGGCGGCGAGTCCCGAGCCAGCCAGCCTGAGTTGGGCAGGGAACCCCAACGCCGAATGCGGGCGGCAAAGCACCGCAGAAAATTTATTGGGAGGGAAATATATTGAATAAGATCTCTAAAAAGATTGTAGCGCTGGTTACCATGGCAGCCTTTGTCCTGACTTTGGTTCCTGCTGCTGCATTTGCAGGGACTACTGATGTAAATGCAAGTGCTTCAAACTATACAGTAGTAACTGATGCTGCTGGAAATTTAAAAGTTGCCTTGAATTTACAAACAGGAAGTGGAAATGCAAGTGATTTTACAGATAACACTGTAAAAGTTAGTGTTTCAAATCTGGATGACACAACTACTGTAAGTGGCGGAAATGCTTCTACCGTAGATGCTTTAGCAAGCACAGGAGCAGAACCATCTGGCTATGACGATACGTTCACATTTACGAATGTTCCTACTGGTAATCATGTTGTAACTGTTCAGCTGACAACAGATAAAACGGCTGATCCTGTTGTTTGGACTACTCTTGCTACAACAACTGTTACTAGTACTACTGTTGATGCAACAAATACAAAAGCTCCCGTTGTTTATGTTTCTGCTGATGCGGATCGTCAGACCAGTAACTTCTTAACCGTTAAGAGCAATGTAAACGTTGATGTTAATGAAGAAGTCGCAGCAACTTTTGAAATTAATGATAATGCTGGTAAGCCAAGCAAATTACCGCTTCCAAATGTTGTGATTTGGGCTGTTGAAAAAGGCCACGATATCACCGATGCAAGCAGTGCGCTTGTAATGGTTGATCCAAGCAGTTCAACAGGTCAGTCTGTAACTGATGGCCGGGATGTAAAAGTTAAATTCTCTCGTGCAGGTGAATACACCCTTTATGCTGGGGTTGCTTCTGACAATAAGGTCGAAACTGCTTCCAAGGCTCTCCTCGGTTCCATCGAAGGCCAGCAGATTGTAGTTGTAGACGCTGCTGAAACTGGCGACGTTGATGGGGTTACCATTGACAATGCAAAAGTAGATTCTTCTGATGCAAAGGTTTATAATGCGACAACCAATATTAAGCCAAACAACACTGCAACCGCTACTCATACAGTAACTGCTAGCATTGATGGCTTTGCAGCTAAAAATGAAACCTTCAAAATTTCTACCTCTAGCAGCAACATCACTGTAACTGCTAAGGATATGAACGGCACTGCTTTTGAATCTGGCACTGCTACTACCGACCGCAACGGTCAGTTCCAGATTACCTACAAGATTGCTAAGGCTGGTTCTTACAAGATTTATTTCACTTCTGAAGATGGTTACAAAGTAACCCTTAACGTAACAAGTGCAGATGTTGAACACTATGCAGCAGACATTGCGCTGGCTGACTTTGATGCAAGCATTCTCAATAAAGATGAGCTGAAACAAAACAGCTATCTGTCTGATGCCGTTCGTTTTATCATTACCGATAATGATGGTGTTGAGCTGACCACAGATGATTGGAACGTCGTAAAAAATGAACCTGCTGTAAATGGCGACAAAGACTATGTAAGTTTTACTGCACCTGACAAATTCAAAGGTGAAGCAAAAGATTTTAAACTCGCTGTAGATAATACTGTTGATCCTAACGTATATACTTTACAGTACACTGGTACTGCTGCTTTCGTAGCTGGTGAATACACCGTACGTGTTGCTTTGGAAGAAACTGGCAAGTATGTAGATGCTACCTTCACTGTTGGCGATTTCGATGAAAACAATGTTGAAGGCATTAAGATTGTTCCTTCTGTTGACACCATCGCTTACAATAAAGGTGGCACTGGTTTCACTTATTCTGTAAAAGCTGTTGACAAGAATGGTGTTGAAAAAGATATTACTAACACCAGCGATTACAGCATTGGTGTAAACGCAATCGATCTTTTGAATGCTCAGATCAGTGGCAATAAAGTAACTTTCAAAAATGGTATTACCTCTGACGAAAAAGATAAATATGTTGGTAATGAAATCACTCTGACTGCCGTCAGTGAAGTATATTCCGACATTGAAACTGCTAAGGTTACTGTTGTAGATGAAGGCGTTGTTGAAGGTCTTGCATTCAGCAGCGAATCTGGCGAAGCAGACACTACCAATAAAGTTGGCGTATCTGTTGTTGATGCTGATGGTAATGTTGTAAAAACTGTAGACGCAGATAAGACTTACGTTTATGTTGCTAGCCAGAGTAATGCTGATGCTAACGTTGAAGTTGAAGCTACCAAGAACGTAAAAGCAGGTAAAGACGGCGAAATTACCATCTATTCCGACAAGGAAACCACTGTTGACGTTGTTGTTGCTGTAAAAGAAAAGAATGGTCAAGCACTTTATGCAGGTACTCTTACCTACACTATTGGTGCAAAAGACGTTAACGCTGACAAGATGGTTGCTATGACCATCGGTTCTACCGACATGGTTGTTAACAACAAAATTGTTAGTGGCGACGCAGCCCCATATGTAGACAGCAACTGGAGAACCATGGTTCCTATTCGCGCACTGACTGAATCTTTCGGTGCTAAAGTCGACTATGACAACGATGCGCGCACTGTTACCATCGTAGATGGCGACACCACCATCGTTATGACCATTGATTCTACCACTTACACCATCAATGGTGAAGAAAAGACCATGGATACCGCTGCTGTAATTGGCACTGGTGATCGTACCTATGTACCAGTTCGCTTTGTTGCTGAAGCACTTGGCTATAAAGTAACTGCTCTGCAGGACAACAATGGTCTTACCGCTAGCGTAGTTTTCCAGAAATAAGATAGGGATCTCCACTTATCATTCAATCACGCTTCTGGAAAACGTTCGTGATAGAAAACCCTCGTCTCCTTCGGGAGGCGAGGGTTTTTTGCATCATCATGCGTTTAAATCTCCCTCATAATAGGGTATAATGATGGAGAAAAAACGAGAATGAGGGTGATAAGATGCACGATTTTGATTACGCGCAGGCGCCGGCGCGGCTGCTGACGCCGGAGGTGGTGCGGCTGTTGACGCAGATCCACGAGGAGAAGGGCAAGCAAGAGCTGTTCCTTGAGGCGAATGTGGACGAGCTGCGCGGGCTGCTGGAAGTGGCGAAGATTCAGAGCACGGGGGCGTCCAACCGCATTGAGGGCATCTTCACCTCGGACCAGCGGCTGCGGGCGCTGGTGGCGGAGAAAGCCGAGCCGCGCAACCGCTCGGAGGAGGAGATCGCCGGTTATCGCGAGGTGTTGTCGACGATCCACGAAAGCTACGACTACATTCCGGTGCGCGCGAACACGATTCTGCAGTTGCACCGCAATCTGTATGATTATTCGAGCGGCGCAGTGGGCGGCCAGTACAAGAACGCTGACAACGTCATCGCCGAGACAGACGCGGCGGGCCATCGACGCGTGCGGTTTCAGCCGGTGCCAGCGTTTCAAACACCGGGCGCCATGGAGGCGCTGTGCGATGCGCTGAAGGAGGCCTGGCAGGCGGAAACGTTCGACAAGCTGCTGCTGATGCCGATGTTTGTGCTGGATTTTCTCTGCATTCATCCGTTCAACGATGGCAACGGGCGCATGAGCCGACTGCTGACGCTGCTGTTGTTGTACAAGAGCGGCTGCATTGTGGGCAAGTACATCAGCCTGGAAATGATCATCGAAGCCACCAAGGACACCTACTACGACGCGCTGCAGCGCAGTTCGCAGGGCTGGCACGAGGGCGCGAACGACTATGCGCCGTTTGTGACGTATTATCTGGGCATTGTGCTCAAGGCGTATCGCGAATTTGAAAGCCGCGTGCGCTTGATGCAGGATCGCTCGTTGTCCAAGCCGTCGCGTATTCGGGCGCTGATCGACGCGCACGTTGGCAAAATTACCAAAAGCCAGATCATGGCCCAGTGTCCGGATATCAGCAAGATCACTGTGGAGCGCACGCTGACCGAGCTGGTGAAGACGGGCTACCTGCACAAAGTCGGCGCAGGCCGCGCGACGGCTTATGTGAAGGCGGAGGATATGGAGTGACCGGCGGATCGCAGAAAAGATCATACAAAGGAAGGCTCGACGCCAAGGGGCGTCGGGCTTTTTTGTTATTTTTGGCTATATATAGGAAGGAAAATGCACACGGTATGTGGCGGTGCATCGGAGCGAAAACCCTGCACCAGCGCCCTACGGGGGCTTTTGTTATTTACCCTGTCGCCGCGGTGGGGGGATGATCAATTTTTGGGGGGACTTTACTTTCTTCCTTTTCCCTACCACTCCACTTCCGGGATGCCCTCGGGCGCCGCGCTCCCTTTGGGGGGCTTTTTTTATTTTAGGGCGTGTTTCCATGGAGACAATGGGTAGGTAACTAGAAAACGATTGTGCACGTCCGTTTATTCTCGCACCAGCCAAGAGGCCGCGCCCGTACTCCCCGCCCAAAGGGGGCGGCACGGCCAGCGGTCTTTGCATGGGCCTTGCTAAGTCATCGAAGGGGGGAGTAAGGCCACAGCATTTCTCCAAGCCAGGAAGCAACGAAAGAGACGTACCGCGCAGAAGCAATGGCGCAGGTGTGTGTCTATCTAAGGAAAGAAGATTCGACGAAAAGACTTCCTGGGGGCCCAACCGCTGACGCGGTCGTGGACGTACAGGCAGGCGCGGGCGGCGAGTCCCGAGCCAGCCAGCCTGAGTTGGGCAGGGAACCCCAACGCCGAATGCGGGCGGCAAAGCACCGCAGAAAATTTATTGGGAGGGAAATATATTGAATAAGATCTCTAAAAAGATTGTAGCGCTGGTTACCATGGCAGCCTTCGTTCTGACCTTGGTTCCAATGGCTGCTTTTGCAGCAGTTGCAAGTTCAACTGTCGCAGTTGATAGTGATACACAAGAAATCACTTTGCAAAATGGAAGTGTGAATGCAACTGTTACAGTAAAGTTAAGTGCAAGTGATCAGCAGTTAAATGTATCAAAGAATGTTTTTGTTTGGGTGACTAAGAATGGTACTTTGTATCGTGACGCTTCTTTTGATCCTGCGGCAAACGGTGGCAAAACGGGAAATCTTAAGTATGCTGCGAATTTAGCAAACGATAAGTTTGTAGATGGGACTGCAACTGTACAGATTACTTTACCAGAAGCTGGTGAGTATAAGGTATATGCAGGGATTGCGAATGGAAAAGATGAAGCTCAGAACACTTCTGACTTATTGCCAATCACTGCTGTAAGTGGCGCTGATACTATCACTGTAAAAGATGCTGATAGCTATGTAAGCGGTATTACTATTACAGGCGCAGATCCTACTGCTGCAACTTATGGTACAATTACTTATAGCAATCCAGATGGCGTTAATCTGCAGGCAGTTTCTGGTACTGTAGATGCTACTTATAGCGAAACTGGTAAAACTGGAGCCTCTTCCGTTGGAAAAGAGGTAACCATTTCTAATCCATATGTTGATCAAGGCTTGGTAGTTGTTAATGATAAAAACAAGGAAATTACTAAAGTTCCTGTAGAAAATGGCAACAAGATCAACTTTAATATTTTAGCAACCAGCGATCTTCCTGCTGGGGAATACACTTTGACTCTATCTGTAGACAATGTAAACTACAAACTCACCGTTAAAGTAACCAAAGATGCAGATACCACTGCAAAAACTATCGAAGCAGTTGATACTGGTAAGACTTTGATCGCTGCTACTAGTACAGCAAATACCAGTCTTGGCGATGTTGCACGTTTTGTAATCAAGAATGCTGCTGGCGAAGCGCTTGATGCTGTGAAAGGTCAGGGTGCTCAGTCTGGCAGTAATATCTTAGTGTTAGCAGCACCAGATAATTCTACCGCAATGTTTAAACTTGGTGATTATGATCAGAAAACCAAGGCTTATCCACTTGTGCTGACGAGTGGTTCCTTGATTCCTGGTGAATACAAAGTTCGTGTTGCTTTAGATTCCAAGGACAGCGCAGATGTTACCTTCACCGTTGAAAGATTTGGCAAAATCGTAGACAGTAAGATTGTAATCACTGACGATGCTGATGCAAGCAAGACCCCTGTAACCAATGTTTATGGTGATCACATCTATACGGCAACTGTTAAGGTTGTAGATGAAAATGGTCTTGAAAAGACTGCTACAAATATTGGCGGCATGGTTGCAGGTATCAATAGCGGCAATGATGCTCTTAATGGTGGTATCACTACAAACAATCTTGCAACAGATGGTACCTTTACTTTTACAGTAACTGATGACAAGAGTAACAATGACAATGCTCTTATTGGTACTGTTATCAAGTTCACCGCATTCAGTATCAATGACGGTATTGATGCATCTGCAGAAGTTACTGTTGCAGACCCAGCAAACACCGAAGGTGTAAGCCTTGCATTTGACAGCGAAGCTGGCGAAGCAGCTAAATATAACACTGTAAATGTTACTGTTGTTAACGCAGATGGTGACAAAGTAGATGTTGATTCTGCTGCTGGCAAAGTATATGCAACAGTTGTTGATCAATCAAATGAAGATGCAAATATTAGCGCAAAAATGGGTGCAGTAACTGCTGGTAAAGGTGAACTGACTCTGTACTCCGATAAGGAAACCACAGCTGACATTCGTGTAACCGTAATTGACGGTGACAACATCATTTATGCTAACACTTTGTCTTATGCTTTCGGTGAACAGGATATTCCTGTTAATACCAGCGTAGTTATGACCATCGGTTCTAATGACTTTGTTGTTAATAACGATGTTGTAACCGTTAAAGATGCTGCTCCATACATCGCTAACGATCGTACCTATGTACCATTCCGTGCATTGGGTGAAGCTCTTGGCGCTAAGGTAGAATGGGATCAGGATGCTCAGACTGTAACCTATACCACCGATAAGACCATTCTGGTAATGACCATTGGCAAAACCACTTACACCGTAAATGGTGAAGAAAAGACCATGGACGTTGCACCAGAATTGAAAAACGATCGTACCTACGTACCAGTTCGTTTCGTTGGTGAAGCATTTGGCTTCAAGGTAACTGCTCTCTATGCAGCTGATGGTACTACCGCAAGCGTTCTTTTCCAGAAATAAGATAGGGATCTCCACTTATCATTCAATCACGCTTCTGGAAAACGTTCGTGATAGTAAACCCTCGTCTCCTTCGGGAGGCGAGGGTTTTTGCTTTGTTTGCAATATGATTGACACTGTCCATCAAAAGCTCTACAATAAAGGAAGAAAGGACGTGATACTATGGCAACTGCACCTACTCAGATTCGTATTGATAAGGAAACCAAGCAGCAGGCGTCGGAGTTGTTCGCAACGCTGGGGCTGGATATGTCCAGTGCGGTGAATTTGTTTTTGCGCCAGTGCATTTTGCATGGTGGGCTGCCGTTTGCGGTGGAACTGCCACGCTACAGCGCACGTACACTGGAAGCAATGGAAGAAGCGCGCCGTATTTCGCGTGACGACAGCGTGCCGGCTTATACCGATATGGATGCGCTGAAACAGGCGCTGGAGGATTGAGATGTATCGCGTAAAATTCACCACAGCCTACAAACGTGCCTATAAGCTAATGAAAAAACGCGGTGCCGACATGGCCCTGCTCGATGACGTGGTGGATCAGCTGCGCCGCGGGGAAACGCTGGCGCCGCGCTACCGCGACCATGGCCTCAGCGGAAAGTTTCAGGGCTTTCGCGAGTGTCACATCAAGCCCGACTGGCTGTTGGTGTATCTCATTGAAAACGATGTACTGACCTTAACCCTTGTTGACACTGGATCACACGCGGATATTTTTGATATGTAGCTAGATGTGTCGCTTGCTGAAGCGGCGCGTGGCTGAAAATGATTGAGCCACCTTTGCAGATTGTGCAAAGGTGACTTTTGTTATTTCCCCTGTCGCCGCGGTGGGTGAAAATTTCGGTCGGTTTCTTTCCATTGCAAAAGTGTAGGGATAAATAACGCGTGTATTTGTTCCATCAAATGGGAGGGTATTTCTTCCATTAAATAGAACTCATACGAATTGTTAAACGATTATTGCGAATTGATCAGAAAACAGTTATAATGATACTACAGAATACGAGTGATAGCATTTTTAACTAAGGAGTGAAAGATTATGACTCAGCGTGTTGATTTACGTGATTTTGTTGAAGACGAATACTGCGAAGACGTAAAGGAAGTTGCTTCTAAGGTTGGCGTTCAGGTTGTTTGCAACGACGAAGATGACAAGGCCGAAGCTGATAAGAACGCAATCCACGTTCAGGATTTCGACGGCTGCGACAATGTTGTAGAAACGGCTTCCAAGTTCGGTGTGCAGGTTGTCTGCGACGACGAAGACGAAAAGTAATGTTTGAGGTGCTATGAAAGGGGTCCCGAGGGTTCGGGGCCTTTTTTTGTTAAGGAGGAATGGGCGATGTTGACGACGCGTTTATTGATGGATGGGTTGTACGCGCTGGAGGATGAGCGTGTGCGGCAGTTTTTGGTGATCGGCGCGGAGCGTGCGCTGTTGTTTGATACGGGCTTTGCGGACAGCGGCGTGCTGGAGACGGTGCTGTCGCTGACCGACAAGCCAGTGGATGTGGTGATGACGCATGCTGATCGCGATCACAGCGGCGGGCTGCCTGATTTTGGCTCGTGCCGTCTGCATCCTGGTGACTGGCCAATGGTGGAGGGCATGAATGTGATGCTGCTGCCGCTGTATGATGGCGATATTTGCCGCTGTGGCGATTATCGGTTTGAGGTGATTGAGATTCCTGGGCATACGCCGGGGAGTGTGGCGTTTTATGATGCGTCGAAGAAGCTTCTGTTGCCGGGGGATTCGGTGCAGCATGGCGGACCGATTTACATGTTCGGTGAGAAACGCCATTTGAAGAATTATATTGCGAGCCTGCGCAAGCTGAAGCTGATGATTCCAGCGGATGCAACGGTGCTGCCGTGCCATAGCGAATGTCCGATTGATGGCAGCTTTATTGGGCGTGATTTGGAGGATGCGCTGGCGCTGCGCGATGGCAAGCTGCCAAGCGAGCCGCATCCAACGATGCCTTGCCGCGTGTATCATGGGGCGGCGACGGATTATCTCTATGATGGTGAGATGGGTGATTGATTTCGCGTGGCGCAGGTTTTATGAACGTGATATACTGATACTATGACTAATTTTTTGGAGGATGCGCCATGCTGCAACTGAGAAATATTCGCAAAACATACACCACCGGGGATTTTACCCAGGTTGCGCTGAACGGGGTGTCGCTGGATCTGCGCGATAATGAGTTCGTGGCGATTCTGGGGCCGTCGGGCTCTGGGAAGACGACGCTGCTGAACATTATTGGCGGGCTGGACCGTTACGAAGACGGCGACCTGATCATCAACGGGGTGTCGACGAAGGAGTATCGCGACCGCGATTGGGACGCTTACCGCAATCATACGATCGGGTTTGTGTTCCAGAGTTACAATCTGATTCCGCACCAGAGTGTGCTGGCGAATGTGGAGCTGGCGCTGACGATCAGCGGCGTGTCGCGCAGAGAGCGGCGCAAGCGCGCGCGTGAGGCGTTGGAAAAGGTGGGGCTGGCGAAGCATATCCACAAGCGTCCGAACCAGCTTTCCGGCGGGCAGATGCAGCGTGTGGCGATTGCCCGCGCGCTGGTGAACGATCCGCACATTGTGCTGGCGGATGAGCCGACTGGCGCGTTGGACAGCGAGACGAGCGTGCAGATTATGGAGCTCTTGAAAGAGGTGGCGCGGGATCGTTTGGTGGTCATGGTCACCCACAACCCAGAGCTGGCCGAGCAGTACGCAACGCGCATTGTGCGCCTGAAGGATGGCGTGATCATCGACGATACGCGCCCTGTTGCGCCGGACGAAGTGGACACGGAAACACCGGTGCACCGCAGCATGGGCAAGGCGTCGATGTCGTTTTGGACGTCGCTGTCGCTGTCGTTTAAGAATCTGTGGACGAAGAAGGCGCGCACGCTGCTGACGGCCTTTGCCGGTTCGATTGGGATTATTGGGATTGCGCTGATTTTGGCGTTGTCGACCGGGGTCAATACGTATATCAGCAACATTCAGCAGGACGCGATGAACGCTTATCCGATCATTATCAATGCGGAGACGGTGGATATGTCGAGCCTGATGTCGAGTGCTGGGCTGATGGCCAGCAAAGCGGCGGAGGTGGATGAGAGCCGCGACAAGGTGTATGCTGACAACAGTCTGCTGGAAATGGACGCCAACATGAACGCCAGCATTACGGAAAACGATTTGACGGCGTTTAAGAAATACCTGGATGATCCAGACAGCGACATTCACCAGTATTTGGGCACCAATGGCGTGGTGTACACGTACAATGTGGATTTTGATGTGCTGACGACGGATGCTGCAGGCGGTGTGATTAACACCGATCGCGACACCAACACGACCATGGAAGAAATGGAAGAAAGCCAGGAAAACATGAAAAACGGCGATATCGCCATCAACATGAATCCGATGACGGCTGGTTCGACGGTGGGTGCGAAAAATTTCGACGAGATCATTCCGGGCAGCGATGAGAACGAACTCATCAGCCCAGTGGTGAGCGACAGCTACGATGTGGTCAGCGGCAGATGGCCGGAGGCCTATAATGAAGTGGTGCTGGTGCTGGACGATAAGAACAGCATTCCAACGTCGGTGCTTTATCAGCTGGGTGTGATCGATGACGATACGTACAAGGCCATTCAGGATGCGCTCGATGCTGGCGAGGAAGCCGACACGCCATCCTGGAGCTATGAGGATTTGATGAATAAGAGCTTCCGTTTGGTGCCGGCGTGCGATTATTACATCGACAATGGCGATGGCACCTTTAAGGATGTACACGACGATTTGTCTTATCAGCAGCAGATGTACGACAACGGCCTGCAGCTGGTGGTGAGCGGGATTGTGCGTCCGAAGGACGGCAGCGAAAATGCGTCGATTCAGTCGAATGTGGCCTATACGCGCGCGCTCACCGATTACCTCATCGATTACACCGATAAGAGCGCAGTGGTGCAGGCGCAGGAAGCCAACCCAACGGTCAATGTGCTCAATGGTGTGGAATTTGAAGCGGCCGACGATGCAGCGAAGGCCGCCGATGCAACGGCCTACATGCAGGGACTTGGCATCAGCGAAAAGGCGTCGCTGTATACGATGATGATGTACTCGGCGGCACAGGAGAGCGGCACCGCTGCTGAAGGCGGTGACATGAGCGCCATGGCAGCAATGAGCGGCATGGGCGGCGACGAGACGACGATGGCGGCGGCGCTGGATGCGTGGCTGGCATCGGGACCGGATCAGGCGCTGCTGGTGGATTTCTACGACCAGTACATGGGCGATGTGACCTATGAGGACAATCTCACGAGCTTTGGCAAGGTGAGCCTGGATGCGCCATATTCGATCAGCATTTACACCGACTCGTTCGAAGACAAGGAAGGTGTGACGGCGTGCATTGAAAATTACAACGCCGATAAGCCGGAAGAGGAACAGATCACCTACACCGATTACATTTCGCTTCTGACCAATTCGCTGACATCAATGGTCAATGTGGTGACGTATGTGCTGATTGCCTTTGTGGCGGTATCGCTGATTGTCAGCTGCATCATGATCGGCATCATCACCCACATCTCTGTGCTCGAACGCACCAAGGAAATCGGCATTCTGCGTGCGATTGGCGCGTCGAAGCGCAACATTTCGCAGGTGTTCAACGCTGAAACGCTCATCATCGGGCTGTGCTCGGGCGCTTTGGGCGTGGGCATTTCGGTGGCGCTGACGTATCCGATCAACGCGATTTTGAAGCAGCTCATTGAAAGCACCGATGTGACGGTGTATCTGCCGGTGCAGGCTGGGGCTGTGCTCGTTGTGATCAGTATTTTCATTACGATGATTGGCGGCATGATCCCGGCGCGCAAGGCGGCGAAGAAGGACCCTGTCATTGCACTGCGCACAGAATAACAGAAGCACAAGCGTGTCTCCAGCAGGAGGCGCGCTTTTTTGTGCGCAGCGATGGTGACTGTGGTATAATGTTGCACTATGAGAGTAAGAAAAAGGGGAGCGATGGAAGAATGGTAACACTGGTGCTGTATGGTGCGGTGATGCTTTTGGCGATGACGATGGCAGGGCTGATTGGTTTTGCGGCAAATGTGATTGCGCTGCCGCTGTTGAGCATGTTCATGCCGCTGGAGCTGACGGTGTCGATGCTGGTGCTGTTTGCGGCGCTGCAGTCGGGCGTGCAGGCGTTTCGTGTGCGCCATGAGATCCACTGGCGTGAGCTGGCACATATTTTGCTGTTTATCATCATTGGCATGCCGATCGGCTTCTTTTCGTTGCAATATCTGCCAGAGCTGGCGCTGAAAGGCGTGCTGGGCATTTTCGTTGCGTTTACCGCCATCAAGGGGCTTATTGAAAACCATCGCGGCAAGGCAAAAACAACGTTTCACGAGCGGCCTTGGCACAAGCTGCTCTTGGTGTGCTCCGGCATCATTTCCGGCGCGTTTGGCTGCGGCGGTCCGCTGACGGTCATCTACACGCGCAACCGCTATCGCGACAAGCAGATGTTTCGCGTGATGCAGTTTGGCTGCGGCACGTTTTCGATGGGGTTCACCTGCCTGGCGCATGTGTTCGCCGGTTCTTACACGATGGCGCGGCTGCCTTATATGATCGTTGGGCTGGCGGCGGTGCTTGTGGCGCTGCGCCTTAGCACTTGGCTTGTGCAGCGCATGAACACCAGCTTTTTCCAGCAGCTGGTCAATGTGGTGCTGCTCTTTTCGGCGGCTTCGCTGCTTTGGCAGGTGGTGGAAGGCATCATGGCATAAAATAAACGCGCGCTGTGGGAGGCGCGCGTTTTTATGTGCGACAAATTGTGAGATTTTGCAAATTTGTCGCAGGTTGATGCGTATATGTGCGACAAATCTTGATTTTTTTGCGATTTGTCGCAGGTTATGACGGCGGGAGAGAAACAGAACGCCCCCGCGCTGGGCTTGGGCCTGGCGCGGGGGTGTTCTGCATAAGAAGGAAAAAGTATAAAGGAATTAAGCGTTGATCAAGGCACCATTCCGGTCGATGGTGAGGACGCGGTCCTGGTAGCCGTCGACGTGGATGGTGACGGTGGTGTTGCCGTTTGTGGTGAAGCTGCTGTCGTGCAGCATCAGGGTGTTGTCGCTGGTGTCGATGTGGAACTCATCGTTGTTGAGAAAATCGACATCGGATTTTTCGTATTTCGTACCATTGACGGTGAGGGTGAAGCTGTCGTCCGAGAGATAGGCGGCGGTGTTGTCGGCGTTGGCAAAGCTCAGGGTGTAGAACCATGCGCCATACTTTTTCTTCACAGTTGGTCCTTCCGGCATGGTTGGTGCTTCTGTGGTTTCGACGGTGGCTGTGGATGCAGTATCGTCAAAAGAAATTTGACCATCTTTGCTCACGGTGAAGGTCAGGTCTTTGTAGCCGTCGGCTTTGATGACGACTTTGGCATTTTTGCCGTTGAAGACGCTGCCATTGAAAAAGAGGTATTTATACTGGCCGCTGCTGCTTGCCATGTATTCTGTTGTGCCCAGATGGTAATAGGACACTTTTTCAAAGTCGACGTCGTTGATGGATACGCTGGTCACGGCATTGACATATGCCTGGGCGTCTTCTGGCTTTTGACCGTCGTGGTCAAAGTAGAGGTAGCTGGAGTCGCTGCTGCTGCCATAGCTGACCACTGGCACTTCCTTTGCTTCAGGCGCTGGCGCTGCTGGCACAGTTGGCGGTTCCGGCGCGGCTTCTTCTGTGACGCTGGTTGTTGGATCTTTAGGCGCAGAGGCGGTGTCGTTGAGGGTGAGTTCGCCGTCTTTGTCCACGGTGAGGCTCAGATCCTTGTAGCCTTTGGCTTTGATGACAACGGTGGTGTCTTTTCCTTTGAAGGTGCTGTCTTTAAAAGAGATGTACTTCGTTCCGCTGGTGCTGACGACGTATTCTCCCAAATCCAAAAGGTAGTAGCTGACTTTTTCAAAGTCGGCGTCATTGACCGACACGCTGGTCACCGCTTTTGCATAGGTTTCTGCTTCTTTCGAATGGTGTCCATCCTTATCGAAGTAGATGTAGCTGTACCCGCCGCCAATGCCGTAGCTGACAACTGGCACATCTTTTTCTTCCGTCGTTACTGGCGGAGCAGGCGGCGCTGGTGGTTCCGGCGTGGCTTCTTTGGCGATGCTGACGCTGACAATCATGTCTTTGTAGCCATCGGCCGAGAGGGTGACGATGTTGTCGCCGGTCTTGAAGGCACTCTTGTTGAGGTAGAGGGCGTTTTTGCCGGTGCCGTTGTCCTGCCACTGATACTGGTTGTCACCTGGGGTGCCGAGGAGGGCGTCAAAGAGGCTGTAGGTGGTGCCGTTGACACTGATGGCAGTGAGCTTGTCCTGCCAGGTGCTGTTTACCTCATTGAAGGTCAGCAGCACGGTGCCGTTGTCTGGGAAGGATGGCGCTGGTGCTGCTGGCGCTTCGGCGACGGTTGGTGTGCTGGCGGCGCTGTCGCTGGTTTTGGCGTCCTTGGCGACATGGAAGGTGGCGTCGTTGTAGCCGGTGGCGGAGAGTGTGACGCTGTTGTCTTCCTTGTTGAAGTCCTTGTCCTGGAGAGTGAGGTCGTAGCCGCCGGTGGCATTGACGCTCCAGCGGTATTCGCGCTTGTTCAGCTCGGAAAGATCAGCAGCTGGGCCGTAGGCTTTGCTGTTGACGCTGACGGCGCTGAGATTGTTGCCCCAGTCGGCGGCTGCGCTGTCAAAGGTGAGCACATAGTTGCCGTCGCTATTTTTGGTGGTGGCGGTTGGCTGTGGTGTCGCCTTCTTTTCGCCGCTGACCACAAATGGCTGGGTGGTGAGGCGGTTGTAATACTGGGCGTCGAGGCTGATGGTGTAGCGGCCGTCTTCGTTGAAGAGGGTGCCGTCGTTGTCGACAATGGTCAGCACGTTGTTTTTGCTGATGGTGTAGTAGTTGTCGTCGTAGCTGCCAGCGCCGCGCGGATAGACGCCGCGGGTTTCGCCGCTTGGTTTGTAGACGGTGACGGTGGTGAGGTGGTTGAGGAAGTCGCCTTTTGACCCTTCCACCGTCATGCGCACTTGATTGCCGCGGGTGACGTCGCCGGGGCCGGAGAGGCCCGTTTCCAGATTACGGGTGTAGCGCACGCTCAGCTGTTTGGCGCGGAAGCCGTCGGCATAGAGGGTGATGGTGTTTTCATCCGCAGGCAGAAGGCCGAGCGCTTCGTGGTCGATGGTGAGGGTGTCACCGTCGATGTGGTAATATTTGTTGTCGAGGTCCATCGGCCATTTGTTGATGTTGATGCTGTTCAGCTTTTTGAAATAGCCGGCATCGCTGGCTTTGAGATGGATGTCCTCACCTTTTGGCACGGCGGTGATGGCCTTGCCGTCAGCATCTACCAGCATGACTTCCGGTGTCTGCTGGCCGACCCAGGTGCCGTTGCTTTGAACATCACCGAGGAGGTTGTCTTCGAGCACCGATTTCACCGTGGACGGTTTGTTGCGGGTTTCCCAGCGGGCGTCTTCGGTGTAGTCGGCGAAGGAGAGGTAGCTGCCAGCGGCGCGGGCGGTGCTTACAGCGGTGATGTAGTCGCGCCAGTTGTAGGCAGTGCCGTCGCTGGTCCAGGCGGTGTCGTAGCCGGACATGTCGTTGTGCCAGCGGCCGACGATGCCTTTGGCGGCGTCGTTGGCGAGGCCGAGCTTGTCGAGCAGTTCGGCGTTGATGAGCAGATCGGCGTCAAATTTCAGATTTGCGGAAATGCCCAATCCGCCGCCACCGCCGCTGCTGCCAGTGCCGCCGCCAGGCACTACAGAGGTGGCGCTGGAGCGTGCATCCAGGCTGCGGATGGCGCGGCTTGTTCTTGCCACTGGCGCTTCTTCGCCGCCGGTGACGGTGAAGGTGGCGCTCATGTCTTTGAAGCCGTTGGCATGGACGGTGAGGGTGTAGGTGCCGTTGTTCGGCAGATTGTTGCGTCCGTTTTCGGCCTTGACATCGTTATAGAGCACGAAGGAGTCGCCGATTTGGTACCAGTCGCGGATCATTTCCAGCTCCACGGTGCTGCCGTCCGGGCGGGTGAGCTCGGCGGCGTAGGCTGGGTTGGTGACGCCGTAGGTCATGTTGAGAATCTTGAAATGGGCGTTGACACCGGAGGTATAGGTGCCGCTGCCATCCAGCTGCAGCACCGGCGCCAGGGCGTTGACCACGTGAATTGGCACCAGCGCCGGGTCGTGGCCGTCGGCATTGACGCGCACATAGTAGCGCCCGTTTTCGGTGAAGTTCTTCTGGCCCAGGGTGATGCTGATGGTGCCGTCGCCGTTTTTCGTGTAGGCCAGGTTGTCGTTGAGGGTGTTTTTGTTTTCATTGAAGGCAACCAGCTGCACGGTGCCGCTGGTGTTTTCCGGCACAGCTGCAAACCAGGCGCGGTCGGCGTCGCTTCTCTGGGAGAATTCCAGCAGCACGCTGCCGCTGCCATTGTCGCTGCGTTCTGCTGCCGGACTGAAGAAGGCTGGGGCATCGCTTTTGGCCTTGCCGCTGATGCTGAAGGTGGTTTTCGCTGGATCCACGCGCACCTGGCCTTTGTCGTCATAGTTGGTCAGGTGATAGTCCCAGGTGGAAAGGGTGCCGTGGGCAATGATGTAGTCTGGCGCTGTGATGCCGTGCACCGCCGGTGCGGTTGGGCTGGCATTGTCAGAAAGGGCCACGGTTTGTGCAACGTCGCCGCTTTTGACGGTGAGCTGAGCCGGGTTCAGCGCGGTGATTTCCCATTTCACGAGGCTGCCATCGTCGCTGATCGGGGTGAAGGCCTTGCTCACGTCGGTGCCGTCGACGGTCAGGGTGCAGTCTTTGAGGCTGTGACCGTCAGTGAATTGTACCGTCACATACTGGCACCAGCCGAGGTCCACGAGCTTAGTGGCTTCGGTGTTGACCAGTGTGGCGGAGACGGGGGCTTCCGTGGTGGCTGTTGTGGCGGTGTTGTCGGTGCCAGGTGTGGTGGTGCTTGTGCTGGTACCGCTTTGATCGCCAGCTTTTCCGCTTTCGCCTGCGTTGTCTTTAGCATGCGTTTCATGGTGCTTTTTGGTGGCACCGGAGGTGCCGTCTGGCTTGGCGGCAGGCTTTTTGCCGTTATCGCTGGCAAGGGTTCTGTCCTGTGTTTTATCAGCGTCCGCCTTGGCTTTTTCTTTTTCCTTGGCGGTCTTTTTGGTGGCGCCGGAAGTGCCATCTGGATCTTTGGCAGGCAGTTTATCCACGGTGGCTGATTCACCAGCAGCCACAGCGCTGTCACCGGCCATGACGCCGCTGGTGCCTTTGGCTGCGGTGACGGTGCTGCCTTTCGTTAAAACGGTGACGTTGTTGGCGTTGGCAGCGACTTTTTCAACGCTGCCGTTGCCGTCGATGGTGACGCGCTCAGCGGAGGCGGTCAGCTGCTTGATGGCGGCTTCTTTGTCGACTTTGACATGGGCGGTTTTATCCACCTGCACGGTGTCCAGGCTGCCTGCAGCCAATGTGACATCGCTCTGCACGGTGACGGTGCCCAGATCACCGTTCGTGGCGCTGAGTACAGCGGCACGGTTTGGGTTGTTGACGACCACGCCTTTGGCGTTGACGTTGTCCAATGTCAGTTTCTTTGAGGCGCCGCGCACGACGATGCGCCCTTCCGCAGTGACTTTATCCAGCTGCACGGTGTCGGCGGTGTCAGCGACGATGACATCGCCTTTGATGGTCAGGCCGGAGAGGTTTGCGTCACTTTGGCGCACAATGACGTTCCCGTCAATGACGCCGCCGTCCTTTGGCACCGTCTCCGCATCGATGTACTGCGCCACAAGGTTGCTCATGACGGCGGCAAACTCGGCGCGGGTGATGGAGGCTTTGGGATTCAGGCGCGCGCCGTCGTTGCCGTTCACGTAACCGCCGCCGACCATGGCAGCGACGGTGCCTTTCGCCCAGCTGGAGACGCTGTCGCTGTCACTGAATGCAGTCAACGCTTTGGCGTCGCCGTCTTTTAAGGCAAAGGCGCGTGCCAGCACGGAGAAGGCTTCTTCACGGGTGATGGCGCGCTCAGGTTCCAGCATGCCGCTGCCGGCGCCGGCAAAAGTACCCATTTGCACGGCCTTGGCCATGTCGTCACGGTACCAGGCATCGCTGCTTACGTCGCTGTAACCATCGAGGGCAGCTTTGGCGCTGCTTGCAAAGGCGCGGTTGATGATGGCGGCCATCTGGGCGCGGGTGAGCAGGCCCTGCGGCGCAATGCGGCCTTCGCTTACGCCGCCGAGCAGGCCGTTGTCGATGGCGCGGGTCAGCGCTGCCGACGACCAATCGTTGGGAAAATCTGCGTAATCTGCTGCTGAAGCGCCCAGGGCGCCGGTCGGGCTCATCAGGATCGCCGCTGCGCAGACCGCAGCAATGGCTTTCTTAGGTTTGTACATAATCATCCTCCTTGTTTTGGACACAGCCGATGGCTGCGAAAAGTTTAAGCTCAATTTAAGCTAAGGTTAGCTATACAATACTGGACCGCTAAAGATTGCGTAAGGCGGAAATGGGTCAAAAAAATGCCGAATCGGGCAAAGTTGCCTATATGCAACACAGCGCTCGCACAATAGGAGCGCATCTGTTATTGAGAGATGCTTGACAATGGGCGATATGCTTGGTAGGATAAAAGTGCCTGAGATGATGCGGCAATGCTGCAGGGTTTCAGATTATCATGGTTACTGCCGGATAGGTGTTACAAGGACCGGATAAGGCTGCGGACTGAAATGTCCGCGTTCTTGTCGGATCCTTTTTATTTGTTTTAAAGGGAGGAATTTTTGTGAACAAAACATTTGTCATCGTTCTCATTGCCTGCATGAATATGATTGTGCCGTTGTCGCTCGACATGTATCTGCCGGCGGTGCCTCACATGACGGCGGCTTTTGGCACGACGGAATCGCTGGTGAATTTGACGCTGGTGGGGTTTTTCTTCTTTATGGCTGTGGGCACGCTGTTGTTTGGGCCGCTCAGCGATAAATACGGCCGCAAGATGCTTCTGCTCGCAGGCACTCTGGTGTATGCGGTGTTTAGTGCGGGCTGCGCGCTGGCGACGAGCATCTGGCTGCTGATTGCTGCCCGCGTGCTGCAGGCGCTGGGCGCAGGCTGTATGGTGGCTATTTCGACGGCAATGATCAAAGACTGCTTCGACCGCCGCACCCGCGATACCATTCTCGCCATCGTTCAGGCGATGGCAGTGATAGCGCCGATGCTGGCACCGATTGTTGGTGCGTTTATTGTCACGCATGCAGGGTGGCGCGCCACGTTTGCCGTGCTGGCGGTGCTGGGCGCCCTTTGCACGGCGGCGGTTGCTTGTCTCAAAGAAACGCTGCCTGCCGCAGAACGGTATCGCGGCACGCTTGCTGGCAGCCTGGGCTTGCTGGTCGATGTTGGCCGTAACGCCAGCTTCACCCTGTTTCTTGGGTCGGCGGCCATGCTGGCTGCGCCTTATATGGGCTATATTGCGGTGTGCTCCTATGTGTACATCGATTTCTTTGGGCTTTCGGAAACCAGTTACAGCTATTACTTCGCGTTCAATTCTGCGGCAGCGATTCTCGGGCCCATTCTTTATGTAAAGGCAGTGCGTCGCTTTACGCCGCGCACGATGATGAACGTGTGTCTGATTGTGACGGCGCTCTGCGGGGGGCTTCTGCTGGTTTTCGGCAGTTTGCTGCCGCTGGCGTTTATGCTCTGTTTCCTGCCGTTTACGATCATTGAGAGCGCTTTGCGGCCAATGAGCACGGCGCTTTTGCTCAATCAGCAGGAGCGCGACACCGGCTCCGCCTCGGCGCTGATCAACTTTGTCAATACGGTTCTCGGCAGTTTGGGGATGGTGCTGGCGCCCATTCTTTCAAGCAATTACGTTCATGGTTTGGGCCTTTTGCTCGTTATTTTTGCGGTTGTGGCGGCGATGTTGTGGTTTGCGGTGCTTCGTCATGGCCGCCGCACCGGTCATGGGCTCCAAGGTGTTGACCGTGTGAGTGTCTGATTCAGGCTTTTCTGCATTGGGTTAAAATTTGGACCGAAAGTGGCGAACAGCGGTCTTTTTATGGTAAAATAAAGCGATAAGTCATTTTTTGTGGCTGCGGCCACGTTTAATACCATTAAAAGGAGGATATGAATGGAAGTATCGTTACCTATTCTCATGCTGTTCATTGCACTGGTGCTTTTGGTGTGTACGATTTTGAAAAAAGTAACGGTGCGCATTGGTATTCCCTCGCTGCTGGCGTTTATTGTTTTGGGGATGGTCTTTGGTTCGGACGGGCTTTTAAATATTCCTTTTGATGATTATCGCTTTGCTGAGGAATTGAGCACGGTGGCACTGGCCATCATCATGTTTTACGGCGGCTTTGGGACAAGCTGGAAGGCGGCAAAGCCGGTGGCTGGCATGGCGATCCTCTTGTCGAGCCTGGGCACCGTGGCCACTGCTGGCCTGGTGGGGCTGTTCTGCCACTATGTGTTGGGCATGCCGATGCTGGAAGGGCTGCTTTGCGGGGCGCTGCTGTCGTCCACCGATGCGGCGTCGGTGTTCTCGGTGTTGCGTTCCCGCAATTTGGCGCTCAAAGAAAACACGGCGTCGCTCTTGGAAGTGGAGAGCGGTTCTAATGACCCTTTTGCCTACATGCTGACGATCATTCTCTTAACGGCTATGGGCGGCGGCATTACTGCTGGTGAAATCGGTACCATGTTTGCCACACAGCTGATTTTGGGGCTGGTGTTCGGTTTTGGCATTGGTTTTCTGGCACATTGGGCATTGTCGCGCGACATGTTTCATTATGCTGAAGCACAGACAATTTTCATTGTGGCAGTGGCGCTGTTTGGCTACGCATTGCCGCAGGCGCTGGGCGGCACAGGCTTTTTGAGTGTGTACATTGTAGGGCTCTTATTGGGCAACAGTGTGCTGCCGGAACGCCGCACGCTGGTGCCGTTCTTTGACGGGGTGACGGGCATTCTCGATTCGATGCTGTTCTTCCTGCTGGGGCTCTTGTCGTTTCCGTCCCGTCTGTTGGCGGTGCTGCCGCAGGCACTGGCGATTGCGCTGTTTTTGACGTTTGTGGCGCGCCCATTGGTGACACACGTGCTGATGCGGCCGTTCGGCGGCAGTTTGGCACGGCGAGTGCTGGTGTCCTTCGCAGGCTTGCGCGGGGCAGCATCGGTGGTGTTTGCGATCATCGCGGTGATCAATCCGGTGGAAATGGAGAACGATATGTTCCACATTGTTTTTGGCGTGGTGCTGTTCTCGATTGCTTTTCAGGGCTCGCTTCTGCCGATGGTGGCAAAAAAGCTGCATATGATCGACGAAGGCGGCAACGTTTTCAAAACCTTCACCGACTATGTAGATGAAACACCGGTCAACTTTATCCAGTTTGAAATCACGCCGGATCATGAATGGGTCAATAAGCGTGTCATGGACATTACTTTGCCGCCGGGCTCCATTTTGATCAGCCTCAATCGCGACGAGACGGAGATGGTGCCGAAGGGCAACACGGTGCTCAAGGCAGGCGATGTGCTGATTCTCTGCGCGCTCATCGAAGGCGATGCACCGCCGGATATTACGCTGGTGGAGAAGGTCATCGAGGAAGAGGATTACGTGCCGAACATGACCATTGCGACGATGCCGCATCGGCCAAATGCGCTGATTGTGCTGATTCAGCGCGACGGCGATTATATTATCCCGGATGGCAGCACGACCATTGAGCTGGGCGACAAGCTGTTGATCAACTACACCGGCGATCTCAGCCATCCTGGAGAACCACACAAAGGCGCGAAGGCCACTGCCTGAACGACGACGCATAACCACGGCTCGGTGATGATCACCGGGCCGTTTTTTGCGCGGCGCGCCGCGGCTGACGGCGAAAGTTTTGTGCGGAAATCCTTGACAGCGAGCGGCTGCTGTGGTATTATAACAAACGATGCAGAAAGCAGAAACCATCCGTTTCTCACCCTCCGCCGCAAGTGGCTGTTGGTCGCAGTGATAGAAAGATAGCGCCTTTATGGCTGCTGTCGTTATTTTGATCTGTCAACGGGTGGCTCACACCCGTTTTTTTATTGGGAAAAATTGATGGAGGTGATAACAATCAGCAAGGAATTGCGCGTGAACGAACAGATTCGTTGCCGTGAGATCCGTGTCATCGACGAACAGGGAACTCAGGTTGGCGTCATGAATCCACGTGATGCGATGAAGCTGGCTGACGAAAGAGGGCTGGACCTCGTTGAGGTATCCCCTGGCGCAAAGCCACCAGTATGCCGCATTATGGACTATGGCAAGTACAGATACGAACAGAACAAGAAAGAACGCGAGACCCGCAAGAACCAGAAAGTGATCTCGATCAAGGAAGTGAAACTGCGTCCAAACATCGAAGATCACGACTTCAACACCAAGGTGCGCAACGCTGCCAAGTTCCTGGCTGCTGGCGACAAGGTGAAGGTTACGATCATGTTCCGTGGTCGTGAAGTCACCCGTCCAGAAGCAGGGAAGGAACTGTGCGACCGCGTCGCCGCCGAAGTTGCCGATGTGGCAAAGGTGGAGAAGGAAGCGAAGGTCGAAGGCCGCAACATGACAATGATGCTCGTGCCTTTGCGCGAAAAAGATAAAGAAAAGAAATAAGCGATTTGAGAGGAGAACATTCTAATGCCTAAGATGAAAACCCATAGAGGTGCCGCAAAGCGTTTTTCTAAGACCGGTACCGGTAAAATCAAAAGATTCCATGGCTACACCAGCCATATTCTCGAAAAGAAATCCCCTAAGCGTAAACGCAACCTGCGCAAGGGTGCAATTATGGCCAAGGGCGATTCCAAGCGTCTCAACAAAATGATCTAAGGATATCGGAGGTACAAGATAAATGGCAAGAGTTAAACGCGGTGTCAACACCCACAAAAGACATAAAAGAGTATTAAAGCAAGCTAAGGGTTACTACGGCGACCGTTCTAAGGTTTTCCGTGTAGCTCATGAAGCCGTTATGAAATCCGGCCAGTATGCATACGAACACAGAAGACTGCGCAAGCGCGACTTCCGCAAGCTCTGGATCGCTCGTATCAATGCTGGTGCTCGTCAGAACGGTCTCAGCTACAGCACTTTGATCCACGGCCTCAAGGTTGCTGGTATCGACATCAACAGAAAGATGCTGTCTGAACTGGCTACCAACGATGCTGCTGCTTTCGCAGATCTTTGCAAGATCGCAAAGGAAAACGCGTAAATGATTTATGAAGGTCTTCTATACATATAGAAGGCCTTTTTTGCTTTTTTTCGGAAAGGAGCCGCTTATGGGTGTCAAGGAAGAAGTGCTGCGCACACTGCGCGCAGAACCGGACGCGTACATTTCAGGCCAGGCATTGGCGGATCGTCTGTCGGTGTCGCGGCACGCGGTTTGGAAGGCGATTGACAAGCTGCGCAGCGAGGGGTACGATATCGATGCACGAACCAATTGCGGCTATCGCCTGGTGGCTGCAGACGATTCACTGAGCGCCGAAGGCGTGGCAGCATTCCTGCCGCAGGCATCGCCGTTTAAGCTGGAATATCATGCGGTGATTGATTCGACGAACATTCGTGCCCGCACGTTGGCAGAAGCCGGTGCGCCGGAGTGGACAGTGGTGTTGGCGGACAGCCAGACCGCCGGACGCGGACGACTGGGACGTGCATTTTATTCGCCGCAGGCCAGCGGCATTTACATGAGTGCTATTGTGCGGCCGGACTGCGATGTGCGCGAGGCGAACCTTTTGACCATCGCTGCAGCGACAGCGGTTGCTGAAAGCATCGAGGCTGTCTGCGGAAAGACGGTCGGCATTAAGTGGGTGAACGACTGCTTTGTGGAACAGCGCAAGGTCAGCGGCATCCTTACAGAAGCGGCGGTCGGCGTGGAAGAACAGCGGCTGCGCTATGCGGTGGTCGGCATTGGCATCAATGTGGCACCACCGGCAGGCGGTTTTCCAGAGGGATTGGAAAACATTGCTGCCAGCATTTATACCGAGCCGCTCACAAGCGAAGTGCGCAATCGATTGGCGGCAGAGGTTCTGCAGCGGTTCCGTCCGTTTGCAGAAGATCTGCCGGCACGGGCGTATTTTGACAGCTACCGTTCCCATCTTTTCGTGCTTGACCGCGATGTGACGCTGGAGCGCGGCAAGGAACGGGAACAGGTGCATGTGTGCGGGCTGGATGACAGCGGCGCACTGATTGTAGAAACGGCAGACGGCCGCATGAAGACGGTGGCCTCGGGCGAGGTCAGTCTGCGGTTTTGAGTGGAAGGAGACGAGGGTATGACGGAGAATACCGAACGCGTGAAGGCGTATCTGGCGCCATTGGGCTTTGCGGAACGCGTTCATGAATTTGCAGATGGCGCCACCGCAACGGTGCCGCTGGCTGCAGCGGCGATTGGCTGCCAAGAGGCGCAGATCGCAAAAAGTATGAGCTTTAAAACACCGGAAGGCGGTGCCCTCATTGTTGTCACAGCCGGAGACGGCAAGATCAACAGCGGCATGTTCAAGCGCTGCTTTGGCTTTAAGGCCAGCATGCTCAAGGGCGACGATGTACGCACGCTGACAGGGCATCCTATTGGCGGGGTGTGCCCTTTTGCTCTGCCAGACAACGTGCCGGTGTATTTGGATGTATCGATGCAGCGCTTTGATCACATTTATCCAGCATGCGGCAGTCCGGCAAGCATGGTAACGATGACGCCAAGTGAATTGGAAACGGCTTCACAGGCCAAAGGCTGGGTGGATGTGTGCAAAGGCTGGCGGGAGGAGGAAGAGGCATGAAAACAGGCCTGATCATCGAAGGCGGCGCCCTGCGCAGTGCCTTTAGCTTCGGCGTGCTCAAGACCTGGGCTGACGCTGGCATCACATTTCCTTACACAGCGGCTGTTTCTTTAGGCAGTGTGGCAGCGGCGTATTTCCGCGCCAATCAGAGCGATGCCTTGGAAGCAGCATATGGTGAATATTTTGAAGCCCACGGCGAAATTGGCCGTTTGGGTGTGTTCAAAGGCGAGCGTGTCATCGACGGGCCTGCGTTTTTGGACACCGTGCTGAATGCACAGCCAATCGATATGGCGGCTTTTGCGGCAGCGTCAGGAACGCTGCGCATGGCAGCAACCCGTTCTGATAACGGCGATGCGGTGTTCTGGCCGCTGGAAGGCGTGGAAAAAGAAAAACACCTGCGCCAGTTCCTGCGCGCTGGGGTGACGTTCCCGGGCATGGGCGAGCCGGTGCAGCTGATAGAACGCAGCTATTACGATGGCAGCATTGCTGATCCGCTGCCAGTGAGCCAGGCGTTGGCCGATGGCTGCGAGCGGATTGTTGTGATTCAGACCCATCCGATTGCTTACAACATGGCACGTCCGCATTTGACGCCAAGCGTGGCGCTGGCTTTGTCGGATGCCCCAATGACACGCAACGCGTATCTGTTGAGTCATCTGCAGTACAACCGTGAGCTGACACGGCTGCATGCGCTTGAGCGCAATGGTCAGGCGCTGATTGTGGCACCAATGGTGGAAAGCACCAACTTGCGCCGCTATGGCGTGAGCATGTCGGCGGCATCGGAATTTTATGCTGAGGGGTTGCGCCTGGGCGGCGCGGCGCTCGATCATTTGCAGCGATTCTTGGAGGTGGGTGCAGATGAGTAAGGAAAAAGAAAAAAAGACCAATGCCATGCGCATTGTGGAGCGTGCGAAGGTGCCATACAATGTGTATCATTACGCGTGGCGCGAGGATGCGCTTGATGCGGTGCATGTGGCTGATGAATTGGAGCGGCCAGTGGACCAAGTGTTTAAGACGCTGGTGGCTGTTGGCGACAAGACTGGCCCTGTCGTTGGTGTGATTCCATCCGATCAGGAGCTGGATCTGAAGAAATTTGCGCGTGCCAGCGGCAACAAGCGCGTGGAGATGCTGCATCTCAAGGATTTGGAGAAAACCACCGGCTATATTCGCGGCGGCTGTTCGCCAATTGGCATGAAAAAAACCTACCCAACTTATGTGGGGCAGGAGATCAACAATATTGAAGAAATTTTAGTTTCCGCTGGTCATCGCGGCATCCAGATGGGCTTTGCTGTCGATGATTTTCTCAAGGTGAGTGGCGCCACCGTGGCTGATATTACAAAAGATCACGCTTAAAAAAGGGAGAGCGAAGGAGATGGCAAATATTCTCATTACTGGCGGTTCCCGCGGCATCGGCGCTGCCACAGTGCGGCGCTTGGCTCGTGATGGTCACCGCGTCTGCTTTTTGTATAAGGAGAGCATTGAAACGGCACACAGCCTGAGCCGCCTCTTGCAGGCGGAAGGCTGTGATGTGGTGGGGGTACAATGTGACATTCGGCAGGGAGGACAGGTGCAGATGACGCTTGACACCCTGCGTGAGAGCTGGGGATCAGTGGAGGTGCTGATCAACGGTGCCGGCATCAGTTGGAACGGTCTCTTGCAGGATATGCTTGATGCGGAATGGCAGGATATTTTTGACACCAACGTGCATGGCACCTTCTATTGCACACGCGCTGTGCTGCCAGATATGATTGCCCGCCAGAAAGGGGTTATTATCAATTTGAGCTCTATCTGGGGCAGTCATCCGGCTTCTTGTGAGGTGGCATACAGCGCCAGCAAGGGCGCCATTGATGCCTTTACGCGTTCGCTGGCGGAGGAAGTGGCGTACAGCGGCATTCGGGTCAACGCCATTGCACCAGGCGTGGTGCACACCGATATGGTGGAGCAGCTCGGTGAGGAGACGAACGCCGTGCTGCATGAAGAGATTCCAATGGGGCGCTATGCCAATCCTGATGAGATTGCTGGTTTGATCCGCTATCTGATCAGCGATGAAGCCAGTTACATCACCGGCCAGGTGATCACCATGGCGGGTGGCTTTGTCATATAATGAGAACGAAGAACATGTGTTCAGAGGAAGAACATAGGTTCTTTTTTTATACAATTTCTCTTGCATCTGAGAAGAGGGGGTGGTATAGTGTGGGCGAGGTCATTGTGGGTGCTGCGCCAGCGCATCGGAAAAGAGGTTGATGACATAGAGGCGCCGCTGAAGCATGCAGACATTCAGCGCCGTGATGATTGGCGGACAGGCACAATGATGGATGAATATGGAAAGGAATGATTGACATGAAAAAGAAACTCCTCAGTTTGTGTTTGATGGCTGCGCTTGTGCTCAGCCTTTTTCCAACGGCAAGCTTGGCAGCTGACGAAAACAGTCAGTCAACACCGCTGCCGTTTAATGATGTCAGTGTCAGCGATTGGTTTTATGATCCGGTGTGCTATGCTTACCAGCAGGGATTGATGACAGGCACGGGTGATGCGGTGTTCTCGCCAAATATGGCCATGACCCGCGGTATGATCGTGAGCGTGCTTTATCGCCTGGAAGGCAGTCCAACCCTTTCGGACGGCAACCTGGGCTATCCTTACGAGGACGTGCATGGTGACGATTGGTATGCGATGCCGGTGTACTGGGCACGTGAAAATGGCATCGTCAGCGGCTACAGCGATACCCAGTTCGGACCAAACGATCCGATCACCCGCGAGCAGATGGCCGCCATTCTCCACAACTACAGCGCCTACAAAGACCAGGATGTCAGCGCCCGTGCTGATTTGAGCAAATACAGCGACGCCGATCAGGTTTCCAGCTGGGCAGAAACGGTGCTGAGCTGGGCCAATGCGGAAGGGCTTATCAATGGCATGACAGAAACGACCATTGCACCACAGGGCTTGGCCACCCGTGCGCAGGTGGCAGCAATTTTCCAGCGCTATCTTGAAGGGAAACCGCCTGCGCCAGATACCAAAACGGTGACCCTGGCCATCGGCCGTCCTGATGCAATGAAACAGGTCAGCGTTGCTTTGGATGCCGACACCGAAGTGACACCGGATGTGCTTCTTGAAGCGCTTGCCAAAGAAACAGGCTGGAACCTCAGCGTGGCAGCACCTGTAACCATGGATGCTGACGGCAACGCCGTGGTCGCTCTGGCAGAAGATGGCAGCATTTATGGCAAGCCACCGGCCAATCAGAAAGACGACTACCATGTCTACGATGTGGATGATTGGATTTACACCGTGCTCAACAGCATTGATGCAACCTTTAAAGCCAACGGCATCGCCGGTGTGCGTTTTACAGCGCCAGACGGCGGTGACATCAGCCTGACCAACGGCGATGTGCATTTCGCCTTGAAGAACGACTTTGTTTGGGATTATGATGCTGCTTATGCATTGAACCACGACGAAGCATCGACGGAAGCTTGACCATGTATTTGAAAACCCGCAGTCTGAATCAACAGGCTGCGGGTTTTTTTATGGGTATTTTTGCGAAAAATTACCAACGCAACCATTGGTTGCGTCGGATTTGCTGGTGCTGGCAGGGCAAACATGGTAAAATCATCGCATAAAAATCAGCCGACAAGGAGGGATGCGCAATGACGCTGGGAGAGAAAATGAAAGAGATGCGGCTGGCGCGTGGCCTGTCGCAGGAAAAATTGGCCGAGCAGCTCTATGTGACCCGTCAGGCTGTGGCGAAATGGGAGAAGGATCAGACCATGCCCTCGGCGGAAAATCTGCTGCTTTTTGCGGAGCTGTTCGACTGCTCGCTGGACGAACTCATGCGTGACAAATGTGCGCCGCCGGAGACGCCGAAGCGGCCGACCACGCAGCAGCTGAGTCTGACGCGCCTGGCGGTCATTATGCAGGCGTCCGCGCTCAGCGTGCTCATTCAGCCGATTGCCGACGGCTTCAGTCCGCGCGGTGAGACAGTGATCTTTCTGATCAAATGCGCCGCTGTTTTTTTGATGTCCATCTGGATGGTGAGCAATCTGCGCTTTGAAAAGAATCTGGCTCAGCGCCGCAAAAATGCACGCATCGAATGCCTCTATTGCTGCATCATGGCCGCCATCGCCATTCCTGCCTGGCGTGGACAGTGGGGATTTCTGGGCAGTCTTCTCCTTCTAGCAGTCGGCCTGGTGTATCTTCTCGTTGTCCAGCCACGTTACATGAATCGTCCCTTTGAAAAGAAAAAGAAGAAACAGCAGTCTTGATGCTCTGCGTCTGTCGTCGATGACAGACGCTTTTTTTGTGCCACGTTACAGGGAAAACGTTCTGTGGTTCTGCATAAAATGACGAAAAACGTTCGCTATTTTCCTGATGATTGATGGAAAACGAACATATATACTTGAAAACGTCTGTGTCCTATGGTAGGATAAAGAAAACGAATGTTCGTTTTTTGGGAGGAGGGAAAATCTATGGAACGCTGGTATGTGGCGATCGATTTGAAATCGTTTTATGCCTCGGTGGAATGTGTGGAACGAGAGCTGGACCCGTTGTCAACGCATTTGGTGGTGGCAGATGCGTCGCGCACGAACAAGACGATTTGCCTGGCGGTGACACCGAGTTTGAAGGCGTTGGGTGTCAGCGGACGTCCACGCTTGTTCGAGGTGATGCGTGATGTCGAACGGATCAACGCTTGGCGGAAGACCAAGGCAGGCGCTCCTTTGGAAGGTAAGTCGGTAGATGCGCGAGAGCTGGCAGCGCAGCCGCGGATGGCGCTGGACTATATTGTGGCGCCGCCGCGCATGGCGCTGTATATGCAGGTGAGTGCGCAGATTTACAGCATCTATCTGCGTTATATTGCACCACAGGATATTGTGGCCTATTCGGTGGATGAAGTGTTCATTGATGTGACGCCGTATTTGCGTACTTATGGCATGGCACCGCAGGAACTGGCACGTTTTTTGATTCAGCAGGTGATGGCGGAAACGGGCATTACCGCGACAGCGGGGGTTGGTACGAACCTGTATTTGGCGAAGGTGGCCATGGATATTATGGCCAAACGGATGCCGCCAGATGAAAATGGGGTGCGGCTGGCGATGCTGAATGAGCAAGGGTATCGGCAGCCGCTGTGGGATCATCGCCCGATTACGGATTTTTGGCGCGTGGGGCGCGGCACGGCGAAGCGGTTGGAAAAAATGGGGCTTTATACGATGGGAGATGTGGCGCTTTGTTCTGCCGGCAGCGACAGCGATTTTTACAATGAGGAGCGCTTGTATAAGACGTTTGGCATCAACGCGGAGCTGCTCATTGATCATGCCTGGGGCTGGGAGCCGGTGACGCTGGAAGAAATCAAGACCTATCGTCCGCAAAACAACAGCCTCAGTTCCGGACAGGTGCTGCAGGAACCCTACACCGTCAAGAAAGCACGCCTGGTGACCTTGGAGATGGCGGAGGCGTTGGCGCTGGATTTGGTGCGCAAGCGCCTGGTTACGGATCAGCTGGTGCTGACGGTGGGCTATGATGTGGAGAATCTCAAGCCTGGGCATCATTATCAAGGCGAGATTCACATCGATCATTATGGGCGCCCTGTGCCGAAACACGCCCATGGCAGCATTGATCTTGATGGTGCAGGGCATACGGCGTCTTCGCGAGCCATTATCCAGGCGACGGCAGCGCTTTTTGATCGCGTGGTGGATGGGTCGCTGTTGGTGCGGCGCATCACCTTGGAAGCCTGCCATGTCTTACGGGAAGACGACGCCAGAGCGCAACAGCGGCAGCAGTCCTTATTCGACACCGTATCACCAGAAGAAGCGGCGGCACAAAAGCGTGAGCGTGCGATTCAGGAGACGGTTTTGGCGTTAAAGGCGCGCTTCGGGAAAAACGCTGTGCTGCGCGCCATGAGCCTGGAAGACGGCGCCACTGCCCGATTGCGCAATGCTCAAATAGGAGGTCATAAAGCATGAACCCAAAATACGAAGCCATTTTGCATCAGCCGCATCATGTGTCCAAGCGCCATCCGCCCATGGCGCGTGCTCAGCGGGCGGCGCAGTTTGCTGCTTTTTCGGCGCTCAGCGGTTATGACGAGCGCATCCGTGCGTTGGAACAGGAAGCGGCCAATGGTGAGGCACCAGAGCTGCCCTATCAATAAAATAAAAAAACAGTCTGCAGCTGCGACGAAGAGGTCGCGGCTGCAGACTGTTTTTGCTTATTGGTGGTTGTCTTTATTGAGCACATCTTCCATATAAACGGTGCCGTCTTCAAGGTGTTTCCAGTACACCTTGCCGCCATCAATGAGCATGTAGCTTTTTGGGCTGTTTTGCTTAGGCAGGGTGGTGGAGCCTGGATTCATATAGCGGTGGGTTGGGAAGGTGTCATTGGCAGGCACGTGGGTGTGCCCGTGAAGCAGAATGGTGCGCGGTGTGGCGATCGGCGGCAGATGGGTGTTGTTGTAGCGATGGCCGTGGGTGACGAAGATGGGCGCGTTGTCGAGCCAAAGATAGGTGTAATCGGCCATGCATGGGAATTCCAGCATCATCTGATCCACTTCTGCTTCGCAGTTGCCGCGCACAGCGATGATGTGCTCTTTGTGTTCATTGAGCAGCGCAGCGACGATTTTGGGATCGTATTCGCCAGGCAGATTGTTGCGAGGGCCGTGGTAGAGCAGGTCGCCGAGAAGAACGAGCATGTCGGCCTGTTCGGCGGCGAAGCGTTCGAGCAGCAGGCGCGTGCAGCTGCCGCTGCCGTGAAGATCGGAAGCAATGAGGTATTTCATTGGTAAAGTCCTTTCTATAGGGGATTAGTTGTTTGAAAGTTTATGTGGACGGAACTTGGCAACCAGCACGATGGCGATGACGATGAAAACCATCAGCATTAGGTACATGGCACGGAAACCGAGATGGTCGCTGAGGGTGCCGGCGAGCAGGGCGCCAAATCCAATGCCCAGGTCAAAACCGATGAAAAAGGTGCCATTGGCAGCGCCAAAACGGTCGATCGATGCATTCATGACAGAGAGGCTCTGCATGGTGGTTTGCGCGCCGCCAAAGCCGGAGCCGTAGAGAAAACCGCTGATTAAGAGCATCGGCAGGTCTTGTGCCAATCCCAAAAGAAGCATGGCAATGAGCATGCAGACAAAGGATGGCAAGGTGGCAGCAACGATGCCGAAGCGGTCAATGACGCGGCCAATGCAGCCACGTACCAATAAGAGCCCGATGGCATAAATCGAAAAGAAATATCCGGTGTTGCCAAGGCCGAGCGTGGTGCCGTACAGCGGCACATAGGTGGTGACAGCGCTCATGGTCAGCGTGATGCAGCCCATGATGATGGCTGGGAGAATCGCGCTGTGTTCAATGATGGTGCGCTTTTCTTTTGGCATGTTTGATTTGACCGGCGTTGCATGCTGCAAGGTCTTTTCGAATGGGAAGAAAAAGCCCAGCAGCAAGGCACAGACCAGAAAGGCACTGCTGACATCGATCATGGTAGAAAAGCTGTATCGATCCATAAGGTCCACTGCCAGTGCTGGTGCTACAGCGAGCGCCAGGGACATTGACATGCCAAAAATGCCGATGCCGGTGCCAGTGATCTGGCGCGGAATGATGTCGGTGGCGATGGTTGATGTGGATGTGGAGGCAAAGCTCCAATCAATGCCGTGGATGACACGCAGCACCAAAAGCAGGGCGATGGCAGAGGTGAACGAGTAGCAGAACACGAGAATCGCCAAGAGGATCATGCTGATGAAAAAGACGCTGCGGCGCCCGAAATGGTCCAGCACATCACCGGCAATTGGGCGAATGAGCATGGAGCTGACGGTGAAAATACTGATGCAGACGCCAGTCATCGTTTCGCTGATGCCAAGGTCTTGCAAATACAGCGGCAGCGAGGGGTTGATCATGTTGAAACTGAGAAAAATCAGGAAATTGATGCCCATGATCATAATAAATGGACGCGTCCAGAGTTTTTGTGTCATGTGTTGTCGGCCTCCTCATCGGTGTCGGATGATGCGGTATTTTTTTCACCAGGAATGCCCATTGGGTCAAAGCGGGTCAGATTGTATTCATTGATGACAGAAATGACCTTGCTGGCATAGTTTGGATCAGTGGCATAGCCACCATCCTGCAAGGCGCGGGCAGCCAGCGCCGGTGATTTGGCGCCAACGGCGTCGCTGTAGTTTTTGTTGCTTGTGATGAGATCGGCGTAATCTTCGAAGCAATCGGCAGGGCTGCTGTAAACGCAGAAATAGTCACGAATTGTCGTTGCTTCGCCATCGTAGTATTCTGTTGTAGACAGGCGCACGCTGCGATGGTGGCCGTGTGATTTAATACCAAAGTAATTATTATAATCGAATGAGAGCTGCGACTCGCCAAAATTGCTTTCCAAGGCGGCCTGTGCCAGCATGACCGATGGATAGAGTCCGGTGTCGGAATAATCCTCAGCGATCGGGCCGAGCGCATCGAAGAAACTGCTTGGGTCGCCAACCTGATAGGTGACGGTGGTGTTTTTGGTTTCTTCCACATAGTCGGTGAGACCAATGAGATTGATGGCGCAGAGGGCCAAAAAAACTGCAATGCCGAACACGAAAGTATTCATGATGGTGTCAGCGGTCTGTCGTTTTCTTTTGGCTGGCGGGCGCCGTTTGCCGTGAGCAGGCTGGCGGCGTGCTGATGCAGTTTTTGCAGGCCTTTTGGCGGACGCGTGGTGCTTTTGCGTCTTTTTCTTGCGCGGGCTCATTCATTCACACTCCTTCTTTTCAAGACATCCATTTATTATAACATGATAGGAAATAGAGCGCAAATAACTTCTGATGCATCAGCAAGGCAAACAAAAAACGCGGCGGATGATCCGCCGCGCTGCGCGCGTTCAGGCATTTTCTGTGTTGTTATACGTCAATGTGCCGAAGACAAATGAGCCATCGTCATAGTACGTGACATAAAGTTCCGAACCGTTTTTTTGTGCGTGGGAGGCCATGGTTTGAGCACGATAGACGGTCACAGTCTGCAATTCCTGGGGTGCATGGGTCGTGTCACAGGAGAGATCAGCATACTGTGGGTGTTCGGCGAAAAAGTCCTGAATCAGTTGAGCACGCCATTCAGGATCGTAGACGGCTCTTTCAGTGAGATTGTCTGACAGATAAGTAGTCAATGCCTGGTTGCGTTCTGTCAGCAGCGATGCTGTCGCATCTTCGGTGGGAGAATCGGCGAATGCTTTGATCGGCACGATCAAAAGACAAACGACCAATACCGTTGCTAGTATCCTTTTCATAATACAATCATCCTTTCCCACTCTGGTTACTCGTTGACAATAACACTTGCCTGGCGCGCGTTCATCTCCCCCTGTCTTGTGATGACACCCTTATCATAGCAGAAAATAAGGGCGCGTCAATGCTTCTGGCCATGTTGCTTGCGAATGGACACAAGACCCTGAGAAAAAGACACGGTGGAGACGTCTTTTCTGATAAAAAGGCGCATGGTGTTGTCGATTAGACACGTTGTTCATGCCATAGTATGCTATAATGAAAGCAATGTATTCACCATAGAAGAGAGGGGCATTATGATGCATAACCATGAAGATCATATCATTGCCCAAATCCTGTCAACGGTGGCACCAGGCGATTTGGTGTTGACGCGCTATGAACAGCCGCAGGGGCCGACGCTGCCGAAGATGGTGTTTGCTCCGGCCCTTTCGCCAGAAGGCCGGGGCAGAATTGATTTTTATGCAGTCTTTCCTGGCGTACACGCAGCGCTGGGATGGTTTAAGTCTGACATGCTGCGTTACGCGTTGGCAGAGCCGGAAGAAGCGGTGGAGATCTTTTACTGTCATCGCGGCATGATGCGCTGGCGCATGGATGATGGCGCGGAAATTGTGCTCGGCGCTGGTGAAATGATGGTGCAGACGATGCGCAATGGTGCTGCCGCCACGGTGTTGTTTCCGACAGGCTGCGCCGAATTGTTTGCGCTTTCCATGGCGCCAAAGCAGATCACCCAGGAGATGCCGGACTTTTTGCGAAAGATCGGGTTTTCAGCAGAGGATTTCTATGATGAAGTGGCAGCACGGCCACGATTGGTGATGGCTGCGCATTCTTTGCGCACGAGCTTTTTTACGCCAATTTTTGGCACGCCGCCAGCACAGCTCCAGATTTATTTGGAATGGAAGGTGCAGGAAATTCTTTGGCAGACAGCGCGCTTTATGTCGGCGCCGATTTCGCTGCCGGCACATTATACACACCATGTTGACATCGTGAGGGAAATTCATTCCTCTTTGGTCAGTGATTGGAGCAGACGCTTGACCATTCCTCAGCTTATCAAGGATCATCCTATTGATGCAACCACTTTTCAAGATGTGTTTAAAGCGCTTTATGGTGCGCCGGTGGGCAGTTACATGCGGCGTCGGCGGATGGAAGAGGCGTGTCTGCTTTTGCAGACCACCGATAAGACGGTGGAAGAAGTGGCTGGTCTATTAGGGTATCAGGCGCGCAGCAAATTCAGCCAAGCGTTCAAATCTGCCATTGGCGAATCGCCTGGCGATTATCGCAAGCGGCTGCATCAGGGTACACGGATTTTAGCGGAAGATTAAACCGTATTGGGCGTTAATGGAAGACGTGCCGATGATTTGTGATCATCGGCACGTCTTTTTGTGATTTTTTGCTGCGAAGAGCATGGTTCAAAAATTCTCTTCGGGCTGTTGGTGACGCGATTTTCCTCTTGGATGAAATTCATGTCTGGTGTTTCATAATATGCATTGAATAAACCGTTTTTACATCATATAATAGAAAAAATAAAATGGATCTTTCGGTTAGGTGTCATAAGAAAGGATTCAATATGAAAATTTATTTTTGGGGCGACAGCTTGACGCGCGGGCAATTGGGCTATTCCCTTGCGCCTGATTGCAGCGGTGGTGCTGAGCGCAGAAATTTTGGCGAAAATGGTGATACCACCTATGGCATTTTTAAGCGGCTGTTCGCCTTCCTTGAAATAGCGGGGGATCGGGAAGGCATTTATGTGGTGGCTGCTGGCACCAACGACTTGCTTTTGCAATACAAACGAAAGGCATCGTTCCTCTGGCGGCTGCGAGCGCTGGGGGCTATGCCGCGAAAACGTCCGGCAAAAGATGTTCGTGCGTTTGAGCAGCTCTATCGGAACGGTATCAAGAAATTGACGGCTCGTGTGCCGCATGTTGTCTTGGTAGGCATTCCCTATTTTGAGATCGAAGATTTTCCTCAGGAAACCATTCGGCGTTACAATGCTGTGATTGCACAGATTGCTGCCGATTATGGGCTGCCGTTTGTCGACTGCTATGGCATTCAAACCCAGCTGATGGGGCAGGGTGCGCGCCGTTTTTGCAAACACAGTTTTACCGGCGTTGCACTCACAACAGCGGCCATGAAGCTGTGCCCAGGCATCAAAGAGCGTCTTTCATCGTGGCAGCATTTGTCGGTGACGGTGGACGGGGTTCATCTCAATAAGAAATCAGCCATGGCGATTGGCAAGGCGGTGGAACAAAAACTCTGCGATATGATAGGGGCTGATTGATGTGGCGTTTGAAGAGCGTAATCATCAGATCGACAATCTGAAAGGCATGCTGATTTTTCTGGTTGTGCTGGGGCATGGGCTGGAGCTGGTGCGCCAGGACATCTTTGCAGCCAAGCTGCTGTATGTGTTTATCTATCAATTTCATATGCCGGTTTTTGTGTTCCTTTCTGGCTGCACGTCAAAAAATCTGGAGAAGGGTCGCAGAAATGCAGTGGAAAATTTCCTGGTTCCGTTTCTGGCCTTGAACATTGCCTGGAACGTGCTGCACTTCGCAGTCACCTATCTTTACGGCGGCTTGGACAGCATCGAGAAAATGGTGGATCACCCATGGCATTCCCTGCTGACGCCAGCGTGGACGCTGTGGTATATTTTGGCGCTGTTCATCTGGAAAATTCTCTTACCGGATTTATGCCGCGTCAAACACGTCGTATTTTTCAGCTTATGCGCAGGCATTTTTGCCGGTTTTTTTTATGAATTTAACAGCTTTCTGGCGCTTTCACGTGTGATCAAGCTGATGCCGTTTTTTCTGTTTGGCTATTTTTATGACACGGACAAACCGCGGATTTTTTCCCGGCGGAAAAAACTGGCGGCTGTGGCGATGCTGCCAATCACCGCTGTTTATACCTACGTCGTCATTCATTGCGGCGTCCCGGAATCGTTCTTTTGGTGGGACCGTTCTTTTGCAGCCAGCGGCATTTCAAAACCGGGCATTGGCGTTCTCCTCAGCATCGTCGGCTATCTCATCGGTTTTGGCTGGATCTTTGCCGGCAATGTGCTGATGACATCGAAGCGGATTTTTCTGAGCCGCATCGGCAGACACACCCTGCCGGTGTATTATCTGCACACGTACTGCATCGCTGTTTTATTTGGTGTATTGACGTTTATCCCACAGCCTGCGCTGAAAATGGCGGCGATCATCGCCTTCAGTGCCATCATCACCTGGAATCTCTCGCGGGAAAGCGTCAGCGAATGGGTGCGGTATGGCATCCGCTCGCTGAATGCCTTCATTTTCCGAGCAAAATCAGAATAGCATAGAAAAAGCAGTAAGCCGTTGCAAGGGCTTACTGCTTTTGTTTTGTCTGATGAAAGTGATGCCGCTGTGCGGCGGACCGCTAATGAGCGTCATTCTCCAAAATGGCGCGGGCTTTCGCGTATTTTTCGCGGCGGCGGCTCAGGGCGTCGGCGCTGATGGCTGGGCAGCCGGCAAAGCGTGTTTCGTCGGAATTGTGGGCAAGATCGGCCAGCTTGACCTGCTTGGCGACGGGATTGCTGCCGATGGCGCGCACATAGTCGAAATAGTCCACTTCCGGGGCGTGGGTCAAAAGGCGCAGGGCGTCGATGACCGCTGGTGGAAAATCCTGCGCCAGCTCGTCGAGGGTGATGGGGGTGTCTTCCACAACGTCGTGGAGCAGGGCCACGCAGGTGCTGACCTCGTCGGTCATCTGCTCTGCCAGATGATAGGGGTGGAAGATGTAGGGCAGGCCGATTTTGTCGGTTTGCCCATGGTGGGCGGCGTAGGCGATTTTCATGGCCTTGTTTGTCAGGTTGGTGTAAATCATGGTGTCCTCCTGGTTGTCTGGAATGCCCGCAAGGGGCGGCTGTTTATAGTATAAACCGACGGGCCTGTTTTGAACAGGAAGGGAGTGCTTTTGGGCAATAAAAAAACGAGCTGACAATCAGCTCGTTTTTATGGTCTGCGGATGGAGGGACTTGAACCCACACGCCTTGCGGCATACGCACCTGAAACGTACGCGTCTGCCTATTCCGCCACATCCGCGAAGTGCTATTGTTGAGCACTTTTATAGAATACATGATTGTAAAGAGTTTGTCAATAGTTAATTTCGGTTCTTCCTTCTATTGCGCGGGAAAGTGTCATCTGATCGGCATATTTGATGTCGCTGCCGGCAGAGAGGCCTTGCGCAATGCGGCTGACCTTGACATCTTTGTTGTGCAGCTGGCTGATGAGATAGAGCGTGGTGGCTTCTCCTTCGACGCTGCCGTTGAGGGCGAGGATGATTTCCTCGATGCCTTCTTCATCGATGCGCTGCATCAGCTCTTTGATGTGGAGCTTGTCTGGGCCAATGCCGTCCATGGGGCTGATGACACCGCCAAGCACATGGTAGCGGCCATTGTAGGCGCCGCTGTGTTCGATGGCGATGATGTCGCGGGCTTCTTCAACGACGCAGACACGGTGGGTGTCACGCTTGCTGCTTTTGCAGATTGGGCAGTAGTCTTCGTCGGTGAGATTGAAGCAGCGCTTGCAGTAATGAATGCTGTGACGGCCATTATGGACAGCACGCGCAAGGGTGTCGCTGACTTCTTCCGGCTGTTGGAGAAGATAGTAGGTAAGACGCTCCGCGCCGCGGTGGCTGATGCCTGGCAGACGCGCGAAGGCGTCGATCATTTCGCCGATGGCGTCCTGATAAGGCTGCATTAGAACAAACCACCCATGCCGCCAGGCAGCTTCATGCCCTTGGTGAGGGCGCCCATGCGTTCTTCAGAAAGCTTCTGTGCGTTGTTGATGGCGTCGTTGGCAGCTGCAACGATGAGGTCCTGGAGCATTTCGATGTCGTCTGGATCGACCACTTCTGGTGCCAGTTCCACAGAAAGTACCTGGTTGGCGCCGTTGACGGTGACTTTAACCACGCCGCCGCCGGCAGTGCCTTCTACTGGTGTCTGGGCGAGTTCTTCCTGAATCTTTGCCATGTTGCGCTGCATTTTCTGCATCTGTTTCATCATGTTTTGCATATTAGCCATTGTAGGGCCTCCTTAGTGATGTTTTGGTTTTTCGTCAATGATTTCTATAGGGACATCCTCTCCGAACACCTGATGAATGGCGCCGGCGAGGTCAATCGCAGGGTCTTTCTGCGGCTCTTCTTCAAGCTCGCAGTTGAATTTGATAGGGTGAGGCCAGCGGGTGGCCAGGGTGTCAGCGAGAATTTTCTGGTTGTCGGCCATGCGCATTTGCTTGCAGTTGAAAATGGCACCGCGCGGCCAGCGCAGGGTCAGGGTGCCGCTTTCGTAGCGTACGAGCTCTGCTGGCTTGACAAAGGCATGGATGCGGATGCTGACATCTTTGAGCGCTTCCACGGTCTGTGGCCAAAGGCGGCGCAGGGCGTCAAGATTGGCGTCGTCGTCACTGCTTGCAGGTGCGGCTGCTGCTGGCGCTGCCGGTGCGGCAGTCTGATCGCTGGCAGGTGTAGTGGTCACTGTTGGTGCAGCAGCGGTGGCAGTCGGTGGCTGTGGCTGCAGCGCACTGCCGGAAAGAGGCAGGTGTGCGCCTTTCGTTGGTGCTGTTGGCGCAGCAGGGGCGTCGTGCAGCAGCAGGGCCATTTCCACGAGGGTCAGTTCCAGCACCAGTTCGCCATCTGGTGCAATGCGCATGTCGCGTTCGGCTTCAGCAGCTTTGGCGAGCAGCTGTTCCAGCTGACGCAGACTGAAAGCGCTGGCTTGGCGGCGCAGGGTGTCGCTTGGCACGCTGCCTTCGGCACCGCTGCCGACGCGGGTCAGGAGCAGATCGCGCAGGTAGACAAGGATGCTCTGCATGAGCGCGCGGGCGTCGCTGCCTTGTGCCAGCAATCCTTCCAATGTTTGGAAAAGTGCGCTAGTATCGCCTTGGGTGAGCGCGTCGATCAGCTTGGCCAAAGCTTCATCGTCGAGGCCGCCGATCATTTGCGTGACGGCGTGCTTGTCGATGCTGTCGCCGGCAAAGGCGATGGTCTGATCCAAGAGGCTGATGGCATCGCGCATGCCACCGGCGGCATTTTTGGCGATCATCGTGAGGGCGTCGTCTGTGGCGTCGATGCCTTCCTGGTCGCAGATGTCGCGCAGATGCGCCGTCAACACCGCTGTTGGAATGCGGTGAAAATCAAAGCGCTGGGTGCGCGAAAGCACCGTTTTCGGCACTTTCTGCGGATCGGTTGTGGCCAAAATGAAAAGCACATGCTCCGGCGGCTCTTCCAGCGTTTTTAAAAGCGCGTTGAAAGCCTCTGTCGTCAGCATGTGCACTTCGTCGATGATATAGACTTTGCGCTTGCCCATGCTTGGCGTGAAGCGAACCTGTTCGCGAATGTTGCGGATTTCGTCGATGCCGCGGTTGGAAGCGGCGTCAATTTCGATCACATCGAGAAAGCGGTCTTCGTTGATGGCGCGGCAATTCTCGCATTCGTTGCAAGGTTCTCCATCCTGTGGATCGAGGCAATTGACGGCTTTGGCGAGAATTTTCGAGGTACTCGTTTTGCCGGTGCCGCGAGGCCCGCAGAAAAGATAAGCATGCGCAAGGCGATGATGACGGAGGGCGTTCAAGAGCGTTTGGGAAATGGCGTCCTGTCCAATCAGCGCCGCGAAGGTCTGGGGACGGTACACGCGATATAATGCCTGGTAGCTCAAAAGGCACCCTCCTTTGTTTCAGTTTGATTGAAGCTTGCCGTGTTAGGCTTGCTTGGGATGGTCGGCATTGATCATGGAATCAATGCGCGCCTTGAGTTCGGTTTTGTAGTTTTCCACCCCTGGCTGGTTGAATGGGTCTACGCCAGTGAGATAGCAGCTGATGGCACAGGCTTTCTCGAAGAAATAGACGATTTCGCCAAAGGTGAAGGCCGAAAATTCGCTGATGTTGAGCAGAATGTTCGGGGTTTTGTTTTCCTGATGGGCCGTGCAGACGCTGTGACGGATGATGTCATTGAGGCAGTGCAGACTGGTGCAGCTGCCGGCAACGCCTGGTGGGATCTTGATTTTATCTTCAATGTGTTCCACAAAGAGCACCGTTTCGATAAAATCCTGACGCCCCTCCTGTAAAAACTGGCCCAAAGAATGAAGATCTGTGGTCATTTGCATGGTAGCTGGGAAGAGCCCCTTGCCATCTTTGCATTCGCTTTCAGCAAAAAGCTGGCGCAGCCATTCGGTGAAATACAACAGGTTCCCTTCGTACACTTCGAAGACTTCCATGCGTTTGCCAGCCTGAGACTGCAGATGACGGATGGCTGCATATTGGTAGCAGTCGTTATATTCCAGCCGCGGCTCCATGAACATGGTGGCAGATTGTCGCGCACCGCGGATCATGGCTTTGATGTCGATGCCGGCGACAGCAAATGGGAAAAGCCCCACAGTTGTCAGTACCGAATAGCGCCCGCCGATGTCGACAGGGATTTCAAAGCATGGAAAATCGTTGGCGGCAGCTTCTTCGTGAAGATAGCCCCAGCGTGGATCTGTGATGATGGTCATATGCTCATTGAGTTTATTGCCATAGCGCTTTTTCAGCACTTCTTTGATGATGGCATAAATCACCTTTGGCTCGGTGGTGGTGCCGGATTTGCTGACCATGCAGGCGCAAATTTCTTCTTCCGGATCCTCAAGAATTTCCATGAGGTGGTTGTAGTATTCACTGCTGAGATGCTGCCCGGCAAAAATAATGCGTGGATTGCCGATGGTTCCGCGTTTTTCAAATGGCGGACGCAGCAGACTGATGCCGGCAATGGTGCCAAGGTAAGAACCGCCGATCCCAATCACGATAAATACGCTGCAGCGGTTGCGCACCGTTTCTGCAGCCTGGATGATTTTATCCAGCTCCGCATCGGAGACTTGGAATGGATATTCCACCCAGCCGCACATAAGGTCTGGGTGATGATGTAAACGTTCGTGGATCTTCGCGACGCGTTCGGCCAGCGCAGGATCGGAGAGGTCGGTATGAGCGTTTGAAAAATCCGCTTGAATCAATTTGATGCATCCTCCTTCAATTGGGCAACAAAGGAATGAAATGCCTGCTCGATGCGCGCGCTCAATGCGTCGGCTTCAGCGAGGGTGGCGCCGTGGGCGCTGATGTAGCACTTCATTTTTGGTTCGGTTCCAGACGGACGGAAACATACGACAGAACCGTTGGCCAATATACATTGTAACACATTTTCTTTCGGGAGAGAATCAATACCGGTCAGATAGTCAATATTTTTATCGACGGCAACGCCAGCGAATTCTCTTGGCGGCTCATCACGCAGCGCCTGCATGACGGCATCGCTAATGGCTGGCTGGCCTGGAATAGGATCGAACACGAGGTTGATGAGGCGGTCGCTCCAGGCGCCGGCTTTTTCGTAGATTGCTGCGAGCCGGCCCAGCAGGCTGCGGCCCTGTGCTTTGTCGGCCTGCGCCATGCAGGCGACGAGGGCGGCAGTGACAATGGCATCTTTGTCGCGGGCGTGGTCGCCGTAGAGATAGCCGTAGGATTCTTCATAGCCGAGTATGAACCGACGGGCTGGGTCATTGACCACATCGTTGACGCAGTTGCCGATGTATTTGAATCCCGTGAAGGTTTCAACGAGGTTATAGCCGTGGTAACGGGCAATGGCCTTGCCGATTTGGGACGTGACGGTTGTTGTGATGATGGTGTCGCCTTCCGCAACGCCGCGGGCTTCAGCGAGAAAGTCGATGAGCAGTGCGCCCATCTGGTTGCCGCTGATGAGGTGCCATTGACCGTCTGCATCCTTGGCAGCAGCGCCGAGGCGGTCGCTGTCCGGATCGGTAGCGATGAGAAGATCGCAGTCGGTGGTGGCGGCCAAGGCGAAGAGGCCTTCATAGGCTACGGGCAGTTCAGGATTTGGCGTTGCGATGGTTGGAAAATGGCCGTCGGGCGCAAATTGCGCTTCCACCACCTTCACATCCATGCCAAGGTGTTCGAGCACTTGGCGCACAGGTGCGCCGCCAACACCGTGCAGTGGCGTGTAGCCAATGCGCAGCGCTGGCGCTTGGGAATTTTGCAGTGGTGCAACGGTGGTTTCAATGAGCTCGAGATAGTCGTTGATTTCAGTGTCAAGCAGGCGAATGGCGCCGCTTTCACAGAGCGCATCAAAATCTCCCTCGACGGTCAGCGCTTTGCCTGCGAAGTAGGCGTCGGCGTGGCGGGTGACGATGGCGGCATCGTCTGCCAAGAGCTGGCAGCCGTTGGTATCGTAGGCTTTGTAGCCGTTATAATCGCGTGGATTGTGGCTGGCCGTAATCATGATGCCGGCTGCGGCTTGAAAATGGCGCACGCTCCACGAGAGAATCGGTGTTGCCGTTGGCTCATGCCAGAGCAGCACTGGAAAGCCGTATTGCGCCAGTACCAGTGCGGTTGTGTGCGCAAAAAGACGGTGATTCAGGCGGCTGTCGGTAGAAACGACCACAGGCTGGCCTGCTTTGCCGGTTTCCAAAAGCCATTCGGCAATGCCAGCAGTGGCCCAGGCGATGGTAAAGCGGTTGAGGCAGTTAGAACCCATGCCCATGATGCCGCGCAGTCCGGCGGTGCCAAAGGAAAGGTTGGCGCCGAAAGCTTTGGTGATGGCGAGATCGTCGTCAGCCATTGCCAAGAGTTCGGCTTGTTCAGTATCGTTCAAATCGGTACGGGCACACCATGCTTCATAATTCTTTCGTGCGTTCATTGGTGTCCTCCTTGTTCATAAAAAGCATCTGCCAGGGCGACAAATTCTGCCACCGATAAAGTTTCGGCACGGCGGTTGTCGTCAATGCCGCATTGTTCCAAACATGCTGCAATCAGTTTCTTGTCGCAGCCCAGGCTGGACAGAGAATTGCGCAATGTTTTGCGGCGCTGGCTGAACGCGGCCTTGACCACGCGGCGCATGAGCGCGTCGTCCTTGGCTTGCAGCGGACGTTCGGCATAAGGCACCAGATGGAGAATGGTGGAGTCCACCTCAGGTGCTGGCACAAAGGCGCGGCGGCCGACATCAAAGGCGCGTTCCGCTGTGGCGGCATACTGCACCATGACCGTTACGGCGCCGTACGCTTTGCTGCCTGGTTTTGCGGTGAGGCGTTCGCCGACCTCTTTCTGCACCATGATGACCAATTCGCTGACGTGGGCGGTGTCTTCAAGAACATGCATAATCAGCGGGGTGGTAATATAATAAGGAAGGTTTGCGACCAGTTTGTAGGGTGCGTCCCAGTTTAATTGTTCGCGCATAAGGGCGTCCAGATCGGCTTTCAGGGCATCGGCAAACACCAACTTGACGTTGCCGCATTCAGCCAGTGTTTCTTCCAGAAGCGGTGCCAATCGGCGGTCGATTTCGATGGCCAGCACGTCTTCTGCACGAGCCGCAATGGCACGGGTTAAGGTGCCAGCGCCAGGACCGATTTCCAGCGCGCGGTCGCCAGGCTGCCAATTACAGACGGCAGCGATGCGTTCCAAGAGCGCAGGGTCGCCGATAAAATTCTGTCCGTATTGCTTTTTTAATGTAATATGATGTTTTTTTAATCGCTCATTGAGATTCATGATCTGCCTCCAGTTCAGCCAGCGCTTCAAAAATCACGTCTTCTTCCAGCGCAAAGGCGTTGAGACGTTTCAGCAGTGCCTTGCCGTTGGCATGCCCCAGATGCAGCAGTTCACAAAATCGCGCGCGGCGCGCGGCGCTGTCACTTTGACCGACAAGACCCCAGCGCATAAGATCGCTCATTTGGTAACGCTGCGCTGGTGTATCGCTTGTTGCATAGGCGGCGTCCAAGGCTGCTGCGATCACTTCTGGTGATGCGTATTCGACACCGATGCGATGGGTCACAGGATGGCGTGCATCCTTGCGCGCAATGAACGCCTGTTTGGCATCGGGCACTACCTCGGTGACACGGTTGCGGATTTTGGTGCCGGGGACATCTGGATCGGTCAGAATGATGACCCCTTGACGTTTTCCCAGGGCGGCAATTTCACGCAGCCGACGTTCTTCCAGGCCCATGCCGCTGGTGGTCAGAATGGTGGCGTCGACGGCACGGCGCACTGCGCTGACATCGTCCTTGCCTTCGACAACAATGATCTCTTTAATGTGTTTCTTCATGCTTGCCTCACTTGATGTGTGATAGTCATTTGGCTTTATTATACCGTTAATATACGGTGGTGACAACGTTTGTTTATGTAAAAAAAGAGGGACAGACTGCGTTGACACACTAAAGGGGGACTACAGTGTACAGTCTGTCCACAAAAGGTTGTTAATCGAGAACGATTGTCTGAAAAAGATGTGAGGGTAGGCGGCCCGGCACGTACTGACAACACGCCTCAATTATACACAAATGCGAATAATGTTACCCGCTTGTGCATGAATAAAGAATAGCTGATTTTTCAGAAAATAACAACTTTATCCATGGTCTTTGTTCAATAGATAATTATTATATAACAGAAAAGCGTGACATTTATCAGCGTTGGTAAAGACCTTGAAGGGAACAAAACCATGTGTTATACTGTAGAAACAATATTATTCAAGATAAGGGGGCCATTAGAATGGCTGAAGGTGTATTAGAAAAACATTTAAGTGAAATCCAGAAAGCTGCGGATCGCCTTAAAGGTGTTGCTGCTGAAACGCCGCTGATGTACAGCACCTATTTTTCGAAAGAATCCGGAAACCAGATTTGGATTAAGCCGGAAAATCTCCAGAATACCGGTAGTTTCAAACTGCGTGGTGCCTACAACAGAATTTCTCAGCTGACCGAAGAAGAACGTTCCCATGGGATTGTTACTGCATCTGCCGGCAATCATGCACAGGGTGTTGCCTATGCGGCACAGCATTACGGCTGCCCATGCACCATCGTTATGCCAGAAGTCACACCGCTGATCAAAATCAAGAGCGCGCAGGAAAAAGGTGCAAATGTGGTGATTCATGGTGAAAATTATGACCAGGCATATCGCAAAGCACTGGAAGTTGCTGTTGAAACCGGTGGCCTCTTTATTCATGCGTATGACGATTATGGCGTGCTTTGTGGTCAGGGAACCATTGCGCTGGAAATGCTCAAAGAAAATCCAGATCTTGATGAGATTCTCGTGCCAGTTGGCGGCGGCGGCCTCATCAGTGGTGTTGCACTTGCAGCCAAGGCAATGAAACCAGACATTCGCATCACCGGTGTTGAACCAGAAGGTGCTGCCAGCATGAAGTTCTCGCTGGAACGCGGCAAAGTTACGCCGCTGCCAAAAGTCAGCACCTGTGCCGAAGGGGTTGCTGTTGGCGAAGTCGGTGAAACCACGTTTGACATCGTACAGAAATACGTCGACGGTATCATCACCGTTAATGAAACAGAAATCATGGAAGCGGTGCTGCTGCTCCTTGAAAAACATAAACTCGTCGCTGAAGCCAGCGGTGCACTGCCATTGGCAGCACTGCGTCATCTCAACAGCTGCAACAAGAAAGTTGGCTGTGTCATCAGCGGCGGCAACATCGACATGGTCACCATCTCGTCGATGATTCGCTCGGGGCTTGTTACCAGCGGCCGCATCTTTGCGTTCAGCGTAGAGCTGCCAGATGCACCTGGTCAGCTGCTGCTGATCGCCAAGATTCTCGCCGATCAGCGTGCCAACATCATCGGCTTGGATCACAACCAGTTCAAGGCAAAAGACCGCTTCAACCGCGTTGTTCTCGAAGTGACCGCAGAAACCAACGGCCACGAACACGTTGCCCAGATCATCAAAGCCCTCGAAGAACACGGCTTCGAAATCAAGCGTCAATATTGATGGCTTACCCTTCTATAATGAGCAAAAAAGCTGCGCAGTGCTGCGCAGCTTTTTTGATGGGCGAGTGCTGCCCGACATAAAATAAAGCCTGACGGTAGGAACCGTCAGGCTTTTGGAGAAGCGGATGAAGGGAATCGAACCCTCGTATGCAGCTTGGGAAGCTGCCGTTCTACCATTGAACTACACCCGCATATGCTTTTTGAAAGCATATCTATTATAGCGAAGATCACCAACGGTGTCAAGATGAGGTGACACAATAAAGCGCCGACGTTACCAGAATCTGGCCGACGGCGCCGCTGTTTATTTATGATGAAGATAAGCTGGTGGAAATGGCGAATCGTGGCGATCGCTCATTTTTACATAGTCGTGGCGAGGGGCGATGCCAAGATAAGCTGGGCGAATGATCTTGCTGTTTTGGCTCAGCTCTTCGAGACGATGTGCACACCAGCCACTGATGCGAGCGACGGCGAAAAGCGGTGTGTAGAGCTCTTCCGGCAGGTTGAGCATATCATATACAAAGCCGCTGTAATAGTCGACATTGGCGCTGACCCCTTTGTAGATCTTGCGCTTTTCGGCAATCATGCGACCGGCGATTTCTTCAACTTTCATATAAAGATCGCATTCTGCTTCGCGTCCCTTTTCTTTGGAAAGTTCGCGTACAAATTGACGCAGCACCGTGGCGCGGGGATCGCTCTTGGAGTAGACAGCGTGGCCCATGCCATAGATGAGGCCAGAACGGTCGAAGGCGCGCTTGTCCAAAATGGCTTCGAGGTATTCGGCAATGGCTTCGTCATCGGTCCAATCGGTGACGCGGCATTTGAGATCGTTGAACATATGGTGCACACGAATGTTGGCGCCGCCGTGACGCGGTCCCTTGAGCGAGCAAAGGGCGCTGGCAATGGCTGAATAAGTATCGGTACCAGTGGAGGTGACGACACGAGTAGTGAAAGCGGAGTTGTTGCCACCGCCGTGGTCTGCGTGCAGAATGAGGCAGAGATCAAGCAGGCGCGCTTCCAATTCGCTGAAATTCTTGTCTGGACGGATCAGATAAAGAATCGTTTCCGCATGGGAAAGTCCATCGATTGGGTCATGCAGCACAAGACTGTTGCCGTTATGATAGTGATCATAGACACGATAAGTGTGTGCGGCGATGACGGGGAAACAGCTGATCAGCTGCAGGCACTGGCGCATGACATTTGGCAGACTGATGTCGTCAGCGCGGTTGTCGTAGGTATAGAGCGTCAGCACCGAGCGTGCAAGACCGTTCATGACGTCGTTGGCAGGTGCTTCCATGATGATGTCGCGCACAAAGCCATCCGGCAGTGCGCGGTGATTGTTCATTTCCTGTTCAAAGAGGCTGAGCTGAGTGGCGCTTGGCAATTCTCCGGTCAAAAGCAGATAGGTGACTTCTTCGAAACCGTAGCGCTTGTCTTCAATAATGCCACGCACCAGCTCTTGCATGTCGTAGCCGCGATAAAGCAGTTGCCCATCGCAAGGCACAGTGTTGCCATCGGCATCTTTTTCATATGCGTGAACGTCAGCAATATTCGTCAGCCCGGCAATGACACCGCGGCCGTTGAGATCGCGCAGGCCGCGCTTAACATCATATTTCGTATAAAGCTCAGAGTCGATATGGGAATTACGCTCGAGCTTTTTTGTGAGGGCGTTGATGCCCGGAGTAATTCGGCTGTAATCAAATTTATCCATAGCAACACTTCCTTTTCAGTGGATGGAAAATGTGTCAGATTGAAAAATTTTCTGACTGTTCAACCATTATACCATAAAACTTGTGTGAAATTCTACACAAATTCTGTCGCGCTTTTGCATAGATGCTAAAATCGGCGCGCATGCCGCAGAATACGCGGTTTTGAATTGACCTAGTTTCATGAATGGGTTACAATAAAGATAATGCAATTGAAGGAGGTGACGTCGGCTTCGTCCGAGATGAATTGGATAAAATTACTATCACTGGGGGCCGCAAACTGAGCGGAGAAGTGCGCATCAGTGGTGCGAAAAATGCGGTCCTGCCAATCATTGTCGCAACATTGTTGTCGGAAGGGCGCTGTGTGCTGGAAGATGTGCCGCGCTTGGCCGATGTTGAGATCATTAAAGATGTTTTGTTGTCGTTAGGGGCAGACATCACATTTAACGAAAATCGAATGGAAGTCGACGGCGCGCCTGTTGACAAGGTGCAGGCGCCTGTAGAATATATCAAAAAAATGCGCGCATCGGTGCTCATCATGGGGCCGCTGTTGGCGCGCTTTGGACGCGCAGTGCTGAGCCTGCCAGGCGGCTGTGCCATCGGTGCACGTCCGATTGATCTGCACTTAAAAGGATTGGAGATTCTGGGTGCCTCGATTCAGATTCGCGATGACGAAGTGGTCGCAGAAGTGCCAAATGGCGGCCGACTGAAAGGCGATCGCATCTTCCTGCGCGTGCCAAGTGTTGGTGCTACCGAAAACCTTATGATGGCAGCCAGCCTTGCCGAAGGCACCACCACCATCGAAAATGCTGCTGAAGAACCAGAAATTGTCGATCTTGCCAATTTCCTCAATGCCATGGGCGCCAAAGTGCGCGGCGCCGGCACAGGCGTCATCCGCATTGAAGGGGTGAACGCGCTGCATGGGGCGGAACATACCATTATTCCTGACCGTATCGAAGCAGGCAGTTATCTTCTGGCCGGAGCCATCACTGGCAGTACCGTGCGCGTTACCAACTGCATCGCCGATCACCTGCGTCCAGTGCTTGATAAAATCGTGGAAAGCGGCGCCACCATTGAAGTGGATGAAGTGGCCAACACCGTCACCGTTCATGGTTCCGATACCATTCGCCCTGTTGATGTGAAAACTTTGCCGTACCCTGGCTTTCCAACAGACATGCAGAGCCAGTTCATGGCTTATATGACCCTTGCCGAAGGCACCAGCCAGCTCACAGAAACCATTTTTGAAAATCGTTTCATGCATGTGGACGAACTGCGTAAGCTCGGTGCCAACATCCAAACCGAAGGTCGCACCGCCTTCATCACCGGCGTACAAAAATTACACGGTGCTTCCGTGCGAGCCACCGACCTGCGCGCCGGTGCGGCACTCATCATTGCCGGTCTTGCTGCCGAAGGCGAAACCACCGTCAGCGACCTCTACCATCTCGACCGTGGTTATGAGGACCTCATCGGTAAATTCCAAAGCCTTGGTGCGGACATCCGCCGCTTTGATGACGGAGAATAATTGAATTATTGATTATTGAATGAAAAAAAGACTGCTCCTGATCGAGCAGTCCTTTTTTTGATGCAGTTTAACAGCTGCGCCTTTATGAGCGCGTCGCCGTTTTTTTCTGAGGATGGAATTTTAATACTAAAATTGCAGCCAGTATTAAAAAAGCGGTCAGACATAGATACATCGATGCATAGCCAATGTGATCGCTTAATACGCCGGCTAAAAGTGCACCGATGCCATAGCCAAAATCAAATCCGATGAAAAAGGTGCCATTGGCGGCACCATAATGTGAGCTTGGTGCATTCATAACAGCCAGACTTTGCAGCGTGCTCTGCGCACCACCATAGCCAGCGCCATAAAGAAAACCGCTAAGCAACAAAAGCGGCAAAGTGTGGACCAAAGAAAGCAGCACCAAAGCAGTGATCAACAGGCAAAATGTTGGGATTGTGGCCGCGGTAACCCCAAAGTGATCGACAATATTACCAATCACCAAACGTACGCTGATCAATCCTACTGCATAGAATACGAAAAAGCTTCCTGCATTATTCAATCCCATGGAGAGCGCATAAACTGGAACATAGGTGATGACGGCCGTTAGTGTCATCGAAATGCAGCAGATAATGACCGCAGGCAAAAGTGCGGAGCGTTCAAAAAGCGCATCTTTATTAAAATGATGGTGATGAGGCGTGACCGGACGAATAGGCTTGTGATGGTGTTCGCTAAAAGGATACAGGCAAGCGATGATGAGCCCCAGAAGAACAAAGACTGCACTGATCCGCATCATCCCGGCAAATGACCAATGATCCATCAGGGCAACAGCCAGCGCAGGTGCGCCAGCTGTTGCAAAAGACATTGAAATCGAAAACAACGCAATCCCTTTTCCCATTCTATGGCGTGGGATTGTATCGGTGGCCAACGTATTTGTTGAAGTAGAGGCAAAACCCCAATCGAAGCCATGAACCGCACGCAATAGCAACAGCATAGCGATTGAACCAGCAAACGAATAGCTGAATACCAAGCATGTTAGAATTGCTGTGCTTACAAAAAATACCGTACGCCGGCCAAAACGATCAAGAATATTGCCAGCGATTGGGCGCACTAAGATGGAACCCAATGTGAACATCCCTACACAGAATCCCGCCCAGGAACCGCTGACCCCAATCGATTCGAAATAAATTGGCAGCGATGGATTGATCATTGTATAGCTCAGATAGAGTAAGAAATTAACAATCCATATAATAATAAAAGAACGCGTGAGCAATTTAGTGGCCATCATGAAAATCTCCTTTTTGAGTAAATTCCCCTGATTATGATACCATGATATTGTTGTTAGTAAAGTGTAATGAAGATAAAAGTTTAGAATGGATGAAGATGTTCATCATGCAGTGTTTTGAATATTTTGCTTTAGTGTTAAGAATGCCATGCAGTGTTGATGCATGGCATTTTTTATATTAAGGTTCTTAAAGTAAATGATAATAGCTTAAAACATAATCTCTGAATAATCGATTATATTTTGTGAAATAACGGTGTTCCGCCCATTGTAAGTAAAATTCATAGCGGCTTGAAGTCCCGAGAATTTCCAGAGAGGAATAATGCTCAGGCGATAATCTCATATACTGCCTTTTATCATGAGCGCAGGTAACGATACCGCCTAGGCCAGCGTGAAAAAGGTCAATCATAATGGACTGTGATCCTTGAAAAACAATATTTGGTTCAAAATTTAATTCTTGACTAAGAATGTCTACAAGCCGTTCGTTGTAAGGAGAAGGAGATAAAGATATTAAAGGTTCTTCTGCTAGTAAATCCGCATTGATCATTGTATGTTTTGCTAAAGGATGATTGGCGAGAACCAATAGTTCATAAGGTTGGCTTGATAATAAGCGACGATTAAGGGATGGTTTAATCCCTGGCCCCGAGATAATGCCGAAGTCTAAATTTCCATTAATAAGATTTTTTTGAATCTGTGAAGGGGACATCACGGAAATATGTAGTCGCATATCCGGATAGATGTCATAAATATCAGTAAGCCAGTCGGCGAAGTATTGTGTGTCAGAAATTCCTAGAAACACATTTTTTTCTTCATATAGACCTTTCATTTCTTGAAACTCAAGATGAATATCTTCGACTTCATGTGTAATTATCATGCAGAAATTTAAGAACGTTTTTCCATAAGGAGTTAGATGTATTTTTCTTTTGTGGTGTTCAATTAATGGATAACCAAACTCTTTTTCTAATTTATTGTGGGAAAGTGAAAGGGCTGCTTGAGAGATTCCAAGTGCTTCTGCAGCCTTTGAGAAGGAATCCTGACGAACAATTTCTATGAAATATTGTAATTGTAAAAAGTTCATTATAATCCTCCTCAACTTAGAGATGGGGCGTCGTAGATATAATCTGCTGAATTAGAAGCTTTCTTATATTGAATAGTCATGGTCTCAAGAAGTGTTTTTGCCATAATAGGAAGCTTTCGGTCTTTTTTCCAGCAAACAGACAGGTCAAATGATGTATCAAGATCTGTAACAGGAAGAAGGGGAACATTTAATAATTCTGTGTATAATTGTTCGTCTTGCTTTTTTGCGTGTTGTAGATACATTTTCCGTGATTCACGAGAAGAAAACATGAGAGCATGACCTTTTATCAGAAGATTAAACATCATACTGAGTTGTCCTTCGAAGATTACATTTGGCTGAACATTTTTTTGGGCAAACATGATGTTGATAAAGCAGTCTACACTTTTAGCAGGTAAGGACGAAAAAGGTTCTTTGCAAAAATCATTGAAGCAAAGGTCTTTTTTTATAGAAAGTGGATGAGAAGGCGGTATCGCCACCATGTATTCATCTTTTGTAAGAACTCGTGAAGATATATCTGGAGGGATATTAGAAAAATTCCCAATAGCAATATCGATGGTTTCATTTTCTAATGCGGACAACATATTGCTTTCTGCCATCGTATATTGTGTAATGCGTGCATTATCATGATTGATGATAAATTCGGACAGCCATCCTTCTAAAAAACTCGAGTTGTTGACCGCCATTGTTAAACCATGTGCTAAATAAAAATTTTGTTCGTTTAAATCTTTTTCTAAGAGATCAATTTGATTAAAAATGTAATTTACATGTTCTAAGAGTTTTTTTCCTGCTTCATTTAAAAAGATATTTCTGCCTCGATGGTCGAAAAGAGGAGTATCTAATTCTGCTTCTAAACGATGGATGGTGGTGCTCAGAGAGGGCTGCGAAATATGGAGCTTTTCCGCGGCGCGACTGATGTGTTCTTCTTCAGCAACAATCTGGAAGTAATATAACTGGGAAAGATTCATAAAATCAGCTCTTTCTATAAAAGTATAAATAATAAGAAATACAATAAAATACTTAATAGTATCTTATTGTATTTCTTAAAAAGTGTGCAGAAGTTTATTATCGTTAGTTGTTATTTTGCTTGATAAAGAACTTCTCCTTCCTTGATGCTGGAGAGCACTTTGATGTCTTTAATGGCCATTTTATCGACAGTAAGTGGATTTTGATCGAGAATGATCAAATCGGCTTTTTTACCAACTTTGAGTGAGCCTTTTTCGTTCTCTTCAAAATAACTATAGGCAGCGTTGATAGTGACAGCTTTCATTGCTTCCCAGACATCAATGCGCTGATCGGCGCCAAGCACTTGTCCGCCGCGGGTGACACGATTTACAGCGGCCCAGATAGAATGCAGCATGTATGGCATGGTAACGGGCGTATCTGTGTGGAAATTTACGATAATGCCACGATCGAGAGCATCTTTGACTGGACTAATATGTGGTCCTCGTACTGGTCCGAGATTTTTTAGATGCACGTCACCCCAATAATTTACATGTGCAACAAAGATGGATGCAATCATATTCATTTTCGCCATACGATCAAGTTGATCGTTGCGTGCAGTTTGGCAGTGAATCATGACAGGACGCAGTTGATGGTGAAGGTCTCCTTCTGGAAAACGCGCCAAAGACTTTTCGTAAGCATTTAAGAACTGATCGCCAGAAGCATCACCGTTACAATGTGTTAGTAATTGCAAGCCATCATCGAGGGCAGTGTCGACATATTCCTGGACTTCTTCATCTGAGACCCATGGATAGCCACAGTAATTTTCTTCACCTTCATATGGTTGGGTTAACCATGCTGTTTTGCACTGAGGGGATCCATCCAGTACCAATTTATAGCCGCCGATTTTAAAACGATTAACATATTTATTTACGCAATCCATATTGGCATGTAATGTTTCTTTTGCTTTGCCATCGCCCATAGTAAAACATGGATAGCTAACAATATCGCATTTTAGACGCCCTTCTGCTGCAAGCTTTCTTGTTAAGTTAACATTGTCTGCATTTGCAGCACCTTCTTGAATGGTTAAAATGCCATTTTCAATGTATAGATCTTGGGCTTTTTCAAGATCATCTTCACTGCCTCCTGCAAAAATATTGCCGATCAAAGGCAAAACGGCATGCATGGCCATTTCTTCGAGAAGACCGATTGGTTCTCCGTTTTCGTTGCGGTCAATTACACCGCCTGGAATTTCTGGGGTATCTTTCGAGAACCCTGCTAGTTCCAAGAATTTGCTATTGGCAACAGCCATGTGCATGCTGGTGTGAATGATGATGACAGGTTTATCTGTACTAACTTGATCAAGGACATATTTTGTTGGATGTGCACCTTCTTTTAAGAAATTATGATCATAGCCCATCCCGATAATGGCTTTAAGATTCTCATTTTTATGGTTTTCTTGATAATTTTTCATTAGACGAACAATATCATTATAACTTTCAGCACTTTGTAGTAGGGCTGTTTTGAGAAATACGGCTGTATTAGAAAAATGACCGTGTCCGTCAATGAATGCTGGCATAAGTGTATGACCTTTCAAATCAACCCACTCAACATTCTCGGGTATTTTTGCTGAAGTTTTATCTCCTACATAAATGATTTTCCCCTGATCTTCTATAAGGAGTTCTGCTTGAGGCATGTCGTCTTCCATGGTAACAATTGGACCGTTATAATACGCTTTCATTTTGTACACCTGCTTTCTTCAAATTACACAACAATTTTTAACCAATTGAAAAAAATTTGACCTTCAAAACTGAAGAATCTTAAATCTTTGATATTAGTTTAATTTCGATTTAAATTGATTAAAAATACATGTTTGCGAAGAAATATGCATAAAATTTAAGCTAAAAATTATGAATAAATGTCGATAAACGAATGATATAATCCCAAATAATTATAAATATTAACTGAAATTATGATGAAAATCTTCTGAAAAAAACACGGAAAAGGCTTTATTAACAGTAAAAAACAATATCCTCTTTATTGATATGAAATAAAAATATGATCAATTAAAGAATATATAGAAGAGAGTTTAAAACTAAACTTAAATAGATGAATAAACATGTAATTGTTGTTAAAGTTTATCTATTGTATAGTTTATTCAAGCTTAAATGGCCATGAAAAAGACTCGATCGAAGCATTTTTATTTTTACTTATAAAAGGAGGAATAGGTTATGACACTCATGATCAGTATTGCGTGGATTGGGGTAATGCTTCTTGTTGGGGTTATCCTAAGAGCCGTTATTAAACCGCTTGGTAATATTTTGGTGCCGGCGTGTGTAACTGGTGGTATCATAGGTTTTATCTTAATGAACACCGGCATTCTTACCAGGCTAGGCGTTGATTTTACGATGTTGAATTCTATTGTTACAAATTTATTTACAATCACATTTATTTCAATGGGTTTGACAGCTGTTCCTAAAGAAGAAGGCGTTAGTGCTGGGAAAGAAGCTTTTAAAGGTTCTATGGTTCTTGGTATGACATGGAATATCCTGTATGCATTGCAGCCAATTTTTGGATTCCTTACTTTGATGCTGATTGGTGGTTTTTTTGGAATGTCTGCTAACTATGGATTGCAGATTCCATTCGCATTTTGCCAGGGCCCTGGACAATCTATTACATTTGGTGGTCAGATTGAAGCTGGTGGGTTAATGCCGGGTGCACAGCAGGTTGGTATCACATTTGCTGTTCTTGGCTTTATCTTGGCTTTTGTTGTTGGTGTACCTATTGCAAAATTTGGTATGAAAAAGAAACTGGCTACTTTCCCTCGTGATATTAGTGAAGGTATTAAGAAGGGCTTGTTCGAACCAGGATCCAAAGATAGAATTGTTGCTGGACATCAGTCTACATATAGCGGGAATATTGATACCTTGGCATTTAATATAGCTCTTGTCGGACTGGGCTATGTTATTACTCATCCAATTTGTCTCTTGCTTCAGCAGGTACCTATCAGCATTATCCAGACCATTGGTTCGATGGAATTTTTTATTGGTCTCTTTGTTGGTTATGGCATTAAATATGTAATGATTTTCACTGGTGTGAAAAAATATCATGATGACACTTTGCAGGCTCGTATTACTGGTTGGGGCACCGACTTTATGATTTGTGGTGCTTTTATGGCTGTGCAGCTTGCTGTTGTTGGCAAGTGGTTGGTTCCAATTTTGATTACCTGCGTCGTTGTTGGTATCGTTACTTTTATTGTTGCTCTTTTCTTCTGTGAACATATTGGTGGTGCTTTTGACTTTGAACGTCTTCTTGGTTTGTGGGGAACTTGTACAGGTACCTGCCCAAGCGGTGTTGCACTGATTCGTATTGTTGACCCTGAATTAAGAACAACAGCGTCCTCTGAAATGGGTTCTATGAATGCTTGGATGACTTTAGGAACAATTCTTGCACCGCTTTGCATTGAATATTGCACTGGAGCTTTATCTTTCACGGCATTGCTTGTTTGGTATGCGGCTATCGCGGTAATTTCCTTGGCATGTATCTTTGTCCTTCGTGGCTTTAAACGTAAAAAATCATTTAGCTTATTTAAAGGTGAAAGATATTTGACACTTGAAGACATCAAGGAGCAGCATGCAGCTGTTAAAAAATAAGTTTGTTTTTTCTTTCCTTTACTGGCAGCGTTTATCTATTATGGATAAACGCTGTTTTTTTGTTCAGAATAAAGAGGTTTGAGATATTGATTTCTTTTTTCATGTTGAATATTGTGTCTTCCTGTTGGCTCGTGCATAATGAGGATTGAAAAAAGTTCGTTTTTCCGCAGTGTGTGCCGATTGCAACTGGCGGTTGACAGATTTCCAAGGCGGCTTGGTGGTGTGTAACTGGTCGCTTTGGTAGGATGAGGGTGTCAAGGACACGGGTGCTTGGCGAATTTGTAAAGGAGGGCTTGGTATGATCCTGGCAGATAAGATTTCCAATTTGCGCAAGAAAAATGGCTGGTCGCAGGAAGAGTTGGCGCAGCAGATGGGTGTGTCGCGGCAGAGTGTGTCGAAGTGGGAGAGTGGACAGTCGATTCCGGACCTGGATAAGATTCTCAAGCTGAGCACGTTGTTTAATGTGAGTACGGATTATTTATTGAAGGAAGAGGTGGAGGCGCTTGATATGGAAGCACCTCTGGAGATGGTTGTCGATGCACCGGTTCCGGAAGATGAGGGCGCTTGTATGGTGGAGCTGGAGACGGCGAATGAATACATGAATCTGGTGCAGACGATGTCAGGCAAGATTGCACTGGGCGTGAGCCTGTGCATTTTGTCGCCGATGGTGCTGATCTTTTTAGGTAGTTTGTCAGGAAAAGAGGGCGGCTGTCGTATTTCAGAAGAATTTGCCGCAGCGGTTGGCTTGCCGGTGATGCTGCTGTTTGTAGCAGCAGGGGTGGCCATGTTTCTGCTGTATGGCCGGCAGCTGGAAGCGTATGAATACCTGGAAAAGATGCCGGTGGAATTGGCTTACGGCGTGGAAGGCATTGTGCGCAAGCGCCGTGATGACTATGCACAACGTCACAGCATGATGCTGGTGATGGGTGTTGGATTGTGCATTTTAGCGGGAGTGCCATTGTTTGTGGCGGCGATATACGATGAAGACAGTATGGTTGCTGTTGTTGGATTTTTGGTGACGTTGGCCATTGTGTCGGTGGGTGTGAATATTTTGGTGCGCACTTGTTATATCAACGGCAGTTTCCAACGCCTTTTAGAAGAAGGTGATTATTCACGCCAAAAGAAATTAGAGAACAAGCGCAATGAACCTCTGGCAACGGTGTATTGGTGTTTGACAACGGCCATTTATTTATTTTGGAGCTTTTGGACGATGGCTTGGGATCGCACCTGGATTATCTGGCCAAGCGCGGCAGTGTTATATGCGGCGGTGCTGGGCATTGGGGCTATGGTGCGCAAGAAATAGGTGGAACATTGGTTTTATATGAAATGGCGGTTGGGAGAAAGGAGCGGCATGGTTATTATGGATAGATTTTGCAAAAGTCGGATCAGTTTTTGGATGATGGCCGCTGTATTGATTGTTGTGGTAGGCTGCAGCTTGGGCCAGGCAGACGATGCACCTGGGTTGGGTGGTCTGAGTATGCTTGCTGCACTGGCGATGGTGCTGCATGCGTTGGTCCTTGCTGGTTTGTTGGTGCGCCGCCGTGCCAGATTGATCGGGAGTGGCGTTGTCGGCCTCTTGTGTGTGGTTGCTCCTGTTATGCTTTATGGTGATGGAGAAATCGCTTTTCCATCGCTCTTATGGCTGGCTTTGCCTATAGGAATTGCCATTTTGGTGATCGTTGTCAAGCAATGGCATAAATGAGAACTCAGAAAACGATGTACTGCCCCAAATTAAACGGACAGTACAAAAGAACCCCTGGTAGGAAAATATT
>JAHZHI010000025.1 GCA_019420345.1 Peptococcaceae bacterium
AGTTTATTTACCACCAGCAGAGCTGGTGGTTTTTTCATGCCTATTCGGCGCCCAATAAAAAAAGCCTTTCGGATTTTCCGAAAGGCTTTTGATGGCGATACAGGGACTTGAACCCCGGACACTACGGGTATGAACCGTATGCTCTAGCCAGCTGAGCTATATCGCCATAAGCTGATAACCAGATTTGAACTGGTGACCTCCACCTTACCAAGGTGGCGCTCTACCGACTGAGCTATATCAGCAAAATTGCGGGGACAGGACTTGAACCTGCGACCTTCGGGTTATGAGCCCGACGAGCTGCCAACTGCTCCACCCCGCGGCATTAAAAATGGAGGGAACAGGATTCGAACCTGTGAAAGCACAGCTAACGGATTTACAGTCCGTCCCCTTTGGCCAACTTGGGTATCCCTCCAAAGGCTTGTCGGTTTCAAGCAACCTTGCCAGCCGACGAGATATATAATACCATTGTGTTTTGATAATGTCAACGCTTTTCTTTTATTTTTTTTGATTTTTTTTCAAGTTCTTTTCATTGCCTTCATGAATCATCGCATAGAGCTGCCTGCGCACCTCTTCATCCAACTGCGCATCAAGCGGATTGGTGCCTTCTGGCTGCTTTTCAATGCGGCGGCGATGAGCCTCCTTCTGGCTAAACACCATATTATGCAGCTCCATCGCAGAAATACGCAATCCGCCCTGCGCCAATACTGTTTCCTGTTCAAGGCGGTCACTGGTGGCCACATAAATCTTTTGATGTTTTGGCAGCTGTGCCACCAATCTTTCAATGGCCATGTCCGCCGTGACGCCTTCTGCTGTAAAAAGGATTTCTATGTATGGGTTTTCTATAACGCTGCCACGATTGCCCTTGACTCGCCAGCCATCAAAAACAAGCACTGTATGGTATCCGCTTGCGACGGCATATTCACTGAGATAATCGATCACCTTTTTGCGTGCTTCTTCTAAAGATTCATCGCGCAGGCTGATCAGCTCCGGCCAGGCACCAATGATGTTATAGCCATCGACAAACAGATACGTTCTCATGCTTAGCCCTCCCGGCGACGCTCAACTTCTGAAAGCACAATGCCAGTGGCAACAGAAGCATTCAGCGAGTTGATGCGCCCCTTCATTGGAATGGCAACCGTAAAATCACACTGCTGAGCAACAAGCGGACGCATGCCATGCCCTTCATTGCCGATCACAATTGCCAGCGCACCAGAAAGCGGAGCCTGATAAATATTTTGCCCATCCATAGCTGTTCCACAAACCCACAGTCCTTCTTTCTTGAGAGCCTTCAGGGTTTGCGCAATATTTGCCACACGCGCCACTGGCACATATTGCAGCGCGCCAGCCGCAGCTTTTGCAACAGTGCCTGTCAAACTAACAGAGCGCCGCTTTGGAATAATGACACCGTGCACACCAAAAGCATCTGCATTACGCAGAATAGCACCAAGATTATGTGGATCTTCGATCTCATCCAACACCAACACCAATGGCGGCTCTCCTTTTTCGCGTGCCCGAGCGAGAATGTCTTCCCACTCCACATACTGCATTTCTGCAACAGATGCATACACGCCCTGATGATTCTTTCCTGGGAACAAGCTGTCCAGTTTGCGACGTTCCACCTGCTGTACCGGCACCTGCGCCGCACGTGCCAGTTTATAAATCTCATCAATGGCTTTGTGCTGTGCACCTTTAGCAATATAAACACGATTGATTTCTGTGCCGCTTTTTAACGCTTCAATAACAGGATTACGCCCGTAAATCTCACTCATATGAATTCCTCCAATGATCGTGGGGATTGATTGCGATAATAACAAAACTGCAGTGTATAGCCATGTTCTTCATCCTCTGCCAGCGTCTCTTGCAACTGCCAGCGTGCCTCTGCATCCAGATCTGGAAAAAAGGCCTGTACCCCGTCATAAGCATGACCAATATGGGTCACATAGCCGCCACTGCAATAATCTTTAAGCGTTGCGTACAGTGTCGCTCCGCCAACCAAAAAAACATCTTCTCGATCCATTGTTTTCAATAGCTGCGCCAATTCAGCCAAGGAATGGACCAATACCACCCCATCAGCAGCCTTGTAATCCAACTGTGACGTCACAACGATGTTAACCCGATTTGGCAGCGGCCGGCCGCCAGGAAAAGATTCCAAGGTCTTACGTCCCATGACGATGACATGGCCGCTGGTTTTCTTTTTAAAAAAAGCCAGATCTTTTGGCAAGTGATCGAGCATACCGCCATCTTTGCCAATCCCCCAATTTTCATCCACTGCAACGATAAATTCCATCGTTTCATCCAACTTTCTATCTTTTGATCATGCCTGTTGGCATTCATTGTCCAAACATCATACTCTACCGAACGTAGGGTCTTAAGAAAATATACCACATTTTCTCCTATTGCTCAACCGAGTATCCATCAACAATACCCATGACAGACGTCCAGCGCCACAAAACAAAAAAGGCTGTTTTTCAAGCCGTATTATTTACAAACGCATAAAAAAGCAGCGCACATCAACTGTGCGCTGTAAAGATCATTCTGCTACTGGAATACGCCCTTCCAATGGCCAATATTCATAGTGATCAAGCTGAACATCGTCTACTGTAAAATCATAGAAGTCCGTAATGTTTGGGTTGAGTGCAAACGTTGGTGCGTCATACCCTTTATGAGCAATCACCTCTTCCACAATCGGCAAGTGACGGTCATAAATGTGCGCATCTGCAATCACATGCACCAATTCGCCAGCTTCTAATCCGCTGACTTGTGCGATCATGTGCACCAAAACGGCATACTGTGCAACGTTCCAGTTATTGGCGGTCAGCATATCTTGGCTGCGTTGATTGAGAATGGCATTTAAGCGCTTGCCGCTGACATTAAACGTCATGCTGTATGCGCATGGATACAGATTCATCGCATGTAAATCATGATGATTATAAATGTTGGTCATAATGCGTCGGCTGTTTGGCTGATGCTTAAGGTCATATAGCACACGATCTACCTGATCGAACCAACCTTCTTTATATTCATGTTTAATGCCCAGCTGATAGCCGTAAGCTTTGCCTATGGTGCCATCATCACCAGCCCACTGATCCCAAATATGACTATGCAGATCTTCAATACGATTGGATTTTTTTTGCCAGATCCATAGCAATTCATCCACTGCATTGCGCAAATTGGTCTTGCGCAGTGTTAAAATTGGAAACTCTTCACTGAGATCGTAACGATTTACAATGCCGAAGCATTTAATGGTGTGCGCAGGTGTGCCGTCGCTCCAACGCGGACGCACCTCGTAATCGGTGTCCCAAACACCATTGTCTAAAATCTGACGAATATTTTGCTTAAAAATCTCATCGGCTCTACTCACAATTTTCTCCTTCTGTCATGTTCCATAAAGTATCAAACGCCCACTTCAGCCTTTCTTCGTTGTCCATCAGGTACCAATAGCCTACAAGGGCTTCGACAGCCGTTGCACGACGATAATCCTGGGTATTTGCATGTTTTGGCACAATGCCTTTGGCGTTGCGGCCACGATGCAAAACACCTTGCTCTACATCATTCAACGCCGGCTCCAGCAAATCATACAACGCAGACTGTGTGCGGTTGTTGACCAGCTGCACACAGCGTTTATTGAGGACATGCGCATTGACGCTTCGACGCAGCATCATCGTCCGCACATAGATTTCATACACTGCGTCGCCAACAAAAGCCAAGGTCAAAGCCGGCATCTGTTCTGGATGATTCGTGCTTTTTTCATAGAGGTCCAAAGCTTTATGCATGGGCTTCCTCCAACAGGCAGACAGCATACGCGCTCATCCCAGAACCATCGCCAACGAAACCCAAATGCTCCGTGGTTGTTGCCTTGACATTGATAGCGTCGACAGGCACTTCCAATGCTGCCGCAATATTTTCCCGCATGGCAGCAATATGAGGTGCCATTTTTGGGGCTTGGGCACAAATCAATGCATCCACATTGTGTACACGATACCCTTTTTGAACGATCTTTTCCCGGCATGCCGATAGAAGCACCATACTATCGGCACCTTTATATGCTGGATCCGTATCCGGGAAATGCTGACCAATATCACCCATTGCTGCCGCACCCAGCATGGCATCCATGATGGCATGCAGCAGTACGTCAGCATCAGAGTGCCCCAACAAACCTTTTTCATAAGGGATCTCCACGCCGCCAAGGATCAACTTTCGTTCTTCCACCAATCGGTGCACATCATAGCCCATTCCAACTCTCATTGTTTCTGCGCCTCCCATACATGTTTCATTTCTATCGCCCATAACATATCATCTGGTACGGTCAATTTTCGGCTCATAGCATCGCCTTCCACCATGCGCACCCGTTTGCCGCCATATTCGTAGAGGGCCGCATCATCTGTGAAAATTTGGCCGCTGTCCGCCACCGCCAAATGCAGCGCGCAAATCTCCTGTGCCATAAAACACTGCGGCGTCTGCGCAGCTCGAAGCTGAGCCCGTGGCGGTGTCTCAACAATAAATCCAGCTTTATCAATGCGTTTAATCGTATCCGTCACAGCAAGCCCCGGAACCACGCCAATGCCTGGTGCGGTTGCCGCAAGAATGCGCTCAAGCATGTCTTTGGGAACAAATGGACGAGCACCATCATGAATGAGCACCTTTTCCCAAGTCGCTGGCATGGCCATCAAAGCATGCCGCACCGAATCTTGCCGTTCTTTGCCGCCTTCAACCACTTGTACACGTGCTTCCTCCACACCACTTTCAGAGACGGCCTTCCACGCTTTAGCTTCTTCCCCTTTTGCCGCTACGACAATGAGCGCCTCTGCCACTGCCGCCATGCTCTCAACGGCGCAGCTCAACACACTGCGTCCTTCAACGGTGAGATACTGTTTATTCATGCCAGCCTGCATACGCTTGCCTTGCCCGCCAGCCAAAACCACTGCACCGATCATCACCTTTGCCCCCTTGTCCATTTCATTGCTCCCCATTATAGCATATTTTCTATCAAACTACAGAAGGAATTAAAAAGGCGAGGCAATCTCAATGCCTCGCTCATAGTTTCTTAATTTTGTTCCAAACGCACGAAAATCATACGGCCAGCATTGGTCTGAATGACAGACGTAACAACCGTATCCACCGTCTTTCCAATAACATTTTTCCCATTTTCAACGACAACCATGGTGCCATCGTCCAGATAACCAACGCCTTGATCGTTTTCTTTCCCGCGGGCAACCACTTCTACGCGCATGTTTTCACCCGGCAGCACCACCGTTTTAATAGCCCCCGCCAACTCATTAACGTTGAGGGTTTTTACTTTCTGAAACGATGCCACCTTATTTAAGTTGAAGTCATTGGTGACCACATACCCATTGCTATCCTTGGCCAGCTGCACCAACTTTGCGTCAACTTCTGGAATCTCTTCATAGTCAATGTTCATATTGATGACTTCCACATCGGTTTTGCGCAAATCATTCAAAATATCCAGTCCACGCCGTCCGCGCACACGTTTTAAAGAATCGCTGCTGTCTGCAATATGACGCAGCTCATCCAAAACAAAGTTTGTAATGATCAGCGGACCTTCCAAAAAACCTGCTTTGCAGATTTCTACAATACGCCCATCAATAATCACACTGGTGTCCAACACCTTGGGATGAACGGTGGTCTTAAAAGACAAGGTGGACAACGCTTCTTCTGAGCTTTTGGGTTCTTTGCAATCCTTAGCTTCACGTCGGCTGCGTTTTGGCGAGCGTCGCAGCGCTCCCAAAAAGCCATCAACCGTTTCACGCCAGCGATAACCAACAGAAATGCCCAAATAGCCAAAAATGACGCTTAACACCACTGGCATATAGCTGCCAACGATTGGCAATGCTTTTACAGTACTCGATAACAATGCTGCAATTAAAAGGCCAACAATCAAGCCAACGGTGCTGGAAATCAACGCAGGAAATGGCATTTGTTTGAGTCGCTGTTCCATCAATGTTGTGCCTCGCACAATCAATGCCGCCAATGGTTTCCCAATAATAAATCCTATAAGTCCACACAATACCATCAAGACGCCACATACGATAGGATAGCCATAAGAAGTATTTTGAAGAAAGTTTACCGACATGGAACGCAGAAGATGATAAAGCGGAAAGCTTACAATATAGCCAATGACCAATCCCACGCATAACATCACCAATCGCACGATATTCACAATAATCTTTTCTGAAGTTCTCATAATTTTCACCTCCTTTCAAATCAATGTAAAGCACAATTACTGTACCCAGTTGCTATCAGTAATAATTTGGCTGCGGATACGTTCAAGTCCAAGTGTAATCTGACTGACACGTGCCGGCCCGATGCCTTCAACGGCATCCAGTTCATCATTGCTTGCCAATAAAATGGACTGGAAATCGCCAAATGCTTCCACCATATTGTCAATAACAGAATTTGGCAAGCGTGGAATCTTATGCAGAATGCGATAGCCGCGGCATTCCAAAAAAACACGCTTGTCTTTATCATGAAACTCATTCAAATTCAGCGAACGCGCAATCAAATCCAGATCCCAGAGCTGTTCACTATCAAAGCGGCCAAGGCGATGCAAATACTCTTCTAATAATTCTTTATCGCTCTTGTCAGGATCCCGCACCATATAGTCACGTATGGTCAGGCGCTCCTCCGTCTCAACGTTGCTGCTCAATTCTTCTGCCTGCATGCGAATCAACTGACTTTCATCACCAAGTTCTGTGGAATACACGCGCAGCATCATCTCAACACGTTTGAAAAGTTCTGCACGCTGAATAACCGTTAGAACATCTGGCAATGTTACAACATTGTCAAATTCCTGCACACTCAAACGCAGCACAGCTTCTTCAAGAACATCTTTATATTTTTCCAATGTTCCGAGCGCTTGGTTTGCAGTATTTAACAATACGCTTACATCTTTTAGCACGTACTTGGAAGTGCCCTTGTACAGCGTAATGACCCGACGGCGCTGCGAAATACAAATCACCAACGCTCCTGTTTGGCGCGCTGTCTGTTCAGCCGTACGGTGACGAATCCCTGTTTCAGAGGATGGCACATCTGGATCAGGCATCAGATGAGTATTGGCGCTGATGATGCGTTTCACATCTGATGAAATTAAAATAGCACCATCCATTTTCGCCAATTCATAAAGATGAGCTGGTGAGTAATCGGTATTAATTTCAAAACCGCCCTTGGTCAAAGGCTTAATTTTTGCCGGATCACCAATAACAATCAACCCACCCGTATTGGCGCGCAGCACATTGTCCAAACCTTCACGCAGTTCTGTGCCGGGGGCAGTTTTCTTGAGAACATCCATCAATGCATTGGTTTCATTTGAAATAAGCTGCATATCTACTCCCTCCAACATTCATTTATGACATCGTTGATAAACGATCGTTCAATGACTTCCATCTGCGGAATCTTCAACGTCTTTTTCTGCTTTGGCACAATTGCTTTACGGAACCCCATCTGTGCCGCTTCGCGCAGTCGCCGCTCCAGCTGATTGACCTGACGCAGTTCACCCGTCAAACCGACCTCGCCCAACAACAGCATATCGGGTGCGATACATTTATCCAAATAACTAGATGCGATGGCCATGGCCACCGCTAAATCGCAGGCCGGATCATCCACGCGCAAGCCACCCACTACATTCAAATACACATCTTGGTCGCCCAGCCGCAAACCGGCACGCTTTTCCAATACAGCAATCAACATCGACACGCGATCATATTTAATCCCTGTTGTCATGCAGCGCGACTGTCCATAGAAAGACTTCGTTGCCAATGCTTGAATTTCCACCAAAATAGGCCGCGAGCCTTCGAGAAGCGCTGTTACTACGGCGCCGCTCACCGCACTTGCACGCTCCGAGAGGAACACTCGAGAGGCATCACCCACTTCAACCAAGCCTTCACCCGTCATATCAAACACACCGATCTCATTGATAGAACCGAAACGGTTTTTCAGCCCACGCAGCACACGATACTGAGATTGACGATCACCTTCAAAAAGCAGCACGGCATCCACCATATGCTCCAATACACGTGGTCCAGCTACTGTTCCATCCTTTGTTACATGGCCAATAAGCACTGTTGGAATACCAACGCCTTTTGCCCAACCCATGCAAACTGCTGTTACAGCACGCAGCTGTGAAACACTGCCTGGTGCCGACTGTACCGTCGGATCAAAAATGGTCTGCACAGAATCAATAATCAAAAGATCCCAATGCTGACCGCGGACAACAGCATCTAGCACTTCAACATTGTTTTCCGTCATCACATGAATCCGTGTACTCGACACGCCAAGTCGCTCAGCACGATTGCGAATCTGCCCTTTTGATTCTTCGCCGGAAACATAGAGCACCTGTCCGCTGCCTGCAATTTTATCCATCAGCTGCATAGTCAGCGTCGACTTGCCAATTCCCGGATCCCCACTTAACAGCACCAATTCGCCAGGTACCAAACCACCGCCAAGCACGCGATTCAATTCTCGAATACCCGTATCCACGCGATTAGCTGCTGTGATGTGAATGGCTGAAAGTGATTCTGGTTTACTGCTGCCGCCTGCCACAGGCTGCAAATGTGGACGGCCTGCTTTCTTTTCCTGCGGCTGAGCCACCACTTCTTCAACAAGGCTGTTCCATGTCCCGCAATCAGGACAACGCCCCATCCATTTAGGTGTTTGATAACCGCACTCCTGACAAACATACCTCGTTTTGGCCTTTACCACGAGGCTTCCTCCTTTATTTTATACGATTCTACATCCAAGCAGAATTTATTTTAAAAACGCTATTTACAAAAAATGCGACCTAAAAAGGGCGCATTTCAGTTTATCAAGAATTATTTTTCGCTGTCTTCTTCAATATCTACAATCTTCAAAGTTTTCCCCAGTGGGCGCAACACCTTGAGGATGGTTGTCAGCTGAGGATCCGTCAACCCTCTTTCCATACGCGCGATGACTGGCTGTTTAACCCCGCATGCTGCCTCAATATTTTTCTGGGTCATCCCCATTTCTCTTCTCGTGCGAAGGATTTCATGCACCAGCTTCTGTTTTTTTTCAAAGATTTCATCGGACGCTTTCATCGATTTTCTAACTTCCCTTCCTAAAAATTTGTACGTTGAGCAAATCGCTCTTTGAAAAGAGCCATGACTTCATATGCGTTTGTTCCCCCCAGAACACATGAAAACACTGAATGACATATTCTTATTTGCTTATCAATATTATCCACGGTTATTGGGCAAACGTCAAGAGTTCTGTATACGTATATTTTATATTTTTTCTAATTCTACAAGATATATCTGCAATACCCAACATATAAATGAATAATACCACTTCTTTACTAGATTTTGAAGTCTTTCATAACATCTTTAAAAGAATCTAAAAAATTCTAGAAATGTGCTTGCATTTTTTCCAACACAATGCTAGTATATAGGAGATGCATTTGCCGATATAGCTCAATTGGTAGAGCAGCTGATTTGTAATCAGCAGGTTGCGGGTTCGAGTCCCATTGTCGGCTTCCTCTTGCTGATGTGGCTCAGTTGGTAGAGCAGCTGATTCGTAATCAGCAGGTCACCGGTTCAAGTCCGGTCATCAGCTTCACACCAGAAGGTAGCGCCTTCTGGTGTTTTTTTATTGCCAATTTCTTATTTCTTGCGCTATGCTATAAAAAAACGAAAGGATTGATCGCCATGAACGAAACTCTGAAACATCAACTGAACCATCGCAGCATTCGCAAATTCAAAGACACACCGCTTACTGCCGACCAGCTTGACGCCATTCTCGATGCAGCCAGCCACACGCCAACCTACACCTTCCTGCAGGCGGCCAGCATCATTCATATTACCGACAAAGACAAACAGCAAGCACTTGCCACGATTTGCAAACAGGACTATGTTGCCGAAGCAGCGGCTTTATTCGTCGTCGTTGCTGATATGAACCGCAATGTCCGCATCGCAGAAGCGCAGAACGTGCCTGCCGACGGTATGGGCCGCACCGAACGCTTCTTCCCTACTTTCTACGACGCTACATTGATGACGATGAACATGGTGACCGCCGCAGAAAGTATGGACCTCGGCTGTGTCATTCTTGGCAGCATCAACAACGATATGCAGGCTGTCATTGACTTGCTCGAACTGCCAGCATACACCTTCCCTTGTCTTTGCCTTGCCATCGGCGTTCCTGACCAGGAGCCAGCACTAAAGCCACGCCTGCCTCGTAAATTCGTTGTCATGGAAAACCGCTATGAACCAATCAGCGAACCACTGACCGCCCTTGCTGGTTATGATGCTGTCGTGCATCAATACTACGATCTGCGCGACACTAAAAAACCCGTGGACACTTTCACCGCCCAAATGGCGACACGTATGGCTGCTGTGCCTGACGCATCCCCAAGCCTGCTTGAAACCTTGCAAAAGCAAGGATTTCTCAAAGAATAACCATCCAAATTGCGCCTCAGCGTCCGCATAAAAATAACGGATATTCGATCATTTCACCGAATATCCGTTATTTTTTTATGCTCTTTATAAAACAATCGATGACATGCCCAACAAATTTCATCATAATATGATCAAAAGATCCGTGGGTTTTCCTATTTTCTCGGGTATTATTGAATAGAAGAAACCATCGAGGGGAGGCGATGACATGAAAGAGCAGGACATTATTGCATTGCTCCGGAAAAAAAGCGAAGATGGCCTGACGGCTCTATCCACGCACTACGAACCACTAATGCGCTATATTATCGCACCAATCCTTCACAATCCACAAGATCAGGAAGACTGTCTCGCAGAAGTAACCATGCGTGTTTGGAACAATATTGATCAGTACAACCCTCAAAAAGGCAGTTGGAAAGCCTGGCTCACAGCCATCACCAGAAACACGGCATTAAACCACGTTCGTGCGCTTGCGCGCCACAACAGCACAGGAGATCTTCCTGAAAATCTCCCGTCATCAGAACCAACACCAGAGGAAAAAATTTTGCTGCAGGAGCAGCAAAAAGCCTTGGAGACAGCATTGAACCGGCTTTCCTCCCGCGATCGTCTCTTGTTTTATAGAAAATACTATTACTTGCAGTCGACCGCTCAAATCGCCGCCGAATTAGGGATTACAGAACGCGCCGTCGAAGGCCGGCTTTACCGTTTAAGAAAAACTTTACAAAAGCTGTTGGGAGGTGACCATGATGACTGATTCTCGACACACCTTCGAAAACGAACAGGATTTTGACACCATGCTGCAGCGCAGCCTAGCTGATCTTCCCCCAGAAGATATCGTCGCGCAAACAGTTCCTGGAAAAACAGCGTTAAACCGTATCCTTCTCGGGTATTTTCTTTATACTGTTACCATCGGTTTTATAGGGCTTGATTATATTCTCCCTGCCATTGGTCAAATCCTGGTGCTGCTTGGTTTTCGTGCCTTGCAGCATGAAAATCGCTGGTTTGGCTTCTGCTACATTCTTGAAGTGTTCCATGCGATCTATTTATTTACCAAACTGATTTTAAACACCACCATCATTGAAATGCCACCATTTTCAGACACGTTCACGCTAGTCGCGCTATTCCTTAATGCCCTCTTTATAGCGCTTTCTCTGTTTTGCTTCTGGCGCGGGCTCCGAAACATTCAAAAGAAAATGGGTCTTCGTTCAAAAGCGCTTGGTGTATTGGCACTGCTGGCATGGAGTCTAGTACCTAATGCCATGGTCTTTCTGCAACTCAAAAGTAACTTCTATTTCAACTCTTGGCGGATTCTTGTTGTTTTGATTTTCATTTTTATCCTCATTCTCTGGATCGTTTCCCGCACCTTTAAAGCGCTGGACAATCTTGGCTACGTTCTTCAGCCAGCACCAGTGCAGATTTCAAACCGATCCTTCACCTTGATCCTTGTTGCCCTTCTTCTCGTTGGCAGCACCTGCGGCTATCTCTTCTTTAACAGTTATTCCATGGAATGGAGCACAAAAGAGAATACACTCACACCAAACATTGAAGAAACAAAGCATCATCTGATCGACCTTGGTTTCCCAGAATACATCTTGAACGATCTATCCCCCGAAGATATTGCAGCGTGCGAAGGCGCCACGCAGGTCGTCATAAACACCAATGAGAACTCTGACGATTACAGTACATCTGCTTACGATGAACACAGCATTGACATGAGCAACATTGCCGTTTTGATACCTGACGAACAGCCACGCCTGGTCCTTTTCCATTATTTCCACTGGCTCACCAATCCAGGTTTCAGAGGAACTGATGCCATTCGCTTAAATCCTGCCTATGAGAACGAATATAGGACATGGCTTCTCACCAATGACATACATGGCCGGGTTTTCTACAACACAAACAATCAACAATTATCGGCACCTTATCATTCTATCGAAACCCGTACAGTGGTTCATCCGATCTTTTCAAGCCTTCCATCACAAAACATCGTCTTTGCTACCTTCTCCTTCCCGGATCAAGGTAACAATCATCGCGGCTATCTCACTTATTCAGTGACATCTCCCGAAAGTACACAATTCTTTTCCAGTCTGCCAACGTACATTCATCAGGAAACTCTTCTCCAGTATCCTGTCATGACCGCCGAATCTTACAGCATCAATCGCGATCACTATTCAATGTCAACGCCATTTTCACACATTCAGCCTCGATCGCTAATGGGCGAGATCACCAACAATAACATCACATTGCTTGAATGATGCGCTTTGTGAAAATCTCTCCTTTTCCCCATATTTTACAGACCCTCGCAACGAGGGTCTTTTTTTATAAACAGTATATAACACTTGACAACAGTTTCCTGCTGTTATATACTGTTTATAACGAGAGGAGGAATTCCATTGAAGATCATCATCAATCACTCTCTCATGGTACCAATCTATGAACAAATCGTTGACCAAGTAAAAAAGCTGATTCGCGATGGCGAACTCGTTGAAAATGACGCCTTGCCTTCGGTGCGCAGTTTATCAAAAGAGCTCAAAATCAGCGCACTTACCGTAAAGAAAGCCTACGATGCCTTGGAAGCAGAAGGCTTTACCCACACCATCCACGGCAAAGGCACTTATGTAACAGCCACCAACAGCGAACTGTTATTAGAAGAACAACGCAAGGAAGTAGAAGCAGCCCTGGAACAAGCCATCTTGAAAGGGCGGCGCCTTGGCATCAGCGACGATGATATGCGCGACCTATTCGACATCCTATTGGAGGGATCAAAATGATCACACTCAATCACCTGCAAAAGCACTATCCTGGCTTTACCCTTGATTGTACCCTGAGCGTTCAGCCTGGCACCATCACCGGTCTCATTGGCCGCAACGGCGCCGGAAAAAGCACAACATTTAAGGCCATCCTAGGACTCATCAACACCGACGGCGGCGAAGGCTTGCTTTTTAACAAACCATTTGATGCCATCACACCAGAAGATCGCCAAAATATTGGTGTCGTTCTCTCCAATGCAACCTTCAACGGTCATCTCACCATTAAAGACATTGCACCCATTCTCGCTGCCATGTATGAGCATTTCAGCAAAGAAGACTTTCTGCGCCGTGCCGAAACCATGGGCCTGCCGCTGAAAAAGAAAATCAAAGATTTTTCCACTGGCATGAGTGCCAAACTGAAAGTACTCATTGCCACCAGCCACAACGCCAAACTGCTCATCCTCGATGAACCGACCGCCGGGCTCGATCCCCTGGCACGCGAAGATCTGCTGGATGAACTGCGCGGCTTCATGGAGGAAGACGAAGATCGCGCCATTCTTATCAGCTCCCATATTTCCAGTGATCTCGAAAATCTCTGCGACGATCTCTACATGATCCATGACGGACACATTATTTTTCATGAGGATACCGATGTCCTGCTGTCCGACTATGCTGTGCTCAAGGTGACGGCGGAACAGTTTGAGTGGCTCGATCACTCATACATTTTACGCGTCAAACAAGAAAACTATGGCTGCCAATGTCTCACCAACCAAAAGCAATTTTATCGTGAAAATTATCCGGATATTGCGATTGAACACAGCGGCATTGACGATGTGTTCGCACTCATGATTCGAGGTGAACAACAATGAAAGGACTACTGCTCAAAGACCTACGTTATATGTTGACACAAAAAAGCTTCATTATTCTCATCTTAATCATCGGCTTCACACTCAGTCTCACCCAAGAAGACAACGAACTTTTTGTCATCGGCTACTTGGGCTTCATGGGCATTGTCCTAGGGATGACCAGCATCACCATGGACGATCAGGAACACAATCTGACATTTCTCTTCACCTTACCCCTTTCTCGCCGCTCCTACGTTTTTGAAAAATACTTTTTCACTTTTTTAATGGGCGCGCTTTTCTGCTGCATCGCCCTTGCTTTTGCCCTCATCACCCGTCCTTTTGGCGACTATCAAGCCCCCATCGATGAGATCCTTGCCACCACCTGTGGCACACTGGCCGGGGCTTTCCTATTCACGAGCATTATGATACCACTACAGTTTAAATTTGGTGCTGAACGCGCGCGCATCGCCAGCTTTATTGCTATTGGCGGATTCTTGGCCATCATTTTTATTGCTGCTTTGCTCGTGAATGCTGCCGACGCTTTGCCCTTGCTCCAAGCCATTGCATCCTTGGACGCTCTTGTTCTTATCACCATTGGCTGTATTATTCTTTTGCTCTGCCTGGGCGTTTCTATCAAATTCAGCCTGCGCATTATGATGCATAAAGAGTTGTAAGCCGTTTCGCCCCCCCATTTTTCGAATTGAGGTGACCATCAATGAACGGATTGTTAATTAAAGATCTCCATTATATGCTGCTACAAAAAAGCTTTTTCGGCCTGATTCTCATCATCGGGTTTGCTCTCAGCCTCACAATGGGCGATCGCTATTATTTCATCCTTGTCTATCTGACCTTTATGGGGGTTATACTTGGTTTTATCACCATCACCATGGACGACCAAACAAACGGCATGAGCTTTCTTTTTACATTGCCTATTTCCCGCAAGCAATACGTCACAGAAAAATATCTATTCTCTGTTCTTATGATGCTTCTATTTTTCGTCATCAGCCTTATGGTAGTGTTTCTCACCCGTTGGATCAAGCACTATACCACACCGCCGTCAGAAATTTTTTTCGCCGCATTAGGATGCTGCGCTTGTCTTCTCTTCTTTCTTTCACTGATGCTGCCATTGGCCCTAAAATTCGGCGAAGAACGCGCACGTCTGGCATACTTTATCGCACTCGGTGTCTTCATCGTAGCCATGGTTCCTATCGTTACGATGATCAATTTCCTGGATACTCATGCAATACTGCCATTCTCCAGGCATCTCAGCACAACAACGCTTGTTGCCATCGTTTGTCTCATTGTTGCACTCTGCCTTTTGATTTCTTACTGCGCCAGCCTGCGCATCATAAAGCACCGAGATTTCTAAAACCTGTTCTCTTGACAAGGCCAGATCAAAGTTGTAAGATATTTTTTGTAGATTTTGTTATCATTTCTACATGGATTTCCTGGCCCGTTTGAGAAGTGGTTTAACTCCCCAGCCCCTCATGCTGGTATTCACGGGTTCGAATCCCGTACGGGCTATGCGCTTCGGATCATTCCGAAGCGCTTTTTGTTTCCAATAAATAACTTGTCTTTTACACACAGAGAGTGGTATAATAGATGGGCCGTACTAGATGGGGAGTTAGCGGTGCCCTGTAACCTGCAATCCGCTACAGCAGGGTCGATGTTCATCCGCGGGGTGTGATTTTAGGGTCTGGCCGCATTAAGCGGTGTTGACAGCTGGGTCCTGTGCAATGCGCACCTATGAACCGTGTCAGGTCCGGAAGGAAGCAGCACTAAGTAGACCCGCGCATGTGCCACGGGAGCGCCTGGCTCGAGCTGGCTGATGTGTTACCGCCTGGGAGATCATTTCAGAGATGAATGTACGGCTTTAATAAAAATCGTTAGGAATGAAAACACTATCGTTTTCATTCCTTTTTTAATGCGGCGAATTTACAATCTAAGTGCAACAAAAAATGACTCATAGAACTTCTGGTA
>JAHZHI010000026.1 GCA_019420345.1 Peptococcaceae bacterium
TACCAGAAGTTCTATGAGTCATTTTTTGTTGCACTTAGATTGTAAATTCGCCGTGCAAAGAATATCCATGGCGCCAAAATTCTGGATAGAGTTGAGATTTTTGACGATGGTTTTTTTCTTGCTCATGGACACTGCGCCTTTGGCGAGGCAGGTTGTGACGATCATCGGCAGCATTTCTGGTGTCAGTCCGACTGCGACGGAGATGGCAAACAGAAAAGCTTCGAGCCAGTCGCCTTTGGTGATGCCGTTGATGAAGAAAACCAGCGGCACCATCACGAGCATGAAACGGATCAGCACCCAGGAGACCGCGTTGACACCTTTGGTGAAACTGGTTTCAACAGCTTCACCGGAAACGGATGCGGCCATGGAGCCGAAAAGGGTGTGATCGCCGGTGCGCACGACCACTGCGGTTGCGCTGCCGGAGACCACGTTGCTCCCCATGAAGGCGATGTTCTGACAGTCTGTAAGCGAAGCTTGTGCTTGTGGAAGGACTTGGGGGGTCTTTTCGATGGGTTCGCTTTCGCCGGTCAGGCTGGCTTGACTCACGAACAGATCTTTGGCGTCAAGAATGCGCACATCGGCAGGCACCATATCGCCAACGGAAAGATGAACAATGTCTCCAACGACGAGATCGTCCATAGGAATCTCTAATCTGGCACGTTCCTTGCGGGTGACGGTGCAAGTTGTGGTGATCATGGCCAGTAATTTTTCTGCGGCATTGCCGCTGCGCGACTCCTGCACGAAGCGGAGAGTGCCAGAGATCAACACCATGGTTACAATGATGATGACTGTTAATGGATCGAGCTCATCTGGGTGACTGCCGAAGAGAGAAAAATAAGGGAAAATAATGTCGGTAGCTGCAGAAATCAGCGCCAGAAAAAAGAGAATGGCGGTGAAAGGGTTGATAAAGGCACCGGCCAGTCGTTTTGGCAGCGATTTCTTTTTTTCATGGGTTACTTTATTGGTGCCGTAGCGGCTGCGGTTGGCAGCGACGTGTTCATCGTCAAGCCCGCACAGCGTGGTCTGCAGCTGCGGCAGCAGTTCCTTGATAGAGGCTGTGGCAGCAAATTGAAGGCGGCGATGTTCTTCATCGCGGATGAGTTCTCTGGTTGTCATGTGTCGTTCCTCCTTATGATTTAGAGAATGGTGACACCGTCATCCGAGGCAGGACCTCTGATGATGGTGGTGTGATAGAGATTGGTGGTTGTCAGGGTCCATGCCTCTCACCTCGCTTTCTTACTGTGTGTTGGATCAGCGGCGATTGTAGCGGCCGCTTTTTTCGATGTAGCAGACGTCACCGCCAGCGGCAAGCATCCACGCAATCATACTGAGAATGAACCAGCGATGGCTGTCGCCAGCGGCAAGTCCATTGATCAGAAAGAGCACGCCGCAAAGCGCAATCATTGCGCCGATGTTGCGGCAAAGCGGCACGATGTTGATGGCTGCTTTATCTGTCTCTGACAAATTTTTCCAGGCTGCCAGATGGGTGTGGCATTTGCCGCAGGCGAACAATGTGCCAAAGAACAGAAAAAGCAGACCGAAATAGACACTTGGGAGCATCATGGAGATGCCTCCTTTCTAAAATGAACGTGTGTGGCGTTGGCCAACGGCGTCGTTCAACACCTTTCATAGCATAAAAAAATCGCAAGGAAAATCCCATGGGCAAACCCTTGCGATTTTCTTGCGATTTGGTAAGATTGAACACTGCAGCGTTCGATGATCATGATGCGTCGTTGAATTTGTAGCCAATGCCCCAGATGGTCAAAATGTATTTTGGCGCGTCTGGGCTGGGCTCGATTTTTTTCCTCAATTTGCGGATAAAAGCCATAATGTTGCTGTCATCCATGAGATAGTCGTCGTCCCAAACAGCTTGGTAGATTTGTTCTTTCGTGAATACCTCGCCGCGGTTGCGTGCGAGAAAGTAGAGAATGTCAAATTCCTTTGGCGTGAGCGCAAGTTCAACTCCATCGCGCACCACTTTGCGCAGACGGGGATCAATGGTCAGTCCGTCGCAGGAAATGGTGGTGCTTGTGATGGACGGCTGGTGTTCATCAAGCTCAAGCATCAAGGCGCTGACCTGATCGTTCAGCAAATCTTCCAGCCCTTCGCGCAGCTCGTTCGCACTTTCTGTATCTGGCGCAGAAAGCCGAAGCTTTTCCTGCAGCCATTCCGCCAGGGCGGCGTCCAGACTGATGCATCCAATATTTTTTTTCACTGTGGCGCCTCCCTTCTCAGAGCAGTTCGTGGTATTTTCGGATGTAGCATTTTTTTACAAGTGTCACCAGGAGCAAATATATCAATACAATGACGATGAGAAACAAAAAATAGCTGGCAGGCATGGCGGTCAGCCCGATCAATGCACCGAGCGGGGTGAATGTCAGAACCGTGAAGCAGAGGATTCCCAGCATGGTAACAGCCATTACCGCAGCAGACGGTCTGCTCTGGAGCAGCGGCATCTTCTTGGTGCGCAGCAGCTGCAGGATCAGCACCTGGGTCCACATCGATTCGAGAAACCAGCCTGTTTGAAAAAGGGCGACAAATTGAACCTGAGCGGATGGCTCGGCGAGAGAGAAAAAGCTGCCGCCGCAAACAGCTGGACAAAAGATAAAGAAAAGAAACGCAAAGGTGCAGAGGTCGAAGAGCGAACTCACTGGCCCAAAAACGCGCATGAAGCGGCTCAGTGTGCGCCCCGACCACTCCAGTGGACGCGCGAGCACCTCCTCGTCTACACGATCCCAAGGAAGAACGAGGCAGAGTGTGTCATAGAGCAGATTCAGCAGCAGGAGCTGAACCGATGTCATCGGAAAGAACGGCAGGCAGACACTGGCGACGACGATGGCAAGAATGTTGCCAAGGTTGGACGAAGCAGTGATGCGAATGTATTTTGACATATTGGCAAAAGCCTGGCGTCCTTCGACAATGCCTGCTTCCAACACATTCAGGTCCTTTTTTAAGAGAAGCACGTCGGCACTTTCCTGCACAGCTTCGGCCGCATTGTCGACAGAAATCCCGACGTGAGAAGCGTTGATCGCCGGCAGATCGTTCAGGCCATCGCCCAAAAATCCAACGGTATGACCATTTTCCTGTAAGGTTTGTACGATGCTGGCTTTTTGTTTTGGGGACAGCTCGGCAAACACGGTGGTTTGTTCTACACGAACAGCGCGTCTGTCGTCGCTCAGCCTATCGAGTTCAGCGCCGGTCAGGACATACTGGGTATCAATGCCGAGGCGGCGGCAGATGGACAGCGCCACGCTTTTTTGATCTCCGGTCAATACGCGCACAGCCACATGATGCGCCTGCAGCTTTTCGATGGCTGCGGCAGCACTTTCCTTTGGCGCGTCAAAAAATGCCAGATAGCCAAGCAGCGTTAAAGCCGATTCATTGGCGGCTGGCTGCTGACCAGACGGAAGGCTCTTGCAGGCAACAGCCAGCACCTTCATGCCATCTTCGTACATGTCATCGACGATGGCACGCACGCTGGCCGTGTGGTCCCCGTTCATTTCATAGCGTTGGCCTTTGTATGCAACGTAGTCGCAGCGCGCGCAGACGGCATCAATGCTGCCTTTGACGATGAGCAGATGGCTGTCGGCATCTTGCACCAGTACACTGGCGGTTTTGGTGTCGTAATCGAAAGGCCACTCATCCACCTTGGGATGTGTGTCAGTGAGCGCCGTGAAATGGGTACCGCGGCCGGGCATCTCCTGACATTTCAGAATGGCGGCATCCAAATGGTTGGCAATGCCGGTGTGATAGAGGCTGTTCAGATAGGCCATGTCCAGCACCTGGTCGCTTTCATTGCCGAGCACATCCATGTAATATTCCAGCAAGATCGTGTCACCGGTGAGGGTGCCTGTTTTATCCACACAAAGCACATCCATACTGCCAAAACCCTGCATGGCGTTGATATTTTTGACGATTGTCTGCTTGCGGCGCATGGATGCGCTGCCTTTCGCCAGACAGGCGTTAATGACCATCGGCAGCATTTCAGGCGTCAGCCCGACAGCCACTGAAAGAGCAAAGAGCAGCGCCGGAAGCCATTCGCCTTTGGTGAGACCGCTGGCAAGAAATACAATCGGCACCAACACCGCCATGAAGCGGATCAGCACCCAGGCAATGGCGTTGGCACCATGATCAAAGGTGTTTGGCCGCTCGTGCTGGCTGCCTGAAAAGCCGCCGTAGACGGTGTCCTTACCGACGGCAATCACAATGCCGTCGCCGCTGCCGCCGATGACCGTCGAACCCATAAAGGCGATGTTGCTGTAGGCGCTGTAATGATGAGACGGCTGCAAGGATAATGGTGCAGCATTTTTTTCCAGCACGGCGCTTTCGCCAGTGATGATGGCTTGGGAAACGAAGAAATCGCTGGTGTCGATCAAGCGCATGTCGGCAGGCACGCGGTCACCTGCGGCAAGCCGCACGGTATCACCGACGACCAGCTCCGATGCAGGCAAGTCTGTCCAGTTGCCATTTCTGCGTACCATGACAGACGTGTGGAACAACTGCGTGAGATGGTCGGCAATGCGTTTGGCGCGCATTTCCTGAATGAAGCGGATGACCCCGCTGATCACCAGCATGGAAAGAATCAGCAGAACGGTGGTCATGTCGCGGCTGAAATCAGACGGCAGAAGGACGTCAGTAACAAAGGAAATGGCAGCCAGAACAAATAAAATGACTGTAAAAGGATTGATAAAAGCACGCCGCAGACGATAAAAGATGGTGTCATGGCTGCTTTTGTGGATGGCGTTGCTTCCGTATTGTGCGCGGCTGTGTGCAACCTCTTGATCGTTGTAGCCGTGAGCGTCAATGTGGAATGCTTGCAGCAGCGCCTCTTTTTCCAGATGGGCGTAATCACTGAAGCGTTGTGGGTGTGCGCGAGGGCTGTTCATAGTCGTACCTCCGAAACGTTTGCTTCATTATAGCATAGCCTGCCCTGTGGAAAATCTTGTTTTTTTCTTGTTTGCAGGCAAAAAATATCCGCCGTGATGATGGGGTCACGGCGGGTATATCTTTGCGTTGAATTAGGCGTCCTCATGCGGCGTTTCGACCACTTCTACATTTTTGCGAATTTTGTCGTCGACGTTTTTGAAGAGCACCGACTGTGGACGATTTGGATCGAACTTGGTTGGATCGCCAGGAAACGCCTGATGGCGGTTGGCGAACGCTTCCATGCTGCCAGCACTGTCAAGAATATCGCCAACGCTGGCGGCGGCATCCACAATGGATTCTACCGGCGTTTTGAGTGGTTTGGAATTCGGGTCTTTGATGACTTCCAATTTTTCCGGCGTTTCTATAACGGTGGTGTCTTTACGAATTTTATCGTCCACTTCCTTAAAGAGCACAGACTGTGGACGATTTGGATCGAACTTGGTTGGATCGCCAGGGAATGCCTGATGGCGGTTGGTGTAGGCTTCCATGCTGCCAGCACTGTCGAGAATGTCACCGACGGCACTTGCGGCTTGGCTGATGGCATTGACGGTAGCAGCACCCGGCGTTGGTTTTAGTGGTTCATCCGTGAGTACTTCATCGTACATTGGCGGAATATGAACGCGATATTCTTCAATGGCGTCGGAGCAGGTTGGGCTCTGTTTACAGTTGGCATAAGATTCCAGGCCTTCGGTCTGCTTGATGATGTTGCGCACCTCACTGAAGAAACCGATGACATCATGTTTGATGATGGCAGCAGCATGTTTGAGTGCCGTTTTATTCTGTGGTTCGCGGAATTTGTTGACGGTGAGTTTTGATTTGCGTACGCCTTCACGAACTTTGTCTTTTGCTGCGTGACCATGCTGCGTGTTTTCGTTGTTGGTCATAATCATTTCCCCTTTCTGTTTGAGCCTCTTCGAACAATATCTTTTATAGATTCTCTTATTTTGAATTATAGCAGGCGAAAGAAGGAGACACAAGCAGGAATGTACAATTATTGCAAAAATTCATACTAATTTTCTGCAAGGGTAGTTACGCTAGTGGTCGGCATCGCTGGTACTCCTTGTTCATGAGTGTATGCATGATGGGCTGAAACTGTGGCATGCCGGGGGATGAACGCCAGGGAAAAATCCTTTTCGTCAATCATCGTTTCATTGACGAAAAGCCTGCTAATTGCTATACTTAAACTGGCTTGGTGGGTGTCTCCCTGAGAGATATTCCATCGCTTTCGAGGCATTTATAAGGAAATGGAGAGAGTGGAAGATGAAAGACAAGATCCGCTTGTATGGGTTCAACAACCTGACGAAATCTCTAAGTTTTAATATTTATGATGTTTGCTATGCGCGTACAGTTCGTGAACAACAAGACTATGTAGCGTATATTGATGAACAGTACAATTCGGACCGTCTTACGGAGATTCTTGTCAACGTCACCGATATGATCGGCGCCAATGTGCTGAACATCGCGCATCAAGATTACGAACCGCAGGGTGCAAGTGTAACACTGCTGATTGCTGAAGGTTCCATGGTGCCCTCGCCAAAAAGTGACACGATCGTGGGGCACTTGGACAAGAGCCATGTCACCGTGCACACGTATCCAGAATATCATCCTGAAAATGCCATTGCCACCTTCCGGGTGGACATCGATGTGGCAACCTGTGGTGAGATTTCACCGCTGCAAACCTTGGATTACTTGATTGGGAGTTTTGATTCGGACATCATCACCATGGATTACCGTGTGCGTGGCTTTACGCGCGACGTTGATGGCAAAAAGGTGTTTAATGATCACCCAATGACGTCCATTCAAGATTTTATTGATGATAAGACCCTGAAGCGTTACGATGCTGTGGACATCAATATTTACCAAGCCAATATCTATCATACAAAGATGCTGATTAAAGACATTGATCTACAAAATTATCTGTTCAATACAGATGCTTACGAATTGCTGCCGCAGAAACGTCTCGAGATCACGCAGAACCTGCGCCGTGAAATGATCGAGATCTTTAGTGGCTGCAATGTTTACTGAGAAAGGAAGGATGACAAGGTGAATCAAGATCGCATGCCGATTTTGGACGCGCTGGAAGATTTTAAAAGTCAGCGTATTGTTCCCTTTGATGTACCTGGTCATAAGCGCGGCAAAGGCAATAAAGAACTCGCTGCATTCCTTGGAGAGGCCTGTGTATCCATCGATGTGAATTCGATGAAATGCCTGGACAATCTCTGCCATCCAATCAGTGTGATTCGAGAAGCAGAAATGCTTGCCGCCGACGCTTTTGAAGCCCAGGCGGCTTTTTTGATGGTTGGTGGAACCACATCTGCTGTGCAGGCGATGATTCTTTCGGTGGTGTCGCCGGGGGATCAGATCATTTTGCCGCGCAATGTGCACCGCAGCGTCATCAATGCGCTGGTGTTGGTGGATGCAGAACCGATTTATATCAATCCGCAGATGGATCAACGCTTGGGGATTTCTCTGGGCATGAAGGTGGAGGATGTCAAAGCGACCATCGAGGCTCATCCAAACGCCAAAGCAGTGTTGGTGAACAATCCAACATACTATGGCATCTGCTCCAATTTGGAAGCCATCGTTGAGATCGCCCATGCCCATGGCATGAAAGTGCTGGCCGATGAAGCCCATGGCACCCACTTCTATTTTGGCGAAGGCTTGCCAAAAGCCGCCATGCATGTTGGTGCAGATATGGCAGCAGTGAGTATGCACAAGAGCGGCGGCTCCTTGACGCAGAGCTCCATTTTGCTTCTGGGGCCAAATATGAACGCCGACTATGTACGCCAGATCATCAATTTAACGCAAACAACGAGTGGGTCGTATCTGTTATTGTCCAGTTTGGATATTTCTCGCCGCAACCTGGCACTGCGTGGTCCAGAAACTTTTGCCCGCGTGCTGGATATGGCAGAATACGCACGCAAAGAGATCAACGCCATTGGCGACTATTGGGCCTATGGTTACGACCTCATTGATGGCGACAGCGTCTACGACTTCGACCGCACGAAACTTTCGGTGAATACACTGGCGCTCGGCCTAGCCGGCATTGAAGTGTACGATCTCCTGCGCGACGAATACGACATTCAAGTGGAACTTGGCGATCTTGCCAACTTCCTGGCCTATATTTCTATCGGCGATCGTCCAGCAGATATTGAGCGCCTGGTAAGCGCTTTGCAGGAAATTCGCCGTCGTTTCAAAAAGCCTGCGATGAACATGTTTGAGCAGGAGTACATCAACCCAATTGTAAAAATGACGCCGCACGAAGCCTTCTACGCACCAAAGAAATCGCTGCTGCTGGAAAATTGTGTGGGTCATGTGTGCTCGGAGTTTGTCATGATTTATCCACCGGGTATTCCAATTCTTTCGCCGGGCGAACTGGTTACACAGGAAATCGTGGAGTATATCCGCTATGCCAAACAGAAAGGCTGCAGCATGCTCGGGCCGGAAGACATGGGCGTCAACCGTCTCAACGTCATTGACTAAAGGAGGAATAGTATGGAACTTTGGTATACTGAAGCACATTCCAAAGATGTGAAGTTCTCGATCAAGTTTGATCGGCAGCTTTACACAGAACAGAGTGAGTTTCAGCGCATTGATGTGTTTGAAAGCAAAGAGTTCGGCCGCTTTTTCACTTTAGATGGCATCATGATGCTGACTGAGAAGGATGAATTTATTTATCACGAGATGATCGTGCATGTGCCAATGGCAGTGCATCCAAACCCTCGCAAGGTGCTGGTAATCGGTGCTGGCGACGGCGGCTGCCTGCGAGAATTGACCCGCTATCCGGAAGTGGAGCATATTGACGTAGTAGAAATCGATGAACGTGTCATCGCTGTCTGCCGTGAATGGCTGCCACAGACAGCCTGCGGTTTTGACGATCCACGCGTGCACATTCATATTGCCGATGGTTTGAAATACGTGCGCAAGTGTGTGGATGAGTATGACCTCATCATTGTCGATTCCACCGACCCATTCGGTCCTGGCGAAGGCTTGTTCACAAAAGAATTCTATGGCAACTGCTTCAAAGCGCTTCATGATGACGGCATCATGGTGAATCAGCATGAAAGCCCATTTTATAAAGAAGATGCACGTGCCATGCAGCGTGCTCATAAGCGCATTGTAGAAAGCTTTGCGCTGAGCCGTGTGTATCAGGCACATATTCCAACCTATCCATCGGGACATTGGTTGTTTGGCTTTGCGTCCAAGAAATATCATCCGGTGAAGGACCTGGATGCGCGCCGCTGGAACGCCCGCGGTTTGCAGACACGTTACTATAATACCAACCTGCATCGCGGCAGTTTCTATCTGCCAAACTATGTGCAGGATCTGCTTGAAAATGTAGAACCAGAGGAAGACGATGAAATCTAATATCCAAACTTTTATCGCTGCAGAAGCAGCCTTTGAAGACGCGCGTGCAGTGCTCTTTGGCGCACCTTTCGACGGCACCACTTCGTTTCGCCCAGGCACGCGCTTTGGTCCGCAAGCCATCCGCGCAGAAAGCGATGGCATTGAAACTTACAGCCCTTATCAGAACAAAGATCTGGAAGACATTGCTGTCTTTGACAGCGGTGACTTGCTCCTGCCTTTTGGCAACACTGAAGCCGTGCTTGCGATGATTGAAGCACGCACCCAGGAAATTCTCGATGCTGGCAAAATGCCGGTCATGCTTGGCGGTGAACATTTGGTGACGCTGGGCGCGGTGCGGGCCATGGTGAAAAAATATCCGGATCTGCACATCATCCATTTTGATGCGCATGCCGATCTGCGTGACGATTATCTCGGTGAACGCCTGTCCCATGCGACGGTGCTGCGCCGCAGCTGGGATCTTCTTGGCGATGGCCGCATCCATCAGTTTGGCATTCGCTCCGGTGAACGCAGTGAATTTGAATTTGCACTCGAGCACACCGACTTTCATCCGTTTAATGTAAAAGATGTGCTTGATGTTGTCCTGGCGCTTGGCGACAAAGTGCCTGTCTATGTGACGCTGGACCTCGATGTGCTCGATCCATCGCTGTTCTGCGGCACTGGCACGCCGGAAGCCGGCGGCATTTTCTTCCAAGATTTGGAAGAAGCCCTGCTGGCGCTGGAAGCGCTGAACGTGGTAGGCTTTGATATGAACGAGCTTTCACCACATTATGACGCCTCGGGCGTATCAACTGCTGTTGCGTGCAAGGTATTGCGGGAAATGCTGCTTGCCTATGTCAAATAAATGGTTATATCTATTGTAATTTTTAAGGAGGGACTTTAAATTGGGAAAAGCTTTAGTAATTGGTTGTGGTGGTGTCGCTTCTGTAGCGATCCACAAAATGTGTCAGAACAGTGATGTATTTGAAGAAGTGATGATCGCGAGCCGTACCAAGAGCAAGTGCGATGACCTGGCTGCCAAACTTGCCGGCGGCAAAACCAAACTGCACACCGCTCAGCTCGACGCTGACAAAACGGAAGACATCATTGCGCTGATCAACGAATTCCAGCCAGATGTTGTTGTCAACCTGGCACTGCCTTATCAGGATCTCACCATCATGGATGCCTGCCTGGCAACCAAGACCGACTATGTCGACACGGCCAACTACGAACCAGAAGACACTGCCAAGTTTGAATACAAGTGGCAGTGGGCTTACCGCGAACGTTTCGAAGAAGCTGGCATCACTGCGCTTTTGGGCAGTGGTTTCGACCCAGGGGTTACCAGCGTGTTCGCTGCTTATGCTCTGAAGCATGAATTCGATGAAATCAACTACATCGATATTCTCGACTGCAACGGCGGCGACCATGGCTATCCATTTGCTACCAACTTCAATCCTGAAATCAACATTCGTGAAGTATCTGCCAAAGGCAGCTATTGGGAAGATGGCCATTGGGTAGAAACCGAACCAATGGAAATCAAGCGTGTTTACAATTTCCCACAGGTTGGCGAAAAAGACATGTACCTGCTGCATCACGAAGAAATCGAATCTTTGGCGCTGAACATTCCTGGTATCAAACGCATTCGTTTCTTCATGACCTTTGGCGAAAGCTATCTGAACCATCTGCGCTGCCTCGAAGATGTTGGCATGACCTCCATCGAACCAATCGAATTTGAAGGCAAGCAGATCGTTCCGCTGCAGTTCCTCAAAGCTGTATTGCCAGATCCAGCCAGCCTTGGCCCTCGTACCGTTGGCAAGACCAACATCGGCTGCATCTTCCGTGGCAAGAAAGACGGCAAAGAAAAGACCTACCAGCTCTACAATGTTTGCGACCATCAGGAATGCTACAAAGAAGTTGGCAGCCAGGCTGTCAGCTACACCACCGGCGTACCAGCCATGATTGGCGCTATGCTTTTGATGACCGGCGTTTGGAAAGGCCCTGGCGTTAAGAACATTGAAGAATTCGATCCAGATCCATTCATGGACGCACTGAACAAATGGGGTCTGCCTTGGATTGAAGAACGCAATCCAGTGCTGGTAGACTAAGATGACGTGGCCAGTATTACAGGGGGTGCAAACCCCCTATTTTGTTATTGACGAAGACATTCTTGACACCAACCTGCAGATTTTAAAGTATGTGATGGACGAAAGCGGCGCGCGTATTTTGTTGGCGCAGAAAGCGTTCAGCGTGTATCAGTGCTATCCGCAGATTCGTGAGGTGCTCTGTGGTTCCACGGCCAGCGGCCTGCATGAAGCGCGCCTCGGCAAAGAAGAAATGGGCGGTGAAACCCATGTGTTCTGCCCGGCCTATCAGGATTACTGGTTCGACGATCTTTTGCAGGTTGCCGATCATCTGGTGTTCAACAGCCTCGGCCAGTGGCAGCATTTCCGCGATCGGGCGCTGGCTGCTGGCAAAAGCTGCGGCCTGCGCATCAACCCAATGCATTCCACCCAGGACCATGCCATCTATGATCCATGCACCGAAGGCTCCCGCTTCGGCATATTGCGTGCCGATCTGGAGGGCGTGGACCTCACTGGCATCGACGGGCTCCACTTCCACACGCTCTGCGAGCAGAACGTGGACGCCCTCGTGGAAACCTTGGAAGTGGTGGAACGCGACTTCGGCGACTTGTTGCACCAGATGAAGTGGCTCAACCTTGGCGGCGGTCACCACATCACGCGCATTGACTACGACATCGATACCCTCATTGCCACGGTGCGCCGTCTGCGCGAGACCTACGACGTGGAGGTCTACCTCGAGCCTGGCGAAGCCGTCGTGCTCAACGCTGGCTATCTGGTGACGTCGGTTGTGGATCTTGTGCACAACGGCATGGACATCGCCATCGTTGATGCCTCCGCAGCCTGCCATATGCCGGACGTCATTGAAATGCCTTATCGCCCGCCGCTCGAACACAGCGGTGAAAGCGGTGAGCTGGCCCACACCTACCGCCTTGGCGGGCCAACCTGCCTGGCAGGCGATGTCATCGGCGACTATTCTTTTGCCAAGCCGCTCGCTATTGGTGATAAGCTGGTTTTTGACGACATGGCGCTTTACACCATGGTTAAAACCAACACCTTCAATGGCATGCCGCTGCCAAGCATCTATCGCGGCAGGGCCGGCAGCTGGCAGCTGGTACGCAGTTTTGGCTACGACGATTTCAAGAGCAGATTGTAAAAGCAAGGCGAGGTGATCGCTGATGGAAAACAATGCGCCCGAACGTTTTCAGATACGCAGCTTGCGTGCAGAAGAAACACCGATGCTGGAAAACTTTCTTTATGAAGCCATCTTCATTCCGGAAGGCGTCACACCGCCGCCGCGCAGCATTGTCCGCGATCCGTCTCTTTCATGCTACATCGACGCCTTTGGCAGCGGTGTCTGCGACCACGCACTGGTGGCTGTGCTCTCAGATGGTACAGTCACAGGCGCTGTTTGGACGCGCCTGCTCGCTGACCATGCACCCTTCACCAGCGATGTACCAACCTTGGCCATCGCTGTACTGCCAGCGCATCGCGGCCAAGGCATCGGCACCGCGCTGCTCCACGCCATGCTGCACGAACTTGCCTGTCACGGCTGGCGGCGTGCTGCACTCTCCGTGCAAAAAGCAAATCCAGCCCTGCGCCTTTACCAACGCGCAGGCTGCACCATTGTCCAGGACAACGGCGAAGAACTTGTCATGGTTTGTGACACGAAATCATGCCATGAAACGACAAACGACCAATGATCGGCGATCATTGGTCGTTTTTTTATGACTGAGGATTTTTGTAATGGCAGGAAGCGGATACGGTATAATAGAAAGAAAAATTTGGAGGTCTTTACATGTCATCAACCACCATCACACATTCCTCCCTTGCCGCCTATGCAAATTATCTACAAATGGAAGAACGCAGCGTTGGCACTGTGGACAATTATTTGCGCAGTCTTCGTACTTTTGTCAAGTGGCTGGGTGGTGCTCGGGTTGATAAAGCCGTTGTTGGACAGTGGAAAGAACATCTTCTCGATCTGGGCTATGCGCCGGTTACCATCAATGCCATGCTGGCAGCGGTCCACAGTTACTTGCATTTTCGTGGTTGGGACCAGTTCCGCGTGCACTACCTGCGTGTGCAGCGGCGGCTCTTTCGTGATGATGAGCGCGCGCTCAGCCGTGACGAATACATGCGCCTTCTGCGTACAGCTTACAGCAGCGGACAACGGCAGCTGGGGCTCATCATCGAAACTCTCGGTGCCACAGGCATCCGTGTCTCTGAACTGTCGGCGATCACGGTGGAAGCGGTGCAGAATGGACGTGCAGACATTCGCTTAAAAGGGAAAATCCGCACCATTCTTATTCCGCACAAATTAAGCCGTAAACTGCAAGCCTATGCGCGCGCAAAAAAAATCACCAGCGGCGCAATCTTTATCACCACTGGTGGAAAATCCATCTCACGTTTCAAAATCTGGGCAGCCATGAAACAGCTTGCCAAGCGCAGCGGCGTTGCGCCGGGAAAAGTCTTTCCCCACAATCTGCGCCATCTCTTTGCCACTGAATTCTATGCGCACAACCATGATATTGCACGTCTCGCCGACCTGCTCGGCCATTCGTCCATTGAAACCACACGGCTCTACTTAGCCGTGCCAGGCAGAAACTGCCTGCGACAATTGGAAAGCCTGCGTCTCATCTTATAACAAAATCAACATTTTGTTACGAAAGCAGACGCTTACGATAATCATTCATAGTGATTATAACATGGGAATATAGCCGCGCGCAATCTGTGATTGAAATTTTGCGTACAACAAACAGGGGCCTTGCGAACGACGGTTAAGACCCCTTTTATTGATGCGTATAATTATGTAGAAAAGGATAACTTGGACACCATTCACGATCATCTATGCTTGCTTGAGTTCATTTATCACACTAAAAGTTAACAGAGAAAGGATGCCGAAGGAAAGCCCTCGCACAAAATGTTGATTTTGTGCGAGGGCTTTTTGTGTTGTGGAAGAGGTGAGAGCGCATCATGCGAGAAACATTGGCAGCGTTTTGCCAACGCACGAACAAAGAGGCACTTTTAGCAGAGTGGGACCCAGTGCGTAACCAGCCCCTTACGCCGGACACTATTTCTTACGGCAGCAAAAAGCATGTCTGGTGGCGCTGCGCTAATGGGCACCATTGGCAGGCAGCTGTTCATACCAGGACTGGCAGCGGCACTGCCTGTCCTTACTGCTCAGGAAGGTACGCCATACCCGGCGAAACCGATTTGGCCAGTCAATACCCCGACATTGCGCGTCAGTGGCATCCCACAAAAAACGGCAGCCTTACCCCCGACCACGTACTGCCCGGCAGCCATCGCATCGTTTGGTGGCGCTGTGAGCAGGGGCACGAATGGCAGGCACAAATAAAATCCCGCGTCAATGGTGCTGGCTGCCCGATCTGTGCCAACAAACAAGTGCAGATCGGTGATAACGACCTGCAAAGCCTTTATCCAGACTTGGCGCGCCAGTGGCATCCCACCAAAAATGGCACTCTAACGCCAGCCGATGTCGTCCCCGGCACCCGCCGAAAAGTCTGGTGGCAATGTGACAAGGGTCATGAATGGCAAGCCAGCGTTGCCAGCCGTGTCAATGGCAGCGGCTGCCCCATCTGTGCAGGAAAAATCGTTGTTCCAGGTGACAACGATCTGGCCAGTCAATACCCTGACATTGCGCGCCAGTGGCACCCAACAAAAAACGGCGCCCTCACGCCGGAACACGTCGCCCCAGCCAGCAATCGCAAAGTCTGGTGGCGCTGCGACAAAGGCCACGACTACCAGGCAGTCATCGCCAGCCGCACCCAGCGCGGCGGCGGCTGCCCCTACTGTGCCAATAAGAAAGTGCTGGCAGGGTTCAACGACCTCGCCACCCTGGAACCCGACGTCGCCAAGGAATGGCACCCCACCAAAAATGGCAGCCTCACCCCGCAGGACGTCACCCCTGGTAGCAGAAAACGCGTGTGGTGGCGCTGTAGCGCAGGCCACGAATGGCAGGCTGTCATCTACAGCCGCACTGGCAGCCAACATTGCGGTTGTCCGGTGTGTGCAGGGAAACGAGGAAAAAGCTAAGGGGAAATTTAAAGGAGAGTCTATATGAGTAAAGTAAAAAAATGGGTTGCATTTATAGTGACGGTTTGTCTATTAACAACCATCATGCCTACGGCTGTTCTTGCCGATTCCACAATACAATCAAAAGGAACAGTGGAACAATATGTTGTTAACTCAAGGGATGAGTTAAACTATGCTTTACAAAAAATAAGTGAAATGGAAGGAGAAAATGCAGAAATCATACTTTCAGCCAATATTACCTTGTCAGATGAAATATTCGGAGTGAAAGGAAAACACATTACCGTATCCAGCAGTGGTACTTCCCAATATACTCTTTCTTCGGGTGATAATGATATTTATTTGACTGGTGATGTAACGTTCGAGAACGTAAAGATTAAAGCACAAAGTTTTTTTGCTCAAGGATACACTGTTGAATTTGGCGAGAATTATACCGGTACTGGCTTAAGATTATATGGGGGATCTGATAAAGATTTAAATTTAACAACTAATGGTGATGAAGATGACAGTACACATATCATCATTAGAAATGGCTCTTTTGTTTCAATCGTAGGTGGAAATAAAGACACATTTGATCAGGGTGAATATCATGAATATGCAGACTGGAGTGATCCTGAAACTAACATTCATACGACACTTACTGGAAATGTAAAAATAGATATTTACGGTGGATGTTGGGGATACGGTTATAATATAGATGTTGGTGACACATGTTGTAACACAGGTGTCACCCCAGTAAGACTTTATGGCGGTGGCCTTGGGAGTGACACCGTTGGTGATATTACTATCAATGTTTATGATGTGGATACTGCTGCCAAATATAATGATAATATTGTAGGTGGCGGTTTTGGCATGGCTGGCGGCGAGGATGATACAACTGTCGATAATGATGCAATTAAGCATACAGGTGTAGTATATGGTAATGTAAATCTTAACTTGCTTGGTGGTTATATTGCACCATTTTATGGCGGTGGTTATCATGGCGGAAGTGCTTTTAAGCCATCTCTGAATGTTACCTGGGAAAGATTCAATCAGTCGAAATATCATCGTGACAAGGTAGGGGTTGTAACTGGTGATGTCAACGTCGTTATGGGTGGAGATATGACATTGTGCCAAAATACTGCAGAAGCCTGGGGCGGATCATATGCGTCGACCATTGGCGGAGACTTGAACGTTACTATTAAGGATAATGCAAAATTGGCTGCAAAGTATGCAATGAATAATGGCGGGGCACCAACCCCTCAGAATATGGATGAATTGGTTAATAAATATGAACAATATTATGATAATAGATATAATTGTTTCTACATTACAGGTCAATATGACATTGTTAAAGGAAATGCCATTCTCAATATTGAAGGGGGGTATGTTTGGAAAATTGAGGGCACTGCGCTGAGAGAGTCTGGTAGTGAGTTAGTCGGGGTAAAAACTACTGAGGTATGTGGCAGTATGGATATCAATATTTCTGGTGGCATGGTGAATGATCTGTGGGGTGACTACTATGGACAATCCATTATAAACGAAGGAATAAATGTCAATATGACTGGTGGAGAAGTCAGTTCGTTAAGCGCTTATGATGGACGCAATGATACATTATCATCTGGCAGTCAGGTATCCGTAGATATCAGTGGAGGAACCGTTTATGCTTTATATGGAAATCATTATCAAATGCCAAAAGGCGTAACATCATCTTTGACTTTGGATTCCACAAATGAGTTGGAAGATAATACGTTGAATATTGGTTACATTGACGGCTTTAACTCTATTGCAGTTAAGGAAAATGCCAATGTATTAATTGATGCGGTTCCTGTTGTGCAGACAATTTTTGGTATGTCAGCTGGAAGTTTTGGTGAAGATAGTGATTTACCGTTCTATGAAAATATAGTTGATCTTAATATTGAAAAAGATGCTATTCTTACAACATGCAAAAATAAAACAGAAATTAGTGGAAACTTGACTAATACAAACGGAACATGGATTGCAAACGGAAAGACTACTATTGGAGGCAATGCCGACTCTTCTGGAGGTAAGATTTTCTTCAAGGAACCATCTGTTGTTCAAGGAAATGCTTATTGGGATGACACATTATTATGTTTGCCAGTAGTACAAAATGGTTCTAATTATGATGGCACAACCAATACAGATATTGCCCTTACTGTTAACGGACTTTCAACAGGAACAGCAAAGGTACGAACTGTCAATAAAGAAAACCATACACAAGCAGTTACACCAACAGTTGGCGAAAACTATGTGTTATCTAAGAAAAATGAAGATAACCCTCAAGAATCTGTATATACTCTGGAAAATGAGGATGCAATTTCTGATGGATTGTATTTGAAACGGGTTAATGATCCTGCAAATGAACAAAATAACTTTATGTGGCAGGTCGCCAAAGATGAACGAATTTCCATTAAGCCTGCCAATGTCACCATCTATATGGGCGGTGACGGCTATGAAGGTACTGTAGATGCGGATGGTCAACTTATTACGGGTTCTGATCAGATCAAAAAGAATGGCTTCCCAGAGCCAGGATTTTTGATCACCTTGCCAGATTCATTAAAGAACTTGGACCCCGAAAAACTCTATCTTCAATACAAAGATGGAGATAACACGCATCAGTGGAAATTTGAAAAATATGGATCAGGCAATCATAACGTGTATCGCATTGTTCCAGTTGAAGGGACAGAGCAACAAGCTGTGCGGATGCAGTTTACCAGAACATTGGATGACGAACAAACAGAAACCGTAACGAATGACAACTTTGATGTAGCAAAGTACATCAATGAAACCCTTACCATGAAAGTTTATGGGGAAGGCATCGAGTCAGATAAGGTTCATTTTGTGTACGATTCAAATAATAATGGCATAGATAACGGTGACCAAACCTATGATATTGCTATTCAAGACGGCACGCTCACTGTGCGCGGGACAACTAGTGCGGTTCAGACAGCGCCCGTTAACGAAAAAGATTCTTTTACAGCAACAAAAGATCAACCAGGGATCACTGCACCAGAAGGTACGACCTATACCATCAATGGATCAGAGGTACAGGTAGATGATACCACTGGAATTTCTCTCCTCTTTGATAACATCATCGATAGCAATGCCGGAGATGAAAATGCAACCTACACCGATCTGCTGAAAGCAAAAGTAGACGAAACTCTTGGCGGTGGCGATGAAAATCGTCAGTACGAGTATAAATATCTGGATCTTGTCGATACGCACAACGGCAATGCCTGGGTTGCAGCCAACAAGGCAGTAACCGTTTACTGGCCATTGCCAGAGGGTGCAGATGCCGACGCTGACTTTACACTTTTGCATTTCCAAGATCTGCATCGCAGCATGAGTCCAACGGATATTACCAATAAATTGACAGCCGATAATTACACGCCGGAAAAAATTCAAGGCACAGTGGAAGGCGATCACATTGTTTTCGACGTGCAGCCATACAACAACGGCAGTGGCGGTTTCTCACCATACGTTCTCGTATGGGAAGATGAAAGCGGCGATGGTGGAGATGATGGAGAAGATACACCAAGTACACCAGTGACACCACCGGATGGTGACGACACCCCAGATCTGAATACCACCGACCATTTCTCTTACGTTGTTGGTTACGAGGACGGCATGGTGAAACCTGAAAGGGCCATCACCCGCGCCGAAGTAGCGACGATATTCTATCGCTTGCTGAAAGACGATGTGCGTGCTGAATACTGGACCAAGAGCAACGATTTCACCGATGTAGAAGCCGGCGACTGGTACAACACCACAGTTTCCACGCTTAATGCTATGGGCATTGTTACAGGCTACGAAGATGGCAGCTTCAAACCAAATGCGCCAATCACCCGTGCTGAATTTGCAGCTATGGCAGTACGTTTCTTTGAAGAAGACAGTGCCATCTACGAAGAAGGCACCTTCAACGATATCGCAGGCAGTGAGTGGTTTGCCGATGCGGTACAAGCAGCAAAAGACCACAGCATTATCGGGGGTTATCCAGACGGCAGTTTCCAGCCAAATAAAAATATCAGCCGAGCAGAAGCCTGCTCCATCATCAACCGCACGCTGGACCGTATCCCTGCTGCCGATCATCTGCTGCCAGAAGATCTCATGAAAAATTGGCCGGATAACAACCCTGGTGATTGGTACTATGCCGACATGCAGGAAGCCACCAATGGCCACGAATACGAATGGATCACCGATAATGGAAAGACCGTTGAAAACTGGACAGGCGACCGTGAAGAGATCGACTGGGGAAAGATCGAAGAAGAACTGGAAGCAATGCATGGTGAAAAATAAGAAAATTACATGTTTGGATATTTGGATAACTGAACAAGGGAGGAGAATATGAAAACTCGTTTTTTGGCAGTACTACTCAGTGTGTGTATGCTGTTGCAATTATTGCCAGTAAATGCGTTTGCTGGAACTGGGGAAAGTGAAATCCCAACAGGTACAGCGAATGTTGTCTATTTAGATGGTGTTAAGGGTGACGATAATAATAATGGTTCTAATGAAGCACAAGCCGTTAAAACATTTGCAAAAGCAAAAGAATTATTGGCCGTGAATGGAACTATTTATGTAACAGGAACTTGTGACTGTGTCAGGAACTGAAACATGGAGCTTAGAAAACTATGGAAGCGCAAAAGTGGTGCGTGGAAACGACATGTCACAGTATCTTATTAAAGTAGAAGAAGGAGCTTCGTTGACCCTTGAGGATATTACTATGGATGGTAATGCTTCTGGAAATGAGACGGAGCTATGGTATTCACTTATTTATGTGAAAAAGGGGACATTGACATTGCAGGATGGTGCGGTGTTGCAAAACAACTATGTGCAGCATAACTATGATGCAAATGGAGGTGCAATTTTTGCGCATAGTGCCACCGTGAATATGTATGAAGGAAGTAAGATTTGGAACAACAAAGTTGCTCATGATATTGGGCAAGGAGGCGGAATCTATCTGGAACGGGATTCAGTTTTTAATATGTATGGCGGTGAGATTGTATATAACCATGCCCAACGTGGCGGAGGTATTGCCGTTGTGGCATCTGAAGTGAACATGTTAAATGGATCAATTTCATATAATCGAGTATCTCCAACGGAAAAGAAACCCGACGAGGTACAAGCTTATACCGGCTATTATGGTGGTGGAGTATTTGTGAGCAATATAAACAACACAGAGCTTAGTGATGATTCGATTGGTGAAGCTATATTTACTATGAAAGGAGGTACTGTGAGCAACAATAGTGCCTCGGCTGTTTGGGATGAAATTAAAGGGAAAAATCAGAGTAGCGGTGTGTCATCTTATGGAGGCGGGATTGTGGCATGGGATACAGTATATCAAAAAAACTATACTAGTAGAGATGTTGTGATTGATTTACAAGGAGGTATGGTTAGTGAAAATTCTGGACCAACTGGCGGTGTCAGTGTTTTTTTTCCAGGTGCTAAACTAAAGATAAGTGGCACAGCGGCAATATCTAACAATAAATCTTTTGGTACTCCAGGAGGATATAGTTATGTTGCTGGAGCGGGTGTTGCTGCCTACTGGGGAGGGTCTGTTGAAATGAGCGGTGGAAAAATCATTGATAACGAAACAAACAGTGAGACCAGCTTAAATCTTTGTGGCGGTGGTGTGAGTTTATATGGTAGAAATGATGGTTATTCAGGGCTACAAACAATTTTCCATATGACTGGTGGATGCCTTGAAAATAATACCGCTGCTTCAAATGGTGGTGGGATATATGCTTTAGGACCTAATGCACTTGTTCTCATAGATGGGGGATCTATAAGTGGGAACACAGCAGAAAAAAATGGGGGAGGTATATATCTCACTAGTGCAACTGGAGGTGGACCATATGCGAAAATTACCGGAGGTTCAATTTTAGAAAATAAGGCCAACGGGAAGCTAAAATATAAGGTGTCCGATACAAGTTGGGAAGAATATGAGAAGAGTTATTCTAATGGTATTTTTCTCAGTTCGGAATCGACCATGCAGATTGGTGGCACAGCAGAAATCAATCCAGACGATGATATTACAATTTCGGTTGCATCTTGGACAGGTAGCCCCTACTATTCATACGTACAAGTGATATCTCCCGAATGGAATAATGGAGGGCAGGATGTATCGGTTACCTCTTATAGTGGTAGCAGTCCCAAATATACTGTGGAAAATGTTAGTCTGACTGCTGCGGGAACGCAATTGGTTTCTTATAACACTGAAGATGGAAGTGTAACAGAGGCGTATGTGGAAGCTGCCGAAAATGCTGAAAGAACGCGTCTATTTGTGCCAAGCGCGGCTATGCTTGAAGCGAACCCTAATTTGGCGATAGGACAAAGTAAAATACTGAACACAAACTCTATGAATAACTTTATGACCTACATTCCAGCACCAATTTCCATCAAACCAGCTAATATTACCATTTATATGGGTGGTGATGGTTATGCAGGTACCGTTGTGGACAATGATGGCAATACTGTAAGTGGTGATGCTGTAAAAGAAAATGGTTTCCCTGAACCAGGCTTTGTCGTTACACTGCCACAATCCTTGGAAGAACAGCTTGAAGCTGATGGAAATGATATCACTGATCTGACGTTGCAATATAAGGCAGATAATAGTGGGAATACTTCTGCCTGGAAGTTTGAAAAATATGGTGAAGGTGAACACAATGTTTATCGCATTAAGCCAACGGAGACGACCAATACAACGCCTGTTCGCATGACCTTCACACCATTAAACGGTGGTGACCCAATAGATAGTGATGACTTTGATTTCACCACAGCGCTTTACGAGAAATTGCAAATGAAAATCTACGGAGAAGGTGTTGAAGAAGGCAAAGTTACCGTGGCATACGGAGAAAATGAATATGCCATTACCACAGGCACAGCAACACTAACTGTGCGTGGCACATCGGATGCATCGGATGATGAGCAATATGGGCAGGTGACTACGGATGCCGCCAATATTGCAAAAGGAGATTCTGGTGTAGTCGCAGAGGCAGATACCATCTATACCATCAACGGCAGCAAGGTGCAAGTAGGGCAGGATGATGAAGTTGCGTTGCTTTTTGATGACATCCTTGAAGACAATAACATTACTGGTGTTACGAACACTGAATTGTTGACTGAAAAAGCTGATCAGGTATTGGAGGCTATGGATGTTAACAACCTTACTGGTACAGGAGAACGACAATACGAAGCCAAGTATTTGGACCTTGTCGATCGCAGCAATGGTAACGCATGGCTGGCTGCCGATAAACCTATCACAGTATATTGGCCGCTGCCAGAAGGTACTGACAAAAATACGAAGTTTGAATTACTGCATTATCCAGGCATGCATCGAGAAATGGGAATCAGTACAATCAAAGAAAATATTGATAGCTGCCAGGTTGAGCGTGTAACCATAAAAGATATCACGGATACCCATATCGTTTTCGACGTGCAGCCATATCAGGAAGACAGTAATGGTAACGTTACTGGCGGCTTCTCACCATACGTTCTCGTATGGGAGGATGAAAGCGGCGATGGTGGAGATACGCCAAGTACGCCGGTGACACCACCAGATGGCGATGACACGCCGGATTTGAATACGGAGGATCACTTCTCTTACATTGTTGGTTATCCTGAAGATTATCGCACTGGCGAGCCAAGTGATGATGAAGATCTCTGGCCGGTGAAGCCTCAAGGCAATATCACACGTGCTGAAGTGGCAACGATTTTCTATCGTTTGCTGAAAGACGATGTGCGCGCTGAACACTGGACCAAGAGCAACGATTTTACCGATGTAGAAGCCGACGACTGGTACAACACACCTGTTTCCACCCTCAGCGCTATGGGTATCATTACCGGATACGAAGATGGCAGCTTCAAGCCAAATGCGCCAATCACTCGCGCCGAATTTGCAGCCATGGCAGTTCGTTTCTTTGAAGAAGACAGTGCCATCTACGAAAAAGGCACCTTCAACGATATCGCAGGCAGTGAGTGGTTTGCCGATGCGGTACAAGCAGCAAAAGACCACAGCATTATCGGGGGTTATCCAGACGGCAGTTTCCAGCCAAATAAAAATATCAGCCGAGCAGAAGCCTGCTCCATCATCAACCGCACGCTGGACCGTATCCCTGATGCCGATCACCTGCTGCCAGAAGATCTCATGAAAAATTGGCCGGATAACAATCCTGGCGATTGGTACTATGCCGATATGCAGGAAGCCACCAATGGCCACGAATACGAATGGATCACCGATGATGGAAAGACCGTTGAAAACTGGACAGGTGACCGTGAAGAGATCGACTGGGCTAAGGTGGAAGAAGAACTGGAAGCAATGCATGGTGGCCAGACTATAAAATAATACTTTTTTGTAAAACACAACGGCCACGCTGGTTTTTCAGCGTGGCCGTTGTGTTTTAAGAGGCTTTAAGAAATTTTGTAGTAATCCCCGACACTGACCGGGGACATTGCAGTGTCGGGGGGTAAAAAGATTGGAGGAGATTATCCTTCCTTTAAGGGAGATGTCACATAGGATGCACGCTTTTCGTTTTCTTCAAGGCGTGCATTTTCTTTGCTCTTCACAGAATAGATCGGCAGGCCGATGAGGGTCAGGATGATGCTCGCAAAGGAGATCAGGGTGGTGGTCATGCCGGAGAGGAAGAGCTGGTTAATGATGACATAGATGCCGCTGATGATGGCAATGAGTGGAATGACTGGATAGAGTGGCACGCGATAGGAGCGTGGACGATCCGGTTGGGTTTTGCGCATGCGGATGACGGCCATAAATGTCAATGTATAGAAAATCCAGCTGGAGAACACGGCCAGGTTGGTCAGCATGTTGAACTGACCGCTGATGGCATACACGGCGCCAAGCAAGCTGACGACGAGAATGGCATATACAGGTACCTGGGTTTTGCTCAGTTTGGAGAGGTATTTGCTGCCTGGGAGAAGATTCTTTGTTGCCAGGTAGTAGGTGACACGGGAGCCTGAGAGCACGAAGCCGTTGCAGGAGCCGAGCACAGAGATCATGATGCCGACAGAGATGATTTTGCCGCCGACGTCACCGAAGATGGCGATGGCTACAGCAGAAGCTGGTACGGCAATGTTCATCATTTCATCGGCTGGCATGACCCAAAGATAGGCCAGGTTGATCACAAGATAGATGGCCATGATGATGGATACACCACCAACAATGGCGATTGGTAAGTCTTTGCCAGGATTTTTCATTTCACCGGCGATGGCACCGACGGTGGTCCATCCTTCGAAGGCGAAGAGGACAGCGATTAAAAGCTGACCGAGAACAACGGCTGGGCTGAATCCATCAGCAACCATTGGGGTGAATACAGGATTGGCACCGCTGCCGCGAATGAAACCGAAGACCATCAGCATCACCAATGGAATGAGTTTGCAGATGGTGAAGATGACTTGCGCACCGCCGCCTACGGAGGAGCCAGCAGCATTAAGTATGATAACAATGAAAACGGCAATAATGGCAACTGGCACAATCATGCTGTCACCAACGAAGAGTGCAGCTTGTTGGCCGAACGCAACGGAGAGTGCAGCGATCATGGCTGGGTAGAAGAGCACGGTCTGCATCCAGCCGGCAAGATAGCCGACGCGCTTGCCGAAGGCTTCTTCGAGGTAAACGACCATGCCGCCTGTTTTTGGAATCATGATGGCGATTTCAGCAAAGGTCATGGCGGCGGCGATGCAAATGAGACCGGTAAAAATCCAAGCCAGCATGCCTAGACCTGGTGCACCGCCGGTGGCTGTGTAGATGGCTTGTGGTTTCAGAAACACGCCAGAGCCGATGACGCAGCCTACAACGGTGGCCATGGCTGTGGCAAGTCCCAAATTCTTTTTCAATCCTTGCTTGTTTTCCATAGTAATCATTCCTTTCTTTGATTTGCTCTGTTGAGCGATCGGCCCAAAGAAAAACACAGGCGTTTGACCGCATGATCCGCCTGCGTATGACCTTTTTGCTCATGAGATACACACCACTAAACCAAAGAACGAAAAAAGGAAATACAGGCGCATTAAACCATGCTGCCATGTATTTCCTCTGTATACTTACCTGAAAGTTTTACTTCTACGGCGATGTCCTTAATAAGACATACTCTTCAGAGTTCCATCAGCAGAAGATCTCTGGACCTGAAAGATTCCCTGTGATCGGCAAATCACAAGTTGCTTCGTCGGCTTCGATTTAACGAAATTTCCCTTCTGCGTCATCTGGAGATGTTTGATTTTCTTTAATATAGCATCGGGTGGTCGTTTTGTCCAGCGTTATTTTTTCAATTTTACTGAATATTTTTCTGGAGCTAAGCGTAGTGTTGCGCCCGGGTGGATGAGGGCGGCACTTTGCTCAGTGCTTGTTTATGATGGGAGCTGATGGTACAATATTGCCAAATCTCGAGAAAAGAAGGTTTTCATATGGAAGATTTTTTAACACTCGCACGCACACGTTATTCGGTGCGTAAGTTTTCAGATCAGCCAGTGGAGGCAGAGGTCCTGCAGAAGATTTTGATGGCTGGCCAGGCAGCGCCAACAGCGCGCAACAGTCAGGCGGTGCATGTGTATGTGCTGCAGAGCGATGAAGCGCGCGCCAAAGCAGCGGCGTTGACCAAGTATTCTTTCGGAGCGCCAATGATTGTGGTGGTTTGCTATGAAAGCGACCGTACATGGAAAAATCCGTTGGTGGATGGCATCATTTCTGGTGAACAGGATGCGGCTATTGTGGCAGCACATATGATGCTGGCTGCCTGGGAGCAGGGCGTTGGCTCTTGCTGGGTGGGGTATTTTCCGCCAGCAAAACTGGCAGAAGCGCTGGCGCTGCCAGAAAATCATGTTCCAGTACTGATGATGCCAATGGGGTATCCGGCAGACGATGCAGCGCCATCACCGCTGCATGAAAAAACACGCAGTCTGGATGAATTGGTTACAGTGCTCTAAAAATAAAACGGTATGCGAGCGCTCCGCAACGAGCGCTCGCATACCGTTTTGTTGTCTTGTTTTACTTGCTGAGGCGTTTGAGCACGGCTTGAAGTTCGGCAATCTTTCTTTCTTCTTCTTCCTGATTGCCGCTTTCAAAGGCTTTGCGCACACAGTGGTCAACGTGGGCGGTGAGCACTTCTGCATTGATGGTACCCAACAGCGCCTGCGTGCTGAGCAGTTGGTTGGATATGTCGATGCAGTAGCGGTCTTCGTCAACCATGCGGATCAAGCCGTCGATTTGTCCACGTGCTGTTTTTAACAGACGGGTGATCTCTTGTTTGTTTGCTTGCATGATGCGTATCTCCTTGTGTGTACGGGTTATTTGGCGATGCCTTTATAGGTGAAGCCAAGATCGGTGAGTGTTTTTTCAATTGGCAGCGTGTTTGGGTCCACGGTGGTGGTAATGGTGCAATTTTTGTCGTCTAAAGAGACTTCAGCGCTGGTGACACCATCTAGACCGCCGAGCCCTTTTTCGACGCTCATCTTGCAGTGGTTGCAAGCCATGCCTTCGATGTTTACAGTTGCTTTGTAAGTTTTTTCATTCATTATGTCGTTCCTCCTAGTTGTGTTTGTTTGTATGCCGGTAAAAGTGAACCCAAGTTCTTGCAGGGTTGCTTCGATTGGCAGCGTGTTTGGGTCTACGGTGGTAGTAATGGTGCAATTTTTGTCGTCCAGAGAGACTTCGGCGCTGGTGATGCCGTCGAGACTGCCGAGCCCTTTTTCAACGCTCATCTTGCAATGGCTGCAGCTCATGCCGTCAACGCCAACGATGGCGGTGTAAGTGCGTGGTGCTTTTACTGGTGCTGGTACATTGCTGTTGATGAGATCGGCAGAAGCAGCGGCAATGCGAGGGGTCCAGCTGCGCAGGCGCAGTGCATTGGTGACGACAAAGAGGGAGCTTAGGCTCATGCAGGCAGCGGCAATCATTGGATTGAGTGTGATGCCGAATGCTGGATAGAAGACCCCGGCCGCCAAAGGAATGCAGAGTACGTTATAAAAGAAGGCCCAGAACAGATTTTGGTGAATGTTGCGAATGGTAGCAGCAGAGAGTTCATAGGCGTAGGCAATATCGGTTAAGCGGCTGGATGTCAAAATGACATCAGCACTTTCAATGGCAATGTCGGTGCCGGCGCCAATGGCGATGCCTACGTCGGCGCGGACCAGCGCAGGGGCATCATTGACCCCGTCGCCAACCATGGCGACCGTATTGCCTTGAGCCATGAGATCGGCGATGGCTTTTTCTTTTTCTGCTGGCAGCACTTCAGCAATGACGTCGTCAACGTGTACGCGTTTTGCAACGGCCTGCGCGGTGGTGTGGTGGTCACCAGTGAGCATGATGATCTGTTTGCCCAGATGCTGCAGGGTGTTGATGGCATTTGGCGTATCAAGCTTGATGCGGTCTGCGCAGGCAAGCATGCCGAGAATATGCTGTTCGTCGGAAACATACAGCGGTGTTTTGCCGTCGCGGGCAAGCTGTTCGGCTTTCTTGTCGGCACCGCGACTATCAAGGCCAAGCCGTTCCATGAGCTGGAGATTGCCGGCATAGTAGTTCTTTCCGTTGATGCGGGCTGCGACGCCGCGACCAGAGAGTGCATCAAAGTCTTCTATGCTGCTGAAAGGCAGTGCATTCGCTTCTGCGGCTGTGGTGATAGCCAAAGCCAGCGGATGTTCGCTGTGGGCTTCCAGTGATGCGGCCAGCTGCAGCAGATCAGCTTCGCTTTGCCCTTGGAATGGCACCACATCGGTCAGGGAAGGATGACCTTCGGTGATGGTGCCGGTTTTGTCCAGCACAAGGGTGTCGATTTCATGCAGGCGTTCTAGGGCGGTGGCGTCTTTGAAAAGGATGCCCTTTTTGGCGCCTTGGCCGCTGCCAACCATAATTGCCACTGGCGTTGCCAGGCCGAGTGCACATGGGCAGCTGATTACGATGACCGAAATGCCCATTTTAATGGCAAAGGCAAATGGTTCACCGATGATAAGCCAGATGCCAAAGGTAATGAGGGCGATGGTCAGGATCGCTGGAACAAAGACAGCAGCCACGCGGTCGGCCGTGCGAGCGATTGGTGCCTTGGTGGCGTTGGCGTTTTCAACCAGACTGACGATTTGTGCCAGTGCTGTGTCTGTGCCAACAGCTGTGGCACGGAAGCGAAAACTGCCGGTGGTGTTGATGGTGCCGGTGGAAACGGTGTCGCCGATGTTTTTTTCAACAGGCAGGCTTTCACCAGAAAAAGCGCTTTCATCGACCGATGAACCGCCGCTGACAAGCACACCGTCTACTGGAATGCGTCCGCCAGGACGCACCTCGATGATATCGCCGACCTGAACATCGCTGGTGCGAATTGGCCGGATAGTGTCACCTTCGACAAGATAGGCGGTTTCTGGGGCCAGCGCCATCAGCTCGCTGATGGCGTCACTGGTGTGACGTTTGGCACGGGCTTCAAGATATTTGCCAATGGTGATCAGGGAAACAATCATGGCTGCTGAATCGTAATAAAGCTGATGCAGTCCGTGGAAGGCTGCTGTGGTGTTGCCGGCGAACAGCCCACTCCAGATGGTGCCTGTGGTGTACAGGCTGTAAAGCAGGGAGATGCCGGCGCCGACAGCGACCAAGCTGTCCATGTTTGGACGCAGTTGCGCCAAGGCATGAAACCCGCTTGTAAAGTACGCGCGGTTGATGACCAAAATGATTAGCGTGAGCACAAGCTGTAAAAGTGGGCTGCACAGCAGCCAGCCGCTGCTGTGCAGCAAAGCTTCTGGTGCAAAAGGCATCATCGGCAGCATGGCAATGATCATCAGCGGAATCAACAGAATCACTGAATACTGAATGCGGTGTTTTTTGTTCTGCTCTTCAGCGCTGAGTTTCTCGCTGGCAGCATGAGGACTGGCGTCGTGGACTTCGGCGTGATAGCCCGCTGCGTCGACGGCTTCCATGATGGTGGAAAGCGCCAACCCGTCATCATGCACCACTTTCATGCGTCCGCTCAGCAGGTTGACAGAAACTTCGCTGGCACCGCATTTTTTAACAGCACGTTCCACAGCAGCTTGGCAGGCGCTGCAGGACATGCCGGTTACATCAAAGTCGGTTGTACATTTTTCACTCACAGAGTGTCACCTCTTTCTACTGTGTATTTTTATTTTCAACAGTATTTTACCCCCACCCCCTGGGGGTGTCAAGAGGCTGGCGTGAAATAATTTTCCATACAAGAAAGGAATGTGTTATACTGAGGCAAAAGACCATCACTCAATGAAGGAAAGAGGAAAAGCATGAAAGTCATTGAATCAGATAAAAACCAATGGATCAAACGCATGCGCGCACTCGAAAAGCGCAAATATCGTCTCGCGTTTGAACAGTTTGTTGCTGAAGGACGGCGTTTTGTAGAAGAGGCCATCGAAAGCGGCGCCATGATCCACGTGATTCTGATCGCTGAAGGATCGGAAAATAAATATGAGGATTTGCTGGCCGATTACGATGGACCGGCATTTTTGGTGGACCCAGAAATTCTTGAAGATTCCATGTCCACCGTCAATCCGCAGGACATTGCTGCTATTGTGTCCTTCCCAGATTGGAGCGAAGAAAGCTGGCCAGTGATGGATACGGTGGTTGTTGTCGACGGTGTGCAAGACCCAGGCAATCTTGGTTCTATCATTCGCACGACGCTGGCGAGCGGCGCCAAAGCGGTGTTCTGCCTCAAAGGCACTGTGGATTTTTCCAATAAGAAGGTGCTGCGCTCGACCATGGGCACCATTTTCAAGCTGCCGGTGTATATGATTGAAGATGTTGACGAAATCGTTCATGTTTTGAAAAAGTATGGCTTCCAGTTCGTCGTTGCAGATATGGATGGCGTCGATTATGATGAAGCCTTTGAAACGCTGCCGGAAAAAATCGCCCTGGTGGTTGGCAACGAAGGCAACGGCGCCAGCCAAATCGAGGAATATGATCAGATGGTGCGCATTCCTTTAGAAAACAATGTGGAAAGTCTCAACGTTGGTGTGGCGACAGGTGTGTTGCTCTATGAAATCCGCCGCCGCAGAAAACATCAAGGATAATAGAAAATCCCAGCAGATAGCTGCTGGGATTTTGTTGTTTATGATGGGGCGATTTGCAGAGTCATCGTTGGCGTGATTTTCACTTCAAAGCTGCGCGCCCATGGGAAGCTGGCGGTGCTGTCAAAATCACTGATGGTGACTTGTGGTGTGTGGCTGCCAAGCTGCAAGGTATGGCTGCCGTTGAATAGGGCTGCAAGCTGTTGATTGTAAGGCACATAGGCCGTTGCGAGACGGTCGTCGGCGGTTTGCCAGGCGGCGTTGCTTGCAAAAGCGCTGGTGTGGTCGCTGAGACCTGCGCTGAGAAAATCGCTTTGCAAAACGTCGCGTATATCTGCCATGTAGCAGACATCTTCACCCAGGCGCACTGCGCGGAAACTGTACAAGGCTAGGACGGCGGCGTTCTTTTCGTCGTTATCCAGATCATCCCAGCGAGCATCCAAGGCGCCGATGGCACGCAGCGTGGCGCAAACGGTGCCGATGCTGTTGCCGGCGGTGTTCCAGCCGGCATAGGCGTCGATCTTGTCGAAACTGTCGCTGTTCATGAGCGTGTCAACAAGCGCTGGGTCGGCTTGATTGGTCGATGCCACATCAGCGAGCGCAAAAAGACCGTCGTGATCCTCAATGGCTTCCTGCGTTTTGCTGAGACCATCGCTTTCGGTATGGAGATAGAGCGTGGCCGCGGCGTCGTCACTGTCTGTTTGCAGTCCGGAGAGTGCGAGCTTCTGTTCGGTCATTTCTTCCAGCGTGATTGATTCATAAGGATAGCACTGAGCCTTGTCGGCCTCATCGGAATAGAGCACTTGAACCGAAGGCGCCTCCAGATCGGGTGCTGCAAGATCGCTCACAAGCAGCATGGCGAGTTCGTCAGCGCCGTGGATGAGCGACGTATTGTCGGCTTTGTTAGATGCCAAGCGTCGGAAGGTGATGTTGGCTGGGCAATTGACATCGCCGTCATCCTGGCTGATGATGAGGCGATCAATGCGTCCGTCTGCCGCCAGGTCATTCAGCGCAGTCGCTAGATCGGCGCTTTTTTCATGCAGCGCACGGTATTCTTCGAGGGCGTTTGCAGGAACATTTGCCGCAGAGTCTGGTGCGGCGTTGCCGACAGCGTCGGCTTTGTCCCAAGCTTCGCCATAGGCGGTCAGTGCATCCACATAAGGATAGAGCTCATCATCGAACTGATTGGGCGTCAGTCTTGGCAGCACCTGAATCACTGTGATGGAATGGTGACTGTCTTTCTTGAACGCGGTGCAAAGGGCTTCAAGCCGTGCAAGATCATCTTCAATGTCATCATAGGCACCGCTGGAACGGCTGGCGATGAGTCCGCCGCAAAACAGACTGTTGGTAAAAATGACCAAATCATCGGCGTTTTCAGATGCGTTTTCCAGCCAAGCCCATAATGCTTCACTGTCGGCGTTGTTGAGAAAATTGTCCATGTCGTCCTCAGGCGGCAAGAGCAGTGAGGCCGCCTCTGTTTGAGCCAGCAGCAGCGGGTATTGTGTGTTGCAAGGACGGCTGTCCAAAGGTACCAAGGCAATCGTTGGCGGTTCGTCATTCAGCGCACAGCCGCTGAATGTGCTGAGCGGTAAAATAAAACAGAGCATGAGTAAGAAAAACGAGCGCAGTTTATGCAAGAGACAGCCTCCTTTCTGCAGGTATTTCTTTTAGAATAACGGAGAATGGCAATACAGGCAAGAGGCAATTCTTTGTGCGCCTTTCTTGCCGAAATAGAATGCTGGGGCTATAATAATTAGGGCAGGATGCACGATCTTGTCAACCATTGTAGAAAAAAATCCTGAAATTGCACTGAATCGCGGTGTGGTTTCTTAAAAAGAAAGGAAGCGTCCCATGCTTGAATGTTTGTTTGTTGGCCTCGGTGGTTTTGTCGGCAGCATTTGCCGTTACCTTATAGGATTGATTGCGGTGGAAACCGCCAGCGGTTTTCCAATTAAAACGTTTTGCATTAATATTATTGGCGCCTTTGTGCTCGGCATTGTCAGTGAAACAGCGGTGCTCAATCCGGCCTTTTCACGCAATCTCGTGCTCTTTTTGCAAATTGGCCTCTGTGGTGGTTTCACCACTTTCTCAACCTTCTCCAGCGAAGCGTTGAAACTTTTCACTACCGGTCGTCAAGGCACCGCAGTAGCTTATATGCTTGCCAGCATGATCCTTGGTCTGATCGCTGTATTTGCGGGTCAAATGGTTGCCAGATTGAGATAATAAAGAAAGCTGCCGTTTGTCATCTTCTTAAAAGATGACAAGCGACAGCTTTTTTATTTTTGTGCTTCTTTCCAGCAAATGCTGACGGCTTTGCCGTAGCGTGGATCGATCCAATAGGGGGCGATGGCGGTGACGGGTTCCATGACGAAGGCACGTTCCATGCAGAGTGGGTGTGGGATGGTGAGGTCGTCGCTTGTGAGTAGGAGGACACCATAGTAGATGATGTCGATGTCGAGGGTGCGTGGGCCCCAGTGGATAATACGTTCGCGCTTGCGGGCAGCTTCGATGTCATGAATGGCATCGAGGAGTTCGTGCGGCGTAAGCAGGGTTTCGATGAGGACGGCGCCGTTGAGGAAACGATCTTGATCGGTGTAGCCGACGGGGTCGGTTTCGATCCATGGCGCGACGCGTAAACACCGGATGTCGGGATGTTCGGACAAAAGCGTCAGGGCTGCGTCGAGATGTTCTTGCCGTGGCTCAATGTTGCTGCCGAGGGCGAGGATGGCAGGCGTCCAGCCGCGTGTGATGGTGACGGCTGGATAAGCGAGCGGCAGGTTGACCGGCGCCGATGGCTTTTTGATGGTGAGGGTCAGGCTGCGAATGAGCGAAAACTCATGGAGCAGCGCGCCGGCACAATGCTCTGCGGCGGCTTCGATGAGGTCGAATGTTTCTTCCTGAAAAAGTGCAGTGAGGCGATGGGCCAGGGCACCGTAGTCAAGGCTGGCATCGAGGTTGTCGCTTGTTCCTGCTTTGCGTGTGTCTAAGAGACAATCGCAGCTGACGATAAAAGTTTGTCCGTTCTTTTTTTCAAAATCGAAAACGCCATGATGGGCGAAAATTTCAAGATCGACGAGGCTGATTTTATCCATGTTGGTTTGCCTCCAATCGTGCAAAGGTATCGAGCGTGCGGCGTGCAAGCTGGACATTGTGCACGCGGAAGATGCGTGCGCCGCCAAGATAGCCGTAAAGATCGGCAGCGGCCGTGGCTTCGTCGCGCTGATCGACTGGCAGACCGCTGAGATTGCCAATCATGCGTTTACGAGAAAGACCGAGCAGCACAGGATAACCTAAGGCGCAAAGATCGCCGAGATGATGCATGCAGGCGACGTCCCAATCAAAGCTTTTGGCGAAGCCGATACCTGGATCGAGGATGATTTGTTCGTCACGAATGCCGGCTGCATGAGCTAGGGCGATGCGGTCTTTCATATCTTGCAGCCAGTCAGTAAGAAAATCGTTGTAATCGGTATCAGGCCGGTTGTGCATGATACAGATCGGGCGGCCGCTTGCGGCAACAACAGAGGCCATGTTGGCATCGGCGGTCAGGCCCCAGATGTCGTTGATCATATCAGCGCCTGCGTCTAGTGCAGCTTGTGCTGTTTCGGCACGATAGGTGTCGACGGAAAGCGGCAGATCAATGGTATTTTTTAACGTTTTTAGAATAGGTAATAGACGTGTACATTCTTCATCCACACTGATTTGCGTGTGCCCTGGACGGGTTGATTCAGCGCCGATGTCGATGATGTCGGCGCCCTCTTCAGCAAGTTTTTGCGCATGGCGCACGGCAGCGTCAATGTTGTTGTAGCGTCCGCCGTCCGAAAAGGAGTCTGGGGTAACATTTAAGATGCCCATAACGATGGGGGTGGTGCCAGATAGATTGAAGGTTTTATTGCCGATGTTCATAGGTCCTCCTCAGTCGATGATGGTGGCATTTTTCAAGTTTTCAGGCCAGTAGCAGTCTGCGGCTGCAGCACAGCGAAAACAGGTGCGGCTGCGTTTGTCGGCTAATGCAAGCAGTTCGCCTAGGCTGGCTGTGGCAGGATTGATGGCTGCGCTGCGCTGTCGATGAACGGCAATGGCCGCGCAAACGTCAGCGATGATATCTGGTTGAGCGCCGCAGTCGCAGAGCCATTTTTTTGCCAGATAAGCGCTGGCGCTGTCGTGGTCGTCATCACTTTGGCTGCGCCCGATATCGTGGAGCAAGGCTGCCAAATAGACGGTTTCTTTTTCAAAAGGGCGATGGTTTTCCAGGACGAGAATCCAGCTGATTCGAGCGACATCGAGGGCGTGATTAAGTCCATGCCGGCAAAAGCGGCGGGTCTGTTCACGGGTTTCGATGGTGGTGATGGCGTTTAGAAAATCGTCGTGGTGTAAAAGGCAGGTGACCGTTTTCATGCGTGAATCAGGCTGAGACAGGTCTGCTTGAGTTTAGGATCGGTTTCAAATTCACCGCGGCAGGCAATGGTGAGCGTTTTTGCGCCGGGCTTTTTGACACCACGCATGGTCATGCAGAGATGTTCGGCTTCAATGACCACCATAACACCGCGGGCATCGAGGTAAGTCATGATGTCGTCAGCAATTTGGCTGGTCATTTGCTCCTGCAGCTGAAGGCGGCGTGCATACACTTCAACGGTGCGTGCCAGCTTGCTGAGACCAACGACACGATCCTTTGGCAAATAAGCGATATGCGCTTTGCCGAAAAAGGGCAGCAGATGGTGTTCGCACAGAGAATAGAAGGGGATGTCTTTTTCGAGAAGAAATTCTGAATGAGGCACATCAAACTGCTTGGAGAGATGTTCTTCGGCGTCATGATCCATGCCGCTCAGAAGTTCCTCGTACATTTTTGCACAGCGTTTTGGTGTTTCAATTAAACCTGGACGATCAGGGTCTTCGCCGATGGCGATGAGCAGATCGCGGATGGCTTTTTCTGTTTTTTCAATGTTTACCATTGCACGTCAATCCTTTCGTGGTGAGAGAGTACGCGGCGCGATCTTTCCAGGTGAGAGAGTGAGCCGCAAATGATAAGTACGTCGTTTTCGCGAAGTGCGTTAAGACAAGTATGAACCGCTGTCTCAAAATCTTTCTCCAGCGTGATGTTTTCTGGCACAATAAATTGCGCAGCTGTTTCACGCAGCACTGCTGGATCGGCGGATCGTTCGTTGTCGATGGTTGTTAATGTGAGATGACCGCAGACTGGCGCAATGGCTTTGAGGATGCCGCTGGCGTCTTTGTCTTTGAAGATATGCATGAGAAAATGCACCGATTGACCAGGAAACCAAGTTTGTACTGTTTCCGCCAATGCGGCGGCTGCCTGTGGATTGTGTGCGCCATCTAAAACGATGACGGGCTTTTTGCAGACCACTTCAAAGCGACCAGGCCAGCGGACATTGTCTAGGGCTTCTTGAACGGTAGGGACCGGCAAATGCCAGCCTTCACTGCGCAGTGCCTGTACGGTTTCCATGATAAGTGCAAAGTTGCGCACTTGATGAATGCCAATCAGTGGATAATGATAAAGGATGCCATCGAAGAGGATGCTTTGACCGTCGAGGTCGCGCGCGACGACTTGGCATTTTTGAAGGGAGGAAAAATGCCAAGAGGCATGATGCGCCATAGCTGTGTCAGCAATGACAGTGTTGATTGCGGTGCCGTTGTCATAAGCAACTACAGGAACGCCTTCTTTGATGATGCCGGCTTTTTCAGCGGCGATGGCTTCTGGTGTGTCGCCAAGAAATTGCATGTGGTCCATGCCGATGGCGGTGAAGACCACCATCTGAGGCTTTTCTACCACGTTGGTGGCATCCAGTCGGCCGCCAAGACCGGTTTCCTGGACCATGACTTCTGCCTGGCAAGCGATGGCAATCAAGTAAGCAATGGCCAGCTCCATTTCAAAAATGGTGGGATGAGGATGCCCGGCGGCAACGATGGATAGGCAAGCTGTTTCTACTTTTTCGAAAGCGGTCGTGAACACCGTTTCATCTGCTGGTACGCCGCCGACGCGGAAGCGATCAAGGTAGGTGCTTACTTCCGGCGAGGTATAGGTAGCAGTGTGGTAGCCGCAGGCTTCTAATATGGCGGCCAGTGTTGTTACTGTGGACCCTTTGCCATTGGTGCCGGCGACATGGATCACCTTGAGCTGCCTTTCAGGGCGCCCAAGAGCCTCCATAAGCCTCGTGATGCCGTCGAGTCCATAGACAGAACCGAGTGAAGCATACTTCTCGAGTGTCTGTTTTGCTTCTTCGTAGGTCATAATTTCCTCCATAAAAAAACACTTCCTTATGAGGAAGTGTAGAATGATCATGGGAGCGTCCGGTGTATCGCAGACATGAGCGCCTTTCGTTCAACAGCACTCCCTCATCTGTTGACACTTATCCAAAATGGAACGCACAGGGACTAAGATCATGGATATAATATTCCCGCGCATGCAGACCTTGTCTTATTGTCGTTGGCGTGGGATAATAAGTTAAAAGATTGTTAAAGAAAGGAGGCGTTACCATGAGCGAAAAGGAACCGCAGAGAGAAGATTGCCAGGAAACATCCTGTAAAGATGATCTTCTGCAAGGGCTGATGACATTGTTCGCGCAGGCTGATGCCGCTGAAGAAGCGGACGATACAGCCTCCCATAAAAATTGAGCAATTATAGTATAACACTTTTTTCATGTCCATAAAAGATAATTTTTACTTATAATTATATTTTGGTCATAACACGACTGAAAGTGTACCCTTGGTGTGGCTGAAAAGCACCCGAACTTTCAAAAAATAACGTTAATTGCCAGAATCTTCCAGAATAGAACAGCGAAAACAACTGTGCTATAATAATAATAGAATATATATATAAATGGCGGGTGATCATGTGACGATCCAGCAATTAAAATATATCGTTTCCGTTGTGGAAAATGGCACTATTACAGAAGCAGCTAAAAAGCTGTATATTTCGCAGCCAAGTTTATCAAATGCCATCAAAGACATAGAAGAAGAGGTGGGAATCACCATCTTCATTCGTAGTCGTGCCGGCATTGTTGTAACGCCGGAAGGGATGGAGTTTGTTGGTTATGCGCGGCAGGTGCTGCGTCAAATGGAATTGTTAGAGGACAAATACATTTCACATACACCGGGCAAGATTCGTTTTGGCGTGTCTTCGCCGCAGTATGTCTTCTCGACCAATGCGTTTGTGGACATTGTCGAAGAATTCGGCAAAGAACGCTTTGAATTCATTCTTCACGAAACCACTGTTCATCAGATTTTAGATGATGTCAAGAATCGATTTAGCGATCTGGGGATCATCTATGTAAGCCGTGAAAATGAACAGGCCATGCGCAAAACATTAGAGGAAAACAAACTATCATTTTATGAGTTGTTTACCGTGAAACCACAGGTGTTTGTTCGCGCATCACATCCATTGGCAGAGCAAAGCTGTGTACAGCTTGAGGAGCTTCAGCATTATCCCCGAATTAACTTTATGCAGGGCAAAGAAGACCATGCTCATTTTTCTGATGAGCTATACGGAGATCTTTCCGATGATAAGAGCATACGAATTACAGATACAGGGAGTTTGGTGAATCTTCTTTTGGGAACAGATGCGTATACCATTTCCAATGGTTTCTTCCCGCGTTATTTACAGGGGACGAAGATTGTTGGCATCCCTTTGGCAGAAGATGAAGTGATGAGCATTGGCTATATCTTAAGCGAAAAACAGGAATTATCGGAATTGGGTCGTGTGTATATCGAAAAATTAAAACAATATGGTGAATCAAACGCTTAGTGATAAAAAGGAAGCCGGGAAGGCTTTCTTTTTTTGCAAAAAAACAGTGGCAGACAGATGATGGCACGTCATACTGTCTGCCACTGTTTTTCATAGCAATACGCTTATTGTAATTCGATAAGATGGAATTTCTTTTTACCTTTGCGAATCTTTAATTGACCATCAGCAAAATCGTTCTTGGTGACATTGTAGTGAACGTCACTGACAGCAACATCGTTTAAGGACACCCCGCCCTGTTCAACGAGGCGGCGTCCTTCGCTTGTGGTCGAAGTCAGGCCGACTTGTTTGAGAAGATTGAGCAAGCCAATGCCGTCACCATCAAAGTCAGATGCAGCCATTTGCGTGGTAGGAATGGACCCTTCCTGACCGCCGCCGGCAAAGAGGGCACGTGCAGCTTTTTGTGCTTCTTCGGCAGCTTCAGTGCCATGAACGTTTTTGGTTACTTCGAAAGCGAGCACTTCTTTGGCTTTATTGATTTCTGCGCCTTCCAAATTGGAAAGACGATCCACTTCTTCCATAGGCAGGAACGTGAGCAGAGAGAGGCAGTTGCGCACATCTTTATCATCAACGTTGCGCCAGTATTGGTAGAAATCATATGGCTTCATTTTATCAGCATCAAGCCAAACGGCACCGTTGGCGGTTTTGCCCATCTTCTTGCCTTCGCTGTTGGTGAGCAGCTTGAAGGTGAGGCCATAGGCTTCGCCCTGATCGGCGCGGCGAATCAGTTCAACACCGCCGATGATGTTGCTCCACTGGTCGTTGCCGCCAAATTCAAGCTTGCAGTTGTAATTGCGGTACAAATGCAGAAAATCGTAAGACTGCATAATCATGTAGTTAAATTCCAGGAATGTCAAGCCTTGTTCCATGCGGGATTTATAGCATTCTGCATTGATCATGCGATTGACTGAAAAATAGGCGCCATAATCACGCAAAAATTCGATGTAGTTGAGTTTGCGCAGCCAGTCGGCATTGTTCAGTAACAATGCTTTGCCATCGGAAAAATCAATAAAACGTTCCGCTTGCTTTTTGAAGTGATTGACATTGTCATCGATCTGATCAATGGTCATCACGCGGCGCATATCGCTGCGCCCGGATGGATCGCCGATCATACCAGTGCCGCCGCCAGCGAGGAAGATCGGACGATGACCATGCTGCTGCATATGCTGCATAACCATGAACTGGATATAATGACCGACATGCAGACTGTCAGCAGTTGGGTCAAAACCAATATAAAAGGTGACCTTCTCTTTGCCAAGAAGCTCACGAATTTCATCAGGGTGGGTAGCTTGTTCAATGTAGCCGCGTTCTGTCAGCACATCGTAAACGTTTCGTTCCATTATATTCTGATACCTCCAAAATAGTCATAGTGCTTCTATCACTATAACGAAAAATGGCGCATAAAGCAAATAAAAAAACACCTCGGATAATCTCCGAGGTGTCAGAAAGCAGCTTACTTGTTGATGGTTTCAGCGATTTGATCAGCGAGGGTATCAAGCTGAGCATAGATTTCATCAGTTGGGGTGAACTGAGAACGAACGCTTTCACCAACTTGCTTCATCTTGATGCTGTTGCAGCGGTCGTTGAGCTGTGCGCAAGCTTCGCCGCTCCAGCCAAAGCAGCCGAGGGTAGCGTATGGACGGCCTGCAGCGGAGACTGCGTCAATGCAGCTGATGACATCAAGAACTGGCTTCAGAGCTGCACGGTTCAGGGTAGGGGAACCGAATACGAGGCAGTCGTCTTCGAGATGTGCAGCGATCTCTGCAGCATCGGTCTTGATGATATCAAAAGCAGAAACAACGATGCCTTTTGCGCTGAGTTTGTCAGCCAAATACTGGCACATTTGTCTGGTATAGCCATAAGCGGATACATAGTAGATGGCAACCGTTTTATCGGTCTTTTCTTCAGGGGTTGCCCACTTGCGATAGGTATCCATTGCAACTTTAATATCGTCACCGGCAATCATTGGACCGTGGCTTGGGCAAACCAGTGCGATGTCAAGATCTTTGATGCGGTCGAGAGCGCGCAGTACGAATTTGGCAAATGGCCCCATGATAGCATCATAGTAAACTTTGAATTCTTTTTCGTACAGGTCTTTCTTATAAGCTTTGTGCACATACATGGTTGGTTCAGCATAATGTGCGCCGAGGAAGTCGCAGCTGAAGAGAATTTTGTCTTCAGCAAGGTAGGTCATCATGGTATCTGGCCAGTGGATGTTAGGGCTGACGCAGAACGTCAAAGTCTTGCCGCCAAGTTCGAGGGTGTCACCATCTTTGACAGCAACACGATTGAATGGCATACGAACGATGTTGTCGAGGTTTTTCAGGCAAGCTGCAGTGCCGTAAACAACGATATCAGGGTTGTGTTCGATGACCAGGCGGATGGCACCAGAGTGGTCTGGCTCGGTATGGTTGACAACCATGTAGTCAATGTTTTTGAAGTCAGTGATGGCTTCAACATTTTCTACAAAAAGATTTTCGAAACCTTTGTGGGCGCCATCGATCAATGCGGTTTTTTCAGAACCTTGAACGAGGTAAGAGTTGTAAGTGGTACCGTATTCGGTAGCCATGATGATGTCGAACACACGCAGTGTAGGGTTGGAAACACCGACATAATAAACGTTGTCAGCGATTTTCATGAAATGATCTCTCCTTTGGTAATGGTCGTATATTATTTGCTTTTTCGCTATCCCTTATTCTAACATAAAATGGTTGTATTTCAACTGGTCAATGAGAGTTTGTAATTAAAATTATATATCTATGACAGAAGTGGGCATTATTTAAGCGGATTTTAAATTGGAGTCTATAAATTTACTTTGTGCTTTTTTTATCAAAGATTCTTGCACAGAAGAAAAGCATTCGATATGATTATAATAAGAGAATAAGATTTGATGTACTGGGGGTGAAGATGATCATGAAAACAGAGAAGATTCCTGAAGCGACCATCACAAGATTGTCTTTGTATTCAAGATATCTGAGTAAAATGGAAAGACTGCATGTGCAGAAAGTATCTTCCGTTGAGATTGCTCAGGGGGTACAGGGAACGCCGGCACAGGTGCGCAAAGATTTGGCGTACTTTGGTGATTTTGGCATGCGTGGCGTTGGTTACAATGTGACAAGCCTCAATAATATTATTAAGGAAATTCTTGGTTTGGATCGTCAATGGCGGATGATCCTGATTGGCGCAGGGAACCTTGGCAGTGCTTTGACGCATTATGCTGGTTTTGAAAAAAGAGGGTTTAAGATCTCAGCGGCATTTGATAATGATGTCAATAAAATCGGTATGACACTTAATGGTTTGCCAATTTTGCCAATCACAAAATTGGTCGAATATATTGATGAAAATGATGTGGATATTGCTGTGCTGGCTGTGCCAGAATCCTCTGCCCAGGATGTAGCGGATATCCTTTGCGGGACAAAGATCAAAGGGATCATGAATTTTTCCCCGTCGTCGTTGGTGCCATGCGAAAATATTGAGATTCGCCAGGTGGATCTGGCAGTGAGCTTAGAAGCACTGAGTTATCGCATTAAAAGTAAATATGAAGATGATTAAAAGCCTTTGCCTCATCAAAGGCTTTTCTTTTTATCAGGCAGAAGAACGTAGAGGTGTATAGTATGGAAAGACCGCTTATTTTGGCTTCGACGTCGCCGCGGCGACGAACACTGCTGGCAGAGCTTGGCGTCACGTTTGAAATCATGGCTCCGACATTGAAGGAAGAATGTTTGAATAAGGATTTGCCATTGCCGCAGGCTTTAGAGGCGTTGGCGGCAGCCAAGGCACAGTCTGTTGCTGTGCAGAATCCGCAGGCGATGGTATTGGGTGCCGATACCATTGTTTGCAAGGACGGTGTTGTTTTAGGAAAACCGGCTGATGCACAGGAAGCTGCGCGCATGCTGCGCAATCTTTCTGGGGCGACGCACGAAGTGATCACTGCGGTGGCACTGTGTTGTGGAGAAACAAAGCGGCTGATGACCGATCATGCAGTCAGTCAGGTGCGTTTTCGCATATTAAGTGATGAAGAAATTCAGGCCTATATTGAAACCGGCGAGCCTTTCGATAAAGCTGGCGCCTATGGCATTCAAAGCGGCGGCGGAAAATTTGTTGAGGCGTTGGCCGGTGATTTCGATAATGTTGTTGGACTGCCAATGACATTGGTGCGTAAGATGTTGAATGCATGGAAGGAGTGAGTAGGATGGATGGACCTCGACCTGAAACATTAAAGATTAAAGACCGACCGTTGGAAACGCAGCCTCGAGAAAAATTGATGCATGAAGGGGCACGGCATCTGAGCGAAACCGAATTGTTGGCGATTTTGTTGCGCACGGGCACAGCGAAACGTGATGTATTGGAATTGGCTCAGGCGGTATTAGACGAAGCAGGTGGCTTAGAAGGGCTGCTGTGTCAGGATATGAAAGATCTCTGTGCCATCAATGGAATCGGGCAGACGAAGGCTTGTACATTGATGGCAACCATAGAAATTGGACGCCGCTTGGTACGAATGGGCAGCCGCAGAGAAACAGGTATCTGTGATTCTTTTGGCGCAGCCGCTGCATTGCGTGAGAATTTTCACAGTGATGAACAGGAATCTTTTCATGTGCTTTATTTGGACGCCAAAAATAAAATCATTGAGGTAAAAGAACTGTTTCGTGGTACCGTTGATAGAGCCAATGTGCACCCGAGGGATATTTTTCGCGAAGCAGTGCGCCATAACGCGGTTGGCTTGATTGTAGGTCATAATCACCCCAGCGGTGATTTGACACCGAGCCGGGATGATCTGCTGTTAACAAAACGTGTGCGTGAAGGCGCAGAACTTTTGGGATTGTCTTTTTTGGATCATATTATTTTGGGCAGTGTTCAGGGAGAATCGTATTTTAGCTTTAAAGATGCGGGCTATCTTGAGTAACAATTTCATAAAATCATTTCCGCCAGGTGCTGTAATTTGTAAATGCTTTGTTGTTGCCCTGGCGGGTATTTTTTTGCTACAATCGTTCGCGGTGAAAAAACGGCGGACGTTTTTTCAGGTTTATCTTAAAAAGAAAAGAGGATTTTATGAAAAAAACGATCAGTATGTTGTTACAAGCGGCGATACTGCTGTCGACATTTTTAGGAGCAATGCCGGCTTCAGCAGCATCGGAACCGGATATTGCTGGGACCAGCGCTGTGATTATGGATGCAACAACAGGAGAGGTGTTGTGGAGCAAAGACGCTGATACGGTACGTCCTGTTGCCAGCATGACCAAAGTCATGGCAGCTTATCTTGTTTTAGAAGCGGTGCGTGAGGGACGTATCACAATGGATACACAGGTGCCGATTAGTACTTATACCTATTATTTTTCGCGTGATAATGTGTATTCCAATATTCCGTTTGAAACCAATGCGGTGTATACGGTGGAAGATATGCTTGAGGCTTTTCTTTGCTACTCTGCCTGCGCTGCAGGTCCTGCGCTCGGTGAGTTGGTGTATGGTTCAGAAGAAAACTTTGTGGCAGCGATGAACGCCAAAGCACAGGAGCTTGGCCTTGATGCACGGTATGACCAAAGTTATGATGAAGGTTATATGAGCGCTAACGCCATGGCAAAACTGGCGCGACAAGTCATCAATGAATGCCCGGAAATTTTGACATATACCAGCATGAAAACGTTTGTGTTTAATGGGAAAACCTATTCTTCCAGCAATGCGCTGCTGGGAAGTGATGATGCCAGCATTGGGGTTGTTGATGGACTGAAAACTGGTTGGACGCCGCAGGCGGGAAGCTGCATGGCTGCGACTTCCACTAAAGATGGGGGGGCACGCTTGATCACAGTGTCCATGAATGCAAAAGCGGTTAATGCGCGTTACAGCGACAGTGCGGCCTTGCTCAAATATGGTTTTTCATTACTGGATGAACGAAAAGCAGAAGGTTATGCTTATGCATCACCGAACCAAGCAACGGTCAGCATGAATGGGCAGCAACTGACCATGCAGGCCTATTTAGCAAATGGCAACAACTATGTGCGCTTGCGTGATTTTGCCGCCATTTTGAATGGCACTGGCTCTCAGTTTGGTCTTGCCTATGACAACACCAGTGGTGCCGTGGTTATTAACAGTGGTGCTCCATATGAAGGTACCAACTCTGGCGGCCTGATTCAGGGGGATACCGTGATGAGTCAGCTGCATCAGCCGGTGCTGTATGTAGATGGTGAAGCCTATGCCATCAGCTCCTATCTTATCGGTGATCTCAATTATATGAAGATTCGTGATCTCTGTGCAGCCATTGGCTGCGGCATTGATTGGGATCAGACAACAGGCCAAGTTGTTTTGGTTCCAAAAGCTTCAGACAACACAACAGAGAATGGTGCTTCAACTGATGATACAACATCGGTTGAAGAAATGACGCCGGCAGCATAAAAAGCAAGAATGATGAGAATCGTCGCCTTTACTGTATCAACAGAAAGGCGGCGGTTTTTTTAAATGTAGAATCTTGAACGGCATAAAAGTGAAAGAAAAATTATTTTTATGATCATTTTTCTGAAAAATGATGCATAAATGGTAGAATATAGCTATAATAGTATTTACATATACTCCATTACTGTGTAAAGATGCAAATGTATCTATATGTAATATTGGATGACGATGAGCGCTTCAAGCGCCAATGTATGAGGAGGTAGGGACTGTGAAAGAAATTAAAACGATTTTGGTAGCGAATCGCGGTGAGATTGCGATTCGCATTTTCCGCGCCTGCAAGGAGCTGGGAATTAAGAGTATTGCTATTTATTCTGAAGAAGATAAGAATTCTCTGTATCGTACCATCGCGGATGAATCCTATCGTGTAGGTAAGGGGAAAGCCCCTGTTGACGCTTATTTGGATATTTCCGGGATCATTACTTTGGCAAAATCCAAAGGCGTAGATGCTATCCATCCTGGTTATGGGTTCTTGGCTGAAAATGCAGAATTCGCACAAGCCTGCGAAGAAGCGGGGATCGAATTCATTGGTCCGGATCACAACATGCTGCGTGCTTTGGGCGATAAGATTCAGTCTAAGAAAGTTGCTATCGAAGTTGGTGTACCAACCATCCCTGGCGTTGAACGCGCTGCGCTCAATGTTGAAGAAGCCAAGGAATTTGCAAAAGTTGCAGGCTATCCTGTTATTCTGAAGGCCAGCGCTGGCGGCGGTGGCCGTGGTATGCGTGTTGTTCGCTCCGAAGAAGACATGGAACAAGAATACAACAGTGCTACCAGTGAAGCAAAGAAAGCTTTTGGTATTGCTGATGTATTCGTAGAAAAATACATTGAACGTCCAAAACATATTGAAGTTCAGGTGCTTGGTGATAAATATGGCAACATTGTTCATATGTTTGAACGTGACTGCTCCATTCAGCGTCGTCATCAGAAAGTTATCGAATTTGCACCTTCACTGATTCTCACTGATGAACAGCGTGAAGCCATTTGTGAAGATGCACTTAAGATTGCACGTCACGTCGATTATCGCAGCGCAGGTACTGTTGAATTCCTCGTGGATGCAGACGGCAACCACTATTTCATTGAAATGAACCCTCGTATCCAGGTTGAACACTGCGTTACTGAACAGATTACTGGCATCGACATTGTTCAGTCTCAGATTCGCGTGGCTCAGGGTTACAAACTTTCTGATCCAGAAATTGGCATTCCAAATCAGGAATCCATCACCTATCGTGGCTATGCTATCCAGTGCCGTGTTACCACGGAAGATCCTGCCAACAACTTTGCACCAGATACTGGTACGATTGAAGTATACCGTTCCAGCTCCGGTCATGGCATTCGTCTTGATAGCGGGAATGCTTATGCAGGTGCAACCATTTCTCCATTCTACGACAGTCTGCTCGTAAAGATCATTGCTTACAACCGTACCTTTGAAGGTACCATTGATACAGCTATTCGCTGCTTACATGAAACCAAGATCAAAGGGGTTAAGACCAATATTGGCTTCTTGATCAACGTTTTGAACCATAAGCGCTTCCGCGAAGGTCAGTGCGATACCAGCTTCATTGCTCAAACGCCTGAATTGTTCGATATCCACGGTGGCGACAACATGGAAAAGAAGATGCTGACCTTCTTGGCCAACAAAGCCGTCAATGAAGTTAAAGGCGAAAAGCCAGAATTCAATGAACTGGAAGTGCCTGTTTTCGATAAACCACTGCTTCTCCGCGGCACCAAGCAAATGCTTGATGAACAAGGGCCAAAAGCTGTTGCTGATTGGGTCATGCAGCAGGATCGTCTCCTGATCACCGATACTTCCATGCGTGATGCCCAGCAGTCTCTGCTTGCAACGCGTATGCGTACTGTCGATATGACTCGCATTGCACCTGCTTATGCAACTGCCTGCAAGGACTTCTTCTCCATGGAAATGTGGGGCGGGGCTACCTTCGATACTTCTTATCGTTTCTTGAAAGAATCCCCATGGGCACGTCTCGATGAACTGCGTGAATTGATTCCAAACGTTCTCTTCCAGATGCTTTTGCGTGGGGCAAACGCTGTTGGTTATAAGAACTATCCTGACAATCTGATTCGTGAATTTATTCAGGAATCTGCAAAGAGCGGCATTGATGTCTTCCGTATCTTTGACTCCCTCAACTGGGTTGAAGCGATGAAGGTTTCCATTGATGAAGCCCTCAAGACCGATAAACTTGTTGAAGGCTGCATCTGCTACACTGGTGATATCACAGACAAGTCTCGTAAGAAATACGATCTTGATTACTATATCCGCAAAGCAAAAGAACTGGAAAGCCTTGGCTGCCACATGCTCGGCATTAAGGATATGAGTGGTCTTTTGAAACCTATGGCTGCAATTGAGCTGATTAGTGCGTTGAAGTCGGAATTGAGTATTCCAATTCATCTCCACACCCATGATTCCACCGGCAACGGCGTTGCTACCCTGCTGATGGCTGCACAGGCTGGCGTTGATATTGTTGACGTGGCCTTCAATGGTGTTGCAGGTTTGACCAGTCAGCCAGGGCTGAACTCCCTTGCTGCAGCACTTACGCTGACCAAGCGTGATACTGGCCTTGATCTGGATAAATTGCAGAAGATCTCCGATTATTGGGGTGAAGTGCGTAAATACTACAATCAGTTTGAATCTGGCATGCGCTCTGGTTCTGCTGAAATCTATAAATATGAAATTCCTGGTGGCCAGTATTCCAACCTGAAACCACAGGTAGAAAGCTTTGGCCTTGGTCATAAGTTTGAAGAAGTTAAGGAAATGTATTCCACCGTTAATGACATGTTGGGCGACATCGTAAAGGTTACCCCATCCTCTAAGGCTGTTGGTGACATGGCGATCTTCATGGTTCAGAATAACCTGACCCCAGAAAATATCATTGAAAAAGGGAAGAACATTGACTTCCCAGACTCCATCGTTTCCTATTTCGAAGGGATGATGGGTCAGCCAGAAGGTGGCTTCCCTGAAGATCTTCAGAAGATCGTTCTCAAGGATAAAGAACCGATCACCTGCCGTCCGGGCGAACTGCTTCCAGATGAAGATCTTAAAGCAGACGCTGAATACCTGAAGAAAGAATTCGGTATTGATGCTGGCAGACGTGAAGCATTGAGCTATGCACTTTATCCACGTATGTATGAAGAATATTTGAAGGGCCTGAAAAAACAGCCTACCCTCTGCAACCTTGATAGTGATCAGTTCTTCTTTGGCCTGAATAAGGGCGAAAGCGGCGACCTCACTGTTGGTGAAGGGAAGGTTATGAGTGTTCGCTTGCTCGACATCAAAGAACCGGATGAAGAAGGCAACTCTGTTGTTTCCTTCGAAGTCAACGGCAGCTATCGTACCGTAAAGGTTGCTAATGAAGCCGCTGCGAAATCTCTGACCATCGTTCGCAAGCCAATGGCTGATCAGGACAATCCTGCTCATGTTGGTGCGAACATCCCAGGCACGGTTATCAAGATTCTGGTAAAAGAAGGCGATGAGGTTGAAGAAAATCAGCCACTGATCATTCTTGAAGCCATGAAGATGGAAACCAATGTTCTGAGCCCACGAAAAGGGAAGGTTGCACGCATCCTTGCTGAAGATGGTGCTCAGGTTGAAGCTGGCGAATTGATCGTCGAGCTCGAAGTATAATCTTATAATTGTTGCATGGGAGCAGTTGCCGGTTAGGCGCTGTTCCCATTGCTTTTTTGGAGTGTTACTATGGAACTCATTGAGAAATTTTTTAAGCCGTTGATCTTAATTGCGGTGATCGTATGGTTCATTCTTGCTGCGTTTCGTCTGCTCAGTGTTGAACAATTGCTGATTTATGTGGGCGTGCTTTCAATCTGTATGGGCATTCGTAACCTTTTAATTTTGAACATCAGCCAGCGTACTGGTCAATGGCATGAAAAGATTCAGTTTTATGTGGATCAATATGGAATGAAGAAGGGCCTGATTCGCTATGCGGTCGTGTTGATCGGGGGGTATCTGATCATCGGGGTTCTTTTGATTGTTGTAAATATTTAATGCGAAGGAGCGTCATGAATTTATGAAAACTTGGAAAATCCGCTCTTCCAATCATGCCGCTGCCCGCTTGTTGGCTGACGCCCTCAAGCTGCCGCTGCCTTTGGCGAGAATTCTCGCCAGTCGTGGTTATGCAGCACCTGAACAGGCGTCGGCTTTTTTATATGCCGATATAAAAGACTTGAGTCGGCCATTTTTGCTGCCAAATTTAGGTGCTGCAGTGGAAACGATTGGCGAGGCGCTCGCACAGAAGAAAAAAATTGCTGTCTATGGGGATTATGACGTAGATGGCATTTGTGCCTCTACATTGATGCGTGAAGTGTTTTCGTGGCTGGGTGCTGATGTGCGCGTATATATTCCAAGCCGTCTCAAAGAAGGCTATGGCATGAACGCCGGGGCTTTGGACCGCTTGCTGGAAGAAGGCGTTGAACTGGTCATTACAGTGGACAATGGCATTGCTGCAGCAGAACTTGTTGAAGCGTATCAGGCAAAAGGTCTTACGTTTGTGGTCACGGATCATCATCAGCTGCCAGAAGAATTGCCGCGTTGTATTGTCGTGAATCCATTGTTGGCGCCTCAGATTACGCTGCCATATCGTCGTTTGTGCGGTTGTGGGACGGCATATTATCTGGCAATGGGCATGTTGATACGTTTGGCGCCGGAATTGTATGATGATGCTCATCGTCGGGCGCTGCTGGATCTTGTGGCGGTAGCAACCGTGGCAGATCTTGTGCCGCTGGTGGATGATAACCGCATTTTGGTTCGGGAAGGCTTGCGCCTGATCAATGAATCGCCGCGCCCTGGTCTGGCTGCGTTGGCAAAGCTTATGTGCGGTGATGAAGTTGTCAAGGCGTCGGACATCGCTTTTCGCATTGCGCCGTGTATCAATGCCTGCGGCAGACTGGACAAAACACAGGATGCTCTGGATTTGTTTGCACCACAGCCAGAAGGAGACGTCAACACTTTAGCGGAAACAGTGCGGGATTATAATGATACACGTAAGGAGATGGAGCGGCGCATCACCAAGGAAGCGATCGCACAGTTTGAAGAAGCCACTGGGCGCATGAATTGTGCCATTGCTGTGGGTGAGAACTGGCATCCTGGGGTGATTGGTATTGTTGCTTCGCGTTTGGTGGAACAGTTTCATTGTCCGGCGATTGTGCTGACAACCACGCAGGAAAAGCCGGATGTTTATACAGGCTCAGCGCGCAGTGTAGCAGGCTTTCATATGTACGAAGGCTTGTCGGCGGTGGCAGACCATATCCTTCAATTTGGCGGGCATGAAATGGCAGCGGGTTTAAGTGTGGCCCGTGAGCAGCTGCCTGCTTTTAAAGCGGCTTTTGCTGAGGTTACAGCTGCTTATGAAGAAGAAATCAGCGATCATGTTCTTTGGATCGATGATGTGATCACCATTGATGATGCCAACGAAGAATTGGAAGAAGCACTGCGCCTGTTAGAACCATGTGGCTGCGAAAATCCTGAGCCGCTGTTTGCCATGGAGCATATGTGGCGCTTTGGTCATCGTCCAGTGGGCGCGGAAGGCGACCATTTGCAGCTGCAATTTAAGGATCGTGCTGGTGAACTGGTGCCTGCCATTGCGTTTCGTCAAGGCAATTACGTGTTTTCAGATAAGCACCGATATGATTTTGCATTCCACATTCATGAACATTGTTTCCATGGTGTGTGCGGGGTCCAGCTGCAGGTGACAGACATCATGCCATCCTGGCAGGCAGAAGAATCCGCAATGATGCGCGCTTTCATGGCCAATGGCGCCAACTATTTGGAAAATGGCGCACTAAGCGGCATTGCTGACCGGCCGCGTTTCTATACAAAATTGCGCGGCGTGAGTTTTGATGACCGTCAGGAACGCATTGCTGAACTGGCAGCAGGTGCGTCGCTGGCGCTTTTGCGTGAACCAAACAATCCTGCGGATGGCAATGCTGTTGCTTGTTTGACGGAAGCTGGTGACAAGATTGGCTATCTGTCGCGGCAAATTGCTGCGCAGTTGGCACCGCTTATGGATCTTGGCGCTGCTTATCATGCGGAAGTGTCACAGATCACTGGTGATGATGCACAGCATCGCGGCGTCAACATTCTTGTGAAGAGCGACATGGCCGCAGAAGCTGTGAAAGCGGCTGAAAGCGGTGGAGATGAATTGGCGGCTTTGCCTCAGGAAGCCTTGGTGGATGTGTTGACCGATGCGTTTGTAGAAGATGGTGCGCTGCTGCCGATTCAGGAAGCGGCCATCGCTAATATCATTGATGCGCATGAGGATACGGCGGTCATTATGCCGACAGGACGCGGAAAATCACTGATCTATCAAATTGCAGCTGGCGTGCTGGCACGACGGGACCATAAGATGACATTGGTGATCTCGCCGCTGAAAGCACTTATTCAGGACCAGTATCTGGCATTGTGTGATCATCTGGGAACATTGGGCTATCGCATCTTCAAAGGCAATGGCGATTTGTCCAGAGACGAACGCGAAGAACTGATAACAGCGCTTGCCAATGATAAAGTGGATGTTTTGCTGTTGACGCCGGAGTTTTTCGTGCGTCGTCAAGATTTGTTTCAGACACATGCTGCGCGTGTAGGGCAAATCGTTCTCGACGAAGCTCACCATATGCTGGACAAACGTCCGGCGTATAAAAAACTACGTGCCTTAAAGCCGGCCTATCCGTCCGCGGTGTGGACTTATTTGACCGCTACGGTTCCAGCGACGGAAGCACACGCATTTCAAGAAATTATTTCTGGTGCAGGTCTTTATATTGACGACCATATCCGCTATAATTTACATATTATCGATGCACGGCATACCGACAAGAAGCTGGTCTATTTGTACAGACTCTTTATGCATCCAGAAAAGACCATTTGCTATGTCAACAGCCGCAAGCAGGCTTTTGGGCTATCGCAGCGTTTGCGGGAAATTCTTCCCTATACCTTGCGGCCGTTGGTGGCCTATTATCATGGCGGTTTGCCAAGAGAGGCGCGTCGTGCCATCGAGACTGCCTTCAAAGAGGGCGAGATTCGCTTGCTGTTTGCAACCACAGCTTTTGGCGAAGGCGTGCATATTTCAGACATCCGTCATGTGGTGCTGTATCATCCTTGTTTTTCTGTGGAGGCGTTCAATCAGTTGTCTGGGCGCTGTGCACGAGATGGCGAGCCGGGGCAGGTTCATTTGCTGTACAGTGAAAAAGATCTGGCACTGAATGAGATGATCATTGGCGACCGTGCACCGTCTCGCGAAACGCTGGGAAAAATGTATCAGCTTCTGATGGCTGCGGCAAAACCACATGATTATGTGCTGACGGCGCCGATGGATGAATTGGAAGATGGATTGTGCGCTTTATCAGAGAGCTTTGGCAGACATCAGTGGCGACAAGCTTTGACGATATTTGAAGAACTTGATTTTCTGCATGTGCAGAACCATAACACGCAAACGACGATTACAATTGAAAAAGCTCCGGCCCATCGTGCTTTGACAGAATCGGCAGCATTTCTGGAAGGTACCAGTGAAGCTAGGGCGCTGTCTCAGTTTGAGAAGATTGCCTTTGAAAAAGATACCGGTGTGCTGGAGAACATCATTCGCAGCGCACTGTGCCCTGCGAATTGGCATGGTAGGGAGGTGAAACCATGAGTCATCAAGTTGGATTCGACGATCTGATTAAGGTCGTTTTAGAAAATAACCCACAGTCGGATACGGTCATGATTGAAGAAGCCTATGAGTTTGCAAGAGAGATGCACGATGGGCAGTATCGAAAATCCGGTGAACCTTACATCATTCATCCGGTGAATGTTGCGATCATCCTTGCTGATTTGGGCATGGATGACAATGCCATTGCAGCAGGGCTTTTGCATGATGTGGTGGAAGACACAGACTGCAGCAGCCTTGATCTTGAACGCAAATTCAATGAAGAAGTAGCCTTTTTGGTTGAAGGGGTCACCAAACTCGATAAGATCCAGTGTCATTCCAAAGAGGAACGTCAGCTGGAAAGCTATCGTAAAATGTTTGTGGCCATGGCACAGGATATTCGTGTCATTATCATTAAACTGGCCGACCGTCTGCACAACATGCGCACCATGAGTTTCCAGTCTCCGGAAAAGCAAAAACGCATTGCTCAGGAAACACTGGAGATTTATTCACCATTGGCAGACCGTTTAGGGATTATCAAGCTCAAATGGGAACTGGAAGATCTTTCGCTCCGTTATTTGGAGCCAGAAATTTACTACGACCTGGTTGAGCGTATCTCCATGAAGCGCCAAGAACGCCTGGAATACATTGATGAAGTCATTCGTGACTTAAAACGAGAAATGGACGCGGTACACCTTGAATATGAGATTGGCGGCCGTCCTAAACATTTTTACAGCATTTATCGCAAAATGGTCAACAAGCACAAAGACCTTGACGAAATCTATGATCTGATCGCGATCCGTGTGCTCGTGAACACCGTTCAGGATTGCTATATTGTGCTGGGTTTGGTGCATTCTTTGTGGAAACCTGTTCCAGGGCGTATCAAAGACTATATTGCCATGCCAAAGCCAAACTTGTATCAATCGCTTCATACCACCGTTATCGGGCCGCGTGGTGAACGTTTCGAGATTCAGATTCGTACCTTCGAAATGCATCAGATTGCAGAATACGGGGTTGCTGCCCATTGGCTGTATAAACAAAATGGCGGCAGTGAGAAGACAAAAGACGCCAATCAGTTGGATTGGCTGCAGAAACTCAAAGAATTGCAGCAGGATGCCGTAGACAGTAAAGAGTTTCTGGATAACATCAAGCTGGAATTGTTCAGTGACAGTGTCTTTGTATTCTCGCCGGCAAGCGAAGTTTACGAGTTGCCAACGGGTTCCAGTCCTTTGGATTTCGCCTATCGTGTCCATACAGAAATTGGGAACCAGTGTGTGGGCGCCAAAGTCAATGGCAAAATTGTGCCATTTGATTATGAATTGCAAACGGGTGATACCGTGGAAATTCTGCGCTCTAAGAACAGCCGTGGACCAAACAGCAACTGGCTGAAATTGGTAAAAACGCCGCAAGCAAAAAATAAAATTCGCGCTTGGCTCAAGAAAAACAAACGCGAGGAAAACCTTAAGGCCGGGAAGGAAGCTTTTGAACATTATGTGAAGGCGCATCATGCTGGTGCTGAATCGGTTTTCCTCAATGTGGATAATATCAACCGCATCTGCAGCAAGCTGGGGTATAAGACCAGTGATGATCTTTATGTCGGCATAGGAGTCGGCGGGGTCAGCACGATGCAGGTGGTCAACCGCATGCGTGACGAATTTAAGACGGCACTGGCAGAACTGGAAACCCAGGACAGTGCTAAAGAAGTCGATGCACAGCTGAATGCCAAGAGCAACCGCCGTGGTCCAGGCAAAAAGAATATTGGCGGTATTTCCATCCAGGGGATGGGCGATGTGGATGTCAAATTTGCCAACTGCTGCAAGCCGGTTCCTGGGGACCCAATCGTTGGCTACATCACACGTGGCAGCGGCATCACCGTGCATCATCGTGAATGTAAGAACATTCAAAGCCTCAGTGACAAAGATCGGGCGAGACTGATTGATGTCAACTGGGAAGGCTATGAAAACTCTGTCTATGAAGTGCAAATCTTTGTTGAAGCGCTTGACCGTCCAAAGATTACACCGGATGTTATGGCGCTGATCAATGACTCCCATGTGCATATTGTGTCGATTACGTCACGCGTTAAAGAACACATGGCATTGATGGAAATCACGGCAGAGGTCAGTGACTTACAGGAACTCAATATCGTGATGGAAAAAATAAACGCCATTCCGGATGTATTCACCGTACGGCGTGACTGATGAGAGGAGCAGCGTCATGCGAGCAGTGGTACAGCGGGTGAAAAGCGCCCGCGTTGAAGTAGAAGGAGAATGCGTTGGTGCCATCGATGGAGGCTTGCTGGTCTTCCTCGGGGTGACACACAACGACACCGATAAAGATGCCAAATATTTGGCGGAGAAAATTTCAGGGCTGCGCATTTTTGAAGATGCTGACGATAAGATGAATCTGTCGGTGCAGGATGTCGGTGGCAGTGTTCTCAGTGTGTCTCAGTTTACCTTGTTTGGTGATTGCCGTCGCGGCCGTCGTCCATCGTTTACAGAGGCTGCTGGAGCGGAACAGGGCCAGGCCCTTTATGAAGCGTTCAATGAAGCTTTGCGCGCGCAGGGAATGACCGTCGAAACCGGACGCTTTCAAGCGCATATGGAAGTATCCTTGGTCAACGATGGACCGGTTACCATGCTTCTGGATTCGACAAAACAATTTTGAGAAAACGAGGACAGCAACGCTATGAAATTGAATACGTTGGTCGTAGGACCATTGGAAGAAAATTGCTACATCGTTTATGATGAAGAGAGTAAAAAGGCACTGATTGTTGATCCTGGTGCTGAAGCAGCGCATATTATTGCGATGATTGAAGAAGAATCACTGCAGCCTCAGCTTATTGTTAATACCCATGGACATTGGGATCATGTTGGTGCAGTAACAGAACTGAAAGAAAAATATGGGATTCCATTTTATCTGCATGCTGACGATGAAGAGTGGCTCAGAGAACCGCTCTGTCATCTTCTTGGTCAGGGAACCACATCAGCGGTGACGGTGGATCACACCATTGATGACGGCACTGTTCTGATGCTTGGCGATGAACCGCTGCGCGTTATTCATACGCCAGGCCATACCAAAGGCGGATGTGTGCTCTGGCTGGAAAATGCAAATATAGCGTTCACTGGTGACACCTTGTTCAAAGGAACCATTGGCCGCACCGATTTCCCAGGTGGCAGCTACGAAGACATTCTGACAAGCGTTCAGAAAAAAATGGTTGCGCTTCCTGACCAATGTGTGGTTTATCCTGGGCATGGTCCAAAGAGTACGATGGCATGGGAACGTGCGCACAATCCGTACATGCGTTATCAAGCCTAGTGTTGACAAAGGGCGAGCCCTTCGATACAATTTTTATATATCTTAGTGAGCAAAAGGTTCGTTGTGGAAGCAACGAACTTTTCACTGTATAAACGGAGGCAAGAAAATGCTAACAACGAAACCGAGAGGAACCAACGACTTTCTGCCAGGAGAGGTAGAAAAGTGGCAGTATCTCGAGGGATTGATCCGCGATCTTTTTGAAAAATATCATTACAAAGAGATCCGCACCCCGATTTTTGAACACACCGAACTGTTTTTGCGCAGTGTTGGTGAAACATCCGACATTGTTTCAAAGGAAATGTATTCCTTCGAAGATAAGGGCCTGCGCCATGTGACCTTGCGTCCAGAAGGCACAGCTGGCACCGTACGTGCGTTTGTGGAAAACAAGCTTTTTGCACAGTCGCTGCCTGTTAAACTGTATTACACAGGTCCAATGTTCCGCTATGATCAGCCGCAGGCTGGGCGCTATCGCCAATTCCATCAATTTGGCTGTGAAGTACTTGGCAGTGCGGACCCAATGGTTGATGCGGAAGTCATCAGCTTTGCGGTGGATCTGTTTACGAAGCTGGGGCTTCAAAGCCTGAGCGTTCTGATCAATACTGTAGGCTGCGATCATTGCCGTCCACGCTATCAGCAAGCGCTGAAAGATTATTTCAGTCAGTATAAGGATCAGCTTTGCCCAACGTGTCTGGAACGTTTGGAAAAAAATCCACTGCGTCTCCTTGACTGCAAAGAAGAAAGCTGCAAGGCTGTGGCAGCGCATGCGCCAACAACGCTGGAATATGCCTGCGACGATTGCAAAACTCATTTTGAAAAAGTCTGCGCATATCTTGAAAGCGTTGGCATTAAATATGAAGTTGACACCACACTCGTGCGCGGCTTAGATTATTACACTCAGACAGCGTTTGAAGTCATCATGAATAAGGTGGGCAGTCAGCAGAATGCTATCTGTGGCGGCGGCCGCTACAACAAGCTTGTCAGCGAAGTTGGCGGCGATGATATCCCAGGGATGGGCTTTGCTGCTGGTATGGAACGTGTGCTTTTGACGGTGGAAGAAGAAGGCATCGCTCTGCCTGTCAAAGAAGACATCGACGTTTACGTAGCACCGCTCGGTGATGCTGCAAAAGAAGTTTGCTTCAAGTTGACACACGTGCTGCGTCAGCAGGGGCTGATTGTTGAAACTGATTATCTGTCTAAGAGCATGAAGGCGCAAATGAAAGCTGCCGATAAGAATCATGCGCGTTATACCATTATCGTTGGCGACGATGAGCTGGCGAACAATGTGGCCGTGGTGCGTGACATGCGCAACAGCACACAGGAAAATGTTCCCCTTGAAGAAGTTATCAATTACGTAAAGTGAGGCCAGAATATGTTACCGTTAAAGAGAACCCATTATTGCACCCAGCTTTCTCTTGACAATGTCGATCAAGAAGTCATTGTTACCGGTTGGGTCCAGAAACGCCGCGACCATGGCGGTGTTATCTTCATCGACTTGCGTGATCGTTCCGGGATCGTGCAGGTTACTGTCAATCCAGAACTCTGCGATGCAGACGTTTTTGCACGTGCAGAACATGTGCGCAGTGAATATGTGCTGGGCGTTCGCGGGACCGTCCGTCCTCGTCCAGAAGGCATGGAGAATGACAAGCTTGCCACCGGTCAGATCGATGTGATTGCCACCGAACTGATTATCTACAATGCAGCGAAGACCCCTCCATATGCACTGATTGACGATACGGATGTAGATGAAAACATCCGTCTGAAATACCGTTATCTTGACTTGCGCCGCCCAATCATGCAGAAGAACCTGCAGATGCGCCATCAGGTGCTCAAGAGTGTGCGTGACTATCTCGATGAACGTGGCTTCTGGGAAATTGAAACCCCTATTCTCATGAAGAGCACTCCAGAAGGGGCACGTGACTTCTTAGTGCCTAGCCGTCTTAATGCAGGTTCTTTCTATGCTCTGCCACAGTCTCCACAGCAGTACAAGCAGCTTTTGATGGTCAGCGGCATGGAAAAATATTTCCAGATTGCGCGCTGCTTCCGTGACGAAGACCTGCGTGCTGATCGTCAGCCAGAATTTACCCAGCTCGACTTGGAAATGAGCTTTGTGGACGAAGAAGAGGTCATGGAACTGACTGAAAACATGGTGGCCCATGCGTTCAAAGAAGTGCTCGGCGTGGACATTCCACTGCCACTGCCTCGCATGACCTGGGCAGAAGCCATGAGCCGTTATGGTTCTGACAAGCCAGATACCCGCTTTGGTCTGGAACTGATCGAGCTGTCTGATGTCGTTCGCGGTGGCAGCGGTTTCAAAGTCTTTGACGCAGCGCTGGAAAATGGCGGCACCGTCAAGGCGCTCAATGCCAAAGGCATGGCTGACCTCAGCCGTCGGGAGTTGGATGCGCTTGGCAAGTATGTGGCTATTTATGGCGCTAAAGGTTTGGCATATTTTGTTATGCAGCCAGATGGCGGCATCAAGTCCCCAATCACCAAGTTCCTCAGCGATGATATGGTTAAAGCCATTTGCGAAGCTACCAATGCAGAAGTGGGTGACGTGATCTTCTTTGGCGCTGACAGCCACAAGATTGTTAACGACAGCTTGGGTCATCTGCGTCTTGAACTTGCACGCAAACGCAACCTTATCGATGAAAATAAATTCAACCTTCTGTGGGTGACTGAATTCCCACTCTTCGAATGGAGCGACGAAGAAAAACGTTACACAGCTATGCACCATCCATTCACTGCACCAATCGAAGAAGACCTTGAAAAATATGGTGATCAGCTGGATAAGATTCGCTCCCGTGCTTATGACATCGTACTCAACGGTGTTGAACTTGGCGGCGGCAGCATCCGTATCCATGATCGTGCTCTGCAGGAAAAGATGTTTGATCTGCTCGGACTGTCTGAAGAAGTGTACCGTGAACGTTTCAGCATGCTGCTTGACGCATTTGAATACGGTGCACCACCACATGGCGGTTTGGCAATCGGCATCGACCGCATGCTGATGCTGATGGCAAAACGTGACACCATCCGTGACGTCATTGCCTTCCCTAAGACACAAAATGCTGCCGATCTCATGGCCGATGCGCCATCTCCAGTCGATCGCAAGCAGCTGCGTGAATTACATATTAAAGTCGACATTAAAGAAAAAGATAAAACGCCAAGCGCAGAATAATCTTTCGACCAAAAGTCCCAGTCAATGCACATTGGCTGGGACTTTTTTGATAGAATGTGGAGAACTGGGAAAAGGAGGATACGTGATGCGTGAAGAAGAAAAAATCTTTGCCGGAAAACTTTTTAATAACCAGTGTGATGAGCTCAAAGCGATCAAGCGTCAGATGCACGAAGTGAATCGCCTCGTGAATCAGCTGCCGGAATGGGACCCTGAACGTGAAAAATTATTGCGCAATGCCTTGGGAAAAGTGGGTAAGACGTTTCATTTTGTTGGACCGGTGCACATCAATTACGGCACGCATACGTTTATTGGCGAGAATTTCTTTGCAAATTTTAATTTCACCGTCATGGACGATGCGCGGGTATTCATTGGCGATAACGTGGCGATTGGACCGAATGTGTCGCTGTTGGCAACCAATCACCCATTGATTGCGCAGGAACGCATGGGCCTGGATGAAAACGGCAATACGACGTTGGCAGAGTATGCTGAGGATATCCACATCGGCGATAATGTATGGCTGGCGGCGAACGTATGCGTCATTGGCGGCGTAACCATTGGCGATGGTGCGGTGATCGGTGCTGGCAGCGTCGTTACGCGTGACATTCCTGCGAGCTATCTGGCGGTCGGCGTGCCATGTAAGCCGCTGCGTCCGATTACAGAGGCGGACAGTGAGCAAGATCGTTTGCTGCCAGAGGATGCAGACTACTTCCGCAATAATTTTTCGGGCTTCAAGAGCTGATACGGACGCTTCACGTAAATGTGGCAGAAAGTTTACGCAAAACGCCAAAAGATGCGCCAATAGCGTTGATTAAGCCCGATGGATGTGGTATAGTAAGTGCAAGGAATCATCCTGCTATGTTTGTAAGTGCATGTGACACGTTTTGTTCCAACACTTTTTCAAACGGGAGCTGACTCTTCACTCGCTGCATTGCAGCTCTTAATCGGTGCGATGTGCCGGTGATGTTATTGCTACAGAATGCGCGTGAGAAGCGCCCACCTGCTATGGCAGGTTCAAAACCTCACTCCTTACGGCGGTGCGGGAGCTGATAAACCAATTAGCGACAGATCTTTGGTCTGTCGCTTTTTTTGTCAGGTGGTCAGATATTGACAAGCGCGGGCTTTGCGGGTATCATAGTCGTAGTTTAATGCTTTAATATTGAAAAGAGGCCAGCGATGTATAAACCAAATATTGAAAATGAAATGATTGATGGTTTTTTTGAGGCGCTGTCGTTGGTGCATACGCGCGAGGAGTACTATCGTTTCTTCGAAGATATCTGCACCGTTGGCGAACTCAATGCCATCGCGCAGCGGTTGGAAGTAGCGAAAATGCTTGCAGATGAACAGACGTATACGCATATTGCCGAGGTGACCGGCGCCAGCACGGCGACGATCAGCCGTGTGAAAAAATGTTTGAATTATGGTTCCGATGGTTATAAGATCGTATTGGAACGTTTGAAAGAAAAAGAAGAGGATGAACAAAACGCATGAAATATATCAGTACAAGAGACAACGCACCAGGTGTAACAGCGGCAGAGGCCATTGTTAAAGGCATGGTTCCTCAGGGTGGGCTGTATGTGCCGGAAACTATTCCCGCACTGGATGAAGCAGCGCTGCGCGCCATGGTTGATTTAAGCTATCAGGATTTGGCAAAAAAGATTCTGGCGCTGTATTTGGAAGACTTTGACAGCGCAGAGATCAGCGATATGGTGGACGCTGCTTATGACCCAGCCAGCTTTGATGACGCAGAAGTAGCACCGGTTGTGAAAATTCAGGATGGACTTTATGCCCTTGAATTGTGGCATGGACCAACAGCGGCTTTCAAAGACATGGCACTGCAGTTGCTGCCACACCTTTTGGTCCATTCCATGCGCAAGACTGGTGTGGAAAAAGATGTGGTGATTTTGGTTGCGACCTCCGGTGACACTGGGAAGGCTGCGCTTGAAGGCTTCAAGGATGTTGACGGCACCGCCATCATCGCGTTCTATCCAGACGGCGGCGTCAGCGAAGTACAGGAATTGCAAATGCTTACGACTGGCGGCAGCAATACGTACACTCTTGCCGTCAAGGGCAATTTTGATGACTGCCAGCGTGCTGTGAAAGAAGCTTTTGCCAACGATGCTTTATTGGCAGAAGTGGATGCACTGGGCTGCCAGTTTTCATCAGCAAACTCCATCAACTGGGGCCGTCTCTTGCCACAGATCGTTTACTATTTCTCCGCTTATATGCAGCTTGTGCGCGGTGGGGATATTGCCTTTGGCGATCAAATCGATTTCACCGTGCCAACAGGTAACTTTGGCAACATTCTTGCTGGCTGGTTTGCACGCGAAATGGGTCTGCCTGTGGGCAAGCTCTATTGTGCGTCCAACGCCAACGACGTACTGGATGAGTTCATTCGTACCGGCGTTTATGATGCCAACCGTCCATTTGTGAAGACCAACAGCCCATCCATGGATATTCTTGTTTCCAGCAATTTGGAACGTTTCCTCTATCTCATGAGCAATCGTAATGGCGCAGCAGTGGCAGAAGACATGCAGGCACTCAAAGAAAGTGGCCGCTATCGCGTGGCCGATGATGTTATGGCACGCATGCAGGACGTACTGGCCAGCGGTGCTGTCGATGAAGCAGGAACGCTGGACATCATTGGTGATGTCTTTGCAAAGACGGGGTATCTCCTGGATACTCACACCGCTGTTGGGGTCGGTGTGGCAGAAAAAGCCAACGACAGCCGTGTGATGGTTGTTGATTCGACGGCCAACCCTTACAAATTTGTTGGGGCTGTTTGGCAGGCTGTGAGCGGTGAAGCCAGCGAGGCCAGCGATCTGGATTTGCTTGGCACCCTTTCTGAGAAGACCGGCATGCCAGTACATCGTGCACTGGCCGATCTTACCAGCAAGCCAAAATGTGAACGCCGTTCCATCAGCGTTGCAGACATCAACGATGCAGTGCTGGACATCATCAAGAGCCGCCAATAAACATGAATAGAACCGCGCGCCATCTGAAAAGATGGCGCGCTTTTTTCGTGGTTTGCAGAGCGTACGATTTCAAGTATAATGGAGGCATGGAAAAAGAACATTTTGAACACAGCATCGCGGCGCGTTTTCGGCGCCGCGTGAATCGATTTATTGCAGATATTGAACTGGCCGATGGTCAGCTTGTGCAGGCGCATGTGGCCAACACAGGACGTATGCAGGAATTGTTGGTGCCCGGCGTGCCTTGCCTGATTCGTGCTGCTGCCAATCCGGCGCGTAAAACTGCGTGGGATCTTTTGGCGGTGGATCATCATGGCAGCTGGGTCTGCCTGGTTGCTGCCTGGGCCAATGATTTCATAGGCGAGTGGCTGGCACAGGGGCGCGTCTCTGGTTTCGACCATTGTGAGAGTATCCAGCGCGAGAAAAAGATTGGGCACAGCCGCTTTGATTTTGCGCTGACACAGGATGGCGTCAATTGGCTGTTTGAAGTGAAATCAGTCAATTATGTGATCGATGGTCGGGCCATTTTCCCGGATGCGCCTACTGAACGTGGCCGCCGTCATGTGGAAGAACTTTTGGCACTGCGCAGCGAAGGCTGGCAGACAGGCATTTTTTTTGTCACAATGGGCCAGCCTGTGGAGTCGGTGGGTTTCAATACCATCAACGATCCTGCCTTTGCAGCAGTGATGCAGCGTGCCATGCTGGAAGGCATGGTGTGTCGCGCCTTTGCAGCGGAAATCCGGCCGCCGCAGGTGCTGTTCTGCGGTGAACGTCCTATTCGATAAAGGAGCTTAAACATGGAAATCTACGCATTGGTCGGGCCGAGCGGCACCGGCAAAAGCCATCATGCCACAGAATTGGCGGATGAGCTGCAGATCAACTATATTATTGACGATGGGCTCTTGATTCACAATGGTAAAAAGCTCGCTGGCACCTCGGCGAAAAGCGAGCCCACCATGGTTGCTGCGGTGAAGCGCGCCATTTTTCTCGACCAGGAACATGCTGAGTCGGTGCGTAAAGCGCTTGCGCTATATCGCGTGAGGAAGCTTCTGATTCTCGGCACCTCGGAGCATATGATCGACCGCATCGTTGGCGCCTTGAATCTTCCGCCTGTGAAACAGGTGATTTTTATTCAGGATGTGGCAACGGAAGAAGAAATTGCCATCGCAAAAGAAATGCGCAGTGAAGGCAAACACGTTATTCCGCTGCCAGTCATCGAGGTGCGCAAAGATTTGCCAACGGCATGGATTGCGCCGGTGATTGGCTTTTTCAAACGCCGCAGCAAAGAAGACAAGGAAAATCGTGTCAATGAAAAATCCATCGTGCGGCCAGCCTTTTCACAGCTGGGCAAGGTGGTAATTTCAGAACACGTTTTTGTGGGCTTAGCACGGCACATTGCTCTGGAGACAGAGATTTTTGGCCCTAATCCGCGTGTTACTGTGAAAATGAGCGACCTTGGCGCCATCATTCAAATGGAAAGCCGCATTCGTTACGGCACCGCCATTCAGCGGGAAGTCATGGCTTTTCAGAAAACAGTGATGGAACAAGTCGAACACCTCACAGGTGTACCGGTGCGCCAGGTTAACGTGCGTGTGTCTGGTGTGATTCAGTAAAACGATGTGGAGACAATGATGGATACAAAATTTTTGAATTGGTTTTTATCGGGCGGTTCCGTTGCTGTGCCAAAACGCTTTTTGGCGTACATGGCGTCGCTTGAATTGAGCTTTGAAGAACTTGGTGAGATTGTTTATCTCTTTGCTCAGGAAGGCAGAGTGGCACAGGGTGATGTCTATGCCAAAACCGCAGCCACCGATCTTGTGCAGAAGCGGCTCATCACTTATAACGTAGACAGCGGCGAAGTATCATTTACGCCGCTTTTTGACCGTATGCTTGGCAAAACCACTGCTGGTGACGAAGCAGCGGCTCAGGGCAATCCTGTTAAGGAAGACGGCGTTGACACACTGGTCGAAGTTGTGAAACGCTATGAAAAAGAAAAAGGGGTGATTCTGCCTGCGAAAGCACGCAGTGACCTCAGTGAAATCATCTTGCGTTATGGATGGAACAGTGATCTGGTGTATCTGATCTATGATTATTATTTTACGCACCAGCGCCAGCATTATAATTTTCTCTCCTTTGCGCAGATGGCGCACAATGCTGGTGTCAATGACCGAGCCTCCTTTAAGAGCTTTGCCTCCAGCTTGGATTACGAGCTGACCAAAGTGCGTGAAGTGCTGCGCTTATTGGGCAAACGCAATATGCCAACAGAGCCGCAGCGCGCGCTTTATGCAAAATGGAGCCGGGAATGGCATTTCAGTCATGAACTCATTCTCATGGCCATCGATGATACCACTGGCGCCGACAATCCGAGCATGAATTATCTGGATGCCATATTGGCACAGTGGCATCGCATGGGCATCACCCGCCGCGATCAGGTGGAAACCTATCGCGCCCAGCAAAAAAGCGCACGTGCACAGCATCGTGCCCGCCCAGCGGCGAAAAAACGCGAACCATATGTGAGCCAGGAAGGCCCACGTGATTTTTCAAATTTGGAGGAATAATCCATGGCACAGTGGGAATCGAAACGAGAACAGAAAAAACAAGAACGCGATGCGCGTGTTCTCGCAGCGCATCGCGCACATCCAGATCTTGCCGATGCTGATGCACGCTTGTCGAAACACGCCCTGGATTGTGTCAAACGCAGCCTGCATGGCGATGTTACAGGATTGGATGATGCTGATGTTACTTACCAGGCCCTGCGCGAAGAACGGCGTGCGTTGCTTGAACGGTATGGCCTGACAGAAGCACTCTATGAGCCCCAGTGGGATTGTGCGCTTTGTGAAGATCGCGGATACATTCGTCCTGGCGTGCCTTGCGTTTGTCAGCTTGATAAACGTCGCGAAGCCACCTATTTGGCCAGCGGACTGCCAGAAAAATATCGCAGCAAAACCTTCGATAATTTTCGCGTCGATGTTTACAGCGATCCGGATGACATGCAGCGCAAATTGGTGCGCATTCATCGTTTTATCGATGCCCTTGCAGAAGGGCGGCCTATGGGCAACCTCGTGCTGCGCGGCTATGTAGGACGTGGCAAGACCCACCTTTCTGCCGCCATAGCCAATGCCTGCATCGAGCGCGGGCTCAGTGTCGTTTACCGCCGCACCGACGATCTTCTCGATCTCATTCGTTACAGCAAATTCGAACGCGGACAAGACGACGAAGAAACCATTCGCACCTTTGACCTGCTGCGTAACTGTAACCTGCTCATCCTCGATGATTTTGGCGCAGAGCCACGCACCGAATTCGCTGTCGACGAGCTCACCCGTCTCATCGAAGAACGCAACCTGCGCAACAAATCCTGGGTTATCAACACCAACCTTGAACTCAACGACATCGAAAAACTCTACGACCCACGCCTCATGGAACGCATCACCGAGAAAGCCACCGTTTTTCGACTGGAAACGCCAGCAAGCCTGCGTATGGGCGAAGCAAGACAAAACTTGGATGTGGAATTGATATAAAAATAGCGCATAGTAGGACTTTGATAGGAAATCTTACTATGCGCTATTTTATTATTAGTGTTGTTTTGCGATGAGATTTTTGGCTTTTTCAATGTAAAGCTCTTGGAAAGTTGTGAGTGGATGTTCCGTTGAATATAAAAAACCGACACATACGGAGATGTCATTTGTAATTGGAATTTTACAAAATTTATCTGAAGGGCAAGGATCGGACTTTAAAAAGAGCATGTTTCCTAAATTATCTTCAACCATTTGCCGTTGCAAAGTAAAGCTGTCTGCATAGATTAAATTTGCGTTATTACTGTATAAAGAGAAGAGTTGCGTAAAGAGCGTTGAATCTGATGTTGTATTGAGAATGATTGGGTATTTTACAATGGTTGACATGGAAATTGATTTTAGTTCAGCCAGCGGTGAATGAATGCTTGTTAATAAATAATAATGCGTATAACTTAATGGGATGAACTTTATAGTATCAGAAAAAGTTGTTTGAATTTCCTTTTCAATTTTTAATATTGGGAGAACACCAAGATCAACTTTTTGGTTAAGAATATTATCTACGATATCCTCATTTTTTGTGATTATATAATTAATATTGCAGGTAGGGTATTCTTTTAAAAAATAGCTAATAATTTTAGAAAAATAGAACATTTTTACATTGGCATTTAATGCAACGCTGAATGAATCGAAATTTGTTGGCTTTCGCAGGAAATAGTTGTATATTTGCTCGTATATTTCGAGCATTTTTACAGCATGTTTATAAAAATATTCTCCTTCGGAAGATAGAACAACACCACGAGGTGTACGAATGAAAAGATCTGTTTGAAAATCTTCTTCTAGGTTTTTTATTGAAGTACTTAGTGCTTGTTGAGAAACGAATAATTTATTGCTTGCAGCAGAAAATGAATGTAAATCCGCGATTTTGACGAAATAGTAAAATTGTTCAATTCGCATGAAAAGACTCCTTCCCAAAATAAGCGAATTTAAATGGATTGTAGAAATTAATATCTCATTAAATAATATTATTATAGAATTAATATTAAAAAGTGTCAATAAGGTCTTATTTCTATTGAAGGATATCAATTTTATTTGTAGAGCTTTATTCTAATAAAATAAATACTGTTTTTCATAATTATAAATAAGAGATATCATAAGTGTAAAGGATCATCTAGCTGATGAAATAAAACGAACAAAGGAATGAAAGTTTGTTTTAGGAGGAATTTAATTATGAAAAACAAAGTATTGGTTCTTGGTGTGGATGGATTAGATCCACGACTTACAAAAAAGTATATGGATAAAGGTGTCATGCCGAACTTTACGAAGTTTATGGAACGTGGTTCTGCACGAGAGGATTTGGTGATGCTTGGTGCCATGCCAACAATTACACCGCCGCTTTGGACAACATTGGCAACAGGTGCCTATGTTGGAACACATGGCGTTACTGATTTTTGGAATCCTCATCCAGATAAGTTGGATACTTTAGTGTATTCTTTTGATTCTAGAAATTGTAAAGCAGAGCCGTTATGGAATGTTTTTTCTGAAACAGGACATAAAACTCTTGTTTTCCATTGGCCAGGGTCTTCTTGGCCTCCAACCAGTGATAGCCCTAATTTACATGTTGTTGATGGGACACAGCCATCCAATATTAATGTAGCTGTTGGTACCGTTGAATGGGGACAATGGATCGAAGCTTCTTCAGAAATCAAAGAAGCACATATTTTTGAACATGAAGACGATGGTTCAGGCGTTGGATGTATTTTGACGGATATTGAAGTTGCTGAAGAAAAAAGCAGTAGTGGTGCAAAAGCATTAGATCAGTCTTTGAAGCAGAAAACGCTTGTTAATATGATTATGAATGAAAATGAAGGTGAAAATGCTGGGGCTTCTCATCCTGAATTGTATAATAACAAGACGACTGTACCAATGAAAGAGGCTAAAGGTTGGGCAGATGCACCTGCTGGCTCTAAGGAATTTAGCATTCCAGTAGCTGGAGGCATGGAACGTCGTCCTGTCTTGGTTATTCCTGATGAAGATGGCAAATTTGTCAAAGTCGCCATCTATAGATCCAAGAAAGATGCGGAACCAATCGTTGTTCTCGATCAGATTGGTGTTGTTGTAAATGATATCTTTGATACTGTTAGCAAAGATGGCGAGAAGATTGATGTTGTTCGCCAGGCCATCTTGGTGGAATTGCCTGAAGATGGTTCAAAAGTTGAAGTATGGTATGGGAATGCTATGGAAGTAAACAATGATACACTCTTCCATCCAAAATCTTTGCTTAAACAGATTCAGGAAAAGGTTGGTCAGTTCCGCAGCATTGGGATGATTATCGGTAATTCACCAAATGCTGCCAATAAAGTGTATGCGCCACTTTGGGAATCCTACACCGAATGGCAGGCAAAAGCCATGAATGCATTAATCGAAGAAAATGGTTATGATGTAGTTTTCTCACATTTACACAATGTAGATGCTGCTGGGCATATTTTCTGGGAGCTCGCTAAGTACCGTCCACATGTTAAAGCATATGATGAAACCGACATCCAGGCTGTCATTGAACGTTTCTACATTGACACGGATAGATATCTCGGTCGCTTCATGCATTTGTTAGATGAAGGTTGGGACATTATAATTACCTCTGATCATGGCTTAGTTTGCTCTGAAGAAGAGGAGCCAGCAGTTCCTATTGGCGATCCATTTGGTGTAAATATTAAGGTTATGAAAGAACTTGGCTACACCGTAATGAAAAAAGATGCTGATGGTAATGATTTGAGAGAAATCGACTGGAGCAAGACAACGGCTGTTGCACAGCGTGGTATTTATATCTATCTCAATCTGAAAGGACGCAATCCAGAAGGTATTGTTGATCCTGCGGATCAATATGAGCTCGAAAGAAAGATCATAGATGATTTGTACAACTATCGTTGGAATGGGAAACGCATTGTTTCACTTGCTGTGCGTAAAAAAGAGGCAGCTCATTTTGGATTAAATGGCGAAAATGTTGGCGATATCATCTATTTTAACGAAGAAGGGTTCAATCGTATTCACGGAGATTCTATCTCAACCTATCAAGGTTATGCAGATACTTCTGTTTCACCAATCTTTATGGCCGCTGGTCCAAACATTAAAAAAGGCTATGTAACAGATCGTGTAATTCGAGAAGTGGACGTAGCGCCAACTGTAGCTGTACTAGGTGGTGTACGTATGCCTGCACAATGTGAAGGGGCGCCTGTTTATCAGATTATCGAAGACTAAAACTTTGCATATATCTTTCAAAAAAAGGTCATTGGATTTTGGTGATCTTTTTATTGAAGTCCGAATAGGCATGAAAAAGGGGCTATTGCACGAACGAAAATTATCGTTTGTGCAACAGCCCTTTTGTTTTGTATTCTATCAGGACATTCATAACGTATGGTTATTAGTACAGGTATTAGTATATAAAGATGGCGACTTATGCAATGCATAAGAAAAACTGTACAATATAAATATGATCATAAGCTAAAAGTCGTCTAGATGATCGTTAAGCTCTGTAATGACATTTATGAATACTATTTGAAGAAAGGAAGATAGTGATGGAAGAGAAGAGAAAAATTATTGTTGTTGGAATAGATGGTATGGATCCTCGTTTGGCAAAAAAATATTTAGATGCAGGAAAAATGCCAAACTTAAGAAAACTTTTGAAGAGTGGTTCTGCACGTGAAGATCTTGTAATGTTAGGGGGAGTTCCAACTATTACGCCTCCAATGTGGACCACGTTATGTACGGGTGCATATCCGGGAACGCATGGTATTACAGACTTTTGGAATCAACATCCGACAGAGTTGGATACATTAGTATATTCGTTAGACTCTCGTAATTGCAAAGCTGAGCAGCTATGGAATGTTTTAGCGGAGGAAGGAAGAAAAACTTTAGTTTGGCATTGGCCAGGCTCTTCTTGGCCCCCAACTAGTGACAGCCCAAATTTATCTGTTGTAGAAGGTACGACACCATCGGATATTAATTTTGTGAATGGAAGCATGGAATTTGAAAAATTTATCTGGGCAAAACCAGAATTTGAAGAGAATGCTTCTTATCAAATAGAAGAAGAGGATCATAGTTCTGGAGCTGGATGTATCATTAGTGGCATTGATTTGGCTGATGAAAAGGCAGAAAAGAAAATGAACAACGCTATGGATACTCTTCAAGATAATACCTTAAAAGCTATTTTGATGTCTGAACATGAAGGAGAGAAAGCTGGCGCAGAAAAATTTGAAGAAACGATGTATGATCGTTCTGTTAAAGTACAATTGCGCCCTTGTAAAAAATGGAAAATAGAATTACCAGAAGGTGCAAAAGAATTTTACATTCCAGTTAGTAATGGCTTGGAACGTCGTATCGGCTTGATAGTGCCAAACGAAAATGGTATTTACGATACAATTAAGGTGTATAAAAATAAACGTGCTGAAGAACCTCTGGTTGTCATTTCTGGGCATGATGTCATTCCGCCATCATATGATGATGTTCTGAAGAACGGCGAACGTGTCGAGGTTACCAGAACCTATCTTTTAGTGGACTTGGCAGCGGACGGAAGCGAGGTGCTTTTGTATGTAGGGCGCGCTATGAAGGTAGATATGCCGGATTTATTTCATCCTAAACGCTTGTACAAAGAAATTTTTGACAATGTAGGACCAGTTCCAGGAGTTACTATTATGGGTGGGCGTACTGCAGAGAGCTGGTTTAGTGTAGATGCGAAAACATGGGATTTTTATGCAAAATGGCAGGCAGATTGCATTAACCATTTGATAAAAACGGAAGGATATGAAATGATATTTAGTCATCTGCACAATGTTGATTGTGTTGGTCATGTTATGTGGGAACGTTCAGTGCAAAGAAAAGAATTTCCTAACTGCATTCCTGAAGATTTCCAAGCTATCATGGAGTACACTTATGTGCAAACTGATAATTATTTGGGCGAGTTTATGCCATTATTAGACGAAGGCTGGACAATAATTGTGACCTCTGATCATGGTTTGGTAAGTGCACGAGAAGATATGCCTCCGGCGTTGGGCGACCCATTCGGTGTTAATGCAAAAGCTATGGTTGAAATGGGGTATACGGTATTGAAAAAAGATGAGAACGGGGAACCGTTGAGAGAAATTGATTGGGAAAAAACACGCGCCGTTGCTCCAAGAGGGTTATACATATATATTAATTTAAAAGGTCGTAATCCGCATGGTATCGTGGATCCTAAAGATAAATATGAATTGGAAGAACAAATCATTACCGATTTGTATAATTATCGTTATAATGGTAAACGTTGCGTTGCTTTGGCAATGCGTCAGCAAGATGCGGCGTTGTTAGGCTTAAAAAGCAAAGATGGAGATAGTTCAATCGGTGATATCGTATATTGGCTAACAGAAGGATTTAATAGAGTCCATGGAGATAGTTTATCTACCTATATTGGGCTGGCAGATACCTCAGAATCACCAATTTTTGTTATTGGTGGACGAGGTGTTAAACAAGACTTCTATACTGATAGAGTTATTCGTGAGGTAGATGTTGCACCAACCATGGCGGTGCTGGCAGGTGTAAGAATGCCGGCACAATGTGAAGGGGCTCCGGTATATCAGATTCTCGATTTAGAAAGCTAAGATAACAAAGTTGTCAAGAGTGTAGAAATCATTAGATATGAATGTTGAGATTACTACACTCTTGATTTTTAGAAAATATATATACTAGATTAAAGAAGTGGGGTGTTATTAATGGCTGCAGCGAACAAAAATAAAATGTATTGGATTCATATTGCAATCTTTTTGATTATAATGTTTGGTGTAGGATTTATTCCGCCTTTTGCACAAATTACACCATTAGGTATGAAAGTATTAGGTATTTTTTTAGGAGTAATTTATGCCTGGTGTTTCATTGCGTTAGATTGGACGAGTTTGATTGCCTTAGTTGCACTTGCTGTTGTCGGTTATGATAGTGGAAACAATTTGCTCTTGGAAGGTTGGTCATTTTCAACTATTCCACAAATTGTTCTCTGCTTTATTTTTGCAGAAGCTGTTTCTAAGACACAGCTGACAGATTACATTTCAAATAAGCTATTATCGTTTAAGCTGTTTCAAGGGAAACCCTATGTTCTCTTTATGGGTATTTTATTTGGAACTGTTGCATTAAACTTACTTGGAGCATCGTATGCAGCAATTTTTGTTATGTGGGCTGTTACAAGGAGTATTGCAGAAAAAGCTGGTTATGAGAAGAGAAATATCTTTTCAACTGTAATGGTTACCTCAATTGTTGTCGCATTTATGTGGGCAAGCTATGTTTTTCTTTTTAAACCAGGAACTCTCGTGATGTTAGGATTTTTACAACAAGGTTTACCTGAGGCCGAAGTTCCATTTTTAAACTGGACAATTGTATGGCTTATCTATGTTATGGTTTATATAATTCTTTGGCCGTTAATTATTAAATATATATTCCGCTTGGATTTTTCAGCAGTGGCAAAAATAGATTTATCAAAAATAGCTAATAAAGATGTACGAATGACAGGCAGTCAAAAATTTGGATTGATTTGTTTGATTGTGTTTATTTGTATGATGCTCTTTCCGCAATTATTGCCACAGAATTGGGCGATTACACAAATACTGTCAAATTTAGGCTTGAGTGGATGTTTACTACTAATTATAAGTATTATGGCGGCGTACCGCGATACGAACGGTGAACATTTTGTTACACTACAAGATGCAGCTAAAGGGATATCATGGAACGTTATGTGGTTGATTATTGCAACTCAACCTCTCGCCAGTGCTTTGGATTCTGAAGAGTGTGGGATCATGTCGTCAGTTATGGGAACTGTTACTCCTATTCTGACGTCTATGGGTCCAACTCTCTTCTTAATAGTTTGTGTTGTAATAATTGGTCTATTAACGCAGGTTGTACATAATTTGATTTTTATGGTAATTTTCATTCCCATGCTTTGTCCTATGTATTTAGAAATTGGTGCAAATCCGTTGGTAATATTTATTGGGTTAATTATTGCAACAAATGCTGCATTTGCAACTCCAGCGGCAAGCTGGAATGCAGCTTTGATGTTTGGTGAACCTTCTGTTATAGTCAAAAAAACGTACTTGCATGGATTTTTACATTTTGCCTTTTCGTTACTTCTGTTTTTTATTTTGGGAATGCCGTTAATTAATTTGTTGTTACCTTATGGTGGATAAATAAATATCAATATTATTCAAATAAAACACAATCCCGGTTAAAAAAGCTCTTGTTATATTATTAGGGAGTTTTTTACCGGGAAATTTTTTGTCTATCAAAACGATATATAAAAACAGTAATTTGTCAGGAATTGTTGGTAAGGCATTTTCTCAATAAATCTATAGTATTTCTGATAACTAATGAGAATTTTGAGTTCAATAAAGTTTGCGGAACAATAATTCCGTATAAAACTTTTATGTCCCTTTCAAGTGGAATTGAAATGATTTCTGAATGTGAATATACTTTTTCTCCAATGCTAATTGGTAAAATATGGACACCGTTTTGTGACAAAATAATTTCTTGACTTATCGAAAAGTTGGTAATGTAATTGACATCGTCGTATTTTTTGTCGTATTGATGAAAGGCATTGAACTCATGAAAGGAAATATTGTTATCGAATATTGCGTTTGTAGATAACTTCTTTTTTTTTGCTAAAGGTGAATTTTTCGATATAAATGCATAACATGGTTCTGATTTTAATAGAAAATATTTGTAATCAGGAAGTGCTTTTGCTAAGGATTCTATTTCAGAACCACCCATAGTAAGTGCAAATGAAGTAGGTGTTTTAAGTAAAGAGGGAAGCTTATCAACGGAATATTCTTGAACGTGAAGTTTCAAATTTTTGAAGTTGTCACATAAATTTTTTATTATAAATGGGAAATATGTATTAGCAATGCATGGTGGTACAAAAATTGTCAAAGGTTCGCTAAAAATAAGTTCTTTATTGATTTGTAGTAAAGTATCGTCATATAGTGATAAGATTTGCAGAGCATTTTTATAAAATATTTTTCCTGCATTAGTTGGATAAAGTCCTTTTTTGCTACGCGTAAATAGTTCTACGCCAAGTTCTCGTTCCATAGTTTGTAAACTTTTCGTTAAAGCGGGCTGAGAAATATACAGTTTTTTTGCGACCGCGTTTAATGATAAATGGTCGTATATTTGGACAAAATAATATAATTGTTCAAAGTTCACTAAAATCATCCTTTCAATGATTCAATATTTCTCTTGATAAATGGGAGAAAACGATATTCTACTATAGTAGCGATTGATAGCATAATGAAATTGAACCCTAAACGTTTGTATTTCGAAGTGGGGAGAATTATTATGGAATATCATTAGTATATCATAGTTACAATAGAACACAAAGAAGCGACGCATTTACAATAATGATGAAGAGGTATACTTAGGTTATATTCATAGAAAGATTCAAGAGTATATGCGGTTCATTTCTATGAGAGTTGAATCAATATCAAACAGAAGTATGTTTCAGACAATGTAGTCTTTAGATTTAGTAGCGTTGTATTCGGTGATGAATGTATACATGTTCAATTTGAAGGCTTTTCTAGTTATCAGAAATTTATTGAATATTAATATTACAGTATGATTGGTCATTAGCTGATCATGCTTTTTTTATAGTTGGATAGTTTTAAAGATTGTTCTGAATTATCGATGATAAAACTTAAAAATAAATGTATGAAAATAAATATGCCTATATAAGATATCTAAGAAACTTGTAGCAGAAAATTTAAGAAAAATAAATACTGTTTTTCGTAATTATAAATTTGTATTATGCTTTATGTAAAGAAACAACCGGTTGATAAAAATTGATAGCTAAATAAAACCTGGGAGGGGTTTTCATGAAAAACAAAGTATTGGTATTAGGTGTCGATGGTTTAGACCCACGACTGACGAAAAAATATATGAATAAAGGCGTTATGCCAAACTTTACAAAATTTATGGAACGTGGTTCTGCACGAGAGGATTTGGTGATGCTTGGTGCCATGCCAACAATTACACCGCCGCTTTGGACAACATTGGCAACAGGTGCCTATGTTGGAACACATGGCGTTACTGATTTTTGGAATCCTCATCCAGATAAGTTGGATACTTTAGTGTATTCTTTTGATTCTAGAAATTGTAAAGCAGAGCCGTTATGGAATGTTTTTTCTGAAACAGGACATAAAACTCTTGTTTTCCATTGGCCAGGGTCTTCTTGGCCTCCAACCAGTGATAGCCCTAATTTACATGTTGTTGATGGGACACAGCCATCCAATATTAATGTAGCTGTTGGTACCGTTGAATGGGGACAATGGATCGAAGCTTCTTCAGAAATCAAAGAAGCACATATTTTTGAACATGAAGACGATGGTTCAGGCGTTGGATGTATTTTGACGGATATTGAAGTTGCTGAAGAAAAAAGCAGTAGTGGTGCAAAAGCATTAGATCAGTCTTTGAAGCAGAAAACGCTTGTTAATATGATTATGAATGAAAATGAAGGTGAAAATGCTGGGGCTTCTCATCCTGAATTGTATAATAACAAGACGACTGTACCAATGAAAGAGGCTAAAGGTTGGGCAGATGCACCTGCTGGCTCTAAGGAATTTAGCATTCCAGTAGCTGGAGGCATGGAACGTCGTCCTGTCTTGGTTATTCCTGATGAAGATGGCAAATTTGTCAAAGTCGCCATCTATAGATCCAAGAAAGATGCGGAACCAATCGTTGTTCTCGATCAGATTGGTGTTGTTGTAAATGATATCTTTGATACTGTTAGCAAAGATGGCGAGAAGATTGATGTTGTTCGCCAGGCCATCTTGGTGGAATTGCCTGAAGATGGTTCAAAAGTTGAAGTATGGTATGGGAATGCTATGGAAGTAAACAATGATACACTCTTCCATCCAAAATCTTTGCTTAAACAGATTCAGGAAAAGGTTGGTCAGTTCCGCAGCATTGGGATGATTATCGGTAATTCACCAAATGCTGCCAATAAAGTGTATGCGCCACTTTGGGAATCCTACACCGAATGGCAGGCAAAAGCCATGAATGCATTAATCGAAGAAAATGGTTATGATGTAGTTTTCTCACATTTACACAATGTAGATGCTGCTGGGCATATTTTCTGGGAGCTCGCTAAGTACCGTCCACATGTTAAAGCATATGATGAAACCGACATCCAGGCTGTCATTGAACGTTTCTACATTGACACGGATAGATATCTCGGTCGCTTCATGCATTTGTTAGATGAAGGTTGGGACATTATAATTACCTCTGATCATGGCTTAGTTTGCTCTGAAGAAGAGGAGCCAGCAGTTCCTATTGGCGATCCATTTGGTGTAAATATTAAGGTTATGAAAGAACTTGGCTACACCGTAATGAAAAAAGATGCTGATGGTAATGATTTGAGAGAAATCGACTGGAGCAAGACAACGGCTGTTGCACAGCGTGGTATTTATATCTATCTCAATCTGAAAGGACGCAATCCAGAAGGTATTGTTGATCCTGCGGATCAATATGAGCTCGAAAGAAAGATCATAGATGATTTGTACAACTATCGTTGGAATGGGAAACGCATTGTTTCACTTGCTGTGCGTAAAAAAGAGGCAGCTCATTTTGGATTAAATGGCGAAAATGTTGGCGATATCATCTATTTTAACGAAGAAGGGTTCAATCGTATTCACGGAGATTCTATCTCAACCTATCAAGGTTATGCAGATACTTCTGTTTCACCAATCTTTATGGCCGCTGGTCCAAACATTAAAAAAGGCTATGTAACAGATCGTGTAATTCGAGAAGTGGACGTAGCGCCAACTGTAGCTGTACTAGGTGGTGTACGTATGCCTGCACAATGTGAAGGGGCGCCTGTTTATCAGATTATCGAAGACTAATCGAAGGTTTGATTGAATCGGGAGACAAATGTCTCCCGATTGTATAAAAATATAATAACCTTAAGAATAGAAAGTTAATTGGTTAAATGTGGGAAGGGAGATTATTATGAGTCAGGCTATAAAGTCAAATAAAAATACGATGTTTTACTTTGTAGTGCCCCCAATAATTTGGACATCCGAATTATTGGGGGTATTTCTATTGTCA
>JAHZHI010000027.1 GCA_019420345.1 Peptococcaceae bacterium
TACCAGAAGTTCTATGAGTCATTTTTTGTTGCACTTAGATTGTAAATTCGCCGCACAAAAAAGCGCATCCGATTGAACGGATGCGCTTTTGTTTAATGGTCGTTGTCATCAGAGGTGAACCCTTCGCTGGCAAAAGTGTAGTTGCTAAGATCACTGTCTTCCTGGTCGCGAGTTGGCACCAAATTGAACACAATGTTTTTCTTATGACGATCACGGTGCGTCAGGCCGAAGTAGCCAAGAATGCTGAATGTCAGTGCACCGAGGAAGTTGACAAACAGGTCGCCTATGGTGTCATGCAAACCGATGTCGAGATAGCCCGGTACGGTGTAGACATCGCCATTGGCTGTGAAAATTTGTGTTTCTGTAATGTTTGGAATATGGATGACGTCCTGCGCGCCGCTGGGGTCAAAATACACCGATTGGATGGCGGTAATGACCGAGTCTTTTTGCATATCGGTATGCAGCAGGGTATCGGCGCTGAATTCGATGAATTCCCAGAGAACGCCAATGGTCATGGAGAAACAGAACGCCATCAGACAGAGGTAAAACGGCGAGAGCAGAAAATGGCTGCTGCTGCGATTCAAAAGATCGATCAGCGAGAAGCCAACCGCTGCCGCCAAAAAACCGTTGAGTGTGTGCAGAATGGTGTCCCAATAAGGGATAGCAACGTAGAAGTTGTTGAGTTCGCCAAGAATTTCTGCTGCAAAGATAAACAGGTAAATGATGCCTTCCAGCAAAGGTGGAATGTTGATTTTAAAGCCGTTTTCCATCAGTGATGGCACGAGAAACAGCGCCAGCGACAAGAGGCAGATAAAGGCGCCGTTGTAATTGGCATTGATAATGGCACGCACCATGGCAAGAATTACAAGCACGCGCAATATCGAATAAAGGATGAACACGCGTCGGTTGCTTGCAACGTTTTCGTGAATATTGCGATTAAGGTTTTTGATGATATGAAGCATGGCCCCTCCTTAGTAATGATTGAATTATTAAATTAATGATACACTTTAAAAATACCGATTGCAAGGGCGTTTTCTGGTCGATATTCGAGATTGTCGAACGCATGTGGATAGAGTATAATGGGGTAGAGCATGTATGCCAATCGACATGTAAAAGGAGCACAGATAATTTGAGCGATTACAAAGAACGTATCGTCTTGGAAGATATGGTCGCGCCGCGCATCTTTGGTCCGGCCGACCACTGGCTGCGTCTGATCACCTCGAACTTGCTATGCAATGTTGTAGCGCGTGGGAACGTGCTGACACTCATTGGCACAGAGGAGAGTGTCAATGCCGGCAGGACGCTGTTTGAGCATTTGATTACCCTGGCGCGGGAACGGGAGCTGGAGGAGAACGACATCCACTATGCGCTCACAAATGCTGCACGTCAGATGGCCAATGCCGAGGTGGAAGGGCTTAACGAAGTCCTCATGATCACCTCTCACGGCAAACAGATTCGTCCAAAGACAAAAGGACAGAAAGACTATCTGGCGATGATTCGCAAAAAGACCATTACCTTTGGCATTGGGCCTGCCGGCACCGGTAAGACCTACTTGGCGGTGGTGATGGCCGTGCTGGCATTGAAACGCCGCGAGGTGGAACGTATTGTTCTTACCCGTCCAGCGGTGGAAGCTGGAGAAAAACTAGGCTTTCTGCCAGGCGATCTGCAGGAAAAAATAGATCCTTACTTGAGACCATTGTACGACGGTCTTTACGACACGCTGGGCCAGGAAACGGCGCAGCGACATTTGGAAAAGGGCATCATTGAGATTGCCCCCCTTGCCTACATGCGCGGACGCACTCTGGACGATGCCTTCATCATTTTGGATGAAGCGCAGAACACCACGCCGGAGCAGATGAAGATGTTCCTTACTCGCATCGGTTTTGGGTCCAAGGCGGTGGTGACAGGCGACCTTACTCAGATTGACCTGCCCAACGCCAATCAGTCCGGTCTGCGCCAGGCCTATCGGATATTGCAAAATATCGAAGAAATCGGTTTTTACACCCTGAAAGCGGAGGATGTCGTGCGGCATCCAGTCGTTGCGAAGATCATTCGTGCCTACGACCGCTATCAGGCGAGGGAGATGAGTCACCATGAACTCAGAGAAAAATCAAGCATCACACCATCAACAGCGCAAGAAGACACCCCACTGGAGACCCTTTAGTCGTTTCTTAGAACAGCGCACTTTTTCGTATAAGGTGGTCGTTGTTGTGAGTTTCCTCATTATGACCACGGTCATGATGCAGGGGATGGTTTCCACGCAGCTTTTCTGGAAAGTCGGTGATGTTGCAACACGCACCATTACCGCGGACCGTTCGGTTATTTATGAGGACGAAGCTGCTACGGAAGAAAAGCAGCAAGAGCTGTTGGACAATTTTGAGGACATCTATGAGATTAACTTGGATCAGTTCAATAACCTCACGTTGGTGTCCATCGATCGCATTTTTGATAAGCTGCAGGATATTCTTGTTGTTGATGAAAAGACACAGGCTGCGGGTGCGGACGATGAAAATTACAGCAAGCGCCACGACGAACTGAACGAGCTTTTATCAACGGAGTTCAGCGACAGCGAGTGGGAAAGTCTCAGCACGTACACCGCTGATCACGTGGAATTGCTGCATCAACAGGCCGTGGCTATTTCGTCCAACGTTATGGGCAAAGGGGTCAAAGAGGCGGATTTGCCTCAGGCGAAAGAGGACCTTTTGAACGAAGTGGACAGTTCAAAGGCCTTTAGTGTGTTGGACCGCAAATTGGTCAGCAGCATTTTTAAGAATACGGAATTTTATCCAACCAGCGTGATCAACCAACAGGACAGCGAAGCCAAACGCCGCGAACTGATGGAAAGTGTGGAGCCGGTGGTTAAGACCGTGCAGAAGGATGAGGTTATCGTCAATAAAGGCGATGTCATCAGCGAGGACGATTATGCTGCCATTCAGGCGCTGTCCAACAACAACGACCGTTCACCATACAAGATCATCCTTGGTGTGATCCTGGCGATTTTACTGGTGATCCTGGCTGTATCAAAATTCTCCGAATGGCGCGCCAAAAAGAAGCCGCGTGAGGAGTGGCAGCGCAATGCATCGATCATTCTTGTGACCATTTCCATTATTATGATCCTGTTTCCGATCATTTCAGCGATACAGATTGGACCGGTGCAATCGGCCGATGAGCTGGTCAATTTTCTGATTCCGCTGCCAGCAGTCGCCATCATGTTGGCGATTCTCTTGGACAACGAAGAGGCCATCTTTGTGACGCTGCTCATGGGGCTATTGGTGGCCCTCTACACCAACGATGTGTATGTAGCGTTCTCCGGCATTGCCGGGTCCTTGATGGCGTTGGGCCAGGTAAAAGTGCTGCATCGCCGCATTGACCTAACGATGTCGGCGGTTTATGCTACAGTTGCTATGGCGCTTGTTGGCGTTATTTACTACCTGATTGCAGGGCTGGAATTGAGCGAACTGCTGTCGCTTTTGCTGTTTTGCGTTGGGAACGGGTTCCTGACGTTGGTGCTGACCATTGGGCTTCTGCCATATATTGAAAGCGCCTTTAACGTGACAACGTCACTGACACTGATGGAGCTGTGCGATCCAAACACTCCGCTGCAGCGTGCGCTGATGCAGAAAGCGACGGGGACCTATCAGCATTCGCTGATGGTGGCAAACCTTGCCGAAGCGGCGGCTTTGCGTATTGGCGCCGATGCACAGCTGGTGCGTACGGCGGCTTACTATCATGATATTGGCAAGATCAAACGACCGGAATTTTTCTCAGAAAACCAGATGACGGATTTCAACCCGCATGATAAAATTTCGCCAAACTTGTCTTATCTCATTATTACCACTCATGTGAAGGATGGTGTGGCGCTCGCGAAAGAAGCACGTTTGCCGCAGTCCATCATTGATATCATCAGCCAGCACCATGGCAATACCATGGTCAGCTATTTTTACTACAAAGCGAAAAAACTTGATCCGGATGTAAAAGAAGACGATTTCCGCTACATGGCAAAACGCCCGCAGACGCGTGAGGCAGCCATTCTCATGATTGCGGACACTGTTGAGGCGGCGGTGCGTTCAAGCATCAGTCATCTCAACCATGCGCAGGTGGCAGGCTTCATTCGCAATCTCATTAACGATAAGATGAATGATAAGCAGTTTATTGAATGCAACCTGACCTATCGCGATCTCAACGAGATCACCGATGAAATGATCCACATGATTAACAGCATGTATCATAAACGCGTCGCTTATCCGGATAAAAAGAGCTTGCTGAAATAAAGGAGGCACACCATGCAATTTGATATTGTCAACGATTGGGGCGATTTGGACCCTGTCTGGCTGGAACGGCTCAATGCCATTTTGCCGCTGTATGCCAAGCAGGAAGGATTGCCGGATGAGTTGGTCATTGGTCTCACTTTCTGTGACGATGACACCATCCGTGCCATCAACAAAGAATACCGCGGCATCGACCGTGCGACCGATGTGCTGAGTTTCCCGCTTTATGAGCGCGACGACGAAATCGAGCTATTGGAAGGGGAACTGGCGCCATTTGGCGACATTGTGCTCTCGGTACCGCATGCGCAGGCGCAGGCCGCCGAGTATGGCCACAGCGTTGAACGAGAAGTGTGCTATCTTGTGGTGCATGGTCTCATGCACTTGGCTGGCTATGATCACATTGAACCAGATGACAAAGCTGAGATGCGTGCCGAAGAAGAGGCACTTTTAAACGCCGTCGGCGTGACCCGTGATTGAGTGTGCTGCTTTTAAGCACGCTGTTGATAGATCGTCAGTGTGCAGGCTTTATGCCTGCACCATTTTCATTGGAAAAGGAGGAAGCATCATGAAAACCGGTTTTATTTCCCTGATTGGCCGGCCGAATGCCGGAAAAAGCACCTTGCTCAATCAGATCCTTGAGCGCAAGATTGCCATTGTATCGTCAAAACCGCAAACCACCCGCACCCGCATCACCGGTATTTTCACCACGCCGGATGCTCAAATGGTGTTTGTGGATACGCCGGGCATTCATAAACCCAAACACCGACTTGATCAGTACATGGTCGAGGCGGCACGTTCATCCATCTACGATGGGGATGTCATTTTCTACGTGGTGGACGCTTCGGTGCCATTTGGTGCCGGCGAACAGTTCATCCTCGACAGCCTGGAAAAAATAGAGGCGCCAGTATTTCTGCTCTTGAACAAGATCGACATGATGACACCAGAAGAAATCATGCGCACCATTGTGAAGTGGCAGAGCCGTCGTGATTTTGCAGAAATCTTCCCATTGTCGGCCGAGCGCGGCGACAATGTAGACCGTCTTTTGGAAACCACGAAAGGCTATCTGTTTGACGGGCCAAGTTTTTATCCGGAGGATGCTGTCACCGATCAGCCAGAGCGCGTTGTCATGGCAGAACTCATTCGTGAAAAGATTCTGCGCTTTACAGAAGAAGAAGTGCCCCACAGTGTGGCGGTTGTTATTGAGCACATGGAACGTGATGAGGATGACGACAAGCTCGTCGTGCATGCTGCCATTTATGTGGAACGCGCTGGTCAGAAGGCCATCATCATTGGCAAACAAGGTGCCATGATTAAGCGCATTGGCACCGCTGCCCGCCGCGATATTGAAGAATTGCTCGGCGAAAAAGTGTACCTCAAGCTTTGGGTGCGCGTCAAAGAAAACTGGCGCAACCGCGAAGGGGTGCTTCATGACCTGGGCTTTGATATGGAGGATTTTAGTTAACAGCGTGTCATAATAGAAAGGGTGTGGGAGGATGATCGAAGCGCTCAAGGTGCCAACGACCGAAGAGGAAGAAGAAGCCCTCAAAGAGTATCTGGAAGAACAGCACGCCGAAGACATCGCAGAATACCTTGAAACCCTTGAAGACCGTGAAGAACAAGCGGCCTTGATTAAAGTGATGGAGCCGGAAGATGCTGCCGATGTGCTTTTTGCTTTGGATGACAAAGAACGCATGATCGACATCCTTCTCGAACTTCCGCGTAACATGGCCACCGCCATCGCCAATGAAATTCCTAGTGACGAAGCGGCGGACATGCTCGAAGATCTCGACGAAAATGAACGTGCCCGCATTCTCTCCCTTTTCGAAGATGAAGCGGTCGACGACATCACCGACCTGCTGACCTACGAAAGCGATACTGCCGGTGGTTTGATGACCACCGAGTTCGTTGTCGTTCCGGTCTTTGTCAACGCTGAAAAAGCCATTGAAATCATTCGTATGTACGCGCCTGATGCGGAAACGATTTACTATGTGTATGTCATCGACGGACTGAACCATCTCGTTGGCATTCTCTCCCTGCGTGAACTCATCATTGCCGGGCCGGAGACCACTGTGGGCGACATCATGCGTCAAAATGTCACCAGTGTAAATGTGCGCGACGACCAGGAAGAAGTTGCCGAGATTATGTCTAAATACGACCTGTTGGCGTTGCCGGTTGTCGATGACGAAGACCACATCCTCGGGATTATCACCGTCGACGACATCGTCGATGTCATCCAGGATGAGGCCAGCGAGGACATTTATCGTATGGCTGGTACCACCGAAGCCGAAATGGATGAAGGCGCCAGCGTCATCACCGCGTATACGTCGCGCCTGCCGTGGCTGTTGATCACCATTTTCGGCGGCATTTGTTCCGGCACGGTACTGGATTATTTTGAGCTGACGTTGCAGCAGGTTGCAGCCCTAATCATCTTCATTCCGATGATGACAGGGATTGCTGGGAACGTGGGCACGCAGTCCTGCACAGTTACCGTGCGTGGGCTGGCCACCGGCAACATTACCACCAAGGCGGCTTTAGGCACCATCCTGCGTGAAGCCTTGCTGGGATTTGCCTTAGGGCTTACGGTTGGCTGCATCGTCTGCCTGGTGGCTTCCTTCTGGCAGCACAGCGTATCTCTCGGCATTACTGTTGGCCTGACGCTGATCCTCAACAATTTTATGGCAGCGCTGCTTGGCACAGTGGTACCCCTGGCATTGGAGCGGCTCCATGTTGACCCAGCGGTGGCATCGTCTGCGTTTATTACCACAACCACCGACGTGCTGGGGCTGTTCAATTATTCTATGATCGCTATATTGGTCTTTCACATTTGATACAGAGGCAAAACGATGACCAAACAATCCAACAACATTCAACCTGTAGATTTTATTTTTATTTATATTGGCGGCGCCTTCATTGCCGGCTGGCTGCAACAGATTCTGCGTGGTCTGTTTCCTTCTCTGGGAAGCACCACAGTGGGCAGTCTGCTCAGCGGGCTTTGGCTGCAGGATGTGCTCATGCTGGTGGTGCTGGCCTGCTTTCTGGCAGCGCGCAAAACCAGCTGGCGCATGATTGGCGCACGTGTACCGCAGGGGCGCCATCCCTATCTTGGTGCAGCCATTGGCGGGCTGCTTTTGTATGTGCTCATGACTCTGCTGGTGCAGCTGATCAATGTCCTGCTGCCTAACGGCCTTGCCGCACAGAACGTGCAAAGCTACATGCAGGCCGACGATGCGCTGTGGGTAAAAATTTTCGTTGTTCTTACTATGGGCGTGTTCGTGCCCATTGCTGAAGAACTGATCTTTCGCGGCTATTTGTTCAACAGCCTGTGCCGCTACCTCACCCCTCAGATGGCCATGCTCTTCACCGCCGTCATCTTTGGCTGCGCGCATATGGATGCGCAGCGCGCGATTCCGCTTGCCGTTGGCGGTTATCTGCTGAACGTTATCGCCGTGCGCTATCAGTCGGTGTTTGCCAGCGCCATCGCACATGGCCTTTGGAATGCAGTCATGATCGTAGCCTATTATTCCGTACTATAACCATTGGAGGAATCCCATAATGACTCAGCTTCATATCACCGGCCTTTCTCACGACGGCTGCGGCGTTGGCCGCACCGCGGAAGGAAAGGTCGTTTTTGTACCCGGCGCCTTGCCAGACGAAACCATTACCGCCACCCTCGGCGACAGCCATAAAGGCATCATTCAAGGCACCTTAGAGAACGTGCTCACGCCAAGTCCGCACCGCGTGACGCCACCTTGCCCTTTGGCAGAAGCCTGCGGTGGCTGCGCCCTGCAAGTGGCCGATGCAGCGCTTCAGGCTGAGATCAAGCGCCGTCAGGTGGAAGATGCTCTGCAGCGCATCGGCAAGCTTGATTGTCGGGTGCTGCCGGTTAAAACCATGGATGAGCCTTGGCGCTATCGCAACAAAGGCATCTTTCATGCCGACTATTCCAGCGGCGTGACCCGCCTTGGCTTCTATGAGAAAGGCAGCCATGATCTTGTGCCGGCTGCGGACTGTCTGCTCTTCAGCGCACCGATCAATCGCCTCACTGCCTGGCTGGAAGAGGCCATCACCACCACCGGCATTGCCGACATTGACAAAGTCATGATTCGCGAAAGTCATGCCACTGGCGACATGATGGTTGTCTTTGTTACTGCTGCTCAGAAATTCCGCCAGCAGCGTCTCGTTGAACGCCTGCAAGAAGAATGGCCGCAGGTCACGAGCATCTGGCACAATGTCAACACCAACCCACGCCTCATGCTTGGCCGCGCCTACACCCATCTGCACGGCAAGGAGACCATTTCAGAGCGTCTCGGCAGCCTGCACTATGACCTCTCGCCGGCGTCTTTCTTCCAGGTCAACACCGCTCAGGCCGAAGTGCTTTATCAGACCGGCAAAGACATGCTCGGTGCCTTGGCGGCTGATGCCACCATCCTTGATCTCTACTGCGGCATCGGCACCATCGGCAGTTTCATCGCCGACAAGCACCAAGCGCTCTATGGTGTTGACAGCGTCGGCCAAGCCATCGACGACGCTAAAAAAGCCGCCAAAACAAACGGCTTTACCAACGCCCATTTCACCACCGCAAAAGCCGAAGTCTGGCTGCCAAAATGGCTCAGCAAAGGCAACCACGCCGACATCGCCATCATCGATCCCCCACGCAAAGGCTGCGATGGCAAGCTCCTCGACGCCCTCGTGAGTGCCCAGCTTCCACGCATCCTCTACATCAGCTGCAACCCAGCCACCCTCGCCCGCGACCTCGCCAAACTCAGCAAACACTACCACATCGGCGACGTCCAGCCCGTGGACCTCTTCCCACAAACCAGCCACATAGAAAACGTCGTCGTTCTGACAAGAAAGTGAGTGCCGGCTGTTTTAATCAGTGCCTATTTTTTCGATCAGCAGAAATAAATCAAGGAGGAATGCCCATGTTGAAGAAACTCTACGTTGAACCTACCACGAAGTGCAATCTTAATTGCAAGATGTGTTTTCGCAATACGTGGTTTGATGAGTCGATTGGGGAGCTGAGCTTGACTGAGGTGAAACATGTTTTGGCCACGATGCCGAGCTCAGTGGAGACGGTGTTCTTCGGTGGTCAGGGAGAGCCGCTGTTTCATCCTGATATTGTTGAAATGGTGGCGCTTGCTGCTGCAGCGGGTGCGCAGGTGCAGCTTTTGACCAATGGCACCTTGTTGACCGAGCAGATGATTCATGCGCTTATTGATGCAGGGCTGAGTCAGCTTTGGGTGTCAATAGACGATTTGGATGTGTCTGCAGCAGCATCGCCAGCGCATTCCGGGCATGCGCGGTCAACGCAGGTTTTGGAGAACATTCGGCGGTTTAACCGCATCCGTCAGGACCAGAAAAGCGCGACTCGCCTGGGCATTACCTTTGTGGCGATGAAAAGCAACGTGCATCAATTGGCGAAGCTGCCGGTTTTCATTGCTCAGCATCGTGTGGATGCGGTCAATCTTTCTAATATTTATCCGACCGATGCCGCGTCGCGTGAGGAGATGCTTTATAATCGCATTACCTATGCTTACGCGCTGGCTCAGGGCAATGACCTGCCCAAGGTTGACATGCCGTTTTTTGACATGAACATTCCAGAGGTTTCAACTGCTGTGTCGAAAATGCTGGCGAAGCAAAATTTCATCTTGTCGTTCAATGGCGAACCGGTTGTGCGCAAAAGCAATTACTGCAAATTCATTCGCGAAGGCATGTGTTTTGTGAGCAGCGATGGCGAAGTCTGCCCATGTATGGCGCTCTTGCATAATGGGCAAACCTATATGGACAACGTTGAGCGAAAGATTTATCGCTGCAGCTTTGGCAACATCAAGCAGCAAGACCTGGAGGCTATTTGGAACAGCGAAGCGTATGAAACGTTTCGCCGCAAATTTGACGATTTCGATTTTTCACCATGCCTTTACTGCGGACACTGTGATTCTTTTGCAGAAAACCGTGAGGACTGCACCGGCAATCAGCATCCGACATGCGGCGGCTGTTTGTGGGCGGAAGGCGTCTTTAGTTGTCCGTGATGGCAAGGTAAAATAAAACAGCGTGTCACAGAGTTGCTCTGTGGCACGCTGTTTAGCATTTATAAGGGCTTTTCACAGTCATCGATGCTGATGGTTTGAAAGAATTTGCTGTCGATGAGGTGCTTTTTTATTTATAATTTAAGCTTCTGTGCTATGCTATAGACAATGAGTTGATACGAGGCCGCGAAAAAGGAGAAAATCTATGAAATTATTGCTGGCAGAGGATGAAAAAGCGCTTTCCAAGGCATTGGTGGCTATTTTGGAGCGCAGCAATTATTTGGTTGATGCCGTTGAGAATGGCGAAGAGGCATTGGCCTATTTGGCATGCAGTCATTATGATGGCGTCATCATGGATGTGATGATGCCGAAGATGGATGGCATCACAGCTTTAAAAGAGCTTCGCCGCCAGGGAAATTTGGTTCCGGTGCTGCTTTTGACTGCAAAATCAGAGGTGGACGATAAAGTAGAAGGGCTGGACAGCGGCGCCAACGATTATCTGACCAAACCGTTTCAGTCGAAGGAGCTGTTGGCACGCATTCGCGCCATGACCCGCACCGCCAATCATCAAGCTGACGCCAAGCTGCAGGTGGGCAATCTCACGCTGGATCAGACCACGTTTATGCTTTCTGGACCAGGCGGCAGTGTTCAGCTGTCCAGCAAAGAATATCAAATGATGGAGCTGTTCATGATTGCGCCGCAGCAGCGTTATACGACTGAAAAGCTGATGGAAAAGGTGTGGGGTTTTGACAGCGATGCTGAGTTGAACGTGGTGTGGGTGTATATCTCTCATCTTCGCAAAAAGCTGGCTCAGCTGGACGCGAATGTGGCGATTAAAGCGGCGCGCAATATGGGCTATTCGCTGGAGATTGTGGAATGATCGAGAAATTACGCAAGAAGCTCATTGTTGCTGCAATCGGATCGCTGCTTGTGGTGCTGACGGTTATTTTGGGGTGCCTATCTGGTTTGTATATGATCGATGCGATTTCTGACATCGACCACACATTGACGACGCTGGTAAAAAACGAAGCGTTGTTTTCTGAAGCGACACGTTTGCCAGATGGCGAGCGTGAACGAGAAGCGCATGGTCATGGACGAACCGGCGAGCTCCCTTTTGAAACGCGGTATTTTATTGTCACCTTGGATCAGGATGGCGTGGTTGCCGATGTATATACCAATGCAGCCGATGCTATTGATGCGCAGACTGCGGCGGAGTACGCAGAGAAAGCGGTTCGCTCGGGGGATGCGCAAGGTTTTGTGGGTGATTACCGGTATCTGCAAACTCAAAAAGGCGACGAATCTGTTCTTGCTTTTGTGGATTGCAAACGCAGTTTGGAGGGGTTTCGCAAGTTGCTGTTGATCGGCGTCGTGGTGTCCTTGATCGGCACAGCGCTGGTCTTTGTGCTGCTGCTGTTCTTTTCAAAACGGATCGTGCGGCCTTTTGCCGAAATCTACGACAAGCAGAAGCGCTTTATCACCGATGCGGGTCATGAACTAAAAACACCGCTGAGCATCATTGCGGCGGACGCGGAGGTGCTGACCATGGACATTGGCCAGAATGAATGGGTGGATGAAATCACCAATCAAACTCAGCGCCTCACCAAACTGACCAATGATTTGATTTTTTTGGCACGCACCGAAGAGGCTTTGCCGACACAAATGACATCGTTTTCACTGTCGCAGCTGATGATGGACACGGTTCAGAGCTTTGAAGCGGTGGCAAAGACGCAGGACAAGGCCCTCCAGGCCGAGATCCCGGCAGGACTGATGCTGTACGGTGATGAACGCGCTTTGCAAAAACTGCTCACCATTTTGCTGGACAACGCGCTGAAATATATGCCTGTGCATGAAACGGTGCGCTGTGGACTGACAGAACAGCGGACCACCATTCAGCTTTGGGTGAGCAATCCATGCTCGCCAATGAGCGACGCGCAGATTTCTCGCTTGTTTGACCGCTTCTACCGCACAGATGCGTCGCGTAATTCCAAAACAGGCGGCTATGGGTTGGGACTTTCTATTGCCAAAGCCATTGTCAGCGCCCATAAAGGCAAGATCATTGCTTCGGCGCCGGATAAAGGCACCTTGATGATCACGGCTACTCTGCCAAAAGGACAACGATAAAAGAAGCATCTGAATGCAGATTCCTGTATTCAGATGTTTTTAATTTCAATTAAGGTAGACCGTCTATACTAGGCACTGTCAAAAGAGACATGGTAACAGGAGGTGCTGTGCATTGATTCAAAAAATATTTCCAGCCTTTGGCACATTGAACACCATTTCGATTGCGGACAACAGCGCGCTTGCGGTTGCTGATCTGGTGAAGCGGCGCATGCTGCAAATACACGATCGTTTTTCGGTGTTTGATGCTCAAAGCGAGATTGCACAAATCAATCAGCAGGCAGGCCTCTAGCCGGTCGCCATCAGTGAGGAGACGTTTTATTTGCTGTCCCTCGCAAAGGCGTATTACAGAAAGACAAAGGGAACATTCGATGTCACAACAGGAGCCTTGAGTGCCTTGTGGCGCGAAGCCATTCGCACCACCACCTTGCCATCGCCGGAAGCCATTGCCCAGTGTCAAGCGCAGTGCGGCATGGAACACCTGGCGCTGGATCTTGAGCGCGGAACGGCTTTTTTACAAGAAAAAGGCATGCAGCTTGATTTAGGCGGCATCGTCAAAGGCTACGCCGCCGACGAAGCCAAAGCGCTGCTGTTGGCACACGATGTGCAGCGTGCACAGATCAACTTTGGCGGCACCGTGGTCGCCATCGGCGCGGCCCAGCGCGTTGGTATTCAGAATCCTTTCGCAGAAACGGGCCAGGCTATGGCCAGCCTTTCACTGCACGATCAAGCCATTGTCACCAGCGGCCTTTATGAACGCTGCTTTTTCCACGACGGCAAACGTTACCACCACATCATCGATCCGCGCACAGGCATGCCAGCGACGGCTGGCGTGCTCTCGGTGAGCTTGATCGGCGAGGAAGCTGTGATGCTGGATGCTTTGGCGACAGGCATTTGCTGCCTTGGTGTGCAGGAAGGCCTTTCTCTTGTTCAAAGCCACGGTCTGTCAGCGGTTTTCGTTGATGAACAAGGCAATGTGCAAATGACATCGAATCTACAGGGGGAACTGTCGTTTCATGGATAAAAGAAGCATCATGAAGGAGTGGATGGAGTGAAAGTAGGACATTATAAAATGACACAAATCGTTCGGCACATCATTCAGCTGGCGGCGTTTATTCTTGTACCAGCATTGTTTGTCACTGTTTGGCATGCACTGGGTGATGTTGTGACGGCATTGGCGGCAGGAGAATTTTCTGTTCGCGATTTCTTGCCGCAATTGATTACCCTTGTGGCTGTGTATGGGCTCACTGCTGTATGGGGGCGGTTTTTTTGCGGCTATCTTTGCGCCTTTGGCGCCTTGCAGGAGCTGCTCTACTGGCCAAGAAAACGGCACAATCATGGAAAGCGCATGGTTCCGCCACGTTTGGACAACGCCCTGCAGCTGATAAAATATGTGGTGCTCGTTGGCGTTGTGGTGCTGCTTTGGGTGCTGGCGCTGCCGTTTGATGCATCGCTGAGCCCTTGGGGCATCTTCGGCATGCTGACCTCGGGCAATTGGTCGGCGGCCAGCTCTGCGGTGTTCACCATGGGTTTTGTGGTGTTGGTGGTGCTCATGTTGGGCGCTGTTTTTATCGAGCGTTTTTTCTGCCGCTATTTCTGCCCGCTGGGTGCGTCGTTTAATCTAGTATCGGGCAAACGTTTCTACCGCATTCGTCGTCAAACCTCGGCTTGCGTCAACTGCGGCCTGTGCGAACGCACTTGCAGCATGGGCGTGCCTATTCTCAAAACAGACACCGTGACCTCCGGCAAATGCATCAACTGCATGCAGTGCCTGTCGGCGTGCCCGAAAGCGTGTCTCTCGGCTAATCCGGCACCGGCAGTGGCAGGCACTGCTGCTGCAGTCATGATGTGCGGGTTGGTCCAGGCAGGCAGCTTGACTGCACCGCAGGCGGCTTCTGCACAGAGCAGTTACAGCGTGGGCACCACTTCTGCACAAGGCAATTTCACTGATGGGGTCTACACAGGCAGCGGCGCAGGTTTCCGCGGCAACACCAACGTGCAGGTGACGGTGGAAAATGGTAACATCAGCGACATCACCGTGCTTTCTTATGAAGACGATGCCGAATTCTTCGACAAGGCGCAGGCATCAGTGATTCCGGCGATCCTGTCGGCGCAGTCTGTTGATGTGTCAACCGTCAGCGGGGCTACCTTCTCCAGCGATGGCATCATCAACGCCGTGGCCAATGCGCTGAATGTGACGGCACAAAGTTCGACCTCATCGACCAATCAGCAGAACGACAGCAACGCTACCGTCTCTTCGGCTTCTCAGAACGACGGAGCTGCTTCTGATCAGAATGGCGATCTCCAAACGGCGCTGTCTTCACTGGCGGATGGCACCTATCAAGGGTCTGGTGAAGGCTATCGCGGCACGACCGATGTTTCTGTCACGGTGGCCAGCGGCCAGATCAGCGACATCACCATTCTTTCTTATAACGATGACGAGGAGTTTTTCAATCGTGCCGAAAGTCAAATCGTCAGCAGCATTCTCAATGCACAGTCGCTGAATGTGGACACCGTCAGCGGGGCCACTTTCTCCAGCAATGGCATTCTGGAAGCTGTGGCCGATGCTCTTGGCGTCACCTACAACAACACCAACCAAAATGCAGAGCAAGGTCATCATAAAAATGGCCACGAGCGCAATTTTGAGCGTCGTCGTGGGCATCATTCGTAAAACCATCATACCCACGCCAAACCTTCGGCGTGGGTATTTTTTTATGCGCACGTTTGCCAGAGCGCGCAGGATGGCGTATACTGGAAAGTAAGAACTTGTGCCGCATGATCGGCGCTTATTAAGGAGGCTGCATGATGAATAAAAGCGACATCACACGCGATGCCTATATGCTCAAAGGTCCGCTGGCAAAGAAAGGCTACGACTGGTGGTGGCATTCCTTCACCGCCCACCACGTCAAGACCGGCGAAGCAAAAAGCTTCTTCATTGAATATTTTCTCTGCAATCCGGCCCACGCTCAGGCTGAACCGGTGCTCGTCTGGAACGATCCCGCAGGGCGCAGCGCCGGGCGACGCCCATCCTACTGCATGGTCAACGTTGGCTTCTGGGGCAATCCCAAGGGGCAGCTCCACCGTTTCTTTCCTTGGTCACAGGTTCACGTCAGCGACGGCGTGCCTTTCCACCTTGCCGCAGGCGACTGCACCTGCTCCGAAACGCATATGAGCGGGCACGTTGCCGTCTCTGAAGCGGATGCGCAAGCGCACCCTGAATGGATGAGCGACGCTGGCACCATGGAATGGGACATTCGCATCAACAAGCAAGTGGCCTACAACGTTGGTTACGGCGCCTCGTCCTTTTTCCGTCGGCTCAACGCATTTGAAATGTTCTGGCACGCCGAAGGCATGAAAACCGCCTTCGAAGGCTGGCTGCGCCTGAACGGCGAAGAGTACATCGTGCGCCCCGAAGATTGCTATGGCTACGCCGACAAAAACTGGGGCGGCGACTTCACCTCGCCATGGGTCTGGCTCTCCTCCAACGACCTCATCAGCAAAGCCACCGGCAAGCGCCTGCACAACAGCGTCTTCGAAGTCGGCGGCGGCACGCCGAAAGCCTTCGGCATTGCGCTTCATCGCAAACTCCTCGGCCAATTCTACTACGAAGGCCAGGATTACGAATTCAACTTCAGCAAATTCTGGACAGGCAGCCGCACCCGCTTCGATTGCCGCGAAACCGACACCCACATCATCTGGCACGTTGTCCAAACCACCTTCCGTGCCAAAATGATCGTCGACATCACCTGCCGCAAAGCCGACATGCTCCTCATCAACTACGAATCCCCCGACGGCTGTAAACGCCACACCCGCCTCTGGAACGGCGGCACCGGCCAAGGCACCGTCAAACTCTACCAACGCCGCCACGGCCGCTGGCGCCTCATCGACCAAGTCTATGCCAACCACGTCGGATGCGAATATGGCGAGTATGAGTGAGAGGGAACGTGTTTGATATAGAAAGGAGCAACCAACATGGACGGATTTTTTGGCGATGCGTTTAATTTTGATGGCAGCGGTGATCTGGACGCCATGGAATTGGCGGCAGATTATGCAATGTTTGCCCATGTCATGGACTACGAGTCCTTTGAAGAAAGAGTGCTCGCTCTCGCGCAGGCGGGTATCAGCCTTGCCGATTTTCGCTGGATGGACCGCGACGAGCAAATTCAATTTCTCGTGAATGCAAATCTGAATCCAGAGGCTTTTGAGGACTTGATGGAGTAATGCACGAAACCTGAAAAAGAATCCCCAACTGCGGAAAACTTTTCGGCAGTCGGGGATTCTTTGCATAGAGCGTTTTCATTTGTGTTCATAAGAGAAACCGATTATACTGAAAGGTAGAAAGAAGGTGCTTGCATGCCAGTTCCAAAGTATAATGAATTATATATGCCGCTATTAGAAGCTATTAAAGATGGGAAAACGCATCGAATAAGCGATGTGAAAAAACAAGTGGCGGCTCACATGAATCTTACTGAAGAGGATCTTGCAGAACGAATAACAAGTGGACGTCAAACAATTTTTGACAATCGTATTGGATGGGCAAAGACCTATTTGGTTAAGGCGGGGCTGATAGAAAGTTCAAAACGTGCGTATTTTAACATTACAAAAGAAGGAATTCGTTTACTGGAAAGTGGAGCACAGGTTACCAATGAATTGCTTTTAGCTAATTATCCTGCTTTTGCAGCCTTTAAGAAAAGTAACATGGGAGCTAAAAATGTAGAACAGAATAATTCAGACGAACAAGATGACGAAACTCCGCAAGAAACATTTGAGAGAGTTTACCAATCCATCAACGCACAGCTTGCAGATGATTTATTAACTGAAATTATGAATCAAAGTGCAGCGTTTTTTGAAAATCTTGTGGTAGATTTAATGAAGGCGATGAATTATGGGGATGGCTTTGTGACAAAGGCGTCTGGCGATGATGGAATTGATGGTGTCATCTATGAAGATAAACTTGGATTCAATTTGATATATATTCAAGCAAAACGGTGGAATACGAATAAAACTATTTCGAAACCGGAGATACAAAAATTTGCAGGCGCCATGATGGGTCCACCTAAAATAGAAAAGGGCTTGTTTATTACAACTGCAAAATTCTCACAAGGTGCGATTGATTTTGCTAACGCACAACATATCATCCTTGTTGATGGAAATCGGTTAACCAGTTTGATGATTGAGTATGGGTTAGGTGTTTCTGTACAGAAAAATTACAGCCTAAAAAGAATTGACAGTGATTATTTTTCCGAGGATGTATGATTCGTTTATTGAAGGATAAGTTTTTTTCTTATGTTGAGAGTATTGTTTTTTGCTTCAAATTCAGCTTGGAAGAAATTAAGATTTTCAATAGAAAAGCCTGATTTTTTTAGTGCGGCAAGAACTTTTTCTTGATCAGAAAGAGATGTTTTCATACCAAATATTATTCCAGTAAGAGCGTCCTGGGCATATTCTTTATTAAGATCTTCTTCTGAAGGAGAATTTAAAAACGTATTAAATAAGATTCTATATTCCTGTTCATGTTTCCAATCTGATAATTTTGAATGATATATTTTATTGTAATCTTCCCAATATTTTTCGCGCCACGTATCGGACTGATAATTTTTTAATAACAAACTTTCTCTTTCATCTGATAGCCACATTTTAATTTGCTTGTATGTTAATTTACCAAGAGATTCAAAAAAATTTCTTTTTATTGGTTCATCTCCATATTGTACTGGAGTAACAATTTTATCTATAAACCTATAAGTTACATTGCCGTTGCTGCTATAGACGCTTGGACTTTTAATAGAAAGTATTTCTCTTGAATCTTTAGAGTGAGTTTCATAAATTAAACAAACACCTTTATGATCATCGGCGTAATTTCCCCACATTGAAGAATTGTTGTTGGATGATGAAAAACAAACGATATATCCTTCTGGATAAATATAGTTTTGAGCATTATTAACATAAATTGCTGGGAAATTTAGGTATAATTGCATACCAGTTTGAAGCCGATCGAGTTCAGCATTAGAAAGGGATTCACTTATTTTCGATTGATTTAATAAAAACGAACCTATTATATCATCAATTGTATTTGATAAAGTTATTATTAAATCGCTTTTAGGATATTGATCATATAGAAATTTGATAAATTCTGGAAAAATTTTATCAAGAGATTCGTTTAAGATAGATCCTTCTGAAAAAGGAGAGTGAAAATCTGATGGTAGAAGATATTTATTTTTCATAGCGTCGATACAAATGTTTAAAGCATATATATGTGTAAAACGAAGTATTAAGAGTAAAAGTTTTGAATCGACTAGTGTCTCTTTTTCGTCTAATACGGAAATTATTTGTTGAATCCTAGGAATATTAAGGTAATTTTGAGATATTGTATTTAGTAGATTTTGAAAAGGAACGTTTGCGTATTTATCTGGTAATAGTATTGCATTTGTTTCTATATCAGTAAGAGTTGCTTTAGTATAAAAGTATGTAATGTTATCGCAAAGACTACAAATATAATTTTTAAATAATCCTGACCATGCAGGCGAATCGCCTTTCCAGTAGATTTCTAAAAAACCTTCAATAGGATCATTGAGTTTTGAACGGTATGTAAAATGGAAACTCTTATTTTTTATTTCTAACAATGCTTTATCTATCGAACGATAGTGGTAAAGTTTCATATAAGCTATCCTTTCTATTTTTTGAACGGAAATATTCTTATAAATATTGTAACGTTTTTTCTTGTTTTTTTAAAGTGTATTGAATAGTAAAATAAATTGTAATTGTATAGTAGAAATTAATAAGACATTAAATATAAATGAAAATTTATACAAAGGAGAGATGATGATGGCAGGTGTGCAGAAGGATCAGGAGCGTGAGGAGCTGCATCGTGCGATTTGGGCGATTGCGGATGATTTGCGTGGGAGTGTGGATGGTTGGGACTTTAAGTCTTATGTGTTGGGCATGATGTTCTACCGCTACATGTCTGAAAATCTGGCGCATTATATCAATAAGGGCGAGTGGGAAGCGGGCTTTGCTGATTTTGATTATGCGGCGCTGTCGGATGAGGATGCGGAGCAGGCGCGGGCGGATATGGTCAGCACGCGCGGCTTTTTCATTCCGCCGTCGGAGCTGTTCTGCAATGTGCAGAAGCGTGCGGCCGACGATGAGAACCTGAACATGACATTGGAAGCAGTCTTTCGGCACATTGAAGAATCAGCCAGAGGCAGTGAAAGCGAGGACGACTTTGCCGGGCTGTTTGAGGATATTGATGTCAACAGCAACAAGCTCGGCGCCACCGTGGCCAAGCGCAATGCCAACCTTGTCAAGCTGATGGACGGGGTTGCCAACATGGCGCTGGGCGCTTATCAGGACAACTCCATCGATGCCTTTGGCGACGCTTACGAGTATTTGATGAGCATGTATGCGTCCAACGCCGGCAAAAGCGGCGGCGAATTTTTCACGCCGCAGGAAGTGTCGGAGCTGCTCACGCGCATTGCCGTGGCAGGAAAAACTGCTGTCAACAAGGTGTACGACCCAGCGTGCGGCTCGGGCTCGCTCTTGCTCAAGGCGGCAAAAATCCTCGGCAAAGACAATGTGCGCCAGGGGTTCTACGGGCAGGAAATCAACCTCACCACCTACAACCTTTGCCGCATCAACATGTTTCTGCACGACATCGACTTTGACAAGTTCGACATTGCCCATGAGGACACCCTCACCAATCCGCAGCATTGGGACGACGAGCCTTTTGAGGTCATCGTTTCCAATCCACCTTACTCCATCAAATGGGAAGGCGACAACAACCCTGTGCTGATCAACGATCCCCGTTTTTCACCAGCCGGGGTGCTGGCACCAAAGTCCAAGGCCGATCTGGCATTCATCATGCATTCGCTGGCTTGGCTCGCCAGCAACGGCACCGCTGCCATCGTTTGTTTCCCAGGTGTGATGTATCGCGGCGGCGCCGAAAAGAAAATCCGCCAATACCTGATCGACAACAACTTTATCGATGCCGTTATTCAGCTGCCAAGCAACCTTTTCTTTGGCACTTCCATCGCCACCTGCATCATGGTGCTTAAACGCAATAAGGCCGACAACACCACCTTCTTTGTGGATGCATCGGCAGAGTGTGTGAAGGTGACGAACAACAACAAGCTCACCGAGGACAACATCACCCGCATTGTGAACGCCGTGACCAGCCGCAGCGAAGAAGCGCATTTTTCACGCGCGGTGGCCTACGAGGAGATCAAGGACAACGATTTTAATCTCTCGGTCAGCACCTATGTAGAACCGGAAGATACCCGCGAAGTCATTGACATTGTCAAGCTGAATGCCGAGATCGAGCAAATCGTGGCGCGGGAACAGGTGCTGCGCGATGAGATCGCTAAGATCATCGCCGAGATTGAGGGGTGAGACCATGAACAGATTGGAGGAGTTGATTCAGGAACTTTGCCCCAATGGGGTGGCGTATAAGACGCTGGGAGAGGTTGCTATTGATATTTTTCGAGGAACAGGAATCAAGAGGGATCAAATTACCGAACAAGGAACCCCATGTGTGAGATATGGAGAAATCTATACTACATATAATATTTGGTTTGAAAGGTGTTTCTCATATACTGATGAATCATTACTTGCGTCTAAGAAATATTTTGAACATGGCGATATTCTTTTTGCCATTACAGGTGAAAGTGTGGAAGATATAGCAAAATCATGTGCTTATATTGGAAATGAAAAATGCCTTGCAGGAGGAGATATTGTTGTATTAAAACACAATCAAGATCCCAAGTATCTCTCATATGCGCTTTCTACGACAAATGCTAGGCGTCAAAAGAGTAAAGGTAAGATAAAAAGTAAGGTTGTTCATTCAAGTATTCCTGCTATTAAAGAAATTAAAATCCCTGTTCCGCCATTGGAAGTGCAGCGTGAAATTGTCCGGATTTTGGACAATTTCACAGAACTCACCACAGAACTCACCACAGAACTCACCACAGAACTTACCGCTCGCAAAAAACAGTATGAGTATTATCGGGATCAGCTGCTGACTTTTGGTGATGATGTGGAATATAAGAGGATTGGAGCAATATGCGATTTGCTTTCAGGATATCCTTTTGATAGTAAAAAATTTACAGAATCAGGAATACGATTGTTACGTGGGATGAATGTAAAACGAGAAATTCTGGATTTTAGTGAAAAAAATAATCGATATTGGGAGAGCAGTTGTGGTTTGGGAAAGTATTTATTGAATAAAGATGACATTGTAATTGCTATGGATGGATCTCTTTTGGGGAAAAGCTATGGTTATGTATTGGAGAAAGACTTACCGATGCTTTTAGTGCAACGAGTAGCTAGAGTACGTGCAATAAATATAAACGCAAGATTTCTTTATCACTATATTATAAGTGGAGCATTTACAGGATATGTGGAAAAAAGGAAAACTACTGGAGCTGTTCCACACATTAGCATGAAGGACATTGCTTCATTTTCAGTTCCTCTCCCGTCTCTCGAAGAACAACAACGCATTGTGGACATTCTCGATCGTTTTGACACGCTCTGCAACGACCTGACGGCTGGCTTGCCTGCCGAAATCGAGGCGCGGCAGAAACAGTATGAGTATTATCGCGATAAGCTGCTGACCTTTGAACCGTTGGCAGATTAGCAGAAAGGAGGCCACGCATGAGCACGTATAACATTGTTCTTTCAACGAATGAGAGCACAGTGGTGGCGAAATACGAGCCGCAGACGGAGCGGTCGGATGCGTACCAGAGCGAGGCGGCGTTGGAAGCGGCGCTGATTAAGATGCTTGGCGAGCAGGGCTATGAGTATGTGCCCATTCACCATGAAGAAGATCTGATCGCTAACCTGCGCCAGCAGCTGGAAACGCTGAACCATTATCGGTTTACGGACGATGAATGGAAACGGTTTTTCAAGGACAAGATTGCCAATGCCAACGAAAGCATTGTGGATAAGACGCGCAAGATTCAGGAAGACTATGTGCAGAATCTGACGCGCGACAACGGCGCCACGATGAACATTTCCCTGATCGATAAGAAAAACGTGCACAACAACCGTCTGCAGGTGATCAACCAATACGAAGAAGACGGCGGTAAATACGACACGCGCTACGATGTGACGATTTTGGTCAACGGGCTGCCGCTGGTGCATGTGGAACTGAAGCGGCGCGGCGTGGCACTGAAGGAAGCGTTTAATCAGATCAACCGTTATCAGCGCAACAGTTTTTGGGCGAGCAGTGGGCTGTATGAGTATGTGCAGCTGTTTGTAATTTCCAACGGCACGAACACCAAGTATTATTCCAACACGACGCGCGCCAGCCACATCAAAGAGCTGGATGGCAGCGGCAGGAAGCACAGCAAGAAAACGTCCAACAGCTTCGAATTTACCTCGTACTGGGCGGACGGCAGCAATCGCGTGATTGCGGATTTGGTGGATTTCACGAAGACGTTTTTTGCCAAGCACACGCTGTTGAACATTTTGACAAAGTATTGCGTGTTCACAAGCGAGGAGCTGCTCTTGGTGATGCGCCCTTATCAGATTGTGGCAACGGAGCGCATCCTGAACCGCATTGAGGTGTCGACGAATTACAAGAAGATGGGCACGCTGGAAGCGGGCGGCTATATCTGGCACACGACCGGCAGCGGCAAAACGCTGACCTCGTTTAAGACAGCGCAGCTGGCGACCAATCTGCCGTACATCGACAAGGTGCTGTTTGTGGTTGACCGTAAGGATTTGGACTATCAGACGATCAAAGAATATGAGCGCTTTGAAAAGGGCTGCGCGTCGCCGAACAAAAACACGGCGGTGCTGCAGCGTCAGCTGGAAGACCGGGACGAAAAAGGTCGTTTTCATCCCTATAAAATCATTGTGACGACGATTCAAAAGCTGGATGTGTTCATCAGCAAGAATCCGTCGCATCCTGTGCGCGACAAGCATGTGGTGCTGATTTTTGACGAATGTCATCGCAGCCAGTTTGGCGACATGCACACGCGCATTGTCGGCGGGGTGATTAAAAAAGGGGAAAAGGCCATCAAGGTGCCGAAGTATTTCAAGCACTACCATATTTTCGGCTTTACAGGCACACCGATTTTTGCGGAAAACTCAGGCGCCGGGCGCAACCCGATGCTGAAAACCACGGCGCAGGCCTTTGGCGAGCAGCTGCACAGCTACACCATTGTGAACGCCATCAACGATGGCAATGTGCTGCCGTTCCGCATTGACTACATCAATACGGTGAAGCAGAAGGAAGATGGCAAGGACAAGCAGGTCACCGCCATTGACACAGAGGAAGCGCTGGCCTCGCCGGCGCGCATTCAGGCGATTGTGACCTATATTCTGGACCACTTCGACCAGAAGACCATGCGCAATGCCTACTACAGCTTGAAGGGGCAGCGTGTGAATGGGTTCAACTCGATGTTTGCGGTGAGCTCGATTCCTGTGTGCAAGAAATATTATCTGGAACTGAAAAAACAGCTGGCCGAGCGCCATCGCGATCTGACCGTGGCGATGATTTATTCCTTTGCGGCCAACGAAGCTGACAGCGCCAATGGCATTTTGGGCGATGAAAGCTTTGACACGGACAAGCTCGACCAAAGCTCCAGAGATTTTCTGGAGATGGCAATCGACGATTACAACAAGGCTTTTGCGACGAATTATGATACCACGAGCAAGGGCTTTCAGGATTATTACAAGGATTTGTCCAAGCGGGTGAAAAACCGCGAGGTGGATCTGCTTTTGGTGGTGAACATGTTCCTGACTGGGTTTGATGCGACCACGCTCAACACCTTGTGGGTGGACAAGAACTTGAAGATGCATGGGCTGATTCAGGCCTTTTCGCGCACCAACCGCATTTTGAACTCGGTGAAAACCTATGGCAACATTGTGTGCTTCCGCGATCTGGAAAAAGAAACCAACGAAGCCATTGGGCTGTTTGGCGACGAGAACGCGAAGGGTGTTGTGGTGCTGAAGGCGTACGAGGATTATTATTACGGCTATACCGACGAAGACGGCAAGGAGCAGAAGGGCTATGAGCAGCGCATTGAGGAACTGCTGGCGCGTTATCCGCTGGGCGAGCAGATTATTGGCGAACAGAACAAGAAGGATTTTTTGGTGCTCTTTGGCAATATTCTGCGGCTGCGCAATATTTTGACGGCGTTTGACCGCTTTGCCGGCAACGAGATTCTGCCGCCGATTGATTTTCAGGATTACACGGGGCTGTACTACGATGTGTACGAGGAGATGAAGCCAAAGTCAGGTGACAAGGACAGCATTTTGGACGATGTGGTCTTTGAACTGGAACTGGTCAAGCAGGTGGAGGTCAATATTGACTACATCCTGATGCTGGTGGCGAAATATCACGACAGCAACTGCGAGGACAAAGAGATTCTTGTGGCGATTGACAAGGCGATTCGGTCGAGTTTGCAGCTGCGCTCTAAGAAAGAGCTGATCGAGAATTTTGTGGATACCATCAACGTCAACAGCGATGTGCAGACCGATTGGCGCAAGTTTGTCCGCGAGCAGCGCGAGGTGGACATTCAAAAGATCATCCTCGACGAGCGGCTGAAGCCGGAAGAAACGAAGACGTTTGTTGAAAATGCGTTCCGTGACGGCGTTCTGAAAACCACTGGAACCGGCGTGGATAAAATTCTGCCGCCTGTGTCGCGTTTTGGCGGCGGTGGCTCGCGCGACAAGAAAAAGCAAACGGTCATCGAAAAACTGAAAACGTTCTTCGACAAATACTTTGGCCTCATCAGCCCAACCGAGCCACTCATGGAAAAGAAGGCTGAGTACGACGCCATGGGCAAGGTGGCCGACGGACACTGTGAATACGGGCAGTGACATGCTGCCCGTCAATCCACCATAGAAAGGAGCATGCCTGATGGCCTACACCAAGACGAGCAAATTTTTGAGCCTGATTCTGCGGCACAAGCCGGAGGTGATTGGGATCACGCTGGATGAACATGGCTGGGCGCGGGTGGATGAGGTGATCGCTGGGATTGCGAAGACGCGGCCGATGTCGATGGCGATATTGGAAGAGATTGTGGCGACGGACAGCAAGGGGCGCTATGCGTTCAATGAGGATAAGACGCTGATTCGTGCCAATCAGGGGCATTCTGTGCCTGTGGATGTGGAGCTGGCGGAGAAGGCGCCGCCGGCGGTGCTGTATCATGGCACAGGCGAGAAGTCTGTGGCGTCGATTGAGGCGCAGGGGCTCTTGCCGATGTCGCGGCTGTATGTGCATCTGTCGCTGGATGTGGCGACGGCGACGAAGGTGGGCCAGCGCCACGGTAAGCCGGTGGTGTTTCGCGTGGATGCTCAAGCGATGGCGGCGCAGGGGCATCGGTTCTATGTGTCGCGCAACGGTGTCTGGCTGACGAAGCATGTGCCGGCGAAATTTTTGCAAAGGCTGTGAGCATTTTTCTCACCAATCAATAATAAAAAGCGATGCCTGCTGTGAGACAGCGGGCATCGCTTTTTTAGAGGATATATAGTATGGAGGAGAAAATCAAAGTCGAGCTTTGCCGAGAGCGTCTGCGGCGACGATGGCGTCGTAGAGTTCGGCTGGGGTGACGTCGGCAACCATGTTGTGGATGGATTCGCCTTCGACACAAGCTTTTTCAGCAATGGTGCGAATTTCTTCATCAGTGGTGATGCCGATTTCTTCGAGGCGGGTAGGAAGTCCGACCTCAAGGCAGAAATCCTGCACTTCCTTAAATTCTTCTTTAGGAGCGCCTTCAAGCACGAGCTGAACCAGGGTGCCGAAAGCGACACAGCTGCCGTGTGGTGCGCTGTGGCCGCCCAGGGCGGTGAGCCCGTTGTAGAAGGAATGGGCAACAGCGAGGCCACCATTGTCGGCACCAACGCCAGACAGGTAAACGTTGGCTTCAATGATGGCATCGAGTGCAGGGGTAACGACGTTGTTTTCGCAGGCCTGTTTGGCTGCGGCGCCGTAGGTTTTCAAGGTTTTATAGCAAAGTTCGCACAGGGCCATGGCGGAGCGGGTGATGCCGCCAAATTCCAGGCTAGGTGCATCGGTGCGCTGACAAGCGCGTGCTTCGAAATAGGTGCCGAGGGCATCGCCCATGCCGGCAACCAGGAATTTGACCGGTGCTTGTGCGATGATGGTGCTGTCAACGATGACAGCTTCTGGATTTTTTGGATAAAAGAGGTAACTGTTAAAGGTTAAGTCGTCGTTGTAAATGACTGAAAGACCGGTGCATGGCGCGTCGGTTGCAACGACGGTTGGAATGATAACAACAGGCAGATGTTCGTAGTGGGCGGTTGCTTTTGCCGTGTCGATGGCGGAACCGCCGCCAACGCCAACAACCACGTTGAGCCCTTCGTCGCGCACGATTTTTCTCATGCGTTCGATTTCACCGACGCTGGAGGTGCCGCCGAAGATTTCGTAACGGCGTACATCGTCAGTGCCAGCGAAGCTGCCTTCGATTTTATCATGACACATTTTGTAGCCGCTGTTGGAGCAGATGAACAGCCACTTGCTGCCGAGATCTTTCATTTCTTCGTGAAAGCTGTTCAGTGCATCTCTGCCTTGTACATATTTTTGTGGCGCACGCATCATTCTGAGTCTTGCCATTTTTATCACCTCATTGTTTTTATTGTTGATGGTTAAAAATCTTTTATAGGACCTATTATAGTAATAAAACGACAAATTTCAAGGGGTGAAAACGATGTTTTTATTTTCAGAAGATAGGCAAAGTTGTACGAGAAAAAAATGAACGAGGGGGCATAGTATGCTTGCGCGTGCTTAATTTATTTTGTTATGGGCATAAAAATATTAGTTTGTTGAATTTTTTGACTCTAAATTGCATTGACTAGCCATATGTTTTTGATTATCATTAAGATAATACCTTGCTGGTGAAGTTTTTTATGACGGGAGGGATGGTTGTGGCTGATTCTAATATCACAAAGCGGGCGTTGGCAGCGGCGCTGCGAGAGTTGATGGATGAAGAGCCATTTGAGAAAATCCAGGTGGCACATATTTGCGAACGATGCGATATGAGCCGAAAAAGTTTTTACTATCATTTTAAGGATAAGTATGACTTGGTGAATTGGATTTTCGACACAGAGATCATCCCGGTTGTGCGGCGGGCGATTGTTTCAGAACAACATGTTATATGGCGGCAGCTGGTGACCGAGAGCTGTGAGTATTTTTATGAAAACCGCCATTTTTATCGTAAGGCGTTAAAAATCGAAGGACAAAATTCTCTGGTGGATCATTTTCGTGATTTTATTCAACCGATCTTAAAGTTGAGGCTTTTTGAATTGGTGGGCGATCTTGCCGACGATGCGTTTGCGTTGGACTTTTTCACAGATGCGGTGGTGTGCTCGCTGGTGCGCTGGCTGTTGGCTGATGAGTGTGTGCCGGCGGATGAATTTGTTGCAAAGCTGTTTGTGTTGATCCAACGAAGTGCTTACGCGGTGTGTCAGGAATTTGAATGCGAACAAAAATAAAACAGACGATCATTTCGATCGTCTGTTTTTTTGCTTTGATGGGGTTTAACTGGTTGTGACAGGGCAGGCACTGGCGAGAATTTGGGCCAGCGGCTGTTGGAAAAAGTTATGTTCTGCCTGTGTCGTGTGCACGTTGTAGTGGCGGAGATCACCATTCTGATCAAAGAAGATCGGGCAGGTGTTTGCTGAAATAATGGTGTTGACCAGCTGGTCGTCGCTTGGTATCTCCAGAGGAAGAGTGCGAAACGTTTGTTTGGCTCGGATTTGTTTGATCGTCTGCTGAACAAGTTGCTGAACATCCGGTGAGCAATTTGGTGTAGGGATGAGCACTGTGAACAGCGGGGATAATTCCTGAGTGCTGTAGAAAAGATCACCATTGATGATGCTCGGAATGTCGCGTTGCTCATAGGGGTGCCAAACGGCGTAGAGCAAGCCTCGGCGCTGAATTTCAGGGCAGAGGTCGCAAGCGTATTCGTTGTAACGAAAAACGAGCATGAGATTGCGATGGCTGCTTAGTTCATCGAGAATGTCCTCGTTTAAAGTTTCGGGTTCGCAGAACAAAAAGAATGCGCTGTCGGGATGTTGTTTGGCGAGTGCGAGCACTGGCTGCGTGCTGCCAGTGACAAAAAGTAACCAAGCGTAAATACCAAGATTTTCACCGTCTTTGATCAGTGCTTGATAATGCTTTTGGCTGCATTGGAACAGATGCGGTTCGATTTGAAGAGAGAGTGCCCAGGGAATGGTGCATTGCATTTTTTGTTCATTGACACGGATCTGGCGAGCGCCAAGAACGCACGCATTGTAGCCAAGAGTCATACCAAAATGATACAGAAGCTCTGTGTTCGTGTGACTGATCACTTCGCGGAGCAGCTGATAATAGGCGCTGTATTCGTTTTGCAGCATGTGTTGTATGGTTGAGAAGAAGCGTTTCTGAAATTGCCCGTTTGAGTATTGCAGTGCCATGTCGACAAGATTGCGAATGCCTCGCTCAGGATTGGTATGAATGTTTTTCAGCGCCGTTTTGACCGTTGTTTCTACCAAAATGCGAGACATGTTTGTTTTCAAGATCATTCACTTCTTTCAGACAATGATTTTAGTGGAAAATACTCTCAATTATTCAGTATAAATAATATATATGTAGGATTTCTTTGGCAAGGGACAAATGGGCCAATGTGTCCAAAAAAGGGACAAATGGGTCAATGGGTCAAAATATCGGACTCCACAGGCGTTGTGTCCAATGACGGTAAAATAAGGTTTTCCTATAATTGAAAAGGAAAGCAAAAAAATAGGAGGATGAAGAGAATCATGAGTAATTCTATCAAGAATAGCGTACAAAAACTTGCGATCAATCAAGCGTTGAAATATATTGAAAGCAACCCGGAAGAAAACCTGCCAAAATTGATGGAAATGGTGGATAAGGTTACTCCAGATGGTTGGTACGAAAGCCAACGCCGCGCTTTTCGCAACGCGATCAAAGAAAAGAATAATTGGTATCAGCTCATTTTAAAGGTGTACGACCTGGACCCAGGAGTGCGTAAAGCCTTTTCTCAGAACTTCCTGTTCAACGCCAGTCTCAAAGGCAGTGCCATTCAGAACAGTGTTAAGGAAAAAGAAGGCTGCAATGTACCATGGGCGCTTCTTTTGGACCCAACGTCGGCCTGCAACCTGCATTGCACTGGCTGCTGGGCAGCAGAATATGGTCATCAGCTGAATCTGACCCTTGAAGACATCGACTCGATCATTCGCCAAGGCAAAGAGATGGGAATTTACATGTACATCTATACTGGCGGCGAACCATTGGTACGTAAGCAGGACATTATCAAAATCTGTGAAATGCATCCAGACTGCGAATTCCTTTCGTTTACCAATGGTACCTTGATTGATGAAGAATTCTGCAAAGAAATGCTTCGTGTGAAAAACTTTGTACCGGCTATTTCTCTGGAAGGCTTTGAAGAAGCCAATGACGGACGCCGTGGACAAGGTGTATATAAAAAAGTGCAGCATGCCATGGCTCTGCTTAAAGAAAACAAATTGCCATTTGGCATTTCTACCTGCTACACCAGTCAAAACGTGGACGATGTAAGCAGTGAAGCGTTCTTTGATTTCATCATCGAGAGCGGTGCGCTTTTTGTCTGGTTCTTCCATTACATGCCTGTTGGCAACGATGCTGCTGTAGAACTTCTGCCAACACCGGAACAGCGCAAGATGATGTATGATCGCATTCGTGCTTTCCGAAAGACAAAGCCGATCTTCAGCATGGATTTCCAAAACGATGCCGAATACGTTGGCGGCTGCATTGCCGGCGGACGTCGTTACCTGCATATCAACGCCAAGGGCGATGTGGAACCATGTGTCTTTATCCATTATTCGGATTCTAACATTCATGAAGTATCGCTGCTGGAAACCTTCAAGCGACCAATGTTTATGGCTTATCATGACAATCAGCCATTCAATGAAAATATGCTGCGCCCTTGCCCAATGCTGGAAAATCCTCAGTATCTGCGCAAGATGGTCAAAGAGGCCGGCGCTGTTAATACAGACTATCAGAGCATCGAAGAAGTGGATCATCTTTGTGACAAGACGACGCCATACGCTGAAAATTGGAAGCCAATGGCGGATAAAATCTGGTACGATGAAGGTGGTCACACCAAAACCAACGATGACAATCAGTAATTTGAACCAACGGTGGCGCGATCCCGGCGTCACTTTTCCTACCCCCCTTTTTCACACCACGATCAGGCGTTCATCGGTAGTATACCGGTGGACGCCTGATTTTGTTGTTTTTCCATGCAACCAAAACGAACATTTTTCATAAAAATATGGTGGGAGTGGTTGGTGGTGTGGGGGGAAGGGGCTTTTTATAATGGAGGTGAAAAATCAAAAAAACAGGAGGTTTTGGCAATGCATGGTGGGTTATGGTGGATGGTGTTGACTGGGATTGTGTCGGCCGGTGTCAAGTTTGGCTGCTGGTGCTATGGCAACACGCACTGGTGGGTGAAGGAGATGCGCAGGATCGAGGCGTTGGGTGTGCAGGAGCGGCAGGCGGTGCTGGCGAATGGGCACGTGATCAATTATGCGGAGCTGGGCGGTGAAGGGCCGGCACTGCTGCTGATCCATGGGCAGATGGGCGCCTGGCAGGATTATGCTGCGGTGATGCCGCAGCTGTCTCAGCAGTGGCATGTGTATGCGGTGGATGTGTACGGCCATGGCGGTTCGTCTCACGAGGAAGCGCTGTATTATTTGGATGTGAACGGGGAGGATTTGATCGCGTTCATAGAGCAGGAGATTGGCGCACCGGTCGTAGTGAGCGGTCATTCCAATGGGGCCTTGCTGGCGGCGTACATGGCTGCTTATGGCGGTCGCTGGGTGCGTGGTGCGCTGCTGGAAGATCCGCCGGTATTTTCGACGGAAGGCGAAGACTGGGAAAAGACCTTTGCCTATATTGACACCTATGCGCCGCTGCACGCGTACTTGTCGTCGCCGCAGGAGGAGTGCTGGCCCGCGTATTATCTGCGGCACTGTTACTGGGGCCAGCTGTTCATGAAACCAGTGATGCCGTTTTTGGCCAATTATGCACAGTGGACGGCGCGGCGCCATCCCGATGAAGAGGTGAAGATGCCATTTCTGCCGCGCAGCATTACCTGCATGTTTCATCATGTGGGGCAGTATGATATGCTGTATGGAGAACATTTCTATGAGTTAACGTGGAGCCGCGGCGTGCGTCATGCGCACATGCTGGCGGACATTGCGGTGCCGTGCGTGTATCTGCATGCGAAAGAAACGGTGTCGCCAGAAGGCGTGCTGTTCTGCGCGGCATCGCGGGCACAAGCGGAGCGCGCGGTGGCGCTGATTGGTGACAATGCGGCGCTCATTGAAACGCCGGACAGCGACCACAACATTCATGGCAAACACACGGCACTTTATTTGGAGGCCCTGTCGCGGTTATTATGAAGGGATGCGTGAACGATGCTGAGTGATAATATTTCCATGCTGCGGATGCTCAATGGCTATTCCCAGGAAGAGGTGGCGGCGCGTGTCGGCGTCTCCCGACAGGCCTATGCGAAGTGGGAAAAGGGCGACACCTTGCCGGATGTGCTGCATTGTCAGAAACTGGCGGCTCTTTATGATACGACGATTGACGCCTTGCTGAATTTTGATGCTAAAGTTGGGCAAACAGCGCTGACACCGGCGCCAAAGGGGAAGCACATCTTTGGCACGGTGAAGCTTAACGACCATGGCCAGGTCGTGATTCCCAAGAAAGCACGCAGCCTGTTTCACTTGCAGCCAGGCGACGAACTGGTGGTGCTCGGCGACGAAGCGGAAGGCTTAGCGATGATCCGCGCCGATGTATTCGAAGAACGCCTGCACCAGCTCTGGACCCAGGCCGTGACACAGCAGAAGGAGTAAGTGCTGTGAGATTGGCCATGACAAAAGCAGCCGTCCCTGAGGGGAGCGGCTGCTTTTGTTGTCATTATTGACTTTTCGGCGGGATTCGATTAGAATGCCGTTAAGATGATTTGCATAGGAAGCTTAATAATGAACAAGAACTATTAAGGAGGAGCTATCATGACACGAGCAATTGAGGAACGCGTGCAGGGTCAGCATACGTTTGACGGCGCCGGGGTTGATCTGGTGCGCGTGTTGGGCCATCCAACAGCGGAGGCGTTCGATCCGTTTTTGATGCTGGATTCTTTCGACAGTACCGACCCAGAATCCTACAAAGCAGGGTTTCCAAAGCATCCGCACCGCGGCATTGAAACGATCAGCTATCTGGTGCAGGGGCAGATGATGCATCGCGACAGCCTGGGCCACGAGGACACCATCGGCGACGGTGAGGTGCAGTGGATGACGGCGGGTTCCGGTATTCAGCATGAAGAAAAACTGCCGGCGTCGGAGCGCCTGTTGGGTGTGCAGCTGTGGCTGAATCTGCCAGCCAAGGATAAGATGGTGCTGCCAGCTTATCACCACATTAAGCGCGAGGACATTCCGGAAGTGGCCATTGATGGCGGCAAGGTACGTGTGCTTGCTGGGGCGTTCAATGGGGTGCAGGGCTTTCAGGGCAGCTATCTGCCGCTCGATTATTACGATGTACAGCTGGAAGCGGGAAAGGCTGCGACCATTGCCACTGATCCTGCGCGCAGGACCATGGTGTTTACGCTGCTGGGCGATGCTGTTGTTGAAGGTGAAGCCATTGCTGAAAAGACCGCTGTCAAACTTGCCAGCGGCGACAGCCTGCATCTTGAAGCAGCCGACGCGCCTGTGCACATTCTCGTCATGAGCGCACCTGCGCTGAACGAACCCATCGCTTGGCACGGGCCGATCGTCATGAACAGCCTCGCCGATATCGCCAAAGCCACCGCTGAACTGCACAATGGGAAGTTTTTGAAACACGAGATTCAGTACGAAGAATAAAAAAGGGGAGCCGCTGCACGAACAACAGGTTCGTGTGGCGACTCCCTTTGCTTATTCGTCGTCGGTGATGGTGAAGATGTCTTCGATGGTGACGCCAAAGACTTTGGCGATGTTCCAGGCGAGGACGAGGGATGGGTTGTAGCGGCCTTTTTCGAGGTTGCCGATGGTTTCGCGGCGCACGCCGACGCGCTGGGCGAGTTCGGCCTGGTTCATGTTATGTTTGGCGCGGTATTCTTTGATGCGGTTGTGGATCATTCGTCAGACAATCCTTTCAGTTCGCGCCATTCGCAGATGGTGAGCATGCCGGTGAAGAGCACATAGGCAGTGAGAAAGCCGCTTTTCAGCGCCAGCGCTGTGATGTCAGCAGACGGGCCGCTGCGCAGGGTGGCGAGAAGGATGACGAGGGTGACGACGATCATTTCGGCGAAAAAGGCCCAGAGGGCGGCGCTTTTTACGTGTCCGAGAAAGCATTCATCTGGCGTGACGCCAAAGTACGGAAGAAACACGAGAAAGATGAGAAACGCCAGGTAGGCGCGGTCGCCGCTGTTCAAAAAGAGCAGTGCCGGCAGTGCCATGAGGGACAGCAGGCCGACAGGATTGATCTTTTTCATGATGAATACCTCCAATTATTCCAAAGCGCCTTTTTGTTCACGCCATTCGCAGATGGTGAGAGCGATGCTGAAAACGATCACCGAGGTGGCAAAGCTGAGGGCGAAAGCCGTTGGTGCTGCTTGTGCCGTGCCATAGAGGAGGCTGCAGGCGAAGATATAGACGATGAGGGACAACATGCCGACAAAAAAGGAAAGTGTAGCCGTTTTGCGCACGTTTTCCAGGAAAAATTCGTCTGGGATGACGCGAAAATAACGCAGGTAGTAGAGAAAGCCGAGAAATCCGAACCAGCCTTTGTTGTCGCTCACAAAGCCAAGCACAGCGACCAGTGCCAGCAGCGACAAAAGACCAAGCATGTTGAAGCGTTTCATGGTGGAGCACCTCCTAAAAATGTGGTATATTTCGCTCTTTATGTGGTAAATATACCACGCGTTTTGCAAGTGTGTCAAGAATGACACGCAGTCGAAAAGGTGCAGGACGGCGGGTGCTATGGTATAATGAAGGCATAAAACTGACACGGAGAGGTGAACGATTGTGGAACAAGTGATTTTTGAGCGCAGCGGCGGAGCGCTGGTGTTCGCTGATGGGCGTGCGTCGGCGGAGCTGGCCATGGCTGGCGATGTGCCGCTGCTTTTAGCGCGGCTGGGTGTGATGAAGCCTTTGATTGTGAGCGGCGGTGGGCTGGCGCGTTCCGGCATTGCTGAGGAGATGGCGCATCGCGGCATGCCGCTGGTGCATTTCGATGGCTTCACACCGAACCCAACGGCGGAGCAGGCAGCGGCTGGTCTGGCGATGTATCGCGCCAACGACTGCGATGGGCTTCTGAGCATTGGCGGCGGCAGCGCCATGGATGTGGCGAAGGCGATCAAGGCGTTGGGCGGAAGCGACGAGGCGGCGCCGCTATTGGACCGTTTGACGCAGCCTGAACCGATGATGGTGCCGCACGTAGCCATGCCGACCACGGCAGGTACAGGCAGCGAGGCGACGCACTTTGCAACGATTTATATTGGCGGCAAGAAATATTCGGTGGCTCATGAAGCACTGCTGCCAGAAGCGGTTATCCTTGATCCGGCGCAGCTGGCGACGCTGCCGCAGGCAGAGCGGGCGAGCACGTTGATGGATGCGCTTTGCCACAGCATCGAGTCGTATTGGTCGGTACGTTCCAGCGAAGAAAGCCGTGCATTTTCGGCACAGGCCATTGGCCTGCTGACGGCCAACGCTGCCAGTTATCTGGCTGGCGATGAAGCGGCGGCTGGGGCAGTGCTGGTGGCGTCAAATTTTGCTGGGCGTGCTATCAATCTCACCACCACCACAGCGGCGCATGCCATGTGTTATCAGCTGACGGCGTTCTATGGCCTGCGCCATGGTCATGCGGCGGCGGTTTGCCTGCCAGCTGCCTGGGAGCGGCTGATGCAGGCTTCGGAAGGCGATGCCGCGTTGGCAGAACGGCTGCGTGGATTGGCGCAGCTGCTTAGTGGAAAGTCAGACCCGCAGGCTGGGCTGGATGCTTTTCTAGCTTTGCGCAAGCAGGCCGATCTTGCCAATGATTGGCTGCCGGAAGACGATGGCGATCTTGGTCTGTTGGCTGGCTCGGTAAACGTGCAGCGCCTGAGCAATTTTCCAGTGGCGCTGACAGAAGAGGATCTTGCTGAAATGTATCGCCGCGCATTTGAAGGTGTGCGATGAAAGCCTTTATTTTTAATTCTGGTCGTGGCTCGCGGTTGGGCACTTTGACGGCAGAGCGGCCAAAGGCGCTGGTGCCGCTGGCAACCGGTGAAACGTTGCTGGCGCGGCAGCTGCGGCTGCTGCATCAAGCCGGTGTAATGGAAGTGGTGATCAGTACGGGTTATCGCGGCGCACAGATTTGTGAAGCGGTGCAGCCGTTTGCAGCACAAGGCATGCGGTTTACGTTTGTCGATAATCCTGATTATGCACAGACCAATGCCATTGTTTCGCTGGATCGTGCGGCGGCATGCCTGCGCGGTCAGGATGTGCTGATGATGCACGGTGATTTGGTATTTGATGCATCCTGGCTCGAAAAAGTAATGCAGGCATCAGTGCCTGATTTGGCGGCGGTCGATGAAACGACGCCACTCAATGCCAAAGACTTTAAAGCACAGGTGAGAGATGGGCATATTGCAGCTATCAGTGTGGAATTGTTTGGCGACGACTGCGTCAATTTCATGCCGTTTTACAGGCTCAGTGCCAACGCTCTTGCGCTTTGGCTGGATGCTGTGCATGCTCGCTGTGCGCATGGCGATACGGCGATTTATGCAGAAACTGCTGCGGCTCCAGTGCTGGAAGAAATGAACTTATTTGCGTTGTCCTATGCGGGACATCTGCTGGCCGAGGTAGATACCCCTGCGGACTTGGCAGCCGTAAATGCGCGGCTTTGTTAAGAGAACAAGCAACTGACTTTTGAAAGGATGAACCATTATGGCAAAAAGAGATTTTGAAAAACGTCAATACGTCTGCCCAAAATGTGGCTGCACCCGATACGAAAGCGATCGTTTCCAAGCTACTGGCGGCGGTTTTGCGAAGGTGTTTGAAGTTCAGAACAAGCGCTTTGTCACCATTAGCTGTGAAGACTGTGGTTATACGGAACTGTACAAATCGGACACCTCTCTTGGCATGAATATTCTCGATCTTTTGGTATAACTGAAAGGAGGGCTGATGATGGATCTTCAAGATGTAATTGTCAATCTGCGTGCTCTGGCCAAACAAGATCCTGCTGTACGCGATCGTTTGCTGGCCACACGTGACGCTGAAAATGCAGAAGAAGTTTTCTGCCAGGTTGCCACGGAACTGGGTCAGACGATCAGCATCACTGAACTGGCCTTCGCCGGCGAAGCCGACTATGCAGCCATGCGCCGTGCCACCAATGGCGGCGGTGAAAATTCTCCGGTGCTGCGCGGCGAAGACGACTACTACGATCTTTTCATGTGCGAATTGGAAGCCATGAAAAATGCGGACAAGTGAGGACCGCGATAGATAAAAAAATGATTTTCCAGTGATTTTTTTATTTCAAACCACGGAAAGTATGTTATACTATAAGCAACGTATCCTGAAGGAGGAAATAAACAAATGGCAGTAGTTACCATTACCAAAGAAAATTTTGAAGAGGAAGTTATCAAAAGCGACAAGCCTGTACTCCTCGATTTCTGGGCAGCATGGTGCGGACCTTGCCGCATGGTAGGCCCTATCGTGGAACAGATCTCTAACGAACGTGAAGACATCAAGGTTGGTAAGATCAATGTTGACGAACAGACCGAATTGGCTACCGCGTTTCATGTTATGAGTATCCCTACCCTCGTTGCTGTCAAAGACGGGAAGATTGTCAACCAGTCCGTTGGCGTTCAGCCAAAGGCCGACATTCTTGCCTTGCTTGACTAAGTTTTGCAGATGAAGCGCTGGCTTTCTGTTTTGGCAGGAAGCTGGCGTTTTTTTGTGCGCCTGCTATTTCCGTGGATTTTACTTACAATAAACACAGCTGATTGATTAAAAGCAAAAAAGTCTTTTCATTCCCCCATAAATCAGTATAATAAGAATCGAAAGAACGATTTAGCTGCTAAACAGGCACCCGTTCTCAGAGAGGTGTTACCGATGGAACGAAAAGATATTTACATCACCGCTTATCGCCTCATCAATAAGTACAACGCCAAGACCAAACAGCCCAAAACCTTTGGCACTGCAGAGACTGTCTGCGGTTCCGAAGCGCAGGTGTTGGACGTTGTGGCCCACGAACAGCCGGTTACACCGTCGCAAATTGCGGCACTTTTAGGCATCACCAAAGGCGCCGTGTCGCAGACTTTGGCCAAGATTGAAAAGAAAGCGCTCATCGTGCGCAGTCCATCAAGCGATGGCAATGGGATGGTGACCATTCGGCTGTCACAAGCGGGAGAAGAAATTTTAATAAATTATTATGCATATCGTGATTGTCGGCTTCGCAAAGTGATCGCCGCTGCCCAGGCGCTGCCGCCGGAAAGTGCAGCAGCAGTGCTGCAAATGCTGGAGGCTTTTGAAGAAGCCCTCGATCAATATTGATCGTTATTTATGGTTAAATGGAGGAGTTACCATGTTAAAATTAGAACATATTTCTTACGGCGTTGAGGAGCGCCCAAATATTCTTAACGACGTCAATTTGGAGATTGATGAACCGTTTGTGGCCATCACTGGTCCTAACGGCAGCGGCAAGAGTACCTTGATGAAGGTCATCTGCGGCATCATCAAGCCAACCAGCGGCCGCATCACCTTCAACGGCCAGGATATCACCGACTGGAGCATCACTGATCGTGCCAACCTTGGCATCAGCTATGCCTTCCAGAAACCGGTCGCCTTCAAAGGCCTCAAGGTCATCGATCTTTTGACCCTGGCATCTGGCCGCGGCACCTCCCTTAGTGAAGCGTGCGACTACCTCAGCGAAGTTGGCCTCTGCGCGCGCGATTACATCGATCGTGAACTCAACGACAGCCTTTCCGGCGGTGAAATGAAACGTATCGAAATTGCTATGATGCTCGCTCGTAGCACTGCGCTGTCGCTCTTCGATGAACCAGAAGCCGGCATCGACCTTTGGAGCTTCCAAAGCTTGATCCAGGTCTTTGAAAAGATGAACGAAAAGACCAATGGTAAAATCCTTATCATCAGCCACCAGGAACGCATTCTCAACATTGCCGACCGCATCATCATGATGCAGGATGGCAAAGTGGTGCGCGATGGCAAGCCAGATGATGTGATGCCACACATCATTGGCAGTGGCTGCACAAAGATCATGGACAAATTAGCGAAATAAAGGAGGTTTCGACCATGGATGAAATTCAGAAACGTTTATTAAAAGAAGTTGCCGACCTCGACGCACTGCCAGTCGGGGCATATAATATCCGTGCCGATGGACAGGCTGCAGGCCGCCGTTCCACGGCAAATATTGAAATCGTTCCTCAGAAAGAACGTCAGGGCATTGAGATTCACGTTAAAGACGGCACCGTCAACGAATCCATGCACATTCCTGTCATCATGGAACAGAGCGGTCTCAAAGACCTCGTTTACAACGATTTTTACATTGGTGAAAACTGCAATGTCACCATCGTTGCCGGCTGCGGCATTCATAACTGCGGCGGTGGCGGCGACAGCCAGCACGACGGGATTCATACGTTCTACATTGGTAAAAACTCTAAAGTCAAATACATTGAAAAACACTTTGGTGAAGGCGATGGCCGCGGCAAGCAGATCATGAATCCAACCACTATTCTCCATCTTGAAGAAGGGGCAGAAATGGAAATGGAAACCACGCAGATCGAAGGCATCGACGACACCATTCGTGAAACCAGCGGGGATCTCGCTGAAGGTGCTACCCTCATCATTCATGAAAAGATCCTCACCACTGGCGATCAGGTGGCAAAGACCAATTTCTCTGTGGACCTCAACGGGGAAAATTGCAGCGCCAATGTGGTCAGCCGCAGTGTTGCCAAAGATCAGTCCTTCCAGGAATTCATTTCCCGCATCAACGGCAACACCGAATGCTATGGTCACACCGAATGCGATGCCATCATCATGGATGACGCACATGTCATCGCTTCGCCACAGCTGTCGGCCAACAGCGTAGACGCCAGCTTGATTCACGAAGCAGCCATCGGTAAAATTGCCGGTGAACAGCTCATCAAGCTCATGACCCTCGGCCTCACTGAACAAGAAGCTGAAGAACAAATCATCAACGGCTTCCTTAAATAATCTTTCACACACAAAAAAGCCTTTCCGTGTTCGCGGGAAGGCTTTTCGTTTTTCGTCATGCAGGATGTGTTACAATAGCTGTAATTAAACACAACGACGAAAGGAAGGGATGCCTCATGGCCTTGTACGCGCTGGGCGATTTGCACCTCAGCTTTCAGGCAGACAAATCGATGGATATGTTTGGCAAAGCCTGGAAACACCACGAACGCAAAATAGAAAAATATGTCAATAAAATTGTCGCCCCAGACGACACCCTGGTGCTCACGGGTGACCATTCCTGGGGACGTAAGCTGGACGAATGCCAAGAAGATCTCGCTTTCATTGAGCGTCTGCCTGGGCAAAAGATCCTCCTGCGCGGCAACCATGACATGTTTTGGGACGCGAAGAAAACGGCACGTCTGAACGATGCTTTCGCGGGACGGCTTTTCTTCCTGCAGAACAATTTCGCCAGCTATCAAGATTATGCCCTTGTTGGCACCAAAGGCTACACCTTTGAAGGGCCATTCTATTTAGATCCATGGGGGCGCATCGTTGGCTGGGACGAGGAAAACGAGCAGCACGCCGAAAAATTGGTGGCGCGTGAGATGGTTCGTTTGCATGATTCCTTTGAACAGGCAACGGCGGCTGGCTATCGCAAGTTCATCATGTTTCTGCACTATCCGCCAACGAACATTCTCGAGGATGCCTCGCCATTTACCGATATTGCCGAAGAATACGGTGTTGAAACAGTCGTTTATTCTCACTGCCACGGTGCCAAACGCTTCGGCGATAGTCTGCGCGGCACCGTGCGCGGGGTGAAGTATATGCTTGTCAGCGGCGACTATCTTGATTTTAAGCCGGCGCTGGTGCTGGCGTGATTTATGAGTTTTGCCAAGACTGCGGCCAGATGTTCAGATAACGACATTCGCTAATTCATTATTTTAATTTAAGGAGGCCCCTGCTTTTCGAATCCTTCATCGAAAAGCAGGGGCCGTTTTTTACACATTTTGCACATCATGTTCATAAATTTTGAAATTTAGATACAATAAAAATATTATCTGTGTTAAAATAGGCATATAGTACCAAACCATTGCTGAAGCCAGTACATTTAACCGATTCAGCAAGGAGACTGTTAAAGTCGATGCAGCCTGTAGCTGTATCATGGGATGCGTATCCTGGATTTATTGAGCGTTGATAACAGAAAGGAAGCAACAACAATGACGCAACGATGTGACAACAAACGAGAATGCCCTTGCACTTATGACTGCCCGCGCCACGGCAAATGCTGTGAATGTGTCGCACACCACCGCGACCACAACGAAGGGGTTCCTGGCTGTTTCTTTTCCAAGGAAGCCGAGGCCACGTACGACCGCAGCATAGAAGCTCTGGCTAGAGATCATGGCATCATCCAATAAGAAAACAATGCCGTTTCATAGAGTGATGAACGATTGCATAAGGAGGAACCGGCAATGAACGATCGTCAAAAGAACACCATTCAGCCCGAGCTGCCGAATATTGTCGGGCTGTCACACATTTGTATTTTTGTGGACGACATGGAGCAGGCTGTCGACTATTACCGTGACCTTTTGGGCGTGGAGCCGGACCATTGCCTGTCTCACTGGAAAAACGAAGGCTTTTTCAAGGCCGGCGGTTTTGTAGACGAGGCAGCCGATGGTGACGTATCCATTGCCTTTGTCAACGTGCCAGGCACCAGGCTGACCTTGGAGCTGATGCAGTATCACCAGCCGAAAGGACGGACAGAGCCTGTGATTTTTGCTGCCAATGATGTAAGCGGTGCCCGTCATGTGGCTTTGAAAGTGACCAATATCGAAGCGGCGTTTGCGCATATTCAGGCTATGCCGGATACTCGATTGATCAATGAGACCGAAGCTTATCAGGTTTATCAGATCAGCGAAACGCAGCCATCGGACGTTCGCTTCTTTGATCAGGCGCCGGGCGAAACCGACGCGCGCAACATCGAGACCGCCAACATTCTGGGACAGGTGCGCTACTTCTATTTTATTGATCGCTATGGCCTGCAATGGGAGTTTGAGCAGGGGCACACTGATATTGGCGATTGATTGGTGACAAAGCATCGAACCATGGCAGACGTTCTGATTTTCAGATAGTGGCCGCTCAAACGGTCATTCCATATCAAGAAAACGCATCCTGCAAGCGCTCCTTGGTGCTGCCTCGAACCCTGCATTTCAAGGCGCCACCAAGGAGCGCTTTTCATTGTTCAAAAAGATCGAGCTGTCGTTGTATAATGGGGAAAAGAGATGCAGCGAGATAAAGAACAGGAAGTAACGACGATGACAGCGGTGGTGCAGCGCACACCATGGTGTGGACACATTAGCCGTTAATGTGTCCACAGGCGCCAGGCTTTTAAGAATATATGGGTTTCGTGGTGGCACGCTGCAGCGAGCTGGATGAGCAGAGCAATCCTTATCCGCTCCTGTACATGCGGCGCGGTCAAGAAACAGGAGGGATGACAAAATGACGTACTGTGGATTGGATTGCTGCGGGCAATGCCCCAGAGCAGCAGAATGCGGCGGCTGTGAGGCCACCGGCGGTGAGCCTTTTGGCGGAAGCTGTGTAGCCGCTGAATGGGTCAAGCAGGGCGGCGCAGAGCGCCTGAATCAGGAAAAGCAGCGGCTTATTGCCGAAGTGAATGGACTCAATGTTCCACATGTGACTATGACAGAAGTGACGCTTTTGAATGGCTTTTATGTGAATTTGGCCTATCCGCTGCCTAATGGAGACACCATCAAGCTCCTGTAGGACCAGCGCGTTTATCTAGGCACGCAGATTGCACAGCCAGACAGTGATCGCTTTTATGGCGTTGTGGCCGACGACCAGTTCCTTTTGATCGGTAGTTACGGACCTGGCGGAGAAGCGCCCTGCATTATCTTATATAAGAAACGTTGACATAAAAATGGTCCAGCCTTTCTTTGAGGCAGGGCCATTTTTTTACTGGGTGATGAATAGGCATGAAAAAATCATCAGCTCTGCTGGTGGTAAATAAAATATAAGTACGGAAAAGTTTATTAGCGGGAGGGACACCACAAAAAAGCCAGTAAATAAGCGGTTTGACAGCCATGCGGCAACGTATTTACTTCAAAATCAAGAGGCACTGACGGACAAGATGATCTGTCAGTGCCTTTTTTGCTAAGATGCCCCCTGAATAGATGGCGCCAATACAACTCAGCCCCGGCAACGACTTTTTTCGTTGCCGGGGCTTTTTTCTTTTACCCAAAACCAAGAAGGAGGTCAAAACAATGCCGTTACATCTGGATTATTTCTACGGCGGAGAGGCCGAACAATACAGCTTTTATCGAGTCCCCAAAGTCCTGTTTACCAATCCTCACTATAAAACCGTATCCGTCGAAGCAAAGGTGCTTTATGGGCTTTTGCTTGACCGGATGGCGCTGTCTGTCCGCAACGGTTGGTTCGACAGCGACAACTGGGTGTTCATCTACTTCACCCTGGAGGACGCTGTGGAACTGCTGGGCTGCGGTAAGGATAAGGCCGTCAAACTGTTCAAGGAACTGGATCAGGATGGCGGCATCGGCCTGATTGAACGGAAAAAACAAGGCCAGGGCCGCCCCACTAAGATTTAAGCAAAGAACAGATCGACCAGGCGAAGCAGTGGGATTTGCTGTCCTATCTGCAAGCCTACGAGCCAGGGGAACTTAGACGCAGCGGTCCCCACGAATACTGTACCCGTACCCACGACAGCTTAAAAATCTCCAATGGGAAGTGGTGCTGGAACAGCCGGGGTATCGGTGGGCGCACCGCTTTAGATTATCTCATCAAGGTGCGGAGGCTGTCCTTTATGGAAGCAGTTGAAACCCTGACCGGAGGATATATTCCGCCGCCCCAAAAGCCGCCGCCGTTAAGACCGCCCGTTTCGTTTTGTCTGCCGGAGGCCAGCTGCTGTGCCGGCGCTGTCACCGCCTACCTGCAAGACCGGGGCATCCACCCGGAGATTATTGGCGCTTGCATGGATGCTGGTATTCTCTATGAGAGCCGGAAGTATCAAAACTGTGTATTTGTGGGCCGGGACAAGGAGGGTAAAGCCCGGTCTGCTTTTCTGCGGGGAACCAAAGACAGCTTTAAGATGGATGCAGCGGGCAGCGACAAGCGGTTTCATTTTTGCTTGCGTGGTTCTGATCCGGACTGTTCCCGGCTGGTGGTAGTAGAAAGTCCCATAGACGCCCTATCCCTTGCCACTCTTACCAAAATGGCAGGCGGCGTGTGGCAGAACCATCACTACCTCTCCCTGGGTGGAACCGCTCCCCGCGCCATGCTCCAATTTCTTCACGATCACCCCAAGGTGACACAGGTAAGCCTGTGCCTGGACAACGACCGGGCGGGAACCGAAGGAATAAAGCGGCTGGCTCATGTTATCCGGGATGACCCGGAACTGTCCGGGCGGATCGCCCTCATCCACCCCAATCCGCCGCCAAAGGAGTGCGGCAAGGACTGCAACGAGTTTCTGCTGTCCCAGCTGGCCGCTGTCCGGGCAGACAGGCATCATGAACCGCACCGGGGCGAGGCCCGGTAACAACACACAGGAAGGAGGCACAGCCCATGGCCATCTCCAACATCTTACCGCGCAAAACCATGAAGAACCGGACGCGGCTGCAATCCATGACGGAACGGCATGACTATGACCAGAAAGCAGAGAAAACAAAGGACGGGGAGCTGGTGTCCTCCTATCAGTGTTCCCCGGAGAGCGCCGCCGAAGAATTTGAGATCAGCAAGCAGCTTTACTATTAGAACACCGGGCGCAGCCAGCCCCGCCACCGGGATGTGATTATGTACCGGATCATCCAGTCCTTTAAGCCTGGAGAGATTACCCCGGAGGACGCCAACCGGCTGGGCTTTGAGCTGTCCATGCGCTTTACCAAGGGTCAGCACCAATTCGTGGTCAGCACCCACACCGACAAGTCCCACATCCACACCCACATCGAATTTAACAGCACCAATCTGGACTGTGACGGGAAGTTCCAGAACGTAAAAAACTCCTACCTTGTCCTGCGGCAGCTCAACGATGCGCTGTGCCAGGAGTGGGGCCTGTCGGTCATTGAAAACCCGAAACCAAAAAGCAGACAGGCAGGAGAACGGGCGGCCATCCAGTACGGCGTGTCCGGCAAAGAGCGGCTGCGCCAGACCATTGATCGCCTGCTCCCGGACAGTCGGGACTTTGAGGACTTTTTGGCCCGGATGCGCTCGGAAGGGTTTGAGGTCAGGCTGGGAAAATACGTCGCCTTCCGGCCGCCGGGGCAGGCGTATTTTGTGAAAACCCACCGGCTGGGAGACAGCTACACCAAAGAGGCTCTGATGGAACGCACAGGAGGCCCACGCGGGCAGTCTGGGCTGGCAGAACAGCCACGTTTCACCACCGGCAGACCGGGTAAGCTGCTTATTGACATCCAGGCCAAGATGCAGGCCGGAAAGGGCAAGGGCTATGAGCGGTGGGCGAGGATTTTTAATCTTCAGGAGGCTGCTAAGACCCTGAACTTTTTGATTGACAACAACCTCACCGACTACGACCAACTGGCGGCGCTGGCTGACAACACCGGAGCGCGGTTTGATGAGGTTTCCCGGAGTATTCGGCAGCTGGAGGGTCGCATGGCCCAGATTGCCCAGTTAAAGACCCATATCATCCGGTATTCCAAGACCCGAGAGGTTTATGCCGCCTACAAAAAATCCCGGCATAAGAAGGAGTTTCGAGCCGAACACGCCGACGAGATTGCCCAGCACGAAGCAGCAAAACAAGCCTTTGATGCATTGGGAGGAAAGCCTATCCCCAAGGTGTCCCAGCTGTCCCAGGAATACGGAAAACTGCTGGAGGAAAAGCAGGCGCTGTATGAACAGTACAAGACGCTGCGGCAGGACATGATTGCCTACCAGACCGCAAAGCAGAATGTGGACAGAATTTTAGGTTTGGAGATGCCGGAACCGGAGCAGATACAGAAAGATATGCAGACACGATAAGAGGAAGGCTGAGAGGGATTTGATTCCCTTTCAGCCTTCCTCTTTTTTTGTTGCCTTTGGCGTCAGACGATCGTATTGGACGATGGTTTCACCAGTGTTTAGGTTGATTTTCTCTTCTCTTTATCTATAAATAAGAAGGAAATATTCAATGCGATTCCATCGCCCATTTTCAGCAGGAAATCTCCATCAATCGCCGAGTAAGGCAGCACTTTTTTATTGAATCGAAATACAAGCTGATCTCCATCCAGCAAATCCTCGATAAATTGAAATGTTTCCAGTCTTAGATGGCTCTCATGAACAAAAGCACTTTTTTCTATGGTCTGGTATGTAATCCGGCCAGATAGAATATCACGAAACACAGTTTGACGGTTATCTCTGGCAATGTTAATGTCTTTCAATTTGTGAAGGCCCGCAAGGTGGTGAAAATCAGTTTCACCAAACCCCAGAACAATCTCTTTGAGTTTTCCTTTGCGGCCCAGCGTAAACCGATATTGATAGCCAGTCAGCCGGTCAAAAGCAACAGCACATTTCTGTAATAAATCCATATTCTTCTCCTGTACATAAACAGAATGACCCTGCCTTACGGCAGGGTCATTTGGAGCATTTTCTTTCAGCTTTACAGCCTACGCCGGTTTGAGGTTTCACTGCACAACCCCTCTTGCAAGCTCCGTAAGACAATGCCTACCGGCGCACTCTCTTACCTCAACGCTTTGACAGACACACGCCGTTGCCTGCCTTGTACTATTATTATACGCGGCAAACGAAAATATGTCAATCCCCATGCAAAATCCACACCAAGAAAAACTTTTGCTCCGGCGGCGGCAGCCGCCATCCTTCCTGCGCGGATGTGCAGGAACAGCGACCAACGGGAGTGAAAAAGCCACGCCGTAAGGCGTGTTCGACTGGACGCAAAAGCGGCCAGTCCGGGGCTTGGGGTGGCCCCAACGAGCGTATCGGAAAATCCCAAAGGGATATTCCGATACATTGCTCGCCTACGGTATCCCGAATCCGGGATACCCCACCCCCTCCGAGCCAAGTACATCCATCAGGTCTTGCCTATGTTATCTGAATGCGCCTCAAAAAACAGTTTTTACATCTGTATTGTAATTCCAACAAGAAAGGATTCCTCACCGGGAACAAGATCGAGATCACCGCCATGGCCTTCAATGATTTTTCGGACAGAGGAAAGCCCGATTCCATGATTGGCGGATGCGCCCTTTCGGGAGAGGAATGTTTTTCCCTCCTGAAAGGCCAGTCCGTCGTAAGTGTTTTCAATCTTCAAAAAATACATATTGCCTCTGGTTTCGCCGGCAACTAAAATGCGGCGCACCCCTTGCTTTTGGCGGCTGCACGCCTCAACGGCATTGTCCAAAAGATTGCCCAGCACTGTACACAGTTCCACATCGGTAAGCGGCATCTGATCGGGAAGATCGAGCCGCACCTGAAATTCTGTCCCTTGTGTCTGCGCCATGCCGTAGTAGTATTCAATCAGCGCATTTACGACGGGATTTTTGCAGAACGCAACATGGGAGTGACCCGATGTTGCCGCAACCTGTTCCTCAACCTGTAACAGGAAGGAGCAGATCTCTGTCTGCCCATGTTCAGAGGCCATGCGGTCTATGGTACGCAGATGGTGTTTGATGTCGTGGATCAGCCTTCTGTTTTCTGCCGCTGCCTCAGAAACCTGACGGCTGTATTCGATCTGCATAGAAAGCTGACGGATGACCTGCTTGCGTTCTTCCTGGAAAATCAGGCTGTTTCCATACCCTTCTATCACATCGCGCCAGAGGGAATAACCGATGGCTGCTGCTATGAAAAAGCTGCCCCATTCCACAAACCAACCGCCGATAACCGGCTCATAAACCGGCAGAAGGCGATCCCATATAAAGGCGCAGGTTGCGGCTGCCGCAGCATAAAAGATCGGCCTGCTCCGTTTTTCTCCTCTGTGAATGGCAAGCACAGCGATGATAAGCAGATAGAGCGCAGATGCCGCCTTATAACAAAAGACCGATGCAGAGAAAAAGCGAATGGCTCCAAGGGAGAGATGGGAAGCCATCATGCCATACAAAAACGCATATACCAGGAAGGCAGCGCCCACTCCATTACTGATGGCCGCAGGCAGGAAGCCCGGCCTGCATATCCGGTTTTGCAGAACCACAATTAGCCAGGTAACCAGATAGATACAGAACAGTTCAATCGTGTACCAGGGGAATACGGGAACCGCAGCCAGCATATGAAGCACAGGATAGGATGACAGGCCGCACATGGCAAGGCAGATCAGTCCGAACAGGAATGTATTTTTCTGTTTCATCCGGCGGCTGAAATAAAAGGACAGCAGCGCACAGACAAAGGTAACCGTACAGCTGAACAGGCAGAATGCAAACCGGATTCCTCTGGTTGTATTGACCGCCAGCATCGTTCCGAAAGCAGGTGGATAAACAATCCCTCCGTAAAAGTGGTCATAGTTGCTGACCGCTATGGTGAGTGTGACCGGTTTTCCGCCATGAAAAGTGACCATGCGGTTTTGAACCAATGGTGTCCCCTGTGCCGGTTCCCCCATTTGCAGGATCAGGTCATGATCCAGATAAAGGTTGTAAGCAGAAAACACTTCCGGGATTTCCAGCGCATACGCTTCCTTCCGTTCCGGCAGAAAGAATGTCATCTGATAAGTCCCGCAGCCATAGGGAGAAGGGTTTGCAGGGCTGGAGAAATTGGTCTGCTCTCCGATGGAAAGGTAGCGCATATAGTGGCTTTCATCCCGTATTTCTGCCGGAGTCAAAAGCGCGTCAGGATAAAATGTCCAGCCGGATACCAGAAAGCGCACCGGTGACTTTTGAAGTTCTTCCTCAGAAAGCGCTAGAATCCCATTTGCCGCCTGGATTGTGTTCTGGCTATATTTATTATTGAACTGATACAGGCCAAGAAAAAACAGGGATGAACACAGGCAGACCATACATAAAGCAGCATATTTTCTTACCGCAGAAGATACCATCTTATTTTCGCCTCCTCTTTAGGAAAAACACACCGGCAGACAGAAGAAACAGACAGGCCGGAATCAAAAAGAATATGGGCGACCAGATGTAATCTGTGTCGGCAGCCTGTGCCAGGGAAGCGGTATCTTCCTTTCCCACAATGGTGTATGTCCCTGTATGGCTGATCTGAAAGGAAGCGGCTTTCGCCGTATCGTCGTAACCGGTCATGGGGATTTCCACGCCGCTTTCATCACAGAGGAACAATGTGCCGGCTGCCGGTTCATTTGGATAGGGCAGCATGACAGAAATATCCGGCAGGGAGTTGAGCGCAGTTCCGTTGATGGAAAACGAAAAAGAAAAACCGCCGTCCGTATCCTTTTGGATGATGACGTCAATCTGATCTTCGTTTTGGATACCCTCCGGCAAGGCGTCTTTGGGTATGCTGATGGTGATTCCCTGTTTGGAAAAGACGGCTCTTTGCTCCCCTGTTTGCAGCATCATCAAAAAGCGTGTGCCGGAAATCCGGTCAGTGGTTTCATCGAAGAACTCTGAAAAAGCAGAGTTTTGGGAATCTGCGCCTTCCTGGGGAACGGTCATAGCGCTTTGCACTGAATCTTTCCTGTTTTCTGAAAGCTTCCAGGCAGGATCGGGTACAGCAAGCTCTAAAGCACCGACAATCGTCTGCACTTCAGGGGGCAGCTGTAAAGCGGTATCTTCCTCTGCATCACCGTTTGCCTGTTGCGATGGGAATTCCTCTTTGTTTATAGAATCGTCCTTTCCATCCTGGGAGGGCTCGGAAGGCTTGTGATCCGTAGGATTATTTTCTCCGTTGACCGGTGGTGCTTTTTCAGAATCATCGGAATCCGTTCCACCGCCATTTGTTGCAGGCGGTTTTGAAGGCTTTGTGGAGGGCCTGTCTGCGAAACTGTCATCCTGATCGTCGGTATCTTCAGGAGGCGGCTGAATGATGGTATCGGGTGGATTTCCACCTGCATCCCCTCCATCCCGGTCGCCTTCATGATACCCTTCAAGGACAATTTCATCTGCGTAGGTCAAGGACAGGATGCCAGTCTGTCCGCCGTCATAATCAACCTGAAGGCGGTAGCTGCTGCCCGGCGTCAGCAGACGGGTGGCAATCGAGAGCATTTCCTGACCCACATAAACGCCACTTTCCAGACGGTTCCATGAACCGTTGTTTTCGGACAGCCATATACTGACCTTGTCCAGATTCCCCGGAGGTGTAACCCAGGGAAAATAAAGGTTTCCTCTGGCGGCCAGAAAACAGTTAATGTCTGGTCTATCCGGAGCCTGAACAGAAACAGGAACTGTAATTTCAGGGAAATCGACACGATCCGCAAATATGGTATTTTCCGGTGCAGTCAGCCTTCCTGCTGCATGGTACAGTCCCACAGTATTCAAATCAATACCAGAAAAATCCCATTCCACCACAGCGGTGTAGCTGGTTCCATTTTCCGCATAGCAATCCAGATAGTAAGGGGAAAAGGCAAACAAATTTTCCAACGCTTCGGTTCCGCTGCCCTGTTGAACCGCAAACGCGTCCGTATAAGGATACCATTTCTCTATGGAGGTAATGACAGCAGGCGGCATTTCTTCCACCCGGACGGAAATCTGCAGCTCCTGCAATACAGTTTCACCAAAGGAATACCCCTCCGGCAGTTCAATCCGGCCTGCTGCGGTATATTCGCCTGGAGTGGTCTGGTCAATGGCCGAAAAATCCCATGCGACAGAAAATGTTTCCTGCCGGATTTCTTCACCTGCTGTTACAGTGGCGCAAACGGTCTGATACTGAAGGGCCAGCTGATAAATTTCCTCCAGGTCATCATCAGACGGTGTGGTTCTAAGGGGCAGGGTAAAAGCCGGCAGGGAGAGCAGTTCACCTTCATTTTGTATTTCTGTGACAAAGACGAGGGATACTTCTTCCGATGCTTCCGGTGTTCCGCTATCCAGTACCCCTGAAGCTTTGTTTTCTAAACCCAGCGGATTCTCCCTTCTTTCATCGGCGTTGGCTGGGGTTGCAGTTCCAGCGGCAAATGCGGGGATACTGCCGGTGAAGCATAGGAGACAGGCCAGACAGCCCCCCAGAATACGCCTGCGTATTTGTTTTATTCTCATACGATACGCCCCATTCCAGAGAAAACATACTGACGGTAGGTTTCCCGCAGCTGTTTTCCATTGCGGAGAGCAATCGGAAGTTCCTCCCCGTTTATCAAACGGAAGGTCTGGCTGTCAACATGGCTGATATAATCCATGTTGATTAAAACGCCCCGGTAGCAGAGCAAAAAACGCTTGTCCTTCTGCAATGCGGCAGTGACCTCCTGAAAACCTCCGCTTACCGGTATCACGCGTTCCGCCGTATGAATCCGTGTCATACGGTTTTGATAATCTATGTACAGAATCTTCTCTGTGGGAAGTTCCAGCCTTTGACGGTCGGCCATAACCGAAAGGGTCATCACTTCATAGGGCGGTTTTAGCTGGCACAGCTCCATCGCTTCTTCAAAATCTGCCTGATGGAGCGAAAGCGGCTTCAGCAGATAATAGCTGGCGGACAGGCTGTACCCCATCCGGGCATAATCTTCTGTAATGGTCAGAAAAACGATCTTACAAAGCCTGTTTTTCTGGCGCAGCCTTCTGGCGGCCTCCATTCCATCCATGTTCTCCATATAGATGTCCATAAAGACAAGCTGAAAATTGACCTGGGCGGCAGCTTTCAGAAAATTCTCTCCGTCCTCAAATTCTGTCAGCGTATAGTCCAGCTGATGCCGTTTCATATAATTTTCCAGGCAGGCAGACAGTTCTTCTCTGTCCTCTGCCCTGTCATCCACAATCGCAATCTGCATCGCTCCATCTCCTTTGCACAATAATCCAATAGTAGTATAACATAAAACCGCAGGAAAAAACTTGCGTCTTAAACAGGAAACCTGCGTCTTAAACAAAGTCGGTTGCATTTCTCTTGACAAGATGCTACCCTAATTATACTACCAGACTTTCCGGTGAGAAGGTCTGGTTTTTTTATTTTTCTTTTCAGGAAAGACCTGCTAATAAAAGTCAAGCCATAAATCCATGATTTTTCATCATAGAT
>JAHZHI010000028.1 GCA_019420345.1 Peptococcaceae bacterium
ACCACCAGCAGAGCTGGTGGTTTTTTCATGCCTATTCGGCGCCCAACAAAAAAGTCCTGTAGTCTAAAACTACAGGACTTTTTCGTTTTTAGTCGGCATTATCACCTGGTGACTGCTGTGCATTAAACACTTCTCGCATGCTGTAGGTTCCAAATGCATCGTTTGTCGCCTGATCCAGCAATGTGACAGTTACATCAATCTCTTCCTCAGGTCTGCCTGCATACAACTGGTAGGCTGTCCCTGCCGAATACAACATCCCGAGTTTTTCTTCGCCATTCTGCGATTGAAAAGCTTCTCGATTGACTGTCACGTCAAAGGCACTCATATCATCATTATAGCTGACATTCACCAAACCCGGCACCTCGCCATTATCAAGGGCGGTTTGTAAACTTTCTTCAAAGTTAGTCTTAAAGCCAAGCAATAATTCCTGCTGCTTTTCCGGTGTCATGGCATAAGTTACCGAGTCATCTTCGCCAATGCTCACAGAAATATCCTCCGACTGAGCATTTTTCTTGATTTCCTCATCACTTTGATCGCCGATCACATTGCGTGGAATAGTAACAGTTACTGTTTTTTCTTCCGCACTGGCATCCGGTTCACCACTGCCACACCCGGCAACGCCCACCATCAACAGCAGCAGCAAAATGATCCCTAATTTCTTCATCAGCGCCTCCGATTCAGACGTTTGATTGATAACAAAAAAGCCACCCTACGCCAGGCAGCTTCTTTTATCTAAACTTACGCCATTTTGTTGTAAGCCTTCATGATTCTAGATTTCTTGTTTGCAACGTTGTTCTTGTGAAGCAGACCCTTAGAACCAGCCTGATCGAGCTTCTTCACAGCAAGCGTCATTGCTTCAGCAGCTTTCGCTTTATCCCCAGCTTCAACTGCATGATCAAACGCCTTAACAGCGGTACGAACAGCACTCATAGCGCTGGCATTGCGAAGGCGACGAACCTGATCAGTTTTAGCGCGTTTCTTTGCAGATTTGATATTTGCCAATGCGCACACCTCCTTTTACCCTCTCGCGAGCGATTTTAACACGAAATATAATATCATATCACGACCCTTTAATCAATGACTTTTTGCCATGTTTTTCGCCTTATCGTACAAAAAGAGCGTTCCTTTATTTAAGAAACGCTCTTCAAAAAATCAGTCATCTAAAGGCTTAAATGCAGACTTGGTTGCACCACACAAAGGGCAGCGCCAAGTATCCGGCAGATCTTCAAAAGAAGTACCTGCAGGGATTTTTCCTTTTCTGTCACCTTTGGTTGGCATATACATGTAACCGCAAGTTGGCATTTGGCACTGATAGATACGCATATCTTTTTCTTCGCTCATGTTTCACAGCTCCTTTTCTAAAAATTTAACAACTCAGTAGCTGAAAATTGACATAAAATAAGGCAATAACAAACCAATACAAAGCAAGATAACAATTACAGCCACAAGAAATTGAGTCAATTTGCTTTGACGGCGTCTCATGCATGCGCACTCCCTTCACGGAAATAGCGTTCAATATCAGACATAACAACGCCACCATCTCCAACGGCTGTGGTTACCTGACGTACGCTCTTTTCTCGAACATCACCAATTGCATACACACCTGGGATATTCGTTGCCATGTTTTCATCTGTAATGACATAACCACGTTCATCCACCTTGAGGCCCTCTGGATACACGTCCTGATTTGGCGTATAGCCAACGAAAATAAAGCAGCCATCAAAGTTCCATTCTTTCACTTCACCAGTTTTCACATTTTTTGTGACCACTGTACGCAGCTGTTCGTCACCTTCCAATGACGTTACTACAGTATTCCAAACAAAATGGATCTTTTCGTTCGCAAAAGCCACTTCCTGGCTGCGCTTGTTGGCACGCAGTTCATCACGGCGATGAAAAACAGTAACGCTGTTACACATATTAGCTAGGTAAATGGCATCTTCCACAGCCACGTCACCGCCGCCAACCACGCAAACATCTTTACCGCGGAAGAAGAAGCCATCACAAGTGCCACAATAGCTGACACCATGACCGCGGAACGTATCTTCATTTGGTACGCCTAAGGTGCGAGGATGTGCGCCAGTGGCAATAATAACCGCGCGTGCTTCATATTCTTTTTCTTCTGTACCAGTCGTTGTAATGACTTTCTTCACATCGCCTTCAACTTCTAAGCGCACAACCTGCTCAAAAACAAATTCAGCGCCAAAAGCCTGCGCATGCTCATAAAACTTCATTCCAAGTTCTGCACCGGCAATGCCTTCTGGATAGCCTGGAAAATTTTCAATTTTATCCGTTGTTGAAGCCTGACCACCAGGCATCCCCAATTCAAACACGGTGACGCTGTATCCGGCACGACGCGCATAAACACTTGCTGTCATACCAGCAGGGCCAGCCCCAATAATTGCTACATCGATCATTTGAATTCCTCCTATTTAATCAAACGCCAGTGACAGGAGTCGAACCTGCGGCCAATGGTTTAGGAAACCACTGCTCTATCCTCTGAGCTACACCGGCATGCTATTCAACACGCGTCATTCACGATGGTTCAAGTATAACACGACACTGCACATACGTCAAAAATAATCACACCTCGGAAGGCAGGTTTTTTCATTTTGAACATGTTTTCCTTCAAACAAATGCTTTGCAAAAATTAAACATCGGCCATCAGAGCCGATGTTTGTCATATTCTAATCAACCACCAATAGTCTGGGAAATCAACATTATCGCAGAAATCAGCAGAACAACATTAACAAGCTTTTGAAAAACAGCGGTATTCAAACGCTTGGCAATCTTTGCGCTGACCTTTAGTGCAATTGCCACAGCAATAAACCCGACAATAATATACGGAACGCCCGCCGCTGTATACGCCCCCGACCATGCATAGGCCAAACACGGCACTGTCATTACAATGCTGCCACTTGCAAACTGCATGATGCGAAAACTTTCTTTATCGCGATAACGATTGCGGCAATACACCACCATCAACGGACCACCACAGCCAAACGCACCTGTTAAAAGACCAGAAAAGAACAAAAGGATCTTATGCCATGGTCGTTCTTGAAACGTGCCTGGTTTTCTGCCACGCACATCATCCACCAAACCTTTGACAGCTGTTGCTGCGACAAACAGTCCTAAAAAACCTTTCATCACTTGTTCTGGCAAATAATTCAGCGCCAAAAAGCCGATGGGCATGCCAATGATGACAAAAATCACAATATGAGCCACCTCACGCCAATTCGCATCATGACGCACCTGGATTGCCTGAATCACAACCTGCACCGCCACAATCAGCATCAACACCGCAACGGCAGTTTTCAACGGCAAAAACATGCTAAGCACTGGCAACGCCAAAACATTCGCAGCAAATCCAATAACACCTGCCAACGTCATCGCCACCAGCATCACCACACCATATAGAACAAGTTCCATGATTTTCACCCCTTTTGCCTATTGTATCATGTTGTGCGTATAAAACATACTATGAAAGACCTAGACCTTTCATAGGCACCTCCTAAGTATGACAAATAAAAAAAGCCACGGAACTTCCGCGGCTTTCCTTTAATTATTCAGCTTGAGCACTACTTGCGCTGGTGATTGGCAGAACGGCGCCTTCAAAGTGATCGGTGATGAATTGTTTGCATTCATCGGAGGTGAGCACTTTGACGATGACTTTTGTCTTTTCACTGTTTTCGTCGCCTTCACGGACAGCAACAACGTTTGCATAGGTTTGTGCAGCAACGCTGTCGGCAGCTTCTACAACGAGTGCATCGCTGAAGTTGAGACCTGCATCAAGTGCGTAGTTACCATTGATAACGCCCAGAGCAACATCAGGCAGGGAACGTGGAATCTGTGCTGCTTCGAGCTCAACGATTTCCAGGTTCTTTGGATTTTCTTCGATGTCCATCTTAGTTGCTGTAATGTCAACACCATCTTTCAAGGTGATCAAACCATTTTCCTGGAGCAAGAGCAATGCACGTGCTTCATTGGTGGTGTCATTTGGTACGGCAACTTTTGCACCATCCGGAATAGAATCCAGATTGGTCAGACTGTCAGAGAAAATGCCCATTGGTTCATAATGAACGTCACATGCAGCAACCAGATGGGTGCCATTTTCTTTGTTAAAGTTGTCCAAATACGGACCATGCTGGAAGTAGTTGGCATCGAGGTCACCAGCTTCCAGTGCATTGTTTGGCTGTACATAGTCGGTGAACTCAACAACATTCAAGGTGTAGCCTTCTTTTTCGAACGCATCAGCCATGGCGTTCAGAATAACGGCATGTGGAGATGGGGATGCACCAATGGTGATGGTCTTGTCGTCAGAAGAACTGCTTTCTGCAGAGCTGCTTGCTGCAGAAGAAGCACTGCTTGATGAGGTGTCGTTTCCGCCGCCGCAACCTGAGAGCAGGCCAATTGCGAGTGTAGCAACAAGCGCTGTTGCAATCCATTTTTTGTTTTTCATTTTCATTCTCCTTGTCTTTTTTTGAACTTTTTTTATTTTAGTCATTGATGCGCTTATCCGAGCGTTTGGCTATGCGAGAGCCTACAGACTGGATAATTTGCACCAAGATAACTAACAGTACAACAGTGATCAACATAGTTCCCGTATCGTAACGGTTGTAGCCATATCGAATAGCGATGTCCCCGAGACCACCGCCGCCGATAAAGCCCGCCATTGCGGAATAGCCAAGAATGGTCGTAGCGCTGACCAACGCCCCGTTTAACAATGACGGTTTTGATTCCGGTAGCAATACTTTGGTGATGATCTGCGTATTCGATGCTCCCATAGATTGCGCAGCTTCGATCACACCATGATCAATTTCCAGCAAAGACTGTTCTACCATACGCGCCACAAATGGTGCTGCTGAAACAACCAGCGCAACAATCGCCGCTCTGGTACCAATAGTGGTGCCAACGATCATTCGTGTCAATGGCTGAATGGTGATCATCATAATAAGGAATGGCACAGAACGCAGAATATTAACAATGCCGCCAACGAGCCAATTGAGGCCGCTCATTGGATGAATGCCATTTTTATCACTGATTACAAGAAATACACCAAGTGGTATCCCAATGATATAAGAAATCACTGTAATGGCCACTGTCATATAAATACTTTCAATGGTCCCTTCCACAAGCATTTGTATCATCTGTGAATCAAGCATTCTGGTCCACCTCCTCTACTGCAATTTCACGATCTTTTAAGTACCGTGAAACGCGTTCTGATTCAATCACATCGCCCACTTGAATGACCATGTCACCATAAGTATCCCCTTCGATGGAACGCAAATTGGCATGAATAATGTTGACAGGAATACGCAAATCCAAGATCATCTGGCCAATGATCGGCTCCAGTGCGTGGCTGCCATTATAGACTACGCGCAGAAAGCGTCCTTCACCTGGTCGATAGCTGACTGGGTCTTCATTCTCTCGATATACAAGCTGACGTGTGGCATCGGTCTTTGGATGCGTAAAAATATCCTGTACGGTGCCAACTTCAACAATGCGATGATTGGCAATAACTGCGACACGCTGGCACACTTCTTCAACAACGCTCATTTCATGAGTAATGATGACAACTGTAATGCCCATTTCTTGATTGAGCTTGCGCAAAAGCTGCAGAATCGACGCCGTGGTCTGCGGGTCCAAAGCAGAGGTGGCTTCGTCACACAAAAGCACCTTTGGATTGGTCGCCAGGGCACGTGCAATGGCAACGCGCTGTTTCTGCCCGCCAGAAAGCTGAACCGGGTAAGCATTGGCACGTTCTGCCAAACCAACAACTTCCAACAGTTCTTTAGCACGCGCCTCTGCTTCCGCCTTTTTCACACCGGCAAGTTCCAGCGGAAAGCATACGTTCTCTAATGCCGTACGCTGCATGAGCAGATTGAACTGCTGAAAAATCATGCCCATTTGCTGACGCACTTGACGCAAAGCTTTATTGGATAACGTTCCTAAATCCTGTCCGTCAAAAACAACACTTCCGGATGTAGGCTTTTCTAAGAAATTGATGCATCGAACCAAGGTGCTTTTTCCGGCGCCGGAAAGCCCAATGATTCCAAAAAATTCGCCTTCTTTGATGCCAAGATTGATGCCTTCGAGTGCAATCACATCTCGACCTTTAATTTTAAAGACCTTATGCAGGTCTCGAATTTGAATGAGGTCTTTCGCCTCTTGCATAGATGTCCTCTCCTCTTTCAACGGCGCGGCTTACGTGGGGTAAGGTCGCGCAGGTCATATGGGGTACCTGGGTAAACGATGTGGTTCATCCAGTTTGAAAAAAGCAGGTTCGCATGACCTCTCCAGCGCACAATCGGTGCCAGATTTGGATCATCTCCTGGAAAATAATTATGTGGAAACGGCACATTATCGAGGCCCTTCTTCACATCGCGTTCATATTCTTCCGCCAATGTTAATGGATCGTATTCGATATGTCCCGAGGAAAAATAATGACGTTGATCAATGGTCGTGGTCAAAAGCGGTCCCGCTTCATCACTCTGAGCGAGTACTTTCAAATCTGGACAAGCCACAATATCCGCCGCTCTGTTCTCTGTATGGCGAGAATGCGGGCAGTAAAATACATCATCAAAACCGCGGGTAATGTCACGATCACGAATCAAGCGATGTGGGAAAACGCCAAATAACTTTTCTTCCAAAAGGTACTTAGGAATGCCATAGTAATAATAAAATGCTGCCTGACTGGCCCAACAAATAAAAAAGGTCGAATACACATTGGTGTTGCAAAAGTCAAAGACCTCACACAATTCTTCCCAATAATCCACTTCTTCAAAATCCAACATTTCCACCGGCGCACCAGTAACAATAAATCCATCATAGCGACGCTCTTTCACTTCACTGAATGGATGATAGAATTTGAGCAAGTGATCGTGCGGTGTATTTTTACTTGTATGATTGGTAGGCATGATCAGATCAATTTCTACCTGAAGTGGGGTATTCCCAATCAAACGAAGAAACTGAGTTTCCGTAGCAATTTTTTTCGGCATAAGATTGAAGAGCCCGATATGCAGAGGACGAATGTCCTGAGTTCGAGCGCGCTCCTCATGCATAACAGGAATAAATTCCTGTTTGAGGGTCTCGGTTGCGGGGAGATCCTTTGGTATGATAACAGGCATGCGCGTCCTCCTTTACTTTCATACTAAAACAACGATGGGCTGTCAATCAAGACAGCCCCATCTATTGAGAAAGCAAGAATTAGAGCTGTGCGAGCGCCTGATCAACGTCAGCGATAATGTCATTGATATCTTCAATACCAACGCTGAAGCGAATCAGGTTTGGACGTACGCCAGCCTTTACAAGTGCTTCATCATCAAGCTGACGGTGCGTGGTGCTTGCTGGATGCAGCATATGGCTGCGCAAATCACCAACATGGGTTACCAATGTGGTCAATTTTACGCTATCGATGACTTTCTTTGCAGCTGCACTGCCGCCTTTAGGACCAAAGGCAACAACACCGGAGCAGCCTTTTGGCAGGTATTTCTGAGCAAGTTCATAGTTTGGATCGCTCTTCAGGCCTGGATAGCTGACCCATTCAACCTTGTCATGCGCAGCCAGATACTCAGCAACAGCCAAGGCATTTTCACTGTGACGCTGCATACGTACAGCCAACGTTTCGCAGCCAAGGTTGATCAAGAAAGCGTTAAATGGTGACATGGTTGCACCGATGTCACGCAGCAAACCTGCACGCGCTTTTGCAATATAAGCAGCATTGCCAAATGCTTCGGTGTAAACAAGGCCATGATAGTCTGGATCTGGGGTTGTCAGTTCAGGATATTTGCCATTGTCCCAATTGAAGTTCCCGCCATCGACAACGACACCACCAACGCAGGTAGCGTGGCCATCAAGATACTTGGTGGCAGAATGAACAACGATATTCGCGCCAAATTCGATTGGGCGGCAGAGATAAGGTGTTGGGAAGGTGTTATCAACGATCAACGGTACATCTGCCCATTTTGCCAAAGTGGTCATCTTGTCCAAATCGAGCACATCGAGCGCTGGGTTGCCAAGCATTTCGCTGAAAATGCAGCGAGTATCTGGACGAATATAGGTCTTCATTTCATCCAGAGAAAGTGTTGGCTCAATGAAGGTAACTTCAATGCCCATACGTGGCAGCACACTGCCAAGCAAAGTATGGGTTCCACCATACAAATTGCTCAATGCCAGAACATGCTGACCAGCACGGGTGATGTTAATAATGGAGAAGAGTGTTGCTGCCTGACCGGATGAAGTAGTCAAAGCACCAACGCCGCCTTCCATCAGTGCAATTTTTTCTTCCAGCCATGACAGGGAAGGATTGCCAAGGCGTGTATACATTGGTGTGCCAACTTTCAGGTCAAACACATCTGCCAGATCGTCAGCCTTATCATATTTAAAGGTGGTAGATTGTACGATCGGCATGGTGCGGCATTCTGCATTGCCAGGAATGTAGCCGCCCTGAATACACTGAGTAGCTACAGAAGTATTTTTCAGTTCTTCATTGTTCATTGATATTCCTTCTTTCAAAAAATTACACATATAAACAAAAGCACCATTCCCGGCAGGAAATGGTGTACATTATCGATCACTTATCTGCCAGACCATTGTCTGCTGGATTTAGCACATTACCTTTAGAGGCTGTTGCCGGGCTTCACTGGGCCAGTTCCCTCCGCCGCTCTTGATAAATGTTATTCTGTTGAATAGCATTATAGATAATATTTCGACAAAAGTAAAGGGATTTCACGGAAAATCAAATAAGCGGTGCTTATTTCTAAAAACGTCTCACAATGACATAGCCATCTGCGCAGTGCACCTTTTTTCAGCCCCGCTTAAAACGGGGCTGAAAAATTGCACAGAACCTTATATTGGAAGAACAGCGCCATTGAAACTGTCCTGAATATATTGCTTGGTCTCGTCAGAAGTCAAAATCTTGACGATCGTCTTTGTTTTATCGGTATCTTCTTCACCAGCACGCACCGCAATGACATTTGCGTAAGTCTTCGCTGTTGTGCTATCAGAACTTTCGATAAGCAGCGCATCATCCAAATTCAAACCTGCATCGAGCGCAAAGTTACCATTGACAATGGCAAGGTCAGTGTCTTGAAGGGCACGTGGAATTTGTGCTGCATCCATTTCAACGAACTCCAGATTATGTGGATTGTCCTCAATATCCATGACTGTTGCCGTGATGTCTACACCATCTTTAAGCTTAATAAATCCATTTTCCTGCAAAAGAAGCAGAGCACGTGCCTCGTTGGTGGTATCATTCGGCACAGCAACCGTAGCACCATCAGGAATGTTGTCAAGATTGGTCAGTTTATCAGAAAAAATGGCCATTGGAATATAGAGGTTTGCGCCTACACTAACAATGTTGGTGCCATTTTCTTCATTAAAATTATCCAAGTATGGCTGATGCTGGAAATAGTTGGCATCCAAGTCGCCAGCTTCCAACGCATTGTTTGGCTGAACATAATCAGTAAATTCAACCACCTTGAGCTCATATCCTTCTTTTTCAAACTGATCGGCAAGATGGTTCAAGATGACAGCATGTGGTGTCACCGATGCCCCAATGGTAATTACCTTGTCGTCAGAGGAAGCACTGCTTTCCGCCGCGCTGCTGCTCCCCGCACTGTTGTTATTGCTGCCGCATCCTGCGAACAAGCCTAAAGCAAGCGTCGCTACCAAAGCGGTAGCAATCCATTTTTTCAATTTCATCATTATTCTCCTATCTTTTTTAAATTTGTTGTGGTAAATGGCCACTCCCACAACAGGCAACAAAACAACAACACCAAGGTATAAAAAATCACCATTTCCGGCAGGAAATGGTGTACGCTATCGATCACTTATCTGCCAGACGCTGTCTGCTGGATTTAGCACATTACCTTCAAAGGCTGTTGCCGGGCTTCATTGGGCCAGTTCCCTCCGCCGCTCTTGATAAATGTTATTTTGTTAGATGCATTATACATAGTATTCCTAGGGAAGTAAAGGGGAATTTTCTTTCTAAAAGATAAATCCCGCTTATCTTTTATATAAAAAGCAGGCGGGTAACTGTTTGCACAGTCATCCTCCTGCCGATAATTTCACTTTACACGCCCAATAAAGCAGCCATTTCATGACGCGTCAGCTGTTGATAATGTTTATACAAAATTCCAAAACGATAGCGATAGTTCGATTTCCAAGGTTTGGCTTTTCCACAGAAATGCAAAATGGCTGTATTACTCATCACCCAGTCAGCATCCATGCGACCGCCGCTGGTGAGGTAGTAGCCATGATAATCCCTGTGGTCGTAATTCCAAAGTACATCTTCCACTGGTTGTACCTGTGCGCCAAACAATTGATTAAGCAAATCCTGGTCGGGCAGAATCAATTGTTTGCCATGAGCAGCAGTAAAATCAAAAAGCGCCTGCGGTTCAACGGCGCTGCGTCCCGCTTTGCAATCAATCAGCAGCACGCCAGAATTGAAATAATCGTTCTCCACATTCAGCCGCACACGGTTGACGCTCGATACCAGTTCTGTTTTGCCGGTATGCGCCGTTGCTGCAAAAAGATGACCCTCAAGATCGGTCTCCCACAATGGGCGCAATGGATTGATGACTAAAATATCCGGATCAAGATAGAGCACACGCTCCACATCAGCTGGCAAAAGATGCGGAGCCAGCATGCGATAATACATTTCCTGCGGATATTGCTTGCTTACCGGCGCGTGAGCGAACAAGGTTTCATCAACAATGATTGCCGTAAATCGCCAATCGTAAGCCTGACAGCGGCGCTCAATCGTTTCCAGATCCTCGTCCTGCAAGCCGCGGTGCATCAGATAAATATCAAATGACTCACCAGGATTGTTAAAGTAAAGTGACGTCAAAACCACATGAAGCTGCGGCAAGTAATTCTTATCCAGTGTGAATAAAAGTTTCATAGGGTCCATAACATACAGGCAGCAGGACATGCACATGTCCTGCTGCCCTCTTCACATCCCTTCAGACTAGCGATTCAAAATCTCCATAAATTCTTTGCCCGTAATGGTTTCTTTTTGATACAGGTATTCTGAAAGCTCGCGCAGTTTTTCTCGATGTTCCAGCAAAATCTTGCCAGCTTTTTCATGCTGACGCTTTACAAGATCAACAACCTGTTCATCAATACGCGCCTGTGTTTCAGCAGAGCATGCCAGGGATGCATCTCCGCCCAGGTATTGATTGTTGACGGTTTCAAGCGCAACCATGTCAAAATCTTTGCTCATGCCATAGCGTGTAATCATGGCACGTGCTAATTTTGTCGCCTGTTCGATGTCATTGGCAGCGCCAGTTGAAACAGACCCCAGCACCACTTCTTCGGCTGCACGGCCGGCAGTAAGTGTGGCAATCTTATTTTCCAGTTCTTCTTTTGTCATCAAATAGTGCTCGTCTTCATCCACCTGCATGGTATAGCCAAGCGCACCAGACGTGCGCGGAATAATGGTGATCTTTTGCACCGGTGCCGAGTTGGTCTGCAGTGCAGCCACCAAGGCATGACCAATCTCATGCGTGGCCACGGCCCATTTTTCTTTATCGCTGAGAATGGCGTTCTTTTTCTGATAACCGGCAATGACAACTTCTATGCTTTCTTCCAAATCTGCCTGTGTGGCACATTTACGTCCGTCGCGCACCGCACGCAGCGCCGCTTCATTGACGATATTGGCCAATTCTGCACCGGAAGCCCCAGAAGCCATGCGCGCAATCTTGTTAAAGTCAACGTCGCTTGCCACTTTCACTTTCCGCGCGTGAACTTTCAAAATTTCTTCACGGCCTTTGAGATCAGGCAATTCTACCGGGACACGACGGTCAAAACGGCCCGGACGTGTCAGCGCTGGGTCCAGCGATTCGGGACGGTTCGTAGCTGCAAGAATGATGACGCCGCTGTTTTCTTCAAAGCCATCCATCTCCGTCAACAGCTGATTCAGCGTCTGCTCACGTTCATCGTTGCCGCCAAAATTGCCTTCACGCTTTTTCCCAATGGCATCAATTTCATCAATGAAGACAATGCAAGGTGCCTTTTCTTTGGCTTGTTTGAAAAGGTCACGCACCTTCGAGGCACCCATGCCGACGAACATTTCAACAAATTCTGACCCACTCATTGAAAAGAATGGAACATTGGATTCACCGGCAACTGCCTTTGCAAGCATGGTTTTCCCTGTCCCAGGAGGGCCCACTAAGAGGACGCCCTTTGGCATGGAAGCACCAATTTCCTTGTATTTTGATGGATTGTGGAGATAGTCAACGATTTCCTGTAAATTTTCTTTTGCTTCATCTTCACCAGCAACATCGGAAAAACGAATGCCCTCCGTTGACTTCACATAGATCTTGGCATTGGATTTGCCCATGCCAAACATCATCGAATTGCCGCTGCCCTTCATGAGTTTCTTCGACATCCACTGTCCAAGTGCAATAAAGATCAGCAGCGGAATCCCCCAGCTCACGATGAAACTCATCAACGGGCTCATTTGCTCGACAATATCACTGGAGAACTTTGCACCAGAATCGTACAAACGCTCTGTCAAATTTGGGTCATCCATGAGCCCGGTTTTATAAACCTGCGTTTCATCTTTGTTGGTGAAAACAATTTGATTCGACTGAATTTCCACCTTGCCAATTTCGTGATCTTCCGTCATCTGCATGAATGTACCATAGTCCACTTCCTGGACTTGCCGGTTATTGATCGTTGGCATTAAAAACATATTCAGCAAGAGAAGGATGATCAACACAATCCCATAGTAAAAATACAAGGGCCGTTTTGGATTTTTCACTTCATTCATTTGCTTTCTTCCTCATCATCGTTATTTTTCGCATTTTCATTCTGCATATCCACTGCCGATGCCACCGACATCAATGCGTAACGCATGGCAAGCGTTGCAAAATCTATCGCATATTCTGCATACAACGCCATGTCATCACACTCATCACCAGTAGCAAAAGCCGACCAAGACTGCTTGATCGAAGCATGTAAAATATCCGCCGCTTTGCGGCAATACTCCATCTGAACTTGTGACAATTGCTGTGCTGTTAAAAACCGCATCATTTTGGCACGATTTTTTAAATCAACAACCGTATCTGCCCATTCTGCTTCAAGATGGGTGCGAATCTGTCTTACCTCATCTGGATCTGCGTTCTGAATGTATGCAATCTGTTGCTGCATGCGTTCATAGCTTTCACTCAGCTCATTCAGTTTCGCATCAAACATTTCCTGCGTTGCTTCCATCTTAGAAACCTCCTTTATGCTCTTAGTTATACCACACCCCTTCTTAATCGACCACTCGCAATTTATCAAATCTGTCCTGACAAATGGGCCATTCTGTCAAAAACTTTGACAAAACTGCCGTATTGTCAAAGAAAAAAGGTGCCGCAACCCAGCGTAGCACAAACGCAACCGTTATTTGGTGGCACTTTCAGCCTAAAAATTTTATGCTAGACTCAAGCCTTGTGTTACAATGAACAAAATAAAAACGGAGGGATCTGGATGACATTGGGAGAGAAGATACGCACACTTCGCAAAGGTGCACAACTGTCGCAAGAAGCACTCGCCGAACAGCTAGGCGTCTCACGTCAAGCGGTAAGCAAATGGGAAAACGACAACGGCCTGCCTGAAACCGAAAAACTGATCAAAATGGCCAAACTCTTTCACGTCAGCTTAGACACATTCATCAATGATGCATCGGAGATCGCACCAGCCGCATCTGCTGCCTCCTCAAGCAACAGCGAACAGCTTTCTCTAGCAGAGGCGGAAAGCTATCTCAATTTTCGCTGCCACAGATGTCAGCGTATTGGTCTTGCTGTGCTGCTGCTCATCGCAAGTCTTGGACTCACTTTTTTTCTCAGCGATCTGGTCATGCTCCTGCTCATGCTCATTGATATTGTCGCCATTGCGCAGCTTATTCTCGTTGCCGCAGCAGATAATCCCTATAAAGAACTGCAGCAGCAATCACCAACATTGTCATTAGAAACACGTCACATCCTCATGACGCGTTACACCGATGAGCAACCGCGCTTACAGCGTGAATTGTTTCTCAGCATCATTTGCATAGGTATTGGTCTATTGCTCATGCCGCTGCTCGTTCCCGCCGAATGGCTGTCCACCTACGAACCTGCACTTTCAAGCGACTTCGCCGACAATCTTGCGCTCGCCAGCGGCATGGTCCTCACAGGTTTCGGCACCGCACTCTGCATTTTTTCAGCAGGGCGCATTCGTGCTTATAAACATCTGCTTGGTGTGCAGCCACCAGCAAAAAAGGAGTGACCACTTATGAAAAAACGTTTCATTTTCTGCATCTTTTTACTGCTCCTCATCAGCAGCGGCTGCAGCAATTCCAGCGACATTTCCGACAGTGATCTCAAAAAAGCGCAAGCCATCGCCGTCACCAACGCCGACGGCACCATCCTCACCACCATTACAGATCAAGATGCCATTAACGATTTTGTCACTGCCCTCCAGCTCGACGACTGGCATCTTGGCGAGCAGCCAAAGAACGCGCAAATCATCGGCAGCTTCGGCTTTTCACAGGAAAAAACCATTCACTTTGATGAAACAAACAACGACGGCAAGCTCTACGACATTGCCCAGCTCCATCTCTACGACACACCCATTGTTGATCTGAACCTTCTCGGTGTTCAACTAACCTTCACCATTCCCGACACTGCCTACGAAACGTTGACAAATTATCTGCACTAAAAAACAGCGCTGCAAACGAGCCATTCTCGCTTGCAGCGCTGTTTGTCAATCCCAAATACGCACGTTTTTATCAAATGCATCCTGTTCCGGCACCATATAGTGGTAAATGCCTGCCATGGCTTCTGCCACGCTATGTGCATCACTGGTCTGCTGATTGTCCAGCACCCAGTAATGTTCTCCAAAAACATGGGCTTCAGTTGTTGTGCGTGCAAATCCTAAGCGCTCATAAAAGTGCTGGCGACGGGCGCGCATTTTATGATCACTTTCATCAATGGCATCGTCAACGGCTTCAATCTCCAGCATCATGGCAGGATAAAAAGTCTTGTCAGCCATCAGGGCTGAAAGGAAAGCCGAACCCAAGCCTTCGCCGCGATGCGCTGCCACAACAGCAAGATAATCCAATAGCACCGGTGCCGCCGCCGTACATACGCACGCATAGGCCAAGAGAGCACCCTCTTCGGAATAATAGCCCAGCACATCATACTTGCCTTCCGCCTGCATGCGCAGCATGGCTTTAAGCGGCTTCAATTCGCGGCGTGGAAAGGTTTGCTTCATTTCACGTTCATAAAGCTGCGCCAAGGTTTCTGCGTCCAGCCTTTTGATCATTCTAACACTCCTTCAACAACTCTTCCAAAACCTGTGCCACACCATCCTGATCGTGGCGTGGTGCGATACGGTCAGCAGCTTCTTTCAGATGATCGGCACCATTTTCCATGGCTACGCCCAACCCAGCGAACTGGAGCATGCCCAAATCATTGTCCGCATCACCGAAGGCCACTAGACCATCTGCCGATAGTCCCAAACGATCCAGCACCACTGCAAGTGCTGACCCTTTGCCAGCACGGCTGTCAGCCACTTCAATCAAGCGCGGCAGCGATGAAGTCACGTAAATATTTTCCACCTCATGTTCCAAGCGCTGCCAAAGCTGACTTTTCAGCGCCTGATCAGCCAGAGAAAGACCAATGCTGTCAATGTCACCCGCATGGACTCTCACAAATTGTTTTACATCATCAACCGGTTCACGTGTGCTGAGGAGATAATGGTAGGCATGATCACGCACACCGAACGCCGTCGGATTGTTTAAATAGCTGCGATTGGCAAAGGCCTTGCCTGCAATGAAAAGTTCATAACCAACCGGATAATACTGGGTAACATGGAGAATTTCGTCCAGCGATTCCCGGCGCAGACTACAATGATAGATGTCGCGATTGCTGACCTTGTCATAAATACGCACGCCATTGCCAGTGATGACATAGCGCACCGCCTCAAGCGCCAGCACTTCATGCGGAATAGTGGAAAAAGGGCGGCCGCTGGCCACAACCACAGGAATCCCAGCCGCTGCCAGCTGCGCCATCACCTGCTTGGTGCGCGGACTGAGCTGCGAATGACCATCTAAAAGCGTTCCATCCAGATCAAAAGCCGCACATGCAAACCGTCGCAGGGTCATACGCCCCGCCTCCTTTCATCATTCACCAAAAAACCAGCGGTCAATATCAATTTCACTGAAATCGTTGATATAATAATCCCCAACAGCATGAATCTCTGCATCATGATCCATCTGTGTGTCATCCTGAACAGCCACCGTCATCAAACCGTTTTTCTTCGCCCGTTCTAACGCATAAAGGGCATCGTCAAAGAAAAGAATATCCGAAGCCTTGCATCCCAGCTGTTCAGCAGCCAGCTTAAAATATTCGTCACTGTTTTTCGAAAAACCGCTGTTGTCCACGGTCTGCACAAACAGAAAATAATCGCGCAGCCCCAAGCGTTTCAGACACATTTCCAACAGATAGGCATCAGTAGACGATGCCACAGCCATAGGAACTTTTTTAGCGTGAAGCGTGTCCAATACCTCGCGCACATGCGGTTTCAGCGACAATTTCTCGCTGTAATTCTGTTCCAGCGTAGCGGTAAATGTTTTTGCCAAATCCTCAGCGCCTTTGCCGCCGAGAAAGGTGTCAGCATAAAATTTTGCTGCATCCTCATGGCTCATGCTCGCTGTTTCACGTTCTGCTTCACGCGGCAAATCAACACCATAGGATGCCAGAACATCTGTCGCCAAATTGATCCACATTGGCATCGAATCCAGCAGGGTTCCATCACAATCAAACAATGCGTATTTCATTCTATTTCCTCCCGTTTGGGCTAGCTATGCGTCGCCATTATTGGTTTCATGCCTTTGATTATAGCAAATATTGATGTGCTCTTGGTAAATTTCTGTGAAAAAATCTGTACAACAGGCACAGTGATGCATAATATTTTCTCGATTGGTACAAGTTTCATCCATTATATGGTATAATAATACAAAGTTCCTACAGAAAGGAAGATCGTCCTATGCACAACGATGCATTTCTTGAAATTGACAAGCTGCGCGCTTCAATCGCCAGCAAAATTCACTACTTAAAAGAAAATAATTCCATTTCACCGGAATTATATGCACAATATGACATCAAACGCGGCCTGCGTAACGCCAACGGAACCGGCGTACTCGTTGGCATCACTCGTATTTCCGAAGTCAGCGGCTACACCGTTGAAAATGGCAAAAAAATTCCATGCGAAGGCCAACTTATGTATCGCGGCATTCCGATTACCGATCTTGTCCAAGGCTTTGAACGAGAAAATCGCCTCGGTTTTGAAGAAATCGTGTATCTTCTGGTCTTTGGCTCTCTGCCAAACCGCCAGGAACTCGACTGGTTCACTAAAACACTGCAAAAGCGCCGTGTCTTCCCAGATAATTTCAAAGAAGACATTTTCCTGCGCATCCCAAGCAACAATCTCATGAACAAGCTGCAGCGCGTCGTACTTTCTCTTTACTCCTACGACGAAGATCCTGACAACATCGAACTCGGCAACGTGCTTGCTCAGTGCCTGGACCTCATCGCAAAGATGCCGCTTATGGTGGCTTACGCCTACGCGGCTAAGGAACACTATTTCAATAACAAGAGTCTGATTCTGCATCATCCGCTGCCAAATGGCAGCACAGCAGAAAACATTCTGCATCTTATCCGACCAAACAGTGAGTTCACCCCGCTGGAAGCAAAAATTCTCGACCTCTGCCTGATTCTTCAAGCGGACCACGGCGGCGGGAACAACTCCGCTTTTGCCACCCACGTTGTATCTTCCTCTGGTACGGACACCTACTCTGCCATTTCCACTGCCATCGGTTCCCTGAAAGGACCTCGTCATGGTGCTGCCAACCAACGCGCCCATGCCATGGTCAAAGACATTCAGGAACACGTTCAGCATTGGAACAACGACGGCGAAGTGGCCGACTATCTTAAAAAGATCCTTGCCGGTGAAGCCTTTGACCGCAGCGGCCTCATCTATGGTATGGGACACGCCGTTTACACCCTCAGCGATCCACGTGCCGAGCTGCTTAAAGAAAAAGCCGCTGTGCTCGCTCAGGAAACCGGCTTCGAAGCACAATACGATTTGCTCAGCCGTATCACCCGCATGACCAAGGAGATCATGCGCGACCGCAAAGGTCTCGACTTCAACATCTGCCCTAACATCGACCTCTATACCGGCCTGATTTATGAAATGATGGGCATTGAATCGGATCTTTTCACACCGCTCTTTGCCACCGCACGTATCGCTGGGTGGTCGGCACATCGCCTCGAACAGGTCATGGACAGCAAAATCATGCGTCCTGCTTACTTCTATCTCGATGCCAACGACCTTACCTACATTCCATTGGAAGAACGCGGCGAACTTTAATAACGCATACAATGCCTTCTCGCTATAGAGAAGGCATTTTTTATGCCCATCTGCCAATGAGATTTATTTGTCACTTTCTTATTGACAGACCGCGCGCCAAGGTGATATATTTGTCTTATCAAGAGATAAATATATCACTTTTCTCAGAAAGGAGCGGATTCTCATGGATAAACGTTTGCCAAAGAAAACCCGCCGTCGTCTCATCATTGGTGCCATTATTGTAGTGATGCTGTCACTCCTTGGCACCGCCTATGCCCTGGCATTTAACAACGGCCGTTTTGTCCACAATATGGATCTATCCGCCTACACGTTCCAACCGAAAGATCTTTCCATGCTCATTCCCGGTGCACTGCTATTCTGTTACGTCGTCTATTTTCTCTTCGCCATTTGGAGCCATGCCATTAAGCTGATGTTCACCAAAGAGCCGTCAGCAGATGGTCGTCAGTACTCGCGTACCATTTCACCGCATTTTGGCTAGCTTGGCTTCTGCGGATTTTTAGGTTTTGGCGGATTTTGGACCTACGCCTCTTTCGGCAAAATTTTTCCTTTTATTTTTTTCGTGTTCTTCGGCTTTTTCGGACTGTTCTTTGAAGGCAAGCTTTCCCATACCCTTGAAGATGAACTCTTTCAGGAAAACCGCCGACGCGCGGAGCTCAAAGCGTACCGCATCGGCTTTGTCCTGCTTTTCGTCGTCATCTGGCTCATGGGTATGGGCTTTCTCAGCCGCAATGTCGAATGGTGTGCCGTCTTCATGCTCGCCAGCATGTCTTTCATCTGGGGGCTCGTCCTCTTTCTCTCCAATTATCTTCTCTATCGCTACGAAAGGATGGAGTAAAACATGGGTGTTGAATTTGAATGCCACCTGAAACAATATCGTCTCGCCAAAGGCTGGACCCAGGAACAACTCGCTGAACGTGTCGGCGTTCGCCGTGAAACCATCATGCGGCTCGAAAAAGCACAATACAATCCCTCTCTAAAACTCGCCATCGACATCGCCCGCGCCGTCGAAGCGCCTATTGAAGACATCTTTATTTTTCCGTAATTGCACAGCAGCCAGAATCGTCCTTGATTCTGGCTGCTTTTTTGTTTTCCACCCCCTTGAAAAACAAAGTCAATCCTCTACACTTATAACTATTCAAACAAGTCAAACCAGTTCGGTCAATGATTAAGAAAAAAGGAGGAAAACCATTGAACGACAAATTTAAACAGCTGCCGACAGAGAAACAATTGGCTATTTTCAATGCTTCTATGGAAGTATTTGCAAAAAACGATTATAAAAAAGCATCCACCGATGACATCGCTGCAAAAGCTGGCATCTCAAAGGGACTTCTGTTCTATTACTTTCACAACAAGAAAACGCTTTATCTTGAAACCTACGATTACGTAATGCAAGTTGGACGATCAGTGATTGACGATCCTCGCCTTTTTGAAATCACAGACTTTTTTGAGCTTTTAACCTACGCCACCGAAAAAAAGCTGCAAATGATGACAAAGATGCCCTATCTCTATGATTTTGCGCTGCGTGCCTTCTATAGTGAGAAAGAAGAAATTTCAGCGCCTCTCAAACAAAAAATAGGCAGCGATATTACAGAGATTTACCAATTTTATTTCAAAAATATTGACTGCAGCAAATTCAATGACGGTATTGATCCAATGCAGATACTCAACATGTTAACGTGGATGTCAGATGGTTACATTCATCTGCAACAGTTTACCGGCGAAGCAGTGACCTTGGAAAGTATGATGGAAGCATTTTCCAACTGGGTGCAGCTGTTAAAAAGAGCATCTTACAAGGAGGAATTTCAATGAGCGTTCTACAGATTGATCATTTAACATGCAACTATGGTGACGGAAAGGGGATTTTTGATGTAACTTTCAGTATCGGAGAAGGCGAAGTTTTTGGCTTTCTTGGTCCCAATGGCGCTGGAAAAACAACAACCATCCGCCATCTTATGGGTTTTATTCGTCCCAAGCAGGGTTACTGTCGCATTAGCGGCAAGGATTGCTGGAACGCGCGCGCCGAAATCCAACAAAATCTCGGCTACATTCCGGGAGAAATCAATTTTTTCGATGATATGAGCGGACAGGAATTTCTCCGCTTCATAACCCGCTATCGTCAGATTCCTGCAAAAAATCGCCAAAAGGAATTGCTAGAACGTTTTGCGTTGAATCCTAAAGGAAAGATTAGAAAAATGAGTAAAGGCATGAAGCAAAAACTCGGCATTGTTGCTGCTTTCATGCACGATCCCCAGATTCTCATTCTCGACGAGCCTACGTCGGGTCTAGATCCGCTGATGCAACAGCTTTTCATTCAGCTGATTGCTGAAGAAAAGGCGCGCGGCAAAACCATTCTTTTATCCAGCCATATATTTGAAGAGGTAGAACGCACCTGCGACCGCATTGGCATAATTCGTCAGGGACGAATGGTCGCCATCAACTCTGTCGACACCCTACGCAGCCGTCACCTGCGCACATATACCGTGCAGCTGGATACACCGGAACTGGCCCAAAACTTTGCTGCCGATTTCGACGGGCACTGTAAAGGAACCAGCGTCACGGTGACAAGCCATCAAAATTTGGAAAGCATTTTTCTGGATTATTATGAAGGAGGAACGGACAATGAACGCAACACTTTATAAAAAAGAAATGAAAAACAGCATCAAGCTGCTGCTCATTCTTGCTGCTGTCATGGCCATATACATCAGCATCATTATTTACATGTACGAACCGGAAATGATGGCGTTGCTCGATGATTACGCCAAAGCTATGCCAGAAATAATGGCTGCCATGGGTATGAACGCCGGTGCCACCGATTTGCTTGGTTTTATGATTTCTTATCTATATGGGTTTATTTTATTGGTGTTTCCAATGGTGTTCTGTATTTTGCGCAGCAATAGCTTACTCGCTAAATATGCCAGCAACGGCGCCATGAGTTATCTATTGGCTGCACCAGTGCACCGTCGTTCCATCGTTTTCACCCAGATTGGAGCACTTGTTAGTGGCATTGCGTTGCTGTTGCTCTTTGCAACAGGTCTGGAAATTGGTGTTGCCAACCACTATTTTCCTGGTAAGCTGGATCTCATCGGTCTGCTGGCGATCAACAGCGGTCTGCTCTGTCTGCATCTTTTTATCGGCAGCATCTGTCTCTTCTTTTCCAGCCTTTTTTCTGACACTCGCTACAGCCTTGCGTTTGGCGCCGGCATTCCAACGTTGATGTATGTATTACAAATGCTTGCCGATGCCGGCGACAAAGCCGCAGATCTCAAATACGCCACCTTTTTCACTCTCTACAATCCCAACGGACTTGCATCGGGAGATCTCAGTGCTTTTGGCCATAGCCTTATCCTATTGTTTGGTGCCCTCTTACTATACACATTCACTAGTCTTGTTTTTTGCAACAAAAATTTTTCGATCTGAAGACACTTTCAACATACCATACAACAAAACGCGCCATGCTCAAAAACAATTGTAAGCATGGCGCGTTTTCATTGTCAGCGTTCATTATGGATATTGATGTTAAAGAGGGCAGGCTGAAAAATTCCTTTGACGGTATCAGCAGTAGCTACGGCGCTGGCGCTGCCTGGCGCCGACTGATCGTTGCTGCTGCCAAGAGCACGCGGCAGAAATTGTTTTGCCAGGAACACCAGCAGAGTGCCTGCGCCAAGTATGAGCAGTAATTTTTTCATGAAATCGATCATGTTTGTTGTCCTTTCGTTGTCAAATATGTTGCATCATTCTTCCGGACGGAAGGTGTGCGTAATGGTTTGGGCAAATTCGCGCACATGTTGTTCGATGTTTGGAAGCTGGAGAACAGTTCCAGGATCGTTGGCCATTTCCATAATAGCAAAATGGCCGGGCAGATAAAAGCTCTTATTCATATTGAGCGCTGCAATGAGCTGCTTGGCAAGAATATCACAGCCGCTGTAGCCGCTGACGATCACTGCAAAGAGCGCTTTGTCATAAAACGCGCGTTTGCGATAGAGCGCTGTGAGCCGATTGATAAACGCCGTCAGATTGGCCGAAATGGCATCGTTATAATTTGGACAAACCATGACAATGGCATTGGCAGTTTTGATCGATGGGTACACATTGTCCACCATGACCCCGCCATAGAAGCAGCTTTCTTTCTCACCAAAGTGCAGGCATGCTTTGTAAGGACAGCCAGCGCAGTCTTGCACTGCACCATTGCGCAGGCCAATTTCTTCAATGGCAAAGCCTTCAAGTTCTGCACTGACAGCGTGCCAAAGTGCAAAGGTATTGGAGGTCTTATGATTGGAAGCGTGCAGCACTGTCAGCTTTGGCATAGCGCGCCGATAGCCTTCAAACGTCATAACGGCTTCCACCAAATGACAGGCACCATCCACATATGCGTCCATCAAATTTTCCGTCCCAAGTTTATGAGCTGCCACTGTAAAATTGCGCAGGGTGCCGGTGCCTTCCACCAGAGAACGACCAACAAAGGCGCAGCCGCTCATATTTGCCGCAAGCACCAGTTCCTGCGCCATGGATTTGGTATAGAGCTCACTTTGTGCATCAATAATGACACCTCCGAGCCATCCTTCCAGCAAATGCGGATGATGGCGCAGCATGCTTAAAAGACGGCTGAGTTCCAAATTGATGCCGTCGTCCCCAAGGTCTGCCACAAACAACACTCGTGCAAACGGCGCGCCTTGCGCCACTGAATGCGCCAGCAGATACTGCTCGGTCTCAGCGGCACTGGTCAGAAAATGCGGCGTTACGTTTACCAGAGCTTTATCCAACACCTGTGCCAGCCGCGCGTTTTCTTTTTCCCCCGATTCACGCGGCATGATAATCAATAAATCATTGTCTTCCATCAATTTCATCTTCTTTCACTTACGTCCTCAATTGATCGCACGCAGCGATGCTTGTGAAGCGTAGATGCGTGCCATCAGCGCATCTGGCAGCGGCAGAATCTCATGTTCCTGTCCCTGTGTCGTGTAACGATTTTTCACGCCCATGTAGCTGCCGCCCAAAAACACCGAACCATAGTGCCAATCGCCGCGCAGTGTTGCCAAAATGGACAACACGCCGGAAGAATACGCTGGCGCCACGAATGGCTTAAAGCCAATCTCCCGCATGCGCACATTGGCATTGAGTGCCAACGCCGTGAGTGTGCGGGAATTGGCATCGTCGTAATGTGCAATAGAATCGGCAATGACCAGTTCCTTGCCATGGCCGCCAAAGCAGCGGCCTTCCGACAGAAAGCGTGCCAAACGTTTGTCGCGCTTGGCATAATAGGCTGCCCGCGCATTCATCACACCAAGGCCATAGCCTTGAATCTGTTCTGGCAGCAGTCCCAGACCGTCAAAGTCGCCATCATCATTGGTGTTGCTGGCGAGCCAGGCAGCTTTTGCCAACGGATCAACCGGATCGGCCACTTCACAGAACAAGCCGCGGAAATGTGCTTTCCGTGCCGCTTTGGCATAGCTGCTGATGATGGCCGTATTTTTCTCAAGCTGCACCATGCGAACATCTTCCACGTTGCTGCCTACCGCTGGCACTCCTGCTGAGGCTACAAACACAAAGACATCACAGTCAAAAAGCCGCTCCTGAGAAACGATCTCCACCTCCGGCATGGCGTCGTTGTTCCAAGGCAGTGCAATCTGATTGGCCTCAAATTCCCAACGCGCTGCCACCTGCTCATTCAAATCACAAATGCCAATCTGCGAAATGCAGTCGCCGCCAAGAAGACGCAGCCCAATGAGGATGTGACTACCCACATCGCCAAGCGCCAGAATATGCACTCGTTTCTTGCCGCCGTGCAGCGGCGCGTCATCGCTCAGCAGATCCTGCCAGCGCGGATGCAGACAATTCACCGCCCGCAGTCTGCCAGCAGCTATGGCCCGATGCACCACAGCATCCGGCTCCCCAAAAAGGGGCCGCTGCGCCGCTGCCTGTGCATCCAACACCGTCTCTGACAGCCAGCCGGCGTCTTCCTGTGTCTGATAGAGCAACGCTTCATGATTTACCAGAAAATGAGCGCGCGATGCCGTCAATGGACGCTCGAACAAAAACACGCACACATTTTCTCGCTCCTCCAACGCTGCTTCCGGCATGTCCAACGGCGTCCAGCTGCAGCAGATAACATCATTGACACGATAATAGTACATTGTTTTTCTCCTTTTCATCACAAACAGCCGCCGCGTTTCGCAGAAACTGCATCACGGCGGCGTTTTTATTGATGCAAGCGATAGAGCATTTTCAGATCGTTATCCAGATAAACACTCGCCGCCAAATTTGGATCATAGGTCACACACGTTCCTCGGTCTGGCGCCGATGGCACGGTGATCACTTCGCCCAATCGTTCCATGGTGAGGTTGCGGCCATAACGGGCACGATAGCATTCCTCCAATGCATAGAAAATATCACGAGCGTTGCGAATGCAGCACGCAGAAAAATCAAACAAAGCTTCTCTGCTGGCCCCCTGCAAATCCGGATTCGTGTATGGCAGCACTGGATTGACCGACGGCGACACCTCCGAAATATTAAAGCACGCTCGATTCACGGTGTCTCCGCCGATGAACGGATAAAGCGATGATTCCACATACCATTTGCGCACATTTGGAATATAGTACACACTGTCTGCCTCAACACCGCGCCGTGTGACACGGTCACGGCCAACGCCGGTGATCACGCCAAATACCAGTTCACGAATTGGCACCTGTTCATTTCGCAGCAGTTCATCCAGCACTGCAAAACGCTTGCCAATGTTCATGATGTCATCGACAAGGATGATCGGACGGTTAAACGAGCGAATCATGCGCACCTGATCGGCCAGTGGCGGATAGCCTTCAAATGGACCAACGCTGTAATCTGAAAGGTCTTCCTTATAAACAGTGTCGGTGTGCATGGTCTTGGTCACTGTGTTTGGAATGACGCGCTCGCGCAGGATGCGGCCAAATGGCACGCACATATTCTCGCCCAGCAGACGCGGGGTGACGGTCTCATTCGGCACTTCGTTGATGGCCGTGATTTTCTCGACCATGCGCGGGAAGATGACTTCAGAAGCCAGCGTCAAAACCAGCTCACCTGGGTAAAGCGCACGCAGCGTTGTTTGCAGACGGCGATAACCGGTTTCGATTACGCGCACCACCTGTGGCTCACTGATCAGCGGCTCTTTGATGAAGTTCTGCAAGTTGCGGAGAATGACGATTGGCTGACGCATATCCACCAGATACACTGGCATGGTCGCCTCCATTTGTTCCGCCAGAACAAAGCCCTGGCGCCGCACAGCACCCATGATATATTCACTTGGCATGGCATCTTTCGGGAAGAACATGGCGTAGCCGCAGCCCTTGCCGCAGGCTCCCGCCAAAGCCTCTGTCAAAAGCAATTGTGCAGGGTCGCTGATCATCTCGTCTTTGGTTGTATAGAGCCCGCTAATGAGCAGAATCTTGCCAGTCGTGTTGCGCCGCACTTGATCGGCCAATTCCAAATCACCGAGCACCTCATACAGCGATTCCGACGTCATCATGCGGCCGCGAACGACACCAACCAGGCGGTTATCACGCAGGCGATTACGCAGAAGAATCAACGAATCACCCTGGCAGCGCATATTGTTGCAAATAATATCGACATATTCAGAACGCACAAGAATCTTGTTATAAATTTCTTCCATCAAGGCTTCATCAGGATGTTCCACCAGTTCGAAAGACAGCACCTTGCCATCGACAAGCGGTTTGTATTCCGGCTCACGCAGATAAAGGCCACTGGAATAAATATAGCCTTGCACCATTGGGTCCACAAGGTTCGACACATCGCGGTTGAGGTCAATGTTCTCACGCAACATGGTCGACGATATATCGCGAAATTCTTTTGGCAGGTCGACGATTTCCACCTTGCCATGAACCGTCTTCAACGCATCGAGAATGTCTGAATCCAGGTCTTTGCCGCGGCGGAAAATGATGTGATTCATGGTATGAATGGAATGTTCCGTCACCGGCTTGCGATAGCTGGAAGCATTGGTGATGACATCGCTGCCTGTCACCATGTAAACCTCCCGCGGTGCAAAAAGCTCTTTCAAGTGTTGCAGATCACGCGGATTGGCAATGTTGATCGGAATTTGATAAGGGAAAATATTAACATGAAACTCATCCGCCACCGACATATTGACGATCTTGCGGCGGATCAGATGCGGCTGCGCCTTTTTTGACCAGGAAAACTCATCGACAGCCAGGTACACCTCAAAGCCCTGGTCACGGATTGTGCGCATGATTTCTTTGTGAGAACGTGTAAAAGGATCGAAAGTGCCTGGCAAAAAGGCCACCTTTGACCACTCAATGACATCAAACGTTTGATGATCCATGCGCCACTGGCTGATAAAGTTCGAAATCGATGACACTGCCGAAGCACGGGCAAAGAGACTGATATCGCCGCCTTCCACTTCTGAAAGTAGGAAAAGAATCTTTCGGCAGCCCGTTGTGAAAAGATAATATTTTTCTTCAACCGACATGGCCATTTCTTCCAGCTCGGTCTCATCTGAGAACACGTCGCTCAAAACCATCATCGCTTCCTGACGCACGCTCTCCCGATAGCAGGCCATGCCTTTAAGAATGGCACCCAGCAGAATATGGCAGCGATGGCAGTAATCTTCCTCGGTGATTGAAAAACGCTCAGGATATTTCGGGAAATACCGCAGCAAATAGCCTATGGTGTCCAGCGCACGCATGACAATGCCATTGTTGCTGCTGGCTAAAAGCCCTGTAATGTGGGTAATCATTTCATCCAGCTGCACCGGTGGCAGCCAGAGAAGTGTTCGTGCCAAGTATTCAGGAATATACCGCGAATACCGTGCATCCGCCACTTCAAGGGCGCCAACCAATTCAGTGACCACCTCGTTGCGCTCGTCAATGCGCAGCACCGGAAACAGCTGACTCATGGCCTGCCCTGCATCACGCGGCACAACCATGATGTCGTTGACTTTCAGCAAATTGGAAAAATGCGCCGCAATATGCAGCCGATGCTGGCTAGGGTCCTGCCGAATATGGTCCGACAGCAGGCGAATATTGACCGCCTTGACAATCCACGGCGTTGCTGTCTGCAAATTTTCTAGGAAAATATCGGAAACCGTATCTGCGTTGCAGAATGTTTGGCAGGTGTCCTGCGCATACAGCCCCAAATCGCTGAGCATTTTGTATTTCAAGTAACTGAGCGTGATGTTGCCTGCCACATCCTGGCTCTGCAAAAAAGCGCCGATTTCTGCCGTCACCGGCAGCTGCGGACGCAAATAAGTCAACCAGTGCATGGCACGCCAGGCGGCGATCTTCGTTTCATAGTTTTCACAATCGCTCCACGCAAGCGCACAGCGGCCAATACGCGTCAGGTCCTCGTCACTCATATCAGACAGCGGCAAATCGAACACATCGTTCAAAAGTGCCATGCTCTCCTCGTCTGTCCAATGCAGAGGTTCATCGAAGCTGACCATGAACAGCTCAAGAAAAGTCTCACGATCCTCACTGGAAGCATGCCGCAGCAGCGACGCCACCACATTTTTGCCATTTGTTTGAATGCGCTGTTTCTGCACATCTGTCAACTTCAGATCAGGGCGTAAAATGGCCGTGACATAATGACGCCACAGTTCAAAGCCCTGCAGCACATCGACATTTTTCAAACCGCTCGGATAGCGTTTGCGATAACCATAGTTGAATTGTGCAATGGTCTTTCCCAAAAGCCGTGCCGCTTCGACACGAATATCCCCATCGCGATGCATCATCAGTTCATAAAGATAAGCCGCCGTCTGCCGTTTCTGTTCGTCATCAGTGTAAGCAGTGTAACGGTCGAACAGCCGCAGATAAACCTGCAGATTGCGCTGATTGGTCTCACTGCGCGCCTGCTCTAGAAAATTCCCAAACTGACGCCCTGCGCCCATGCGATGCATCACGGCAATATTGGTCTCCACACCCATGTACACCAAAGACTGTACCGTGTCATCGGTATCTTGCAGCGATACCGACGGCATCTGCCGCCGCTGCACAGGCACACCGTCCAACGGCTCTGTATCCACACCCAGAGACACCATATAGTCATGAAAATCCTTGAGTCTGGAATATACGAACTGATAACGGCGATGTTTTTCCGCATCCACATTCTCCAGCTTATCCAGGATAATCTCAAACGCTTCTTTCAGCGAACTGATGCGTGTGCGATTTTCACCATTCACCCGTTCCTGCTTGACACAAAAATCTGCATAAATCAACACCAGCGATTCCACACTCAGGCGCTCCGGTTCCAAATCCCAAGTGGAATGGTTCGCGGCGATATGCCCGATGTACGTAATCTGATGACGATTGAACCAACGGTCTGTGTAGTAATAGTGCATATGCGGCACCGCTTCGCCCGGCTTGCAGCCAAATTTTCCCAAGTCGTGACCAGCAGCCGCGCCGCTCACCAACGCCAGATCAATCGGCACGCCAACTGCATACAGTGCCCGCGCCACAAACATCGACACATAATGCACACCAGCCACATGCTCCAATGTTTTAAACGATGTTGCCTCCATATTCAAACGGAAAAGCTCGTACACATAGTCTTCCCGCCACGCTTTGAGAAAGAGCGCGTATTCACTGCGCGACTCAAATTTTTCATATTCTTCCGCTGACAACAACTCAAAATCTACAAACGGCTCTGGCTTCATCACCTTACGTTCTTGATCGAGCAGAAACTGCAGCACCGTCAAATAGAAATACGCCGCTGCATGATACGGCTGAAACCGTTCTTCAGCCTCTGCATCTGGGTAAAGCACCGTGCAGCCAAACTGATAGATAAACGGCAGCCACCCCTCCTCCGGCGTCTCGCTGATTTCCGCCATCGGCCCCTGACAAAAAGCCAATACTTCAGCACATGTCAATCGCTCACGAATCGGAAACAGTTTCCAAAAAATCTTTTCCCAATATTCACGCCCAGCAATTTCGCGCACACGCTGTGCCGTCAGGCCTGTTTTATCCAGAAAACGCTGGCTCGACAACTCTGTCACGATCTCCGCCGCCAGCATCTTGATTTTTTTTGCTTTCATCATCATCACGCTCCCGCGTCAGATTCATCATTCGTTGTTGTATATTATCATGTTACCATAATTTTCTGTTAGATAACACCACCCGCCTCAAAATCCTTGCTGTCAGCACAAAAAATCGCCACACCTTCCCGCCTGCAGCGAAAAGATGTGACGATTGTCTTTGAAACACATTATTATTTTTCGTCAAAATCAACGATTTCACCGATGAAGAAATGATGAGGTTCGTCACCGTCGTAATAAGCCTGAACGATATCAGCTGGGATACCTTCTTTCTTGAACGCATCGCTGTAAAGTTTATGGCAGACGAGGGTGAGCGTGGCTTCTTCAAAGCCCATAGTGCCGTTGGATTTTTCTACTGGCGTCAGGCTGGTGGCTGCCAATTTATCCTCATCACGGCCAGAGTGGCTGCCGAGATAAGCCATGTCTTTACGGCAGGATTCTGGGAAGAAACTGACGGTGTAATACTCACTCTTTTCCAGATAGCCGAAGGTGTAACGGCTAGGTTTAACATAAACCGTCGCAATCTGACGGCCATTGCCGCGTGGTGCCCAAATGGTGCCGAGACTGCCCCAGCTGATGGTCATGGTGTTGTAATCGTCTGGCGTTCCAGCAGTGAGCAATGCCCAATGGTCGTCGAACAGTTTGAAAATGTCTACGTTAAAGTCTTTGATTGTTTCCATGTTTTTGCCTCCTAATAAGTCTGTTTTTATTATAGCAGATTCGTCATCCATCATGCAGAGAAATAGATCGTCTGCGCCGCTGGACAAGTACGCCCTAAAAAACGCCATCTTCTTTGCAAACCGCAAAAAAATGGCGTTCAGCATCTATTTATTACAAAAGCCAGCGTTCCATCTCAACAATCCAGCGATGGGGCAAACATTTTGCACAGACACGAATGGCGCCAGCAAGGCGGCTGTTGGTGCTGACATCGCGTCCACGGGCAGCATCCCTGATGGCGCTGCGTGCAACATCTTCCGGCTCTTCAAAGCCAAGACGCTTGATCAAGGTCGGCGCCATGCCAGCGCGCTCAAAGAAGCCCGTGTTCATAGGATTAGGGCAGACCGCAATAACCTGCACGCCGCGTTTTTTCTGTTCGGCATTGAGTGCGCGCGCAAAGGAAAGCACAAAAGCTTTCGTGGCTGCGTAAACAGCAAACCCTGGCTGCGGCAAAAATGCGGCAACCGACGCGATCTCGTAGATGACACCGCCGCGCATCATGTAAGGCAGCACCTGCTGTGTGACAGCAACAAGGGCACTGCAATTGAGATCAATCATCCCTGTTTGTTCCTGGAGTGCGATGCTGTCCACTGGGCCGGTTTTGCCATAGCCAGCCGAATTCACCACGGCCTGAATCTGCGGCCGCTGCTCAGCCAACGCTTCAAACAAGTGGCTGCGATCCTTCGCCTGCGCCAAATCAATAGCAAACTGGCGACTCGGCCACGGCAAAGCATTGGCAGTACGCGCCAGCGCATCCTGATGCCGTGCCACCAGCCATACTTCATCAAACCAGCAGCCTTCACGCCGCCACTCTTCAAGAAAGGCGCGCCCCAAGCCAGACGTTGCACCAGTGACGATGGCAATTTTCATCACTCGTCACTCCCACCATTTTTGAGATGCTGCGTGGACTGCATTTGTGCGATTTCCTTTCGGAACAAAATCTGAGTGCCCTTATAAAGCAATGGCAGCCCTGCAAGAGTGGCAATGCCCAAAGCAAGGGCAGGCGCACCGATCAATGCTGTCACACCGCTTACAATGCCCACGGTTGCCACACCCAATGGCACCGACAGAATCGCAAACGATTTTGCCACACGTGCACATAACGTATTTTTTTTACCAATCTTTGCCAAAAGCGCCGTGATGGAAAGGCTGTTGATCACAAAAATCACACCAAACGTCCCAACAGCAGACCATTTTGTATTCCGCACCACCACTTTAGCGGCATGGCCGGCTATCAGCAAATGCACAGCACCCACAAGAATCGTCAGCAGCGCTTCGCGCTTGTTAAAAAGCGTGAAAAAGCCCTGCATGCCTTTCTGTTTTGGTGCTTCCCAGGCACTGAGCGTACCATTTTTGAGCACGATATGTGCTTCTTTGCCAAGCTCGGCAATCGGTGTGTCACTGAGCGAATCGGAATAAACGTGTTCCACCTCCGCTGGATCAAATCCTGCTTCCACAAATCGACGCACTTTTTCTGCGCCATAGCAATTCTCACTCAGGAAATGTCCAGTGTATTTATTAACATCGCTGGCAATAACATGGGTCAGTCCCAATCGTTTGCAAAGCGGCTCTACAATAAAAGCCGGCGATGCCGAAATGACCACATCATCCTGACGTGCCTGGCGTGGATAATAACGCATGATGCGATCTTCATGCGTATCCCAGAAGGCTTCAATGGCAGCGTCGATGTCTGGTACCGCCGCAAACATGCTGAAATAACGCTCCTTAAAAGTGGTCTTATCAATTTTACCTGCCATGTAAGCAGCCACCGCAGCCAACTGACGAGGCACATAACGCCATGTACGTGGATAATGACGGTAACAATAGAGCACAAAATCACGCGTGCTGTCACCATCGTAAATGGTCTCATCAAAATCGTATAAATTCATCGTTAATCTCCTCCTTATTGCAAACCCTGGTTGCCTAAATATGCCACTTCTTCATCTGTCAGCAAACGCCATTCGCCAGGCGCCAGCGCTTCGTCCAGTGCCAACCCGCCGAAGCTGGTGCGATGCAGCGCCGTTACAACACCGCCCAACTCATGCATCATCCGCTTCACCTGGTGGAATTTGCCTTCCCGCAGTCGTAAAAAGCAATGGCCTGGTGCCACCACGTCCAGCTTGGCAGGTGCGCTTGTAAAATCGCCAAGATCGATCCCTGCCGCACACTGCGCTGCAGCATCCGCGGCAAGCGTTTCATCATAAAACACCTCATACACTTTTTCCACATGCCGCTTGGGGCTCAGCAGGCGATGAGCCAATGCACCGTCATTGGTAAGCAGCAACAACCCTGTCGTGTCCTTATCCAGCCGCCCCACCGGCATCACCTGCATGCGTGCAAAACGCTCCGGCAAAAGATCCATCACCGTCTCCTGCTCCTTATCCTTGGCAGCTGTGATGACTCCGGCTGGTTTGTTCAGCATCAGCCATACCGTCGGCGCATACACCAAGGGCTGTCCGTCAATCGCCACCTCACTGTCAGCCGCAACCTTAACAGCACCTTGCTTTGCGCGCACACCATCAACGGTCACTTGCTGCCGCTTGATCAAGCGTTCAATATCGCGGCGGCTGCCATAGCCCAAATCATGCAGATATTTGTCAAGCCGCATCCTCATCCCTCCTTGATACAAAAGATGGGAGCGCAAACGGCTCCCACCATGATTTTATTCATCGTCGGCATCGGTCGGTTTTTCAAAAACGACCCGCACCTTTTCAATATGACGTTTTTCAACTTCCAGCACTGTAATGGTAAACGGCGGAAAAGTCACCACTTCACCCGGACTGGCAAGATGATCCAAAAGATCTACCACCCAGCCGCCAAGCGACGACGCTTCAATGTCATCCTCATAGTCGTCGAAATCGAGTCCGAAGAACTCAAAGAAATCATCAATGTCCATGTTGGCATCGGCCAGATACACCGAAGGTTCAATGGCGATAATTGGCTGCTCTGCCACTTCGTCATGTTCATCCCAAATATCACCGACCAACTCTTCGATGATGTCCTCAAGGGTCACAATCCCAGCTGTGCCGCCATATTCGTCGACAACCACCGCCATATGCGACTGGTTCTTCTGCAAGCTCAAAAGCAGGCTTGATGCTTTCGACTGAATGAACACCACCTCCACTGGCTGCAGCAAGGACACATACTCGCTCAACTCGCCATCGAGCATGGCGTTAAAGACATCTTTCAAATGCAAAATGCCAATGATGTTATCGATGCTGTCATGATACACCGGCAGGCGCGAATAGCCGGTGTTGGAAAAGACATCCAGCACATCACGCACATCCATCTCATCATCGATGGACACCACACGCACACGCGGCTGTAAAATATCCTTGACGAGCAGTTCTTCAAAATTGATCGCTGAACGGATCAGATCACTCTCACGCGCTTCCATCTCACCGCCGCTTTCGGCTTCATCGATCATGTTCAGCAGCTCATCTTCAACATATTCCTCTTCATCATCCTCACCGCTGGCGCGCTCAATGATGATATGCCCACTGCCAAAAATAAACGTCAGTGGACGCAAAAGCACCATCAGAAACTTCAGCGGTTTAGCCACACGGCAGAACACACGATTTTCATAACGCTGCGCAATCATGCGCGGCAGCAATTCACCAATAATCAGAACCAACAAAAACAGCACAATGATCCCAATTACAATGCCGTGCTGAGAATAGTAATACATGATGAACAACGTGCCCAGCATGATGGCTGCCAAATTCACAATCGTATCACCGACATTGATGGTCGTCAGCACCCGATTGGTGTCATCCAGCATACCCAGTGCCACTGCTGCCGAGCGATTATCTTCATCTTCCGCCCAATGGCGCAACGTGACCGGACTGGCGAGCAAAAACGACATCTCTGCCATGGAAAAAAACGCCGAACATAGGATCAACGCTAAAATTCCCAAAGTATATGTGGCATAAACCATGCTCATCCATCCTCCGTTTCAAAAGATCAGCTGCGGCGTCCCTGCGTCAACGGGCAGGTCTCATGAGCCTGATGATCATCATTTAATAGATCCTGCAAACTAATGCTGTTCAGATAGTTGCCGATCAGCTCATCCAAACGTTCCCACACCGGCAGCGTTTGGCAAGCGTCGCGATTTGGACAGGTATTTTCTTCCCCTTCCAGACATGCCACCGGCGCCAGCGATCCCTCCATGGTGCGAATAATCTCACCAACACTGACATCTGCCGGTGCACACGCCAACTGATAGCCGCCATTGTTGCCGCGGAAACTCGTTACATATCCCGCCTTGAGCAAAGGCGTCATGATTTGCTCAAGGTATTTAATGGTAATATTCTGTCGCTGAGAAATTTCCCGCAACGGAATGTGTTTATCCACGCTATAAGTCGCCAGATCAAGCATGACCCGAAGCCCATAGCGCCCCTTTGTTGAAATTTTCACGGTCATCACCCCTGAATAAACATCTTTAACCACATTATAGCATATTACAGTACTAAATGTTTACCTATTCCTTTGCTCATGTAGGAATAATATCCTAAAAAATTCCGACAATGGCTATAAAATTCCATTATTCACAAAACAATAAAACAATATCCTCGTTATGCCGAAGCAATATTTTGAAAACCACCGAAAAAAATGGCTGGTGCGCGCCCTCCTCCTTGCACCACTTGCAGCGTTTCGCTATAATGAAGGTACTGTGACAAGAAGGAGTGTAACACATGAGCGGTAAAGCGTTTTTACTAACCCAACGTCGTCTGACGGACGATCATTATCTTGCCATTGCGCTGCGTGAAGCACGCGATATGCACAAACCACCAATTACAATGACCAGTTTTTGGAAACATGCCGATTCCTACGATGCCATTGACGAACCCATTCAGGATATTCTCAACTGGCTGGATCAAGCATCCGAAATCGGTGATTATGTGGTACTTGAAGGCGACGAACGCTGTGTCAAAAAAGTAGCCAGCCATGCCAAAGCGCATCGATTGATTCCTGTACAAGCCATCTGGGAACCAGAAGCTGCTATCCGTGATCTTTAAGTCACGCTGATGAAGGACGGCAAAAAAGTTTAATTTTTTGTAAAAGCTTGATAAATTATTGTTGACAATCCGCACTTAGGTCGCTATAATAAATACTGCAGTTGCGAAATGGACCGTTAGCTCAGCTGGTAGAGCACGCGACTCTTAATCGTGTTGTCCAGGGTTCGATCCCCTGACGGTCCATAGTTGGCGCGAAGGATATATCCTTCGCGCTTTTTTGTTGCCATTGATTTTCAGGGATATCGTGTCTATAATATAAGAAACAATCGGCCGGAAATCACCTGGCGACCAGCATGACGCACCACCGCCAGGCCGATCGACCCATCACTGAGGAGGAGTCTTATGGACCTAAAACAACTGGAAGAATACATCATGCAAAGTGATCTTGGTATCGACACCAAGCAAGCAGAAGTGTTTCTGTCACACTGCAACTTTAATGATAACTTTAATGATGAAGAATTCAATCCAGACGAACTGCTGCACTACATTCGTGAGCAGGTGTACAGTTTCAGACGGTTAATGGCCTACTATCGCTGTGCCATGATGGAAATTGAAACAAAATTCAACGTCATCAACGAAGAATTTTCCTATCAATATGAGCGCAACCCTATCCAAAGCATCAAGAGCCGTCTTAAAGAACCAACAAGCATTCACGAAAAGATGGTCAAACACGGTTATCTTTTTAACGCCGAATCCATCGAGGAAAATCTTTTTGATGTTGCTGGCGTACGTGTCATTTGTTCGTTCGTGGATGATGTGTATCGCATTGCCGACGCGCTTTTGCAGCAAGATGACATCACCCTGATCCGCCGCAAAGATTACATCGCCCATCCAAAAGAAAACGGCTACCGCAGCCTTCACTTGATCGTCTCCGTGCCAATTTTCTTGATGAATGAAAAACGCAGCATGAATGTTGAAATTCAGCTGCGCACCATCGCCATGGATTTCTGGGCAGCACTCGAACATCAACTTCACTATAAAAAAGAATATATTTTCACACCAGAAATGGCTGCAGAATTAAAAAAATGCGCCGATGTCAGCAGCGAACTGGATCAGATGATGAATGGTCTCTGCGTCAAAATTCATGCTGAAGACGGCTGCAAAGCCAAAAAGAAATCCCTATTCTAACACACGAATGCCCCAAACATTTACCACGTAAATGTTTGGGGCATTTTATTTGCTCTTATTATTTTGTCAAAGTATGAGCGACGGCTTCTTTCCAGCCGTTATAATTTTTTTCACGTTCCTCATCACTCATTGATGGTTGATACACACGTGCCAATCGATGGCTGCTGCGCGCCTCATCTTTGTCTTTCCAGAAACCAACGGTCAACCCTGCCAACAGCGCCGCACCCATAGCGGTGCTTTCGACAATCTCCGGCTGCTCAACACAGCGATTGAGAATATCTGCCTGGAATTGCATAAGAAAACCATTTTGAGAAGCGCCGCCGTCAACACGCAGGCTCGCCATATCCACATGTGTATCCGCTTCCATGGCTTCAAGCACATCGCGCGTCTGGTAAGCGATGGCCTCCAAAGCCGCGCGAATGATATGCGAACGGCCAGTGCCGCGGGTCAGCCCTTGAATGGTGCCGCGTGCATACATATCCCAATAAGGCGCACCCAGTCCCACAAAAGCAGGCACAAGGTAAACACCGCCATTGTCTTTTAATTTTTCAGCAAAAAATTCGCTGTCGGACGATTCTTCAATAAAGCGCATCTCGTCGCGCAGCCATTGAATCACAGCACCACCCACAAAGATGGAACCTTCCAGCGCATAATCCGGCTTCTCATCAAGGCCTGCGGCAATGGTGGTAACCAAACCATGTGCGCTCTTGGTTGGTGCTTTGCCAATGTTCATAAGCAGGAAACACCCCGTGCCATAGGTGTTCTTCGCTTCGCCCTGCTCCCAGCACATTTGCCCATAAAGAGCGGCTTGCTGATCGCCAGCAATCCCCGTCACAGGCACTTCTATATGCGCTGAACCTATGGACGCCGTACCAAAATGATACCCCGACGGACGCACTTCAGGCAGCATGCAGCGTGGAATATTGAAATAATCCAGAATTTCCTGATCCCATTCTAAATCATTGATGTTAAACAGCATGGTGCGTGATGCATTGGTATAATCGGTTGCATGCACACGGCCTTCTGTCAGCTTCCAAAGAATCCATGTATCTACCGTGCCAAAAAGCAGCTCACCAGCTTTAGCACGGCTGCGGTCTGGGTCCACGCGATCGAGAATCCAAGCCAACTTTGTGGCAGAGAAATACGCATCAACGACCAGCCCTGTTTTTTCCAACAATTTTTGTTCCCACTCACTGCCCTTGATGCGCTCGCACACATCTGCCGTACGGCGGCACTGCCAAACAATGGCATTATACACCGGCTTGCCCGTTGCGCGGTCCCAAACAATGGTGGTTTCACGCTGATTGGTGATGCCAATGGCCTTCACATCGTCAGGATGAATGTTTGTAATGGCCAGCAATTCCTGAAGAACACCAAAGGACGAAGCCCAGAGCTCCATTGGATCTTCTTCCACCCAGCCCGGCTGCGGATAATATTGATTAACCTCCTGCTGGCGCATGCCAGTGATGGTCTGCGCATGATCGAATGCAATCGCGCGCGTGCTGGTGGTTCCGATATCTAATGCTACTACATAGCCCATTGCTTTCGTTCCTTTCTCATTGCAAATTTTTTCGGATGTTCATGGCTTCTATTATAACAAATCCTTCACCAATTAGAAACGCTTTCCGAATACTTTTAGCATCTACCCTGCATCGCAATCATGGTTTATTCATTGATCACAAAAAAAGGCACACGCCACAGCGTGTGCCTTTTTAATCGTTTTAAAGCTAGTTGACCGTACCGGTGTTTTCACCACCGCCGGTGCCCCAGCCACCTGTACCTGTGCCAGTGCCTGTTCCTGTACCACCAGTCCCAGTGCCCCAGTTTCCGGTACCCGTACCTGTCCCGGTGCCGGTTCCTGTGCCACCAGTCCCAGTGCCCGTTCCGGTGCCAGTACCTGTTCCTGTACCCGTATTCGTTTCCGTGTTAGTATCGGTCGTCGAATCGGTCGTACTGGAATCTGTTGTTGTGCTGGAATTCGTGTTCGAACTTGAGCTGTATTGATAGTAGGAATAGGTGTTGCTGGAATACGTCGTTGGTTCCGTGCCAGACTTATACAACTCTGTTGAGCGATAAGAGTACGGCGTAGAACGTGTTGCCAAAAGACCGCTCTTGGTATCGATCGTCACTTCTGTCAAACCATCCGGTTCTTCAAAGTTTTCAACATCAAGCCCCTGGTGAACATGGCTCATGATCGCTGCCCATACAGCTGCCGCTGAGCTGGATGTCGAATAAATCGTTGCGGCTGTTTCATAGCCCATCCAAAGCGCTGCGGTGTACTGTGGTGTGTAACCGCAGAACCACAAGTCTTTGGTATCATCGGTGGTACCAGTCTTACCAGCAGTTGGACGGCCATCGTAGATCTGCCCAGCGCTGCCGATCCCATCGCTGACAACGCTTTGCAGGCAGCTGGTGATCATGTACGCAGTGGTTTCTTCCATCGCACGATGGCTTTCTGGTTCTTCCTGCCAAATCACATTGCCATCACTGTCGGTGATGCTGGTGATCGCACGTGGCTTCGTATAGATCCCTTCGTTGGCGAAGCATTCATACGCGCCCGCCATTTCCAGAACAGAAACCCCGTTGGTCAAACCACCTAAGCCGGCAGAAATGGTTAAGTCGTTGACTCCATTATCCGAGTCCTCAACGAGAGAGGTAATGCCGCAGTTCTTCGCAAATTCAACACCGGTTTCTGGACCAATGTCATTGACCACCTGTGCCGCCACTGTATTCAGCGACTGTTCCAACGCATAGCGAATGGTCACATTGCCATGAGAACTGAGGTCGGCATTTTTAATGGTATGGCCATCTACCGTATACGGTTCATCATCGTAAACAGTCCCTGTCCCCATATCGGCTTTTTCAAAAGCTGGACCATAGACAAAGATCGGTTTGAACGATGACCCAGGCTGTCTTGTAGTCTGCCAAGCGTAATTTAAAAGCCCAGCTGTACCTTCCTCCTGATGCCTGCCGCCAATCATGCCTGCTATCGTCGAATCATCATTATTCAATACAACCATCCCTGCCTGAAGATACCCTTCACCTTCACCGACAGGGAAGTTACCGTCATTTTCAAAGTAATCATACATATAGTTTTGAAGGTCTTGATCCAACCCAGTATGAATGATATACCCACCGCTATACAGTTCTTCAGCACTAATATTCAGCAAAGACGTTGCTTCCTGAACCACATAGTCAATATAGCTCTGATTGTAGGCTTGGGTTTCTGTGCCATTGTCCGTGACAATCGACCCCGTAACAATTTCTGAATTGTTGGCTTCGTCGTATTCATCCTGCGTAATGACACCATTATCAAGCATTGCACTCAATACTTGCTCTCGGCGCACCTTAGCATCATCAGGATTAGTGATTGGGGACCATGTAGTTGGATTCTGAATGATCCCTGCCAGTAACGCAGAATCTGCAATGGTCAGTTCATCAGCATGCTTGCCAAGAATATCTTCTGCAGCTGCTTCGATCCCATAGCAAGCCTGTCCGCTCATCCCAATACCCAAATACACACGGTTGAGATAAGCTGTCAAAATTTCATCTTTGTCGTACGCATTTTCAATACGTACCGCCAAAACGGCTTCCTGAATCTTACGTTTGTACGTTTTTTCATCACGGTTTTCCATGACCAAACCAGCCAGCTGCTGGGTAATGGTACTACCACCCTGGACAATACCGCCAGCACGCAGGTTTGCGACCATCGCACCACCGATACGAATCGGATCGACCCCGTGATGATCGTAGAAGCGCTTGTCTTCAATGGAAACAACCGCATCTTTCATGTTCTGCGCAATTTCATTGGATTCAACGCCGATATAATTGGTATCGACCATTTTATCGACGAAAACGCCATCCTTATCGACAATATAGCTCGTTACATCAAAATCTGTGACATCGGTTTCTTCAATTGATGGCATGCCACTGGTTGCTGCCAGAATTACTGTCCCAACGGTACTGATACCCACGACGACCAGCAACAGCAAAATCAATAAAATAAAATGAGATAATTTCAAACTGGAAACGACCTGTTTGATACTTTCGCGTAAGGACTTTTTCTTTTTATCACTCATGCAACAGCCCTCCTTATCGTCCCCATTATAGCATAGAACCACCATAATCCCTAGGAGAAGTTCCCCCTTGTCGGTAAAAATTCATTATTTCTTTATGAAAATCACGACTTTTCCCCACATATTGTCATCGGATTTCGATATAATAGGAGTAAGATATTGCGTATCATTTTGCAAAGGAGGCGCCCATGCTTCACTTTTTTTCACGCCTGCTCCGTCGTCTGCTGCGATTTGTCATCGTTCTGGCATTGTTCTTTGCCGTGATGGCTTTAGCGATATTCGGCGTCATTGGCTATCATTCCTACCACGAGGCCACCAGCGCACGTCCCATCAGCCAGGCAATGGCAGAGGTCCAGGCGCAGCCAGATTATACACCTTTGGATCAAATTCCTCTTATTTATCAAAACGCTGTTGTTGCCACCGAAGACCATCGTTTCTACGATCACCACGGCTTCGATGTCATCGGTACAGCACGCGCCCTTGTGCGCAATGTCATCAGCGGTGAGCTTCAAGAAGGCGGCAGCACCATCACTCAACAGCTGGCGCGCAATCTTTATTACACACAGGAGCAAACACTTTCCCGCAAGATCGCTGAATTGATTACTGCAGCACAAATCGAGCGTCAGTATTCAAAGGACGACATTCTTGCTGCCTATATCAACACCATTTATTACGGTGATGGCTACTACAACATCGCCGACGCCAGCTGGGGCTATTTCGGTGTCGCGCCAGCAAATTTGAGCGATGGCCAGGCCACCATGCTCGCTGGTGTACCGAACGCACCAAGCGTTTACGCGCCAACCGTCAACTATAACCTCGCCCGTCAACGCCAGCAGCAAGTACTCAATCGCATGGTGGATGAAGGTTATCTCAGTGACGAAGAAGCCACCGCCATTTATAATGAAGGATAAATAAAAAATAGCAGGATGAACGTTCATCCTGCTATTTTTTATCAGCGCACAGTACGGTCCGGCGACAAGCCCATTATCGATCGCAGCACATTGCCGACACGCTTATACAATAAATATGTCAGCAGTGACGTCACGCCATGTTTGATAATATTGAACGGAAAAACCGCAAAAATCATCAAAGTTACAGTGTCATTGACCCACGGGTTGACCGCATGGCCCATTGCCACAATCGTTTCAATAGGCAGTCCATACAAACTTGCATACATTGGCAGCATAATGTAGGCATTCAGAAAAACATACACCACACTGACGAAAATCGTCGAAACGATGAGCGCAATTTTTGCGCCTTTTTTTGTATGCATGCGGCGATAGATCAGCGATGCCGATAAAATGAAGCACATACTGCCAATCAAGTTTGATAAATCACCGACAAAAACGGTCGATGTGCCCTGAAACATCAACTTGAGCACAATCTTTACCAAAACCACACCACAGCCTGCCACTGGTCCCAAGAAAAAGCCCGCAAAAAGTGCTGGCAATTCTGCAATATCAAATTCATAAAACGATGGCACGAACGGCAGCGGAAAACGCAGCAACATCAACACACAGCTGAGCGCGCCCAGCACACCGACAAAAGCGACGGTTTTCACACGATTATAACGACTCATATCAAGTCCCCTTTCCCAATCGCCGGCACAAAAAATGTCCCTGGCGATGATACACAATCCCAGGGACACCATCTTCTCCCATCCAGACTATACTGTCGGTACCGGAATCACACCGGTTCATGCCTTTCGGCTCGCGGACTATACCGCCGGTGGGGAATCACACCCCGCCCTGAAGATTTGTAACATATTTTATTCGATTAAAAGTCTACGCGTTCTTGCAAACGCTGTCAAGATATTTGTCTGTTTTATAAGCCGTCATAAAGAGCCACTCAGGCCTGCGCCTGCATTTTTTCTTTGAATGCACGACCAGCTGCGTTCTGATCCTTCATGCACTGAATGAATTTTTCACGGGTGATGTCTTTGGAACGGAACTTCCATTCAGCACCGGTGACAGACTTGTCAGCCATGCTGTCAAATTCGCTTTCATCAATGTTAAGATCATCGAAGCAGATTGGCAATCCGAGATCATAGTTGAATTGCATGATGCGGTCACGCATTTCAAACTGCTTGTCGTAAGTCAAGAGGCAGAGCACGCCGAGAGAAACGATTTCACCATGACGGTGTTCTTCGCCTGCAGGAGTGCCAACAGTGCCATAATATACGCAATGTGCCAAAGAAGAATTGTAGTAGTATTCTGGCATGTGTGTAACCATGTTGGAAACCAAGCCGGTGGAAACGATGATGTCAAGAATGACTTCACGCAATGCTTCGCTGTCTTCACCTTTCTTGCTGGATTCCATGGCTTCTTTCCCATATTTCAGCAATGGTTCTGTGCAGATCTTACTGAGCTGAACCCCCATCAATGGTGTATGAGAAAGCTGATCGTCGCGGCTGGAGAATACGGCTTCGCATTCTTTGGAAAGAGCATCACCGATACCAGCCCAAAGCATTTCTGTTGGAGATTCTGCAATGATCTGTGTATTGATGAACGTATGCTCAGCAAGCTTTGGATAATAGTAGCTGTTGAGGCTGCCGTCTTCATTATACATAACGCAAATAGCTGTTACAGATGCGCAGTTACTGCCTACAGTAGGGAACAGGAACAGTGGCTTGTCCATTTTATCGGCAACATATTTGCAAGTATCGCAGGCACGGCCACCGCCAACACCAAAAATAATATCCGCTTCCTGAACGGTCGGGTTGGCAATCAACGCATCCCCGTTTTCATAAGTCGAGTTGCCACCATACCAAATGAAGTCCAAAATTTCAACGTTGGAATCCTTAATGCCTTCCAAAATCGCATCTTTGGCCTTGGCCATAGCTGTTTCCCCGCCGATGACGACAGCCTTATTGCCGTAATATCTTGCAAAATAACCGATCTTTTCATAACAATCTGCCCCGATGGTGTATTGAGGCAATGCAACACTGTAACTATTCATAGTAACTGACACTCCTTCTGATGATGTTCAAGCCTTCACAACGGAAGGCCACGATACATTGGCCAGAAAGCAAGCGCCTGGTGAATGCGCCGACAAGTTGTCGACGCATTCGCCAAGCCCTTCCTCTTGCTGTTATACATCACAGCCTCTTGTATCGATTTCTATTGTATTATAGTTCTCTCTCACTCAACAATCAATCCCCCAAAGAAATATTTTTTTATTTATTTTATTCAAAAAAAGAGGCAGCGTTCTCATGAACGCTGCCTCTCACTGTATCATTTTATCCTTTGTTGTTATTGCTGTTTGCAGATGTATCAGAACTGTTATCATCTGTACCAGCGCTATCTTCCGTTGTGTCAGCAGCTTCGTCTGCCAACTTGTCTTTTTCCTTACGCTCATCGCTGGCCAATTCATCATAGAGCGAATCGGCGATCAGCTTCGCAAATTGTTCCGCACCTTCCGGCGTTGGATGCGTGCCATCTTCATACAACCATTCCGGATGTTGTGCAATGAAACTGTTCCAATCGATAAGGTGGAAATTGTCTTTCTTGCTCTTATCAGCATAGCTTTGCAGCATGGCATTCACGCTGTCCTGCCACTCACGCGGCACCTTCGTGTTCATCAGGAACACTTCTCGATCCCCTAATAGCTCCATGAGGCTGTCCAGTTGATCTTCTGTAAACGGTCCATTAGATCCCAAAACAATGACAACAATATCATTCATATTGCCAGCGTCGATCAAGCTTTTCACCACATCGTTGCTCTGGCTCAATTGACGGCCCACTTTCCCATCAATATAAGACTGCGGAAAAACTTCTGTGAGCGGTGCTGCCGCACCAAGCAAAATAGAATCTCCCACAAAAGTGACTTTAAGTTCACGGCAATAGAGCATCACAGAGCGATCCAGATAAGGAATGTCTTTGATTTCTGCTTGCTCGTTGCGTTCGCGCAGCGCTTCCTGTTTTGCCAACAGCGCTTCATTGGCAGCGATTTGCGCCTGCATCTCAGCCACTGTTTCATTGTCACCACTTTGCGCTCGCGCAAAACCAACACCACTGGAGACACAAAGTGCCACTACCAGCACCACCGCTGCAAAATGCAGCTTATTCGTAGCCACCGACGCTAGGAAGTCGGCAATACGTTGTTTGTCAGGCAGTTGTCCTTTGGTCACTTTGCTGACAAAACCTTGCTCAATGAATTGATATGTCGCCAGCGAAAGCACCAGCAAAATGATCCACTGAATCCATTTATTGGACGCCAAAAACGGTGTCATATTCCCCATCGTCAAGACAGGATAATACCACAAGTAGGTGCTAAAGGTACATTTGCCTAAGTAAGTCAGAAGACGCAGACTTAAAAGACGCGCCACCAAACTTCCTGGCACCGTTAAAGCGGCGATCGTGATGGTGCTGACCACCGCGCCCAAAAACAAACCACCGCGATAGGTCCACACCGACTGATCCTGCAAGCGTAAGGCAAGCAAAACCAGCAGTGCAATGCCAATCACACTAACGATATCGGCTAAAACGCCCATCTTTCGCCCATGCTGCTGCACCATTTTTCCTGGCCGCCAAATGCAGCCTAAGGCACCGCCAAGCGCGAAAGCATAGAGTCGTGTATCGGTACCGTAGTATACACGTGAAGGATCCCCGTTGCCGCTATAAAGCACCGCCATGAGCACCGCACTGACCACTGCCAGCACCAGCTGCACCGCTGCCAATGCAAAGGGACCTTTCTTCATACGGCGCAGCAGCATGAAAAGCAGCGGCCACACCACACACAACTGCATCAATACTGCTACATACCAGAGATGAGTAAAAGCAGATGGATGCACATATTGTTCAAAATAGGAATACCCCAGATTGATTTGCCACCAATTGTTCACATACACGACGCTCGAAAGCAGGGCTCCGCGAATGTTGTACAAAAGATCTGGGAAAAAAATGTTGATCACTGACACCGACGCCAGAAACACCAGCACCATTGGTATTCCCAGGCGCAATACACGCTTAACCAAATAGGCTGCATAGTTTCTCTTGAATCCCTTGATCTCCCATTTCAGCAAACTGCGTGCCAGCAGGAAACCAGAAATGACGAGAAAAAGATCCACACCAATAAAACCACCAGCCAAACGATGTGGTGCATAATGGTAGACCAAAATGGCCACCATGGCCAGCACACGCAAGCTGTCCAGCGCCGGATAATAGGATTTTCGGGAAGTTTCTTTGCTCACAATATCCCCTCTTTGTTTATCACTTCACCATTACACGAAAAACAAAGTCATTATCTCAATTCTGAATGTCTCCAGTTTCTTCATACTCTTCCTGCCACTTCAAATGCTGTTCATAGTCATTGGTGTAGAACACTTCACCAGTATCAATGTTGGCATAGAAATAGAGGTAATCGCTGGCGGTTGGTTCTAAAGCAGCAACGATGGCATCTTCACTTGGACTGTTAAATGGTCCTGGCGGCAATCCAGTATTCAGATACAAATTATATGGAGAATCCACTTGCAAATCGTCATACGTCACGACCTCTTTATGGGTACCCAATGCATAGAGCACGCTGATGTCGGACTGAATCGGCATGTTTGCCTGCAAACGATTATAGAAAACCCCTGCAATGAGCTTTCTGTCTTTGGTCGTTACGCCTTCTTTTTCAACCAGGGAAGCAATGCTCATGATATCCTGCAAGCTATAACTGGATGCATCAATATCTGCCTGATACTTGCTGAGGACTTCATTGGTTTTATCAACCATCTGAGTCACCAAAGTTTCCAAGGTATCCTCAGATGTCATGTCATACGTAGCAGGGAACAGATAGCCTTCCAACACATAACGCACATTGGCATTATTGTAAGAGTCTGTAAGGATTGGATACTGCTGTACCAATTTTTCCAGGAACTCTCTATTGCTCATAAGGTCAAGGAAATCCTGTTTGCTGTAACGCGTGCTTTTATCAATAACATCACCGATCTGATCGACGGTCAGCCCTTCATTGACCGTTACTTTTACAAGGCCAGCTTCTTCCGCTCCTTGCTGCAAGGTTTCAACCACTTCCTCCAACGTCATGGATGGCGCAAGATCATGCACACCGGCTTGAAGATTGCTTGCAACACCTTTCAATCGTACATAAAGACTGAAAGAATTTGCCGAACGAATGATGCCTTGCTGCTCAAGAATGTCACCCATTTCACTGACGGGCGTGCCAGCCGGAATTTCCACTTCTACCAACTGTGTGTCGTCAGCATTTACTGGCAGCACCCAATTGCGCCCAAACTGCACGGCCGCAACAACGACAATGACCATGCATACGAGAAGAACAATGGCCACCCACGGAATGCGGCGGCGACGTTTTTTTCGTCTCGGTGGCTGCTTACGGCCGCCACTTTGCGGCGCCGATTTTCGTTTTGGTGCTTGGCCTTCAGATGCAGCTGCACGACGGCCAGCCTGTTCTTTGGCATTCCCTGACTGAGCAGCCCGTTGTCTGGCAACAGCAGCCTGCATGGCTTTTCGCCGTGCTTCTGCGCGCTGCGCAGCTGCATCCTCCAGTGTTTTCGCCTTTTGCGGCGCCTGCTGGTTTGAATTCTTAGTCTGAGCAGCATTCTGTTGCATGATACGTTCATAAGGAGACAGGTCCGACGTTGGTTTCTGACCGCCACCCTGTTTTGGATCATTTGACACGGAGTTCACGCTCCTTTTAAGGTTATTTTCAAAATGCAAATCAAGTTCATTGTAGCACATGCCCATAGCTGGTACAACCGCCACTTTGCCCGATTATCGGCACGATATAACCAGTTTTTTTAACAAAAAAGAAGGGCGCTGTTTTACACAGCTCCCCTCTTTGATCAATATCTAAGACCTATATTCTATTTTAATTTTCCAGCTTGATGACGTGGTCAAACAGCGCACTCGCCTGCTTCACACGTTCACTGCCGCCGAGCACGCAGAGATGATTTTCTGCCATCGCCTGCCGCAGCACTGGTGCATACGCGCGCAATTCATCAACCGTTGTCGCCAGCGCTTCTTCCTGCGCTTTCACAATGTCCTCGCGCATTGCCCCATTAACATGGCTGGTTAAAGACCAAGTACCCTGAGCACGTGCGGTCATCACAGGATTGAATCGGTTCATGACACCAATGATGACATCGGTCAGCGATGCATCATCCATCTCCAGATTTTCCAGCCAGTCTGCCATGCCATCATACACTGCAATGGTGTTTTCCAAATTTGGATCGCGGTAGGAATAACAGCTGACACTGCCGTTGCGGCTGAAACGGATTCCCTGGCCATAGGCACCACCTTTGGCGCGAATGTTATTATAAAGGTAGTCATTGGTCAAAAGATTGGACAACACTTCCATCACGCCGCTGTAGCGCACGCCCAAAGGACGCAGATCCGCACCTTTTGCCACATATTGCACATTCGCTGAAGACTGAATGCCTTCATTGAGCACTTCCACCGGCACCTGCCAATCAGCATGCGGATACTCAATATCCGGCAGGCGTTCGAGCCATTCAGCAAGCAACGGACGAACCGCAGCATAGCTTTCATCACTGCCAGTGACAGAAACAAGCATGCCTTTGCGCGTCAAAAGCTTCGCATAAAGGCCCTGCACGCGTGCCAGCACGTCATCAAAACGTTCATCAAAATGATTGTCAAGATCCTGCAGGAAGAACAAGAAATCAAGGCCGTTCAGATATTCATTGAAACGGCTAAACGCACTGTGGTACGCCGTCACACGGCCCGCCACCACTGTATGACCCTGTTGGAAAATGCCCATTTGAATCTGGTTCTTCAGCATCTGAACCACTTCACGGAAACGCTTTTTGTCGCTGAAGTCGCTTTTTGTCAGCTGTTCCCAGGCAAGGTTTAAAAATCCAGCAGTGTCTTCCGGACTCAACGTCTTCGAAGACACGAGAAGTTTGTGGGTAAATTTGTCAGGGTTATGATAATCCTGGATGGCACGACTGGTGATACGAATGCCGCCGCTGGTCAAATATTCTGCCGTGCTGAGCGCACTGTACGTGTAATTTTCTGTGTCCACTGCACCGATCAAACTGGTCAGCAGGCTGAGATATGGCAGATCGTCGACGTCAATATGATCCAAAGACAGCAGCATATCGGTATAATCAATACCTGCCGTAAAAAGTGGATGATGCAGAACCGTCACACCGGCAATGGTTTCTTCGCTGCACGGAATCACCGGGAAACTGCCGGTGACATCGGCGCGTTCCAAATGTGGAATGGTTGCTTTTTCTTCCGGCGTATCTTCACTATTCTGACGCGCCAGCAAACGCTGCGTTTCTTCTACCAGTGCTGCCACCTCGTCTTCGCTCAAGGAAGCCTTGTAATCATCCAATGCCTTCGTAATGGCAGCATCTTTTTCATCGTTCTTTCCTGGCTGCGGACGCACCGTCAGAATCACCTTGTGTGGGTTATTCAAAATGCGCTCTTCAATGTAACGTTCATAATAATCGCTCGCAATATTTTCGCGCAGCATGGAAAGCGTGTCATTGTAGCACAGTGCATCAAATGGGTCGCCATCATAAAGCCAGGTTTCAAATGCATTGATATAGTAGATAATGCCGCGGGTGGTGTAGCCTTCTGCTTCACGCAGCGCGTATTCCATCTTGTTCACAGCAGCCGTCAAAAGATCTTTGTCTATGCCATCGCGCACCAAGCCGCGCAAGGTGTCTTCAATAATACGCACAAAATCTTCACGCTTGGCCGCATCCGTTTCTTTGGCAATAATGCCAAACGGAAGTTGCAAGCCATCGTTGCTGAATGCCGAAACATCTTCACCAATGCCTGCCGCCAAGAGCGCATTTTTAACCGGACCTGCCTGAGAATCCACCAACACTTCACTGAGCACTTCTTCCACAAAAATGTCAGCAGGCTCTTTGCGCGTACCCAAAGAAACCGCATACGCCAGAAAATCTTTGTCCGTCGTATCGGCATCCGGCGCCACCGAATAGGTGGCTTCCACTTCCTGCGGTGCTGCAAACGCCTCCTGCCAAGAGATAGCAGAATCCACTTCAGCCTTGTCATAATCGCTCAGATAAGCCTCATCGATGTGGGACAGAAAATGTTCAATGTCACCATCGCCATAAATGAAGATATAGCTGTTGGCCGGGTGATAGAGACGGCGATGGAAATCCAAAAAGGCTTCATAAGTCAGACTAGGGATCTCATAAGGATCGCCGCCGCTCTCTTTGCCATAAATGGTATCTGGGTAGAGGCAGGACAGGATCATGTCTCCCACCTGAGCATCGGCACTGGAAAGTGCACCACGCATTTCATTGTAAACCACGCCGCGATAGCTTATAGCGTCTTCCGGCTTTTCAATATGATAATGCCAGCCTTCCTGCAAGAAAATTTCTTTGCGTTCATAAATGGCCGGATGGAACACCGCATCAAGATACACATCCATCAAGTGGTCGAAATCCTTATCGTTTTGACTTGCCACTGGATAGATTGTCTTATCAGAAAAAGTCATCGCGTTCAAAAAAGTGCTGAGACTGGAACGCAAAAGGTCCATAAACGGTTCTTTGGTACGATATTTTTTTGAGCCATTGAGCACACTGTGCTCCAGAATATGTGCCACACCGGTGCTGTTGGATGACGGTGTGCGGAAGCCGATGCCAAATACCTTGTTGCTGTCATCGTTGGCCAGCTGCAGCAGCCGTGCGCCGCTCTTTTCATGAACGAAAAGACGCCCCAGACTGTTGGTTTCCGGCACCGGCCGCTCTTCCACAAGACGGAAGCCGGACACAACTTGTTGAATTTCCATAATTAAAACTCCTTTCGGTGAAAAGCTTCTATAAAAAAGAGATTCTGCAAAATCATTTTATAACAGGCAACGTTTGCGCCTGTCCCCTCATTATATCATCCTGTCTGCTCAGCAACAATGCCAAGCACAGATTGCCCGCACAGAAAAAGACCGCGCCGCCACCGGCACGGTCCCTTTTTCAGCGTTTCCGCTTATTGTTGCGATTATTGGTTTGACGCTCGCGCTTTGCGCGCGATGTCTGCGGAGAGGATGAACGCGCCGTTGTCTTCGACGCTGCACTTTTCTGCGGCGCGCGGATATTTGGCGTGGTGCGTTTTTCCGGCATATAGATGATTGGTTCCTGCTTCACAAGCGGCGACTCATAGCGCTGCTGCAAATTTGCCTGCACACGCTGCTGCGTTTTCACCTGACGTGCACGCACCGAACGCGACAATTTGCGCGACCGCACTTCCTGCCGCCCTTCAATATACAGCAGAATAAAATAAATGGCTGGCACCGCATAGAACACAAACAGCGCCACTGCAGCCAAAAAAGCAAAGACGCTAAACTGCACATCCCAGGCGATCCAAAAGTTTCTAAAACTCAGTCCCGCTGCCACGATCACTGCCAGCACCGGCAAGATCAAGCCAGGACGCGCATTATTGTGACGTGACAGTTGCTTTTCAAGGCGATAGCCAAAATATAATACAGCAGCATAGATAATGAAGATGATCAACGTTCTTAAACTAAACACTCTGCTGCCTCCTCTTTTTAGATAAGGTTGTCATTCTCTATATTGTACCGAAAACCACACCCCATTGCAAGCTGCAAAAAAATAAGAGCGCCGAAGCGCTCTTAAATCATTCATTATCGTTCAACCAAGACACCGATGGTTGTTGTGCCATTGGCAGCATATTGTGGTGTTACTTTGCAGCCGAGAGCTTCCGCTAAGAAACGCAGTGGCACCATCGTGCGGTTATCAGAATTGATGAACGGTGCAACATCCATTGTCGCCGGGGTGCCATTCACGGTATAGTTCGTGGAGCCAATCGTCATGATGATGCTCGTCCCACCGTCAACCGTGGTAATGGTCTGCGTGCTGTTGTCATAGGTAACAGAACCGCCAAGTGCTTCTGCCAGGAGACGATATGGCACGAACGTGCGATTGTCCTGAACCACTGGCTGCGTATCTGCAGTATAGGTGATGCCATTGACAGAATAGCTGTTGCTGTTGATGTTCAGCTGCAAACTCATTTCATTTTCACCGGTGCTTTCTGTGAAACTGAAATTGGTGAGTGCTGTCTGATAGAAACGGCCGCTGTTATCGCGGAAAATAATGTACAGTTGTGCATCAGCCACGGCATCACTGGAAATCAACATGGTGCCAGAGCCATTGGTGGTCAGAGAACTGAGATTGGTGACAGTCCCTGCCATTTTAGCAGTACTCTGAGAATCGGTTGGTTTGATGACCACTTCAGCAACCGTTGGTTCCCAAACCAGACGCAGGCGATTGCCAGAACCATCGGCCAATTGGAAGGTGACCGCACGAGCGTTGCCGCTGCTGCCAGAATCTGGCGTCAGAATCAGGCTCTTGTCACCAGCCTGAACCGTCAGTTCAACGGTGCGTGAGAAGGAGCCCACCATTGCCGTAACTTGAATCTTGGTGCCAATATAACTTTGATCGGAGCCAACAGTGAATCGGCCATTGGCATCAAAGGTGCCCTCTGCTACAGCATCGCCGCTGTAACTGAAAATCACTGAACCAGTGTAATCATAGGTATTGCCTGCTGCATCAGTCAGCTGGATGGTTGGGGTAACAGATTCCCCGAGGGAAACAGTGCTCGATGGATAGGAAAACGTCATAGACACTGCTTTGTCGAGAATTTCCTGCTGATCTTCATCCGGTTCTTCGGTAGTGCCAGAATCGCCGCCTTCAGTCACATCCACACGCACGGAAGGCAGGTTGACCGTCTCTCCGCCAGACACAAACGTTAAGGTGTAATACGCAGTTTCAGCGCTGTCTTTGAGCTGTACCTTTACAGAACCATCGTAAACATCCGGCAGATCCACGGTGTACATGCCAAGGTCCTTGCCATCCTTGTCATAACGCATGACAAGAACTTTATCGTCTGCATGTGGCACATAATCTTTATCAAAGACCAGCGTTGCAAATACGGCATCGCCTTGGGCAACCTTGTTGGATTCTACAGTCATCGTCGTTGGCGGATGTGGATCGGCATCCGATGCAACGGTCACTTCATGAGAAATCATTGCATCGCCATTACGCATACGCAGCTCGATCTTATCGCCTGCTGCCACGCCTTTTGCAGTACCGCCTTCCGGAACATAGCCAAGGTTGAAATACATGCGGTCAGGATTGGTAATCTCCCCACTTAAGGTGCCAGAATTCACCATCGTCCCATTCACATAGATTTCATATTCATCTCCAACTTTGCCGTTGGTAAACGTCACCCATAATTGAGTATCGCCTGCTTTCGGTGTCTCAATGCTGGTCACTTCGGCTGCATGACCAGCACTTGGTGCCAATGGCAGCAGCACGCAAATCGCCAGCGCGCCAAGGGCCATTGGAATGATTTTTCGCAAATTCATAGGTTCACATCCCTTTCTTTACATAGAGAAAATTTACACTTGTTTCATCCATGATAATATGATTCCCTATAAATTTCAAGGGACAAGGCGGAAACAAAAAGAGACTGCCGCAAGGCAGTCTCTAAGCGTTACCATTTTAAAATGACAGGCTGGTAACGTCCCCTATCATGGCGCTCTTATTCGTCGTTGCGAGAAATGGTAACCGTCGTTGCACCATTGTCATCAGTGCCTGTTTCGATGACATAGCCAAGTCCATCGGATACAAAACGCACCGGTACCATGGTACGGCCATCGCTGTTCACATAAGGCGCCATGTCCATCCATTTCAATGTGCCGTTCACCGTGTACACACTCGCCAGCGTGTTCATGATCACTTCATTGTCATCGGTGGTAATCGTCACATCACCAGTGGCAGCGTCGTAATTGACTTCTGCCCCAAAGCCTTCAGCCACAGCGCGCAGCGGCACATACACACGCCCGCCATTGAGCACTGGCACTCCATCTTTAATAGAAACAGTCTCATCATCCAGCTGCATGTCACTGACACCAACCGTCAAAATGATATGTTGAGCCGCGTCGTCCTTTGCAAAAACTGGTGCTGCTGAACCCAGCAATACCACCATGGTCAGCATCAGCGCCACAGCCATCTTTTTAAAATGATTGATTCGTCCCTGATTCATTGTATCCTCCTCCTCTTGAGAAAATAGGTGCGAAGCAACGGTTATTATCATAACGCATTTTCCCGCACGAATCTCAACAGCGCCATGACAATTTGCCGCTATAACCACCAAAAAAGCCACTGACCTGTTACCATTTTGTCACTTTTATTCTCGCTTCGAGAGTTCCTTCCAAGACAATGGTCCACCATCGTCATCAGCCCATAACATGTGTGATCAACGCATCTGGAGAAATATCAAAAAAACGCAACTCTTTTGTTGCCCATGCTCAATGAAACTGGTACTATAAACTTATTGCATCGTATTAGAGGGGGGACACTGAATGCCTACGAATTCACTTGAACGCTTGTCGTTCATCGATATTCTCAAAATCATTTCAACGTTTGCTATTGTTTTGCTCCATGTATCAGCCATCTACGTACGCATGGATGCACAACTGCTGAATCCATCCGGCGCCCTGCCCTACGTCATCAATGCATTAGCGCGCACAGCGCTGCCGCTCTTTATGATGATTTCCGGCGTATTACTGCTGCGAGACCGTTATCAATTTAATTTGAAAAAGAAATTTTCCTTCATATTAAAGAACTATGTGCTTTGGTCGGCACTCTATGTCATTGTCGATCAGGCCATGCGCTTGTACAATGGTGATGCATTGCTCTCGCCTGCAGAAATGGTGGTCAGCTGGATACGCGGACCTTACCACTTCTGGTATTTGCAAATGCTTCTTGGCTTCTATTTATTGATGCCATTGCTTGCGCGTCTCAAAGGACTGCAAACCCTGAGTTATGCCACGCTGCTTTTGTTTATCATCATCTACATCTACAATCCGTTGGCACCACATCTGCCAGTGTGCGTACAGACCTTTGCCGATCAAGTCATTCTTATGAACCCAAGCACCATGCTTTTCTTCCTGCTGCTTGGCGCCTGGCTCTATCGGGTGCCACACCGTCCCAAACTGGCACTTGCAGCCGCCTTTGCTGTGCTCGCCGGTCTGGGCATTCGTCTTTATCAGCTTTTCAGCACGCCAAACTACCAAGCCAGCAGTGCACTGCAGCCATTGAACACTTACAGCGAATTGCTGCTCGCTGCCGGCATTTTTTACCTGATCGCTTATCTCTGTCACCATTACAAATCCGGTACTAAGATCCAATATCTTTCTCAGTGCACACTGCGCATTTACATCGTTTCTGCACTGGTCATTTTTGCGTTTCAAGTCTTTGTTCAGCCAACATGGGATGTGCTCGTTCCTTGGCCAACGCTGACCATTCTGCTTTGGTCCATCGTGGTCTTTCTCGTTTCCTGGCTGATTGCCCACGTGCTGACTCTCAAGGACCGCGCATGGCGTGCGCACCGTGACAAGCGCACCTCTCGCTGACCAACATTTACTCATTGGAGGCCTCACTATGAAAAACATTTTGCGCTTCATTATTTATGTCATCTTCTGTTATGCGGCCTTCGCCCTTTCTGATGCCGTCTACGCATTTTTTGACACCATCTTTTCAGCCTACACCATCCACTGGCCAACCAGCCTGCAGGCCAGTTTGGTACCATCGTTGCCAGGCTGGATCATCAGCGGCATCATGCTCAATTTCTGTGTGCGCAGCCGCTTAACAGTGCCGCCCATCACACTGGCACTCTCCTGGCTCGTTGTCATCGGCCCATTCCTATTGCTTTTCTTAGTAGAGCGCGGCATTCTCAGCCTGCCAGTCGATGGACTGTTCGACGATCCTATGCCGCTGGTCATTCAATGTTTTGCCTTTGTAGCCAGCTTCATCACCGTCAATCACATAACCAATCGCTAACACAAAAGGACCATGCGTGACGCATGGTCCTTTTTCATTGCTATTTATTGACTTTTTTGCCCGGATCCTTTGAGATTGCTCCACGCCCATCTTTTGGCACGCCAGAGCGGTCATAGACACCATCCCACAGAGAATTGCTCATTAAATCAGCCTTGTCACGTTTGCTGTAATTGGCATCGCTGGCAAAAATGCGGCGAATCTTTTCCAGAACACGCATCAGGAAACACCTTCCTTTCAGTCATCAACCAGTTACAAAAAGTCACTAAAAGCAAATGTTTTACACCGATAATCTATATATTGATTTTATCATTTTCCTCACACCTTAGCAATAATAAATAGTCGATATGTATATACATAGCATTCCCCATGTACATGAACTATTTATCATTCTTATAGAAAGCCTTACGCCAACCATTGCAGCCCCTCTATGCAAATGCTATGCTTAAGACAGCAAACAATCACACAGTAAAGGAGACCACGCCCTATGAATGTATTCGACATCCTCGGACCCGTAATGATCGGGCCTTCCAGCTCTCACACCGCAGGCGCTGCGCGCATCGGTCTGATGGCACGCACCCTGCTTGGCCAAGCACCTGTCCAAGCCGAGATCTTCCTGCACGGTTCTTTTGCCAAAACGTACAAGGGCCACGGTACCGATCGTGCCCTCGTTGCCGGCATTCTTGGCATGCGTCCAGATGACGAACGCCTGCGTGACGCCCTCACCATCGCTCAAGAACAAGGCGTCGCCATCACCTTCACACCAACCGAATTTGCCGACAGTCATCCCAACACCGCAGAGATCCATCTCACAGCAGCCGATGGCAGCACCGCTTCCCTGCGCGGCGCCAGTGTCGGCGGCGGGCGCATTGAAGTCGTACGTGTCAACGACATGCCCGTTTCACTGACTGGCGAATACTTCACCCTCATCGTCATCCACCGCGATGCACCCGGCGCCATTGCAGAAGTCACACGCATTCTCACTGGCTATCAAGGCAACATCTGTCACTTCGATCTGTCACGCAAAACGCGCGGCGGTGAAGCCATCATGACCCTGTCCATGGACAGCCTTCGCCATGACGACATTGGCGCACTTTGCGCTGAAATCGAAGCCGCCAACAACATCTACAAATGCATCGCTGTGCAGCCGATTGCGTGAGAAAGGAAGGATCTCCTATGGAAACATTGAAATATACCAGCATCGCCGAACTTGTCAATGTCGCCACCGAACGCGGCGAAACCATCAGCCAAATCGTGCTTCGCGATCAGGCCGAACAAATGGATACTGAACCTAAAATGCTGTTCAACAAGATGCGTGACAACTACCATGTCATGCAGGAAAGCATCCAAAAAGGCACCGATCCTGACATCCGCAGCACCAGCGGCCTCACCGGCGGCGATGCCTACAAACTCTACAGCGTTCACAAGCAAGGCAAGTCTCTCACCGGCAGCTTCATCAGCGGTGCCATCTGGCGCGCCCTCGCCGTCAGCGAACTCAACGCCGCCATGGGCCGCATCGTTGCTGCACCAACCGCGGGCAGCTGCGGCATTCTGCCTGCAGCCATTGTCACCATGCAGGAAGAATACAGCCTTGACGAATACGACTGCGTCATGGCCCTCTTTACCGCTTCCGCTGTTGGCATGGTCATCGGCAACAACGCCTCCCTCGCCGGCGCTTCCGGCGGCTGCCAGGCCGAATGCGGCTCCGCCAGCGCCATGGCCGCTGCGGCCGTGGTTGAACTCGCTGGCGGCACGCCAGCCATGAGCGGCGAAGCCGTTGCCATTGCTATTAAAAACATCCTTGGCCTCGTCTGCGATCCTGTTGCCGGCCTCGTCGAAATTCCTTGCATCAAGCGCAACGCTGGCGGCGTCACCACCGCCTTCATGGCAGCCGAAGTTGCCCTTGCCGGCATCGCCAGCCACATTCCTGCCGACGAAACCATCCTCGCCATGAAACGCATCGGCGACACCCTGCCGGCCACCCTGTGTGAAACCGCAGAAGGCGGCCTCGCCATGACCCCAACAGGTCAAAAGCTCAACACCCTCGTTTTCGGCGAAAATGCTGACGCAGCCGCTTGCAGCAGCTGCCGCGCCTGCCGCTGAACAATACAACATAACAAACAAAGCAGGCCGACTGTCCAATCAACGACAGTCGGCCTGCTTTTTGCCTGCAAGTGTTCAAAAAAAGAAGGCAACCCAGTCCAGGCTGCCAAGCAAGGGGAATGATATCGTGGGAAAGTGTGCGAGCGTTAAAAGGGATGCGTCTCACGGCGACGGGCCAGCTTATTGGTGGCGTCCTGCTGCCAGCCACCGCCAGGGGATGGAAAACGCAATGCGCTCGGTTTCACTCACCGATGACTATTCTACGCATCCATTGTAAAACCTGCCACCTTGCTTTGTTAAAATCTATGTAAAGTTTCACTTTTTCCAGCAAAAAAGCCCTGCGCATGCAGGGCTTCTCGATTATTGATGCAGTTTTTCTGCCAATCCGCTCACCAGCTGTGGAATGGTGGCTTCAAAATCCACACCATACCAAGGCTTATCTGGATTTTTCAGAGTTTCGCGGATCGTTTCTGCGGTGTAGTCAGCAGCCAGCGCAAAGGCATCCTTCAGCGCCAAACCGCGCACAATCCCACCGACCGACACACTGGAGAACACATCGCCAGTGCCGTGATAAGCGGCGTCCACATGGTCGTTCTGATAGAAGAAATACTCGCCGCTGCGCGTATCCAGCCCGTACACGCCGTTTTTGCCTTCGGACAAAGCAATGCCCGTCAGCACCACAACCTTGCTGCCAAGAGCAGCCAGCTTGTTCAGCAGCTCCTTCACATAGGCTTCGTCGTAGTTTTCCTTATACTCTGTATCAGTCATGAAGCAAGCCTCTGTGAGGTTTGGCACAATAATATCTGCTTCGCCGCAAAGGGTCGCATTCTGCTTCGCATAGGCTTCATCAAAAGCTGGATACAGCTTGCCGTGGTCCGCCATGACAGGGTCAATGAAAATCAGCGTATCGTCATCCTTGAATTCGGCAAAGATCTTCTTGCAGATTTCAATTTCTTCCTGGCTGCCGAGATAGCCAGTATAAATGGCGTCGAAATGGATGCCCTCATTTTTCCAATGGTCCGTAATCGGTACCAGCTGATCGGTCAGATCCTTACAGGTGAAATTTTTAAACATCGTGTGCGTCGACAGCACTGCCGTTGGCAGAATCGTCGTCTCCACACCCATCGCCGAAATCACCGGCAGCGCCACCGTGATCGAACACTTACCAAAACAGGAAATATCTTGAATCGTCAACACTCTCTTCATAACAAGCATCCTCCTCCGAATGATTACTGATTCCATTATACGCCAAACTGACCTCTTTGAAATAGCCAATCTTAAAACTTTCAACAAGGTCAGCTCGCCATACCAGGCCATATCTGGCCTGTCGGTTGCATCTGTTTTCGAATATGAAACAGGCCAAAAAAAGCAAGACCTTTACGGGTCTTGCTTTTTTTGATACTGATTTTTATTCTGAGAGACTGTGGCTGCGATGACTTAAGGCAGCGCCAATGATGTAAAGGGCAACGCCTGCCCAGACGAAAGCAAACATCACAGCGTAAGTGCGGGTGAAGGCTTCGTGGAACAAGAAAATGCCGCAGAGCAGCTGCAACGTTGGGTTGATGTACATGAGGATACCCGACAGGGAATAGCTGGTGGTCTGAATGCCTTTGGCAAAAGCAACGAGCGGTGCGCCGGTGATGATGCCGGTGGTTGGCAGGAGCAGCCACTGCCACCAGGCAATGGCTTCGCCAGGGGTGGCTGTTAAGTCGTGAGCAAACAGCCAGGCAAGCATGACAAGGGCTGGCACCAGCATCCATAGACATTCAACAGTCAGAGAGGTGATGCCGTCGAGAACAACCGTTTTCTTAATGGCTCCATAAGCAGCAAAAGAGCCGCCAATGACAAGCGCCAGCCAAGGCACCACGCCATAACTGATGATAGCATAGAGCACACCCACTGCCGCCAGAGCGACAGACAGCTTTTGCAATCCGGTGAGCTGCTCCTTGAAAAAGAAACAGCCAATGAGAATCGACATCAGTGGATTGAGATAGTAGGCCAGAGAGGCATCGATGACATGATCGGTGTTGACGGCGATGATGTAGCTGCCCCAGTTAACCACAATGAGAATCCCACTGATTAAGAGGGTGCACATGACGCGCCGATCTTTGAACACGGTTTTCAAAGCAGGCGTTTGACGCAAAATCAAAAGCAGAATCAGCGCAAAAACCAACGACCAGATCACGCGATTGGCTAGGATCATATAACTATCAACGGTGACCAGAAATTTCCAATACACCGGCAGCACACCAAACAAAAAATAACAGAGAAATACCAACCAAGGACCTTTATTATTCATGATAACGTCTTCTTTCTTCAGTCGTTCTTTACCGCAGTAGTATAGCACTATTGATGTCATTGGTTAAGCAAATAATGAATTGATAAAATTTACTGTTCGTTACTGAACTTTTACACATAAAAAACGGTCCACGCCGCCTGGGCGTGAACCGATCTCTTAAAATTTGCCAGAGCTGCCGGAAAAACCACCGGCGTCGATGGTGGTGCCACCAAAGCCACCGCCGCCATCGTTGTCCATTTTCGGACGACGGGTGATGATGGTCTGGCTGAAGATATAATCGTCGCTTTGATCGCTGAGAACCAGGCCGCCGTTTTCATGATCGACATAGTACTCGGCATGGGTTTGCCGGCGCGCTGTCTTCATGCTCTGCACCATGGCGGCCACGGTGAGCGCACCGATAACGGGCGCGCCGACCACGGCCAGCGCCAGGCAGATTTTGCCAAAGCTGCGCGCCAGGCTGACGTCGTAGGCTTCGCCGTCCACATAATAATCGTGGCAGTAGTCGTTGGCGGTATCTAAATAATCGTTAAATCCGCCGTACCAGTCGTCGTGGAAATAATCCAGGAAGCTGTCGGCCATCTTTTCATTGCCATAGTCGGTGAGCACGTTGTTGCCTTCGCCGTGGGCGATCAGCGCGTAATCCCGCTGCTGCATCGACAGCATGAGCAGGATGCCGCTGCGGTCTGCACCAGTGCCGATGCCGTACTGGTCATAAAGCTGCTTGGCGTAAGCGTACGCATCGGTGGTCCCGGCCATATACGGCACCGTGACAATGGCAACATCGAGGCCGTACTCATCGCGGATAGCCTGAGCTTTGGCTTCAAGCTCTGCGGACTGCGCCTGAGTGAGCAGTCCAGCTGTGTCGTTGACCAGCTGCGCCGCACCGCCTTCGGCAGCAAAAACGGGCATTGTTTGCAGCATCAGCAAAGCAAGGAGGAGCAGTGCAGCAAACCATCGTTTCACGAATCTTTTTTGCGTCATAGCCGCACCTCCTACATCAATAACAGTGCCAGTGCGCCGAACACCGCTGCAAAGCCAGCCGTTACGCCGCAAAACCAGCCAACGGCGCGCCCTTTGGAAATGGGCAGATCACCGATCATGCGGCCTGTTTGGCCATTCATGGCAAAGGTGTAGGTATCGCCTTTCCAGCGTGTGGTCAGCATCCACACAGGCAAGAGCGCATAACGCGCGCTCTTATCCGTCAAGGAGATGTGGCGGTGGGTCAAGGTGTACTGGTCGTAGGGCAGGGTGGCGTTCATGGCAATGCCCACGCTTTCCTCGATGCGCGCACTGGCGCGGGAAAGGCTGCTTTCAGCATCAACGTCGTATTTTTCGGCGAGAAATCCCGGCAGATATGAACGCACAAAAGGCACCAGGTCGTCGTAATTGAACGGCTCAATCGCATCCATGTAGCGGTCTTCCATTTTGGTGGAGCCATCGACAGGGATCTTGTCAAAGCCCATGCGGCCTTTGCGCGCGGCGCGATAGTGTTCAATCGTGGTGATCTCGTTGTCGCCAACGATGGCCATATGCGAGCGCACCGCGTCGTAGACATAGTCCGCTTCCACTTCGCTGTCAAAAAGCCAGAATGGCACATAGATGCCCTTGATCTCTTCGATGTGATTGTCAGCAGCGAACACTTTCGGCAGCAGGCGTTTGCCTTTGTAGAAATTTTTGAGAACGGCAATGGCTTCTTCCTTTGTTTTCTTAAAAGGAATGATGTAGTCAGGTTTCAAGGTGCCGGCGAGGCGCCCCTCGAGTACCGTAGGATTGCCGCAGTAAACACAGGTGGTGGCGATGGTGTCTTCGTCGCAGATAATGGCTGCGCCGCAGGAAGGACAGTTGTACACCTGGAGCGATTCTTCTTCGCCTTCTGCCCAGCTGCTGCCAGGCGGCTGATCGCCCCAATCCAGGGCGCTGTCGGTTGTGCCCTGCGGGCCTTGCTCGTCCTGATAGAGTTTTTCCAGCACGCTTGCCTGGAAGGTGCTGTCACAATAGGCGCAGCGCACCTCGCCGTCGCTTGGCGAAAAGGCCAGCGGCGCGCCGCAGTTTGGACATTTGAAATTTGTTACCTCCGCCATCGGCGGCACCTCCTTTAGCTGCGCTGGATGTCGTCGTCGTTAAACGGATCGCCGCATTCTGGGCAGAATTTTGGCGGATGGGTTGGATCTTCCGGCACCCAGCCGCATTTATTGCAGGCGTATCGCACTGGCTGTGGGCGCGGTGCACCACATTCACTGCAGAACTTGCCGCTGTTTTGGGTGCCGCAGGCAGGGCAAGTCCAAAGGACGGCAGCTGCTGCAGCATGGACTGAATTTGGCTGGCCGCAGTTGGTGCAGAATTTTCCAGTGTTGCCAACCTGACCACAGGACGGACACGTCCAGCCTGCAGCCTGTGCCTGGGCAGGCTGTTGCTGCTGCGCCATGCCGAACAAATTGGCCGCCGTATTGCCAGTGGCATTCTGCGCCATGCCCATGCCCATAAAGGCGCCGATGGCACCCATGCCGCCTTCGTTGGCAGCGGCTGTCTGCATGGCTTCTGCTTGTGCGCCGGTGAGATGGGCAGCCGCCATGCGTGGGTCACGCAGCGCAGCGTTGCGTTGGATTTCTTTGATGAGTTTGGCGTCTTCTTCCGAAGCCGACACCGAGCTGACCCCGAACGACACCACAGACAGTCCGCGCAGCTGGCCCCATTTTTCACTGAGAATGTCGTTGAGTGCGTCAGCGATTTCTGCCGTGTGAGCAGGTAAGGCACTGTAACGAATGCCTTGTGCCGAGAGCTTGGCAAAAGCTGGCTGCAGCGCTGTCAAAAGCTCCGTCTTGAGCTGGCTGTCGATGGCATCGCGGGTGTAGGTGTCGGTGATGTTGCCGACCACGTTGGCATAAAAGAGCAGCGGGTCAGTAATTTTGTAGGAATATTCCCCGAAGCACTTGATGGCAATATCCACATCAAGGCCGATGTTTGCATCGACCACGCGAAACGGCACAGGACTGGCGGTGCCATATTTATTGCCGATGATTTCTTTGGTGTTCACATAATACACACGCTGGTCATGGGCCGTCTCCGCACCAAAGGTGAAACGTTTGCCCACGAGCTTAAAGCTGTCGATGAGGCCCTTTTTGAGGTCGCCGCAGAAAAGACTCGGCTCCGTTGAAGCATCGTATTCAAAAGCGCCCGGTTCGGCGCAAAATTCCACGATTTTCCCCTGATCCACAATGAGCATGCACTGCCCTTCGGCAACCACAATGACAGAACCGGTGGTGATGATGTTTTCGCTGCCTTTGCGGTTAACGCCGCGGCGGCCTTGATGCTGCTCACCCTTGCGCACCAATTCATTGGCTGCCATGGCATCGCAGACAAAGTAGTCCTTCCAGGTATCTGCCAGCACACCGCCAACAGCACCAATCCCAGCGCCCAGAGCGCCGCCTATTCTGTTGAGTCCCATAATGATTCTCCTTTACTGGTCTAAACGTGTAAAATCGCCTTCGATATAACGCGTATAAGCATCCACCTGATCTGGTGTCATTTCACGATAATTGGAATCAAAATCACGGAAAAGCCGTGGGTTGACCTCACGATAATTCAAACGTGCCGCTGTGCGCAAACGGCAAAAACTCAGCATCAATGGCTGACGCACATAAAACGCATCGATTTCACCCTCTGTAGGATCATGAAAAGCAGGATGCACCACTTCTTCGCCAGCGTCATTCATATAATAAAAACGTGGCACCTTTTCATATTCGGAGCCAAAATAATGCACCAATTCTGGTTCGGTTTTCTGTTTTTCCATCATATAATACCCTCCAATTTATTTTGAACGTCGATTTAGGACAACAATTCCTGCAAAAATAAGCGCAATGCCAATCACAGCTGGCACCGTGATCGGCTCGTGCAGCACCACGATCCCCATCAGCGTCGCCACCATTGGCTCCGCAAACGCCAGCACACTGGCCTTGCTTGGCGCCAGCACCTGCAAGCCGCGGGTGTAGAAAATGTATGGCAGCGCCGTCGAAAACAAGCCCAGGCCGCAGATACCCAGCACCATGCCACCGCTGATCGGTGGCAGCTCTGCACCTGTCAGAGCAAAAACGATGCCCATGGAGCACGCTGAAACAAACAGCGAATAGAACGTCACCGTCATTGGCGCATAGTGGTCCAAGGCCACACGCCCGAAAATGCTGTAGAGCGCATAGCAAATCGCCGAACCGATGCCTGTCGCAATCGCGATCGGTGCCAGCTGAACGCTGCCGCCGCCAATCAAACCAGTGACAAAGAGACAGCCTGCGAAGGCCAAGAGCACCGCCGCAATCTTCTGTTTGGTAATCTTTTCCTTAAAGAAAAGCCGCGACATGAATATGACGAAGAACGGCGCCGTATAGAGCAGCACAGCTGCTACACTCAGCGTTGTAAAAGTCTGGGTCATGAAATAAAACACGTTAAAGCAGCCAATGGACACAAAACCTGTGCCAATAAACATCCAAATGTTGCGCGGCTTGATGCGAAATGTCTGCCGTGACCGTACGCCCAGATATACCGCCAACATGGCCGCCGCCGCAAAGCTGCGGAAAAACGCAATCGCCAGCGAAGACATGCCGCCCGCAGACAAATAGCGAGTAAAAAGCCCAATGCATCCCCAGCAGGTCGCCGCAAACAACACCTCCGCCACGGCGCGCCGCTCACTTTTCTTCTCACTCAATCGCTGTCTCTCCCTTCTGATTTCTGCTTCCTTTCATTGTACCGTGTTCGACAGGAAATGAAAATACCTGTTTTCCCGCCGCGCCACGCGTGCTATGATAGAGAAAAACCCTCAGCAAAGGAGTTTGTCATGCATCAATTTTTTCTCAACGAACCACTGAGCGACGACGCGCTCAAGGCGCCGCTCGTGCTTTCTCGCAAAGAATACCAACATCTCTTCGTGCTGCGCCTGCGCGAAGGCGAACAGTTCCTATTCGCCGACGGCTGCGGCCGTGAGCATCTCTTTGAAGTGATCGCCACCGACAAGAACACCATCACTGCCAAATGTCTTGAAACCCGCGCCAGCGAAAATGAACTTTCCTGTCAGCTTGTGCTTCTGCAGGGACTGCCTAAACGCGAGAAGCTCGAGTTCATCATTCAGAAAGCTGTCGAGCTGGGCGCTCACGACATTGTGCCTGTCATGATGGCACGCAGCAATGTGCGCATCGATGAAAAAAAGGCCGATCGCAAAGCCGAACGCCTGCACGAAATCAGCAAAAGCGCCGCCAGCCAATCCAAGCGCGGCATCATTCCTGAAGTGCACAGCGTGCAGTCCTTTGCCAGCGCTCTCAACGCCGTCAGCGATGCCGACATCAAACTCATCGCCTACGAGGACGAAACAAGCCGCGGCACCCTGAATGACCTTCTGCCAACACTGGCACAGGCAAAAAAGATCGCCATTCTCGTCGGCCCAGAAGGCGGCATCAGTGACGAAGAATGGCATCAGGCAAAAACCCAGGGCTTCCAAAGCGTCTCCCTCGGCAAACGCATCCTCCGCACCGAGACCGCCGGCCTCTGCCTGCTCTCCTACCTCATGCTGCACTTGGAAAATGCATAAAAAAACTCGGCTGTCCGCTCCGACAGCCGAGTTTTTTTATCAATGAATTTTTAATTTATGCAGCGTCTTGATGTAACCTGGATCGTCATGGTCAACGATATCGCTGTGGCCAATGTCGAGTTTGCCAATGGCAGCCATGTCTTCATCACTGAGCGCGAAATTCCAAATGTTGAGATTTTCTTCCATGCGATCTTTATGAACAGACTTTGGAATAACCGTAACACCACGCTGAACATTCCAACGTAATGCAACCTGAGCAGCACTTTTGCCATATTTGTCACCAATGCGCGTAAGCACAGGATGTGAAAAGATGCCATGGGTGCCTTCAGCAAATGGCCCCCAGGCTTCTGGGTGCACGCCATATTGTTTCATGGTTTTCAGCGCCTTTGGCTGCTGGAAAAACGGATGCAATTCCACCTGATTGACGGCTGGAATGGTTTTAACGGTTTCGCAGAAGTCTGCCAAACGTGCTGGATACATATTGCAGACGCCAATGGCACGCAGTTTTCCAGCTTCATAGGCTTCTTCCATGGCACGATAAGCCCCCATGTAATCGCCCAAAGGCTGATGGATCAAATAAAGATCTAAATAATCCAGCCCCAATTTATCCAAAGATGTCTGGATAGCCTGCTTTGCCCCTTCGTAGCTGGCATCCTGCACCCAGAGCTTCGAAGTGATAAAGAGTTCTTCGCGCGCTACGCCACAAGCTTTGATTGCGCGGCCCACTCCTTCTTCATTCATATATGCAGCGGCAGTGTCAATCAGACGGTAGCCCGCTGAAATGGCTTCTAAAACCACTTTTTCGCACTCTGCGGGATCGGTCACCTGAAAGACGCCGTACCCTTCCAGAGGCATTCTGACACCATTGTTTAATGTTACATAGTCCACTATGATGACCTCCTTCATTTTTTTATATTATACGCCATATATTCCCTTGATGCCAATAGAGTTTGATAATTGTTGCTATTCTTAAAAATTAGAGCAATTGAAAAAATCCCCGGCCAAATTGGCCGGGGACAAACAATCAATTGTTGCCGCAATGTGCATTGTGATACGCTTCGGTTTTGCGAATGGCATCGTCCACATCTTCACGGCTGATTGGGTATGGCAAATACTGCATGCAGCGATCCGCCATAGTGCCATCGAGGAGTTTTTCATAGTCATCACTGCCAATGGCGATGTCAATTTCAGCCAGGCTTGTTGGCAAACCGAGAGCACGGTTGATGTTGAACTGACGTTCAAAATCATCCATGCGCTGTTCGTGCATAAGCTGTGGCAGACAAGCGTACGCAACCACTTCGCCGTGCAGGTGGTTCTGCTCACAAGAAGGAATTGGCGTTGTGCCATAGAAAATGGAGTGTGGAATGGCACCATTGTATTTTTCCGTTTCGATCAAGGTGCTGATGATGCCGCCAGTGATGATGATGTTGAGCACGATCTGCTTAAGTGCTTCGCTGGCGCGATGGTTCTTGCAGTCATCGTACGCCTGAACAGCGTATTTGAACAGTGGTTCACCACAGTGCTTTGCCAAGTCTACACCGATCATATTGGAATGATCAAGCTCGTCGTTCATAGAAGAGAACGTTGGTTCATAAGCTTTGCTGAATGCGTCACCGATGCCGGCCCAGATGTATTCGAGCGGAGCCTGTGAAATAATGTCGAGATTGATGAAACAATGCTTCGCTGGTTCTTTGCGATAATGGAAACCCGCCAGACTGCGGTCCAAGTTGTGCATGACGCAGACGAGGGTGACTGCTGCACAGTTGGAAGCGATGGTTGGGAACGTAAACAATGGCTTGTTCATCTTATCGCTGGCGGTTTTGCAAGTGTCCGTAGCGCGTCCGCCGCCAACAGCAAAGATCATATCAGCCGCCTGCACATCAGGATTGGCACAAAGAGCATCAGCAGCTTCATAGGTAACGTCATCGCCATATTTGAGAAAGCCCGTAATTTCGATGTCGCTGCCAGCCACACCAGCGAGCAGATCTTCTTTGGCAGCAGCCATGGCTTTTTCACCACCAATGACAATAGCCTTGGTGCCATAAGCACGGCAGATATCTGGCACTTTTTTATAAACATCTTTACCACCGATGCTGTACGATGGAAGGAAAACGGATTGGGTTTCCATGAAAACAACTCCTTTAATAAAATAAACTGTTATAGCACAATTATAGAGCGAATACGATTTTTGCGCAATGTTTTAAAAAAAATTGCCTTCAACTTCTGTCAATTCTCGTACAGAGTGCTATAATAGGAGGCACCAAACAGGAGACAAACTGTATTACAAGAATGAAAGGAAGGATTCCTTCTATGCTGGAAAATAAAGAAGCGCATTTGCACGCACTGCGTGACATCTTTGGCAAAGAACGCGTGCTGCATGAACCTGTTGATTGCTTTGGTTATAGTTACGACGCTTCTCCGGAAGCGCTGAACCCAGATGAAACACCTGATTTTGTCTGCAAGGCCCACAGCACCGCTGAAGTTTCTGCACTCATGAAATATGCCAATGCCCACAAAATCCCTGTTGTCTGCCGCGGTACCGGCAGCGGCCGCAGCGGCGGTGTCATTCCTGTCCGCGGCGGCATTGTACTGATGGTCGACGAAATGAATCAAATCGTCGAACTCGACGAAAAGAACCTGACCCTGCGCGTTCAGCCAGGTGTATTGACAAAGGAAGTCCACGACTTCTGCGCGGACCACAATCTCTACTATCCACCAGAACCATCTTCCTACAAATATTCCACCATCGGCGGCAACATTGCTGAAAACGCTGGCGGTATTCGTGCTGTAAAATACGGTGTGACCAGCGACTATGTCCTGGGGCTGGAAGTGGTGCTCGCCAACGGCGATGTCATCCACACCGGCGGCAAGCTCATCAAAAACGTCACCGGCTACAACATGACACAGCTGTTCGTTGGCTCTGAAGGGACCTTGGGCATCATCACCGAAGCCACCCTCAAAGTCATCGGCCGTCCGAAATTTGTTAAGAGTGCCATGGCTACCTTCCGCAGCATTGAAGACGCCTGCACAGCTGTCGGCGACTGCCTGATCAGCGGCGTGACCCCAACGGCTGCCGAATTGATGGACAAACTGAGCTGCGAAGCCACCGCCAAGTTCAACGATTTTCCTATCGGCGATGAAGTTGGCGCAATGCTCGTCTTCGACCTCGACGGCAACACTGCTGACATTTGCGAAAGCGATATGGCAACACTGGAAGCTGTTTGCCGCAAAGATGGCGCCCTCGATTTCACCCACGCCAAAGACGATGCAGAACGTGACCACCTCTGGAGTTTACGCAACAAATTGAGCACTGCGCTCAAGAGCCTCGCACCAGACCGTGTCGGTGAAGACATCACCGTGCCACGCTCTGAACTGCCAGCCATTTGCACCAAGATTGTCGACATCGCTACACGCTACGGCTTCAAAGTCTCCATCTTTGGACATGCTGGCGACGGCAACCTGCATCCTTCCCTGCTCTGCGATATGAGCCAGCCAGGTGTTCCTGAAAAGGTTCACGACTGCGTTGGCGAAATCTTCCAGGCTGCTGTTGACTGCGGCGGCATGCTCAGCGGTGAACACGGCATCGGCGTATCAAAACAGCCATACATTGACCTTGCTCTTGAAAAAGAAGAGATTGACGCATCGCTCCTGATCAAAAAGGCGCTTGATCCGAACAACATCCTCAATCCCGGAAAGATCTTTAATCGGTGATCGTCATGGAAAAGAACCAACATTATGAAAAACTCAGAGCTATTGTAGACAAATGTGACCGCTGCGGCGCCTGCACCACGGTCTGCCCACTCTACAAAGTCAATCGCATTGACCGCGCCACCTCGCGCGGCAAGATTGCCATTGTGCGCGCCATGCTCGAAGACAAACTCGACGGCAACGAAAAAGCATTGCGCCACGCTCTCGACTACTGCCTGCTCTGCAAAGCCTGCACCGAAGTTTGTCCTGGCAAGGTTATGACCGACCAGGCCATGATCGAAATGCGTCAGTGGCTGCGTGAAGACCACGGTCTGTCACCAAAATACCGTCTCATCGGCGGATTTATGTCCAACAGCCCGCTGAAATCGCTGAGCCGACCATTCATTGGTGCTGCACAAACTTTACAGTTCCCACGTCTCACCCGCGGTTTGCTGCCAGCCAACCACACAGCACCAGAATCCATGCAGCACAGCGGTCCTGCAGTGTTCTCCAAACCAGCTGCCAAGTGCACCGTGGATCTCAGCAAGGTGAAACGCGTCGCCTACTTCAAAGGCTGCGCCATGAAACTATTCTTCAAGAACGCCAGCGACGCTTCCATTGCGCTCATTGAAAAAACAGGGCGCAAGGTTGACGTGCCAAATGTTGACTGCTGCGGCTTGCCACAGCAATCCCATGGCATGATTCCACTTGCTAAGAAAATGGCAAAACGCAACATTGAAGCCCTCAAAGACTACGACCTCATCATCACCGACTGTGGCAGCTGCGGCGCCATGCTCAAAGAATACGGCGAACTCTTTGCCGACGATTTCACCATGCGCGACAAAGCAAAGAAATTCAGCCAGAAAATCATGGGCTTGTCCGAATACCTGTATGCTGTTGGCTATGAACCAACACCACACAAAGATCTGCGTGTCACCTATCATGCCTCCTGCCACCTCAATCGCGGTCAAGGCATCAACAAGGAACCACAGGCCCTGCTGGAAAAAGCGGTCACCTTCCTGCCTGCCGAAAATGCTACCATGTGCTGCGGCGGCGCCGGCACCTTCCAGGTCGACTTCCCATCCACCTCTGCCAAAGTGCTCAACAACAAATACAAAGACTTCAAAGCCACTGGCGCAGACATTGTCGTCGCCGAATGCCCAAGCTGTCTCATGCAGCTCGGCAAACTGGAACGTTACAAAGATCTCAAAGTGCTGCACATCAGCCAGGTATTATAAAGCAAAAAAGGATTGCCCCTGCAAATGCTGATAAGCTCCCCATAGAGTAGATACTCGAAATAACAAAAATCGAGACTACGCC
>JAHZHI010000029.1 GCA_019420345.1 Peptococcaceae bacterium
TACCAGAAGTTCTATGAGTCATTTTTTGTTGCACTTAGATTGTAAATTCGCCGTACATTATTTGGATGGATGTTTATCGATTTTGTAGTTTCATCAACAGTGGGATTAGTGTTTTTGGGGCTAACTGGATATACAACCATTATGGGGGCTTTTCAAGCAGGTTTTTCTGATACTGTCGTTATGAACATGTTTATCGCTTTTGGTTTTGTGGCCTTGTTAAATGAAGTAAATCTTACTGGCGCATTGGCAAGTTGGCTGTTATCTTTTAAGTTTGTCAAAGGTCATCCTTGGCGAATTGTTGGTTTGTTGTTTTTTGCGGCCTGGTTTTTGGCTGCTTTTGCTGATACGTTACCAGGGATTTTGTTATTCTGGAGTATTACTTATAAAATTGCTGATGATGTAGGGTATGCACGTCGATCCAAAGATGTGGGCTATTTAGTTACAGGTATCATCTTTTTTGCTGCCATGGGTGCATATATGTTTCCTTTTAAGCCAGGAGTATTAGCTTTTAGTGGTGGATATGTAGCAGTAATGGGTGAAATTCCTCAGGGAAAATGGTATTTTGGTTTTGTCATTCTCAGTGTAATGTTGATGATTTTATATTTGGTTCTGGGAAAATTGATTCGATTTGATGCTAAGAAAATGGATATTGATTTAGCCGATTTTGCCGTACAAGTAGGTTGGGGTAAAAAAGAAAAATGGGGACTTGCTTTCGTTGTTTTCTTTATTTTCTTTATGGCTATTCCAGGTTTCTTACCGGCAACTATTCCTTGGGCAGCAACATGGAAAAGTTTTGGCATTATTGGCACCACGATCATTCTGGTGGCGGCAGCTTATCTGATTACTGTGGATGGTGAAGCGCTTATAAAAAATCCTGCCAAGCTGTGGGTAAATGGCGTGAATTGGGATCTTATATTTATGATTTCTGCAACCATGCCGATCGGTGCGGCAATTCGAAGTGATGAAGGTGGAATTATCACTACATTGTTGGTATGGCTTGAAGGAGCTATTGGGGGCATGAACTGGATCCTCTTTACCATTGTATGTATGATCGCTTTAGGATTACTGACACAAGTAAGTCATAACCTAATAATTGCAGCAGTACTATTTCCTGTTTTTGCGCCAATGTGTGCTGAGATGGGAGGCGATCCTGTATTGTGGTTCTTCGCCAACTTCTTTGCGATTAATGCTGCTTTCACGACGCCTGCGGCAAGTGGGTGGAGTGCTATGTTGCACTCAAATAGTGAGTGGGTATCGGTTAAGGAAGCCTATGGATTTGGTTTCTCAACGTTAATTGTGACATGGTTGGCAGTACTTATCGTTATTCCTATTTGGATAGCAGTATTCTAACAAGTTGTTATATAGAGTTTTGTGATATAGGGCTGTGAGAGATAATGCTTTCGCAGCCTTGTTTTTGATTGTACAATGATTTGTGTAAATTAGCCTTGAGGTGATTATATGATTAAAATTGAACAACTCTATTATTTGTCTCAGGTGGCAAAACAGAATTCAATTAATAAGACAGCGGAAAAATTATATATGACTAGCGCTGCAATCAGTACGTCTATTAAACAGCTTGAAAAAGAATGTGGCTTTGAGATTTTAGAACGAACCTATCGTGGTGTAAAGTTAACAGATTATGGAAAAGATGTTGTCAGGATTGCAGAACAGATTTTGGCTTTGGAAGAGGAGATAAGAAATCTAGATAAGAAAAAGAAGTCTGATATACATCTATATAGGTTGATTATAGATAGTAAAACTTTGAAGCTTTTGTCTAATAAAGTTGTTGGTCCAGGATCAAAAGTGTTGTCTCGCTTTAAGGTGATAGAAGTTGATGATTTACTCAATAATTATCATCCGTATCTGGATAAAGAAACTGTTGCTGTTACATTGTTTACAGGCGAGCAAAGAGAACAAATAGAAAATGATGAAGGCATCAATTTACGGTATTTGTATGCTTCGAAATGTTATCCAGTCAGCAGCAAAATGACAAAATGGGTGAAAAATAATCAGACATACATTTCAAAAGAAGAATTTGAACAATTACCTAAAATTTTAATGCGCAATGAATTTGAAGATACTGTCAACAAGAATGTTGTGCTTTCTACAGATGACAGTACTATTTATGCAGAAGCCATTCAAAATGATTACGGTGTGGGATTAATTACAAAATTTGCTCCGGATATTTACGCAGTTGATTACGATAAATTCAGGGTATACGAGCCGTTTAATGAAGAGGTTTATATTGCTGCTTTTGCTCGAAAAGAAAATACGATAGAACCTATGCGATTGTTAGAGCATTTGATTAGGGATTAAATTACATTTGATTTATTCAGTTTTATAAAAAATCTATGAGCTACCGAGAGTAAAAAAGATATGGTAAATTGTACTCAAGAAGATGACTAAGAGAAATGGGTAGCGCGCGTACTATTTTCTGTGAAGAGACATTGATGCAATAGAGAGGAGAATAGATATGCAAAGAAAAGCATTAGCAGATAAGGTCATGGTTCTTGGTGTAGATGGCTTGGAGCCACGTTTCGCAAGAAGACTGATGGATGAAGGAAAAATGCCAAACTTTTCAAAGTTGGCGGCTCGAGGTGCTCAAAGACATGATTTGGTGTTATTAGGTTCTAACCCAACAGTCACCCCGCCACAATGGACTACCTTGGCAGTAGGATGCAATCCGGATGTACATAGTATTACGCAGTTCTTCCGTCATGACCCAGATGATTTTGGTGTAACAAATTACAATATTGATTCTCGCCTTTGTAAAGCAGAACCAGTTTGGAATTGCACTGCAGAAGCAGGAAAGAAAACATTGGTGTTTCATTGGCCAGGGTCTGCATGGCCTCCAACCAGTGACAATCCAAACCTCCTTGTTGTAGACGGCACTGCTCCTGGTGCAGTAGGCATGGGTGTCATGATTGTTGAGAATGAGATTTTTGTTGACGCCAGCGAAGCCAATGAACGGACCGCTTTTGTTAAAGCATTGGCTACTGGAGCGGTAGAACCATGTGTTGTCAATGATGTCGATCTGGATGCAGATCCTGTCGTCAAGAAGGGTGAAAAAGTTGAGGCCATGGGAACAGCTGCTAACAAGAGTGTTAATATGACTTACGAAGATGGCTTTGGCATTGCCATTGGCGGTCCAAATAAAAATCATGATAGATGCGAATCAAAGATAAAAGCAGCTAGTGGTTGGGCCAATGCACCAGAAGATGCTAAGGAATTCATTCTTGTAGAAGCAGGCGGTTTTGTTCGTCGCCCATGCCTGATTCTTAAAAACGAAGAAGGCGTATATGACAGAGTCGAATTGTATAAATCCAAAAAGGATACAGTTCCAATGGCAACCATGTATGTGGATCAGATGGTTTATGGCATCATTGATGATGCGTACAAAGGTGATGAAAAGAAACGCGGAGCAAGAAATATGTTGCTTCTCCATCTTGCAGAAGATGGCAGCAGCCTGCGCATGTTCCTTTCAGCAGTGTATGATATTGAGAATGATGCAGTATTCCATCCAAAAGAATTGCATAAGATTCTTTTGGAAAATGCAGGTCCATTCCCAGCGTCTTGTCAGATTTGGAATCCAGATGCTGATGCATTCAAAGGGATGTATGGTTGCTGGGAAGGTGTTGCCGACTGGTATAGTCGAGCATTGCACCATATGATTGACAATGAAGGTGTCGAAGTAATCTTCTCCCATTATCATGCAATTGATTTGCAGGAACATACCATTATCCGTCATCTGGCAGGAAATAAACCTGGGAATCAAGATGCAAGAGAAAATGTATTGGATTGGATGACGAAGATCTATCAACAGACGGACCGCTATATTGGCTCATTCCTGCATTATTTGGATGAAGGCTGGACGATTATCGTAACCTCAGACCATGGACAGGTAGCTCCGATGCATACACCTCCTCTGGCTGGTGACATGTGTGCAACAATTAATGCAGGTTTATTAAAGGAACTTGGCTACACTGTAATGGTTAAAGATGAAAATGGCAATGATACTAAAGAGGTTGATTGGAGCAAGACCAGAGCAGTACAGCAACAAGGGAACGATATCTTTATTAATCTCAAAGGCAAGAATGGTGGACGTGGTATTGTAGATCCAGAAGATCAATATGAACTTGAAGAACAAATCATGACTGACCTTTATGGGTATAAAGATCCAGAGACAGGAAAACGTGTTATAGCACTGGCTTTGCGCAAGAAGGATGCTGTTCTTCTTGGTTATGGTGGAGAAACAGCTGGTGACATTTTCTTTGCGACTGCAGAAGGGTATAATTACGACCACTGTGATCCGTTGTCTACATGCTATGGTGCAGAAGAAACATCAGCATCGCCGATCTTTATAGCAGCTGGTAAGGGGCTGAAAGAAGGTTATGAAACGGATCGCCATATTCGTCAGATTGATGTAGCGCCAACAGTATCGGTATTACTTGGATGTCGGTTCCCAGCTCAGTGTGAAGGGGCACCTGCTTACCAGATTTTCTCTGAAGAAGTTTAATTTAATAATAGTGAAAAGATCATTAAAGGAAAGTGTCAGATTGATTCTGGCACTTTCTTTTTTAGAAGGGCAACTATAAAACGAGATTTAATTTGTATCATACAATATAAAATTATGAATCTACTCGAGAAAAACAGAGAATGGTATTTTTTATATAGAGAAATGTAGCTTGTTTTACCAATAAATGATCCGAAAATACATCTGTTATAGAGCTTATATAAATAGGAGGTTTTAATTATGAAACGTCAGGAAGTAAAAGATATTATTGATGACTTAACAAAAGAAGAAAGTGAAAGTGAATATCTACAAAATCTGCGAGAACGCATGAAACGATGTGTGTGTAGATATTGTGGCAGTGAATTGATTTTTCGCCGAATTTCTTATGGCAATGCAGAAGAAGGTCGCGTTGATATCTTCTGCCCTTCCTGCAATCGTATTGAATATGGTGTGGAACCAGAAATCTATAAAGCTGCCCAATATTATGTTGATGAAATTGGATTTGATTATTATACCGATTTGGATGAAAGTATTCGTAAGAAACGCATGAACATGGCAAAAGTTTGTGAAATTATGCAGTGGTGCTGTAAGAATCTTGGATTATTGGATGAAAATGGTTTCTGTGCTGATGTAAATATGGATGATATTCTGAGTGGAAAAGATTTGCTGCTTTCAGAAGATTATTTGAAGAATATGACAGAATGACGAGGGAGGGGAAGAGTATGTCAGAGATACTTCCTGTAAAAATCGACAATATGAGTTGCATAGCTGGCAATCGTTATATATTAAAAAATATCAATTGGGAGATTCATAAAGGCGATCATTGGTTGTTGTTTGGAATGAATGGCTGTGGAAAAACGACGTTATTAAGCATTGTTGCTGGCTTTAAAGGTCATGATTTGGGCAGTGTCGAGGTTTTTGGAGAGCCTTTTAATAAAACAAATATATTGAAACTGCGAAAAAGAATAGGCTGGATAAGCGCGTCATTCTTTGATAAGGTCTATCATTCAGAAAAAGTCCTTGATATTGTTCTTTCAGGATTGAATGGTACTTTAGGCAGGTCATTTGGCATTAGCAATCAAGATATTGCAGCGGCAAAGGAATTGCTGCAAGAACTTCATGTTGGGCATAAGATAGAGAGTTCGTTTGATCAATTGTCAAAAGGGGAACGACAAAATGTTTTGATTGCACGGGCTTTGATTTCAGAGCCGGAATTATTGATTTTGGACGAACCAGGAACGGGATTGGATATTTTTGCAAGAGAATACATGCTTCAAACAGTGGTTGATCTAGCCAAAGATAGGGATGCGACCATTGTTTATGTTACGCACTATCCAGAAGAAATATTACCGTTGTTTGATCAGTGTGCTCTCATGAAGGATGGGGCATTTTATCAGATTGGAAAAACAGTCGATATTTTTACTGAAGAAAATATAAGTGGTTTTATTCAAAATAAGGTAAAAATACAATCTCAACAAGGCCATTTTTATGTTTCGATGGACGTTAAATCGGCCTTGGGAAAATGGGTTAGGAAGTGAGTGCCATGGTTGGGAGACAAAAAGATCATGATGAAATATGTGCGGATATTGTTGAGCGTATTTCAGAATTAGGTGGATTTAAAGTTGAGTTTCCAGTGTATCTGACATGCTATGCAGATAAAGGCACATGCTATTATTACGTAAGTAGTGAGAAACAGAACGTATATGATTTTATAGATGAAAAATTAAAGGAAAACTTATATTGTATACCGCCAGTTCGAAAAGCAATGAAAACAATTGTTTCGGCAGGTCAGAAAGATGAACTGTATCAACAATTTAAGGTGATGGCAGCAAAAGAATTGATGCTTGAAGGTGCAGGAAACGTGGCTTGTTTGTTGCCGGCATTTGCTCCAAAATCCACAAATATTGCTCAGGATATGTTGGAACAAATGAGAATCTGTTTGAAAGGCATTAACAATGAAGAACTACGCCAGTTGTATCGAGGGCTGTTGGATATGGCGTATTATGCTAAAAAAATCAATGGCATTTTTTATAATAAAACGATGGAATGGTTGAATATCGAAGAAATGCGGCAGGAAGAGGAGTCGATTGCACACGCAGTGCACGAGCGTGTGTATTCTGGCTTTGCATATTTTAAATCTGAAGGGCAGTTGGCCTATTATACGAATGCTGTTTTTGCATCAACATTATCAAAACGTGAGGAACTAATGAGCGAAGGGATGATTGTATCACCAGTATTACAAAAAAAATATTGCTTTAACGATATTAATACCATTGGTAATGTTGTGGTGGCGTTTAGAAATGTATTGAAAAGGTATTTGAATCCAAATTTCATGGAATTGTTATTAGAAATAATGGGAAATAACAATGAAAAAAATCCAGAACTTGATCAAGCGATTAACATTTCAAAGAGTAATAATAATTTGTTGGCGATGAATTGTTTGAAGTATTATAAAACATTGTGGCAAATAGATTGAAAGGTTAGGGTGAATAAAATGGCACATAAATACTTTGGCAATATTTTAGAAGGAAAACGTGCCTTGATTACAGGGTCTAATAGAGGCCTAGGATTATTAATGGCACATCGCTTCTTGGAATGTGGGGCTAGCGTTGTTATTTGCAGTGCACCACATGAGGATGTTACAGAAGCAGTAAATCAATTGAAAGAGATTAATCCTTTATTTGAAGTGATGGGCTGCAAACCAAACCTGACCGATGAAGCAGATCTGGAGAAATTGATGAATATTATAGAATCTGGCTGGGGCGGTTTGGATATTTTAATCAACAATGCTGGCATTTATCCATTCAAACCGTTTGAAGCGTATCCACTTGAGTTATTTAGACAAGTGTTTGAAGTAAATGTAATGGGCCTGTTTACCATTTCACAGAAAGCGGCTGAACTCATGAAGAAAAAACCAAATGGTGGTGTAATTTTGAATACTAGCTCAATGGCAGGTATTTCCGGATCAATGGCAAATATTGGTTATACTGCTTCAAAATTTGCGGTTCAGGGCTTAACGCTGGGTATGGCTCGAGAACTGGGGAAATATCATATCCGTGTGAATGGCGTTGCTCCAGCGGGTATGTATCGAACAGATGTTAATGGTGAGAATGTTGAAAAGCAGGAGCTCTCAAAGGTTCTCGGGAATTCTGTTGAAGACCGTGAGATAAATACGATAGAGAGAATTACTAAAAAATTTTCTCCACTTGGCTCTTATATGTGTCATCCGGATGAAGAAATCAATGCGTTTATTTATCTGGCTTCTGATGCGGCGCAGTTTATTAGTGGTCAAACAATCGCTGTAGATGGAGCATGCATATGGCCAGCGGCGAATCCGATTAGTTGTTTATAGTGCTTTTTATATATTTTTAATATATATGAAAATATGTATTGAAGATAGTTTAGGTAATGTTCAATGGTTGAATGTAAAAGAGAATCTCTTTTTATTCGTGTTCATAACAAATTATTTCTATTACGTTATTTTATTAACAATAAAAAGAACGTCGCTGTTTCGCAGATCTATGCGAAACAGCGACGTATTGTGTTTAAATGTAGAGAATGCCCAGCATGACGGCAAGATAGAGCAAGACAAGCAGAAGCAGTGCGCGATCGTGGATGAGGACTTCGACGGGGTCGCCGTCGGAGGCGATATCGATGGTGAGGCTGTATTTGAGGGTGATGAGGAGAACGATAGGCACTGTGAAGATGAGCAGCCGATTGTGATAGAAGGCAGTGGTCACTTGATCCATGCTCCAAAGGGCATAGAATACGTTGCCAAGCGTCAGGCACATGGTCATGTTGCGATTAAGAAAGTCGAGAGGGTAAGCTTTGAGCACGCTGCGGGTATCGCCATTAGTAACTTGGATCAACTCGCCGCGCCTTTTACCCAGTGCAAGATAAAAAGACATGGCGAAGACGGCAAGATAGAGCCAGTTGGAGATGATGATTTCTGTCAGCTGGGCGCCGTAGATGACACGGATGACAAAGCCGGCGGCGAGCACGGTGATGTCGGCGATGGGCACATTTTTAATGCCAAAGCTGTAAGCCAGATTCAGAACGATGTAGAGCAGCAGAAGCAAAGCTGCAGAAAGTTTGAAGACAGGTGCGATGAACAATGCAGCCAGAATAAACAGCACCACGGCAAGAATGCTTGCATTACGCACTGGAACAGCACCGCTGGCGATGGGGCGGCGGCATTTCGTCGGATGACGGCGGTCCTTTTCGCAGTCACGAATATCGTTGATGATATAGATGGACGAAGACGTTGCGCAGAATGCAAAAAAGCCCAGTACACCAGCGCAAAGTTTGGCAGGTACAAAGAGTTGGCCGCTGCAGACGAGTGCTGCAAAGACCAGTAGATTTTTCATGTAATGATGCACACGCATCAATTTGAGATAGCGGTTCAAGAGAAAGACCCCTTAAATTGGAAAATAAGTGATACAGTAATCCAGGAGCGCTTGAATGCCAGGAATATTCAGCCAGAGCATCAGCGCCGTTGCAATAAGGGAACATGCAGGTAATAGCCAGTGTGCATGGCGGGCATCATCGATCTTGTCGATGAGCTGGAAAAGCAGGGTAAAGAACGCCCAGCCAAAGTAGAGCGAATAGAGCACCAGACCGGTTTCCCAGGTTCCCCAGCCGATTAGGGCGAGCAATACCACAGAGAATGCCACCCAGTAAATCGCGAAGCGGCTTAGTAGTTTGTCTCGGTTGAACCACGCTGCGACAATCGTCAGTAAAAAAAGCACCACACCGGCGATGTTGAGCGTTTGTACAGGATCCAATCGCCAGGACAAAATACCGTCAGGCGCCACGCCTTGTGAGACGTGCGCTGCCGGACTGACAAAGCAGTCGTGAACGAAGGAAAAGTATTGTTTAAAACGGTCAGAGAGCGGCCAGGAACCACCAGTGAATTTGAATAATGATGCCAGTTTCGCAATGACAGAGTAGATAACATCAAAGCGGGCGAACGCGAGAAGCAGCACGATAAAAGAAATGCTTAAGCGGAGCATGTCTCCCAGCCAGCCTTTAAAAGAAGAACGTGGTGAGTGGGTGCTCATCCATGGCAGCAGTGCCACATTGGTTAACAATGCGCTGACAGCGCCGTAAAAACCAAGGTGTTCCTCTTTTTGACGTGTGCAGATCAGCCCCACAGAGAGCATCAGCCAGAAATAGGCGGTGACATACTGTTCCAGCATGAGCACATTGAGCAGTGTCGTATAGGTGACGCTCAACGTGACCATAAAGCAGATGCGTTTTAATGGCGTTTGTGCGACCAAACGGGTGAGCAAAAGATTGCCGGTAACCATCATGAGAATCTGTATCGTATTCAACAGCACTGCTTCGGTGGAAGGAGAAAATCGGAACAACTGCGTCAGTAAATAGGGCACACCGGCGAATGGTGCCGAAAACACCGCAAACAGTGGCTGACGAAGATCGTTTTCAACAAAGGTTAGCGACAAATAAGCCATGTTGTTGAAAAGGGAATCGGTGTCAGCGGTGTAAACGATGTCGTAGCCCTCGTTACTGGCACTGTAAAATCCGTTGGAAGCATAGAACGCCATTGCGGCGAAGGCGACAAGTGCCAGTGCGATTATTGCGTAGAGCAAACGCTCGGCAACTGTTAAACCAGAAAACAGCGTTAATTTTTTTGCCAAACGGCAAAGCTCCGACCAAAGATAGGAAATGCCAATATAGACAAATGGAAATCCAGCCAGCGCACAGCAAACAGCCAGCACTCGCGGAAAGTCTGCACCGCTGTCAATGGTGGTCAGCAGCGATTGTAAGGCTGGGCTTTCCGTGAACGATGCGTAGCCAAAAGCATAGCAGTGCCAACAAGCACCAGCCGCCGACAGCATTGCCCAGAGCTGCCCATACCATGGCAGCAAGCGTGTGGTCTGCCAAAGCTCTGAAGTTTGTGCTGCAACTGCCAGCATAATCAAAAAAGAGAGTGTCAAAGTGATGCCGGTGACACCATATTCTGATGCGCCGCGCACTTCCACCAGAAAATATGCCAACGCAGAAAATGGAAAATACCAATTTTTTAGCAGATTGGTGCCCATGCCGCGCCATTTTGGTTGTGGCAGTTTGTGGAAAAACGAGGCATGGTTTTCAGTGTTCTTCAGTGTTTCTTGATGCACCATGAAAATCTCCTTGTCGTTACGTGTGAAATATTAAATGAAGTATAACACGTTCGTTGGTAGATGTTCTGATTTGCAGAATAATATTTGCTGAATTGTAAACACTGGTATTATTGTATCGTTCTAATGGCAGAAAGATGTATCAAATAGGATTCAGTTGCACAAGTGGTTTTGCTGTTTTGATAACAGCAAAAGCCTGAGACCTATCACCGATGAATGCACCAGCCTTTTGCTATCGTAGCATTATTATAGCGGGTAGTATTCCAGGCCGAAAGCAAGCATGCCTTTCACGCCGGCCAAATTGACAAGGAGCAGGAGCGCTGTTACAGCGATGCACACCACGGGCAGAAGCAGCGGCTGTTTCAGGTTGTCTGCTGCCCGCTGAATGAGCATAAAGAGCAGTACGAAGAAAGCCCAACAAAAGTACAATACGTAGAGGGTGAGGCCGTTTTCTTGTGTACCCCATCCGAGAACGACAAGGGGCAGCAGTGAAAACCCGATCCAATAGATCGACAGGCGCGCGATGCGCTCTTCCCAATTCCAGGCGGCGCTGATCAAGCAAAGCGCCAACAGCAAGACGCCAAACCAGTTGATATGTTCGACAGGTTCCAGCATCCAGGCTATATGGGGCGCTGATGAAAGGGTATATTCGCCTACTGAGGCTGCAGGCGCAAGAAAACAATCATGCACAAAACCTGTGAATTGACGCAGACGATCGCTGAAAGAAATCTCTTCACCAGTAAAGCTGCAGAGCGATTCAATTTTGGCGAGCAGGGAATAATAGATATCAAAGCGGCCCCAGGCCAAAAGCAGCGCCGCAAATCCCACCCCACGGCGGAGCATATCCTGCAGCCAGCGCTTAGGTGTTTTGATTGGGGCATTACCGCCGATCACTGGCAGCAGTGCCAGGCTTGTCAATAGCGTGCCGCCGGCACCATAGAGCGCAAAGTTGGTGTTGCGTTGGCCGCGCAGCAGACAGACCAGCGTAAGCACCAGCCAAAAATAAGCGGTGACGTATTGCTCAATCATCAGGACATTAAGCAGTGTGCTATAGGTGGCTGTCAGCATCACCATAAAGCACACACGCGCTGTTGTTGTAAGATTGAGCAAACGTGACAGCATGAAATTGGCGACAAAGAGCAGCGTGATTTGTAAGGTATTGATGAGGATCACTTCAGAGGTAATGGAGAGCCCCAAGAATTCTCCCAGTGCGTAGGGCGCACCAACAAAAGGTGCCGCGAACACAGCAAACAGCGGTTGACGCAGATCGTTTTCAGGGAATGTCAGATAAAGCCAGCCCATGTTGCGAACAAGACTGCCAGAATCGCTTGTATAGATAAGATCATAAAAGCCATCTGGACGGGCATCGTAGAACACGGTTGTCATGAGAAACAATCGGGCAGCAAAAAGTAAGGTGAGCACAAATAGAAACGCATAAATACCGACTTCAAATGGATGCAAGTCAGAAAAGACCTTGGTTTCTTGGAACAATCGTGTCAACCTCTGCCAAAAGTGCGCCAGACAGACATAGACAAATAGAAAGCTTCCCAGCGCCAGTGCCATGCTGATTGGATAAGCCTGCTCACTGCTCTTTTGCAGTGATGTACAGAAAAAATCGAAGGCGTATGTTTGCAAACGCCAACAGATCCCTATGGCTGAAAGAACCACGAACACATTCAGCCACCATGGCAGCCAGCGCACCGCCGACCATAGATCGCTTACCTGGCTTGCTACAAGTATCATGGCGATGAAAGCCAGCGCCATGCTTGGTATCGTCAGATTGGCTTTACAGAAATCGTTGCCCCACTGCACCTCCGGATAGAAAAACGCCAACGCTGTCAGTGGGAAATACCAATTTTGCTTTAAATGATGCAAACATTCAACAGGCCGAGTGTTCGGTAAAAATGTATTGATCAATAATTCTGATATTTTGTTCAAGCTGCATGCCCCCTTTTTGCAACAAGTCATGGCTCCATTATAGCATAGGCGGGCGGGATGTCACCCCATTTAACGTAATAATAGCGTTTATTATTACCACATACGGTGGTATACTTTAGACAACCCATGATGAAAGGAGAAGCACTATGAAACCACTTGTACTCTATTACGCAAAATGCTCCACATGTAAGAAAGCACTGAAATGGCTTGAAGACAATGGCATTGACTGTGATCTGCGTCCTATTGTTGACGAACGACCAAGCAAAGAAGAACTTGCTGCCTGGTATGCAGCAAGTGGTCTGCCGCTCAAGCGTTTCTTTAACACCAGCGGCAACCTGTATAAGCAATTGCATCTTAAAGATAAGCTGTCTGAAATGAGCGAGGACGAACAGCTGGAATTGCTGGCCAGCGACGGGATGCTCGTCAAACGTCCGCTCCTGATCAGCGATGTCGTGATCTGCCCAGGTTTTAAGGAAGCAGAATGGGAAAAATTGAAATAAAATGAAGAAACGGCTGTCTATGGAGCAGCCGTTATTTTATATACGCTGTGAGGTGGCCGGATTGAAAGGCTGTCTGTGCTATTGGTTCGTTATTTTACTGCTTTGGCAGAAAATGCTCTATTGGGCGTGCAAAAATGTGACGATATAAAATTTTTTCATCAATTGGCGTGCCAGGACACCTCTACGCAGCGTAGGTTGCTGTTGAGGCGGTGGCATGGTAGCCTAATGTTGAAAGGAGAATGCACCATGAATCATTACATCACCGGAGCTGCCATTCGTGCCCTGCGTGAACAGCAGCATCTAACACAGGCGCAGTTGGCTGGAATTCTCAGCGTTAGTGATAAAACCATTTCAAAATGGGAAACTGGACGCGGCTATCCAGATATCACCTTGCTGGAGCCATTGGCGCAGGCCTTGCAAGTGTCTGTAGCCGAACTGCTCACCGGCGAACAGATCATCAACACCAATCGCTCAGCTAATATGCTCAAAGCACAGCTCTATGTTTGCCCAATCTGTGGCAATGTTTTTCAGTCGATGGGCCCTGCGATGGTTTCCTGCTGTGGCATCACGCTGCCGCCGCTGGAAGCTGAAACACCGGATGCCGACCACGAGGCCCAGTGTGAACATATTGAGGATGAATATTATGTCTCTCTCTCCCATCCAATGAGCAAGGAACACTATATTTCTTTCATCGCTTACTGTACAGGCAGCCGTTTCGAGATTGCCAAACTTTATCCTGAAGGCAATGCCGAAGCCCGCTTCTTCGGCCGTGGACGCGGCCATGGCTGGCTCTATTGGTATTGCAACCATCATGGTTTGTTCCGCCAGCGGATATGATGCAGCATGCTGTGTGATCTTACGATCATGCAGCGTGTTTTTTTATTTATTAATATTTCATGAAGAAGATTAATCTTGCCGCAATAAAATGGCGCTGCTCGAACAAAGAAGGTATAATAGAAGCAAATAGCATCGGAATATTCTTGAAATTTGTGCGAGATGAACCAAGCTTACAAAGAAGGGGGAGGCGATGAGAGGCAAATGGTGGATGTGGATTCTTTGCAGCTTGCTGCTCATGGTTATGATGGCAGGCTGTCAAGAACGGCCGCAAGAAGAGACGTCGCATGCAGATTTGGCCGATACAACAGGGCTGCCTAAGGCGGAATGGACCAATGAACCGGTGATTATGCAAACGATTGTGAACAGTGGCTTTGCCGTAGAGTATGTTGATGGATTACAGTATTCGAAAGTGGATAACGACTGGCGGCTTTTTGAACAATGGAAAAATGGTGAACTGATTTCTGTTGCACCGCTTGTGAATTTGCAGAATGATTTAGAGCCATGGGTTGCACTTCAACATGATGACTATCGTTTTGTTGAAACACAAAACGACCCTGGATATATGGTGGATGACCAATACATTTATTGGCTGGAAGCACCAGCGTCTTATAATGCTGCAGCGGACAGATGGTATCTCTATATGCGTGCGGTTTCAAGAGATGGTGCACAAGGTGCGCCTATTTTGGTAGCAGAAGGGGACTATCAAAAAGTCAACGATGATGATGAAGGCTCTGGCCTGCCACAGGATTGGGCAGGGTGCAATGGCAATGTGCTTTGGAGTCAATTTGACAATGGTTCGATGGTGGTTGCGTTGTATCGTGGCACACAAAGCAGCACGGAGATCTTGAGCATGTTCAGTACAAATGATGCAGGCAGAGCAGAGGTTGCGCTCAACAAGGACCTTGCTGTGTGGACGGAGATTGCTGATGATGGCAAAGATCGTGTTTGTGCGCTCAAGCGTTGTGCGTTGGAGAATGATGAGGTAACGGATATCAGCCTGGGGCGCTGTCCGGCGGACCCTGTTATATGTGGAGAATACCTCATCGTTCAGGACATTTTAGAAGAAAACCAGGATGGCGATGTTGCGACCAATCAACTTCTTGTCTATCATCTTACGCAAGAAAGCTGGGCTTATCGCATTGGTGCTGATTTACCAGTGCTTCCCGAGGGGATGATTTTTGAGCAGCCTATGATTATTGATGATATTCATATTGCATTGGCGGCAAGCGGCGCTTCTGCCCTGTATCAGCTGCCAGCGGTGGATTTGACCAACGGCAAGATTTATGCGCTTGAAAAGGAGCCTGAAACGGCGTTGTACTTTTGTCCAAGGGATTATGCTGTGGAAAACCTGGAAAGAGGAGCAGATGTGGTGAGAAACATTCAACCATTGAATCAAGACGGGAGCAATTCGGTGTTGGAGTGGGCGGTTTATGAAGAGGGCATGGATGCCCAAGAACTTGTCTACAGCGTCAATTTTCGCTGGCGCGCAAGTTCGTAGACGATGCATTGAAAGGAGAGGTTGATCATGAAAGGCCGTTTTATTTATTGGATCGGCGCGGCGCTGTTGGCGCTGGCTTTGATGCCAGCACCGTCAGCTGAGGCAGCGGTGCTGGATGTGAATGGATGCTTGTTGGAAACGACAGACGCCGACAGCGGCGTGATGCTGGTGGATGGCACCACGATGGTGTCGCAGGATGTGTTAAAAGAACGGTTCTATTTGGTGCTGACACGTGATGGTGATGCATTTACATTGCGCAATGCGTATGAGGATTTTTCCATTACTGGCCGCGTTGGCGAAAAGAACCTGACAGTGGACGGAAGTGAAAACATCGCCTTGCCGCAAGCAGCCATGGAGCGCGGCGATAAGCTCTATCTGCCGCTGCGTGCTCTGGCCGAATATTTTGGTGAGGTGTTCTGGCAGGCGTCAGACGGGCGCACTTCGGTGCATTTTGATTACAACAACCAGACAAATCTGCCGCTGGCGACGTTCAACGATGACCCTATTGGTTACGAATTTGTTGTTAATGGCGGTTTTACACCGACCGAGGACAATCAAGTGGTCTATGATCAGACTGATCAAGGAACGCTGTTCATGCGCTTGAATGATGAGGGCTATGTGGTGGCTATTGAAGATGGTGGAGGGACCATTCTGGAACCAGTGCATGAAGGATATGGACTTTTTGTAACGGACAATGTTCCTGCTTTTGCCATCGATGATGACTATATGTATTGGTGGGAATATCCACTGATCAGTGGCACACAGACGAGCTATCTTTACATTCAGTCGCGTCAGGAAGGGGCGGAACCCCTGCTGCTTGCTGAAAGTGATGACGTCGCGAGTCATGATGCAGGGTATCGCATGTGGCCGCAAACAGAAGTGGCTTTTCATCAGGGCAATGTGATCTGGAGCATTCCAAATGCATCTGGCGATGCTGTCGAGGTGTGGCTCTATCGTTCTGATACAGGTGAGAAGACATTGCTCGACAGCAGCCCGGCCGAAGATGGCTTTGGCGCAACTATGCAGGTAGCGCTGGGAGATCGTGCGGCCGTGTGGTCTAGGACCGAGAACCTGGAGAAATTGGACGATCCGGATAATGAGTGGGGCGAAACAGATCGCTATGGCGATGTGTTCTGCTATGATCTGAAAAGCGAAAAAATCAGCAACCTGTCCCAGGGGTACAATCTTCTTGGACCGGTTATTGCGGGCGACTATTTGATCATGACGGAACTTATTCAGGATAGGACCATCGGTCCGGAAGAACTCTGGGTATACGATTTGGCGCAGGGCGAATGGAAGTACCGGATTGGTACGGATTTGCCGCCGTTTGCAGGTTATGAGGTCGGTATTGGCCATCCGATTGTTCTTGATGATAACCATATTGGTCTTGATGCGTGGGGCATGGGTGCACCGTATGCACTGCCCGTGCTTGATCTTGAAACAGGCGAAGTGCACGTAACGACCAACATCAATGCACATTCGGACGGCGAGGCGCTGCAATACCTTCCAAGTGACTTCATTGAAACGACCATGGCCGACGGAGAATCCGGCATCACCGCCTTGAAACCAGTTTCGAAAACTGGCACGAACCTAGCAACAGTGCTGACCATGCACGATGGACGGCTGGAAACAATTTCTCATCCAATCGCATTTCAATGGTAAATAACAAAGAACCTGACGCGTTTGCGTCAGGTTCTTTTTGTTGTATCGATGTTTATTGTTCCATCCAGGCCAGCCATTGGTCGATGTTGCGTGTCGCTTGGGCGCGGCCCTTCTGCCAGGCGTCTTCGAGCTTGGCGGTGTCATGTTCGGTGCGTTCAATTGACATTTCTTCCGGATAAAGCACGAGGGCGCGGCCTTCCTGCTCAAGCTGGTCAATGAAATCCATCTGGCGGTTGTAATTGGCGGCACGGGTTTCCAACGCTTCAACAACTTTTGGATAGTTGTGGTAGAGGGCTTTGGTTAAACCCATGTTTTTCGATGGTTCACGGCGGAATCCGCGCACGTGGGTGGGCAGGATGACGAAGCGTTCAATGCCTGCATCAATGGCTGGCTGCAGCACAAAGCCTTCGCGCACGCCGCCGTCTACATAAGCTTGACCATCAATATAAGTGGATGGCATGACCACAGGCAATGAACTAGAGGCGCGGCAGACTCGGCAAAGATCGCCGTAGCTGTGAATATCGTTTTTGTGCCAATAACGTAAATTTCCGGTTTCAGCGTTGAAGGCAGATAAGACCACTTCGGACGGACTGTTGCAGAACGTATCCCAGCTGTGTTGAGCATGGTCGTCGTCAAAGAAGGCTTCTTCATAAATATAATGAGAATTGAAGTAACCATGGCCGCGCAGGAAATGTTTGGCACCAATGAAGTTTGGATCACCGGCAATATCGATAAAGCAACGATGCAGACGCGGAATGTTGCGCAGCGTGTAGCAAACGGCAATAGATGTACCGGCACTGACGCCTGTGATATAAGGAAAATAAATATCGTGTTCAAGGAAGACGCTGGCGATGCCGCCAGAGTATGCAGCACGCATGCCGCCGCCTTCACAGATTAAAGCTGTGTTTTCGATGAAATGTTGCATGAAGGATGCTCCTTTGCTGAATGGTGTTGAGTTTATTATAGCACATTGCATTGCGATGCGGGAATCGAGCAAAACTTGTGCAGAAAAAAGCCCCTCATTTAAGCGGATGAGGGGCTTTGATGTCTTAATCTTCAACGGCGTCAACAGGTTTGTCTTTCTTCTTATCTTTTTTGCCGTCTTTGTTCTTCTTTTTATCTTTTTTCTTGCTGTCTTTCTTTTTATCCTTTTCTTTTTTATCGCCTTTTTTGGCTTCTTTGTCCTTCTTATTCTTTTTGTGCTTTTTATCCTTTTTCTTATCTTTCTTTTTGTCTTTGTCTTTGTCTTTTTTCTTCTTTTTCTTGTCGCTTTTGTTGTCCTTTATTGGGGAGATGGCATCTTCTGTGGTGCCTTCTTCTTCAGGCGTGGCGACAACTTCCTCCAAATCGTCTTTCGCTGGTTCCTGCACGATGACTTCTTCATGAAGGATGGCATTTTCGCTGCCTTCGATGAGAATAGCATCAAGTGTTGACGTTTCAGTTGAAACATCGATGTTTTGCTCGTCAAATTGTTTCATTTCACATTACCCCTTTTGTTGTGTTTCGTTTGACTCAGCGTTCTTTTCTTTCTGTTTCGTCTTCACTTTATTTTCTGCATGAATGTCTTGTTCGGCTTCTTCCATCAGCGCTTTCGGCACGTCTACTTTGATACCCCTCTTTTCAAAGGCGGTGCGTGCTGCGTCGATAAAATGTTCAAGCACATGAATGCGCGCATAGCGCTTGTCCATGCTTGGTAGTACAGTCCAAGGTGCGACACTGGTTGATGTGCGCACAATCATATCGTTCATGGCTTCCACATAATCATTAAATTTATCGTGGTTGCGCCAGTCTTCATCGGTAATTTTATAGTGTTTTTCTGGTGTGTTTTCACGGTCTTTGAAACGCGCCAGCTGTTCTTCTTTATCAATGATCAACAGGAATTTCAGAAGAATGTAGCCATCTTCTACAAGCATGGCTTCCATTTCGTTGATTTCAGCATAGGCTTCCTGCCAACGCTGCGTAGAAGTGAGACCCTCGATGCGCTCGACCATCACACGTCCATACCAACTGCGGTCATAGATGGTAAGATGCCCAGGTGTTGGGAACGTGCGATAAAAACGCCATAGATAGTGGTGATCCAGTTCATATTTTGTTGGTGCTGCTGTCGTCGCTACACTGTACGTACGTGGGTCCATCAAGCGTGTAAGACGCTTGATGCAGCCGCCTTTGCCAGATGCATCCGTTCCTTCGAATACGATAATAGCAGGAATGCGGTGCAGATAGAGCTGGTAGAGAAGTGCTGCGGCTTCTTTCTGTAATGGACGCAGCTTGCTTCGGTATTCTTCCTCTGGCAGCGTTTTTTTCAGGTCCACATTGTCCAACGGATTGTAAACCACTGGTGGCAGTGGTTCCGCACAAGTTTCTGCAGGCTTATCAAGATGCCATTCCAAACAACGAATCAATGTCGCCAAAATTTGCTTTGAAGCCATTTTTTTATCAGATGCGTCAATGACCCGCCATGGACAAGTCAGCGTGGTTGTGTTGTTAAGAACACGTTCAAAATGTGCGTTGAATTTGTCGTAGTGTTTCAGCTGATACTTGTCAAAGTCTTCTAAGAGAAAGTTGCGGTTTTTGTCTTTGCCCAGGGCATCTATGGCTTCTGCCATTTGTTTTTCTGTTTGATCAAGGAAGAACTTCATCACCAGACAGCCATCATTGGTGAGTACACGTTCTGTAAAGGTAATATCACGCACCGACCGCAGAAAATCCAGGTTTGAAATTTCTGGATGATGCAGCAGTTCACGATAGAAACTATGGTCAAAAATACCTACACGACCATGCGTTGGAAACGCCAGGAAAAAACGCCACAGCATTGGATGTTCATTGTCTTCCTCAGTTGCATCGTCAAATTGTGACAGATGGTAGTAGCGAGGGTCCAGCTCACGTACCAAATCGTTCAGGATCTGACCTTTCCCAGTGACTTCCCAGCCAGACAAAATAATCAACATACTGCGATCTGTATCCTTCAGCTCACGCTGTAGAGCGCCAAGCTGGCTGCCCAGATCAGACGTCTTCATTGCCAGCAGAGGATCATCTTTTGAGAAAGCCATTTTCTTTAACATATAGTACCATCCCCTTTGTAATATGTTTAAGAAATCATGCTTATAATTTATTATACCATAGAATATTGATGAAAATCAGTGGAAATATAAACAAAAATGAAAAGACTATGTAAAGTCTGATAATTAAAGAGAAAGATATGGATAAGGTGCTTTGATAAAATGAAAATAAAAAAATAGACCTCCCAAAAGGAGGTCTATTGAACGCGTCATACAATATTTAGTCGTCTTTGCCTTCGTCGTAGATTTCGAAGACCACTTCTTCGGAATCTTTTTTGCGACGTGGAATGAAGGAGAAGATCACAGCAAGAACAATGGCTGGAATGATCCATGCGAGGCCGAAACTGTTCAGCGGCAGGGTGGCTTTGAATGCCAGGAGGCTGTCGATCCAGCCTGCGGAGATACCAAGGCTGCCAACTGCAGAGAGACCATCGATGAAGCTGATGAGGAAAGCACCGATGAGGGCGCCGATATAAGCGTTCTTGTTAGGAATGAATCGGTCGAAGCAGTTGCAGATGACGAGCGCCATGAGCACAGGATAAACCATATTAAGGAATGGCACAGCAAGGTTGATGATGGTTGTTACACCGAGAACAGAAATCAGCAGCGCTGCAATAACGGTGAGGGTAACAATCAACTTGTAGGAAAGCTTGCCGTTGGACAATTCATTGAAGTATTCACCGGTGGTGACGGTGAGGCCGACTGCTGTGGTCAGGCAGGCGAGGATAACGGCTGCGGAGAGGCAGTAGGTCCCGACGTTGCCAAGCAGGCCTTGGGTCATTTGGACGAGCAAAGTGGAGCGGTCGATGTCAGCTGGGAAAGCGCTGGTTGAACCTGCGCCGCCATAGGTAAGACCGCAGTATACAAGCCCGAGCAGAATGGCTGCGATGACGCCGCAGCGAATACTCATAGAAAGCTGTTCTTCACGGTTGTTGTAGCCACGGGCGACAATGTTGGACAAGGCAACACCAGCGAACATAGAAGCTGCGAGGGCGTCCATGGTCTGATAACCTTCGGTGAACCCGCCAGCGAAGGTGTATACAGGTTCAGCAGCAGCACCTGGTTCGCCAATTGGTGCAATAATAGCAGCCACAACGATGGCGAAAAGTGTCAGCAGAAGAAATGGTGTGAGGTATTTGCCGAGACGGTCAATTACGCGAGAACGATTGATGGTCAGTGCCCAAACAATAATGAAGAATACAATAGAGCTGGCCTGAATTGGCACATTTGGCAATAATGTATGTACCCCAACTTCGTAAGTTGTGGCAGCGGTACGTGGAATGGCGAACATTGGCCCAATGGAGAGCACGACAATGAGCCCCAGCAGGCGACCAAAAGGACGCCCAGCGTAGCGTGCTAATGTCATAATGGTACCACCACTGCGCAATGTCGCATAGACGGTCATCAGCGGCAGCCCAACACCTGTAATAATAAAACCAATAAGTACTGGGAACCAGGTGTCGCCGGCGTGTAAACCGAGATATGGTGGAAAGATCAGGTTGCCGGCGCCCAAGAACATTGAGAACAGCGCAAACCCGACGATGATCAAGTCTTTGACTTTTCGATTCATTTTCATTAATCCCCCTTTGATGTTATGATACGTGAATATGCCGTATATAACACCTATTTTACGGGGTAGCTGGGAAATGTGCAACCTAAAACCGAAGTATTATGCATAATTGATTGTAATAGAAAGGCTTGCATCGTTTAGATGCCTCGGGTATACTGGGGAAACTGGAATGAATGAGAAAGAAGGCGTTTCATGATACAGATTCAGGAAGCTATTTTGCATGTTTTTGACGCCATTGGCGTCCAAGAGGTGCTCTCGGAACGATCGCTTAATCCGCACAATGCGGTAATGATTGAATACATCAGTCACCATATTGAGCGCGGCCTGGAAGATCCAGCGGCAAGCCATGCCCAGTTTGTTGAAAACAGTCCAGTACCGCGGCGCACGCGGGAATATGTGCAGGGCGGTGAAAGCCTTGTTGACTATTCCAAATGGCTGGCGAGCTTGTTTTTTGGCGAACTGCGGGAAATGGCCGTGGAGGACAATTACCACCTTATTATCGCGCGGTTTATGACGGAGCTTGGCGTGCCATATTTGGCGATTCTGGCGCTGGCCGACAAGCTTGCCTACACGCACCAGGTGGATGCGGACGATGAAGGAAAACTGGCTGCTTCGATTGCGGTGCATCATTCCATCATGCCGCAGCCAACGCAGCGTGTGAAGGGTTATGCGTTCATCAATCTCGAGGACTTTGGCATTCGTCTCTGTGACATCAAACTGAAGCATGAGAAGGAAACGGTGCGCATTTTCGAAGAGGTGGTGCTTGGCTGCATCACCGAGCCGTCGAGTCGTGACAGCTATCGTCACATTCGCCAAATGACATTGGCCGTTGCTGACGATTATTCACAGGACCCTGTGGAAGCGCTGGCGCGTGCGAAGCATTTTTTGGCGGATAACGCTCGTGAAAGCGACATCGTTGAAACGCGCACGCTGGCTGAAAAAACGTTCCCAGATTCCATTCAGATGCAGAGTGCTTTCATGGGTGAGGTGAGCTACGCCAACTTACCAGAGAATCTTGTGCTTGAACGTGGTTTTGCACAGAAGCAGACCGAGACCTATAAGTTGGTCGCCGATGGCGAAATCACACTGACCATTCCAGCGGAGTGGTACGACGATCCAGCGCGTGTGGAGATTCGCATGGAGCAGGATGGTACCACCACCATCAGCATTCGTGGCATTGAACACTTGACGAGCAAATAAAATTAAAAAATAAGAGCACTTGCATTCGTCTCAAACGATGAATGCAAGTGCTCTTATTTTGTTTAAAAGAGGCCGAGCCAATCGAACAGCGCCATGCTGCCGTAGGTGATGGCGCCGCCGATAAGGGCGGCTGCGATGATCATGGCGATGATTCGTGGCCAACGGTGTTTTGGACGCTGGGTGCGGATGACGGCAAGATCGTCCAAGCTGGCGCCTTGATCAAAGGCAAGTATTTCTTTGTAAGTTTGGATGTCGTACATTTTTTTGTAGAGTTCCACACGCCCGCAGTAGTAGGTGCAGAGGCTGAAAATAAACGCCCAGATGATGATTCCCCAGGTATCCGCGAAAACGAAAAGTGGTACCGCCGTGAGCACGGTCGCAGCCATGCCGATGGTAAAAAGCATCGAGTCGCGTTGAAAACCTACGCGTTCTTGTTCAACAATTTCATGTTTCATTTCTTCTACATCTCCTTTAATAAGTTCGTCCAGAGATACAGAAAAGACGTCACTCAGCAACAACAGAGTGTGAATGTCGGGATAGGTTTTGTTGTTTTCCCAGTTCGAAATGGATTGTCGCGATACAAAGATGCGTTCTGCCAATTCGTCTTGAGAGATGCCAAGTTCCTTACGATATTGTTTGATCTGTGTTCCAAGTTCCATGTTTTCTGAACCTCCTTTGTTTGTGAACTCATTGTTGCAGAAAATGTAAAAACGCGCCATCAAAAGGGCTGGACAAACGGTGTTTTGGCCTCGTCAAAGTGCTTTGACAGACGATGAAACGCGGTCAGGGAGCGGCTTCTGGCAATCAGCCTTTGACGAATGCGGAAATAATGTCCTGGCTGCTTGTGATCGTGACGCCAATGTTTTTTAGCTCGTCCATGCCCTGCTGGTAGAGACCAGACATGGCATCCTGCGCCAAAACGAGTCGAAAATCGCGTTCGCTGGCTTCGTATATTGAGGTGCGCGGGCAATTTGGAAAATTGCAGCCGGCAAAAATCAGCGTGTCGATGCCCAGCGCACGCAGAGAATCTTCAAGTGAGGTTTGATAAAAAGCGCCCCAGCGTGGTTTATAAAGAACGTAGTCGTGGCTGCCGATGCGCTGTACCTGGCCAGTCAGCAGATGATCCCAGTTGAGAGGCGGAGCATCGGTGGGTTTCAGCACATCGGGAAAATCCGCACCGCGGCTAAAAGGGGTGAGCAACGCCGTCCCTGCTTTCACTGCGCTGCGCCGACAGAGATCGACGTTGCTGCCATCGGGCAGATAGGCGCGGACAACGTGGAAAATCGGCCGACCAGCCTCGCGCATACGCTGGCAGAGCGCTGTCAAGGAAGGCAGCACATCCATGCTTCCGGGAATTTCCATGGCAGCGCCAGGCAGCACGCAGTCGTTTTGGAAATCGATGATGACGAGCGCGCTCTGCGCATAGTGCGGGGAGAGATAATCGCTCATGCCTGCCACCAGTGGATGCGGTTTTCGTCAAAGCGATCCTGCTGTTGTTTTTCTTCGGCAGGATGTCCGAGCGGGAAGAGGGCAAAGGCGCGCAGGTTGTCTGGAATGTCGAGAATTTTTTCCACAGCCTGCATGCGATCTTCCAGAGGAGCAATGCCGATCCAGGTGCCGCCCAGCCCAAGGCTGTCGGTGGCAAGCCAGATGTTTTCCATACAGATGGAAAGATCGATTTCGGCGAATTGTGGCACACGGCAGTCTTTGCGGTAACAGGAGACTATGGCGGCCGCGGCATTTTCGGTGAATGCGCCATATGGCGAAGCGCCAGCCAGGGCCTTCAATGTGGCTTTGTCAGTGACCACGTAAAATTCCCATGGCTGCTGATTGGTGGCCGACGGTGCCTGCATGCCGGCACGGAGAATTTTTAACAGATCATCACGAGAAACCGGTTCGTTGGTGAATGATCGAATACTGGTACGATGAAATAATGCGTTCATAATGATCGCTCCTTTCTTTCCATAAGTATACCGAGCTTTTCCACAACTGTGCAAATGTTTTCGCTTGCCGATCCGGAAAAGTGATGGTATAATAGTGATATCAAAATGATATCACGTTGAAACAAAAGAAAGGAATGAAGAAAAATGACGAAAGAAATGCAAAATAGTGGCATGGACGAACGCAAAATGACGACCATCAACGGTTTTCTCATGTTGTTTGTATTGCTGGTAGTGGTTGCTGCCGCAGCGGCGGCTCTGCTGCTCGTTGGCGGTGTCTTGGGCATCGTGCTTTGCGTGCTGTTAGGGATTGTGGCGCTGTTCCTCTTGGGCGGCTTTGCGGTCATTCGACCAAACGAAGCCATGGTCTTAACCTTGTTTGGGAAATATTCTGGGACCGTCAAGGGAGAAGGTTTTTATTGGTACAATCCATTCTGCAGCCCGGTGCGTTATGGAAAATCCAGCAAAATCAGCCTCAAGGCGATGACATTGGAAAGCGGCCAGCAGAAAATCAACGACGAACTCGGGAATCCGGTCATGATCGGTATTGTCGTAATCTGGCGTGTGACGAACACCGCCAAAGCCGTGTTCGATGTGGACGACTACGAAGATTATCTCTCTACTCAGAGCGATGCCGCGCTGCGCAGCATTGTGCGCCAGTATCCATACGATGGGTTTAACAACGATGCGGAAAAATCCCTGCAGGGCTCCAGCCAGGAAGTGGCCGATCGTCTCAAGGAAGAAATCCAGTCCAAGGTGCACATTGCCGGTCTGGAAATTCTCGAAGCACGCATTACGCATCTGGCCTATGCGCCTGAAATTGCTTCGGCGATGCTGCAGCGTCAGCAGGCAGCGGCGATTATTGATGCACGTTCCATGATTGTTGATGGGGCCGTTGGCATGGTAGAAATGGCGCTGCAAGAGCTGGATAAGAGCGATATGGTGCAGCTGGACGACGAACGCAAGGCGGCCATGATTTCCAACCTACTCGTGGTACTCTGCGCCAATCACGATCCTCAGCCGGTGGTCAACAGCGGCAGTCTGTACTGATGAAAAGCTGAATGGATTTGGAAAGGTGGCCGCTTTATGAAGAAAGACCAATCGGAAATGTTTGCTGATGAACGGCGTGCCACTGCCTTTAATGAAGTGGCTAAAGAATTGCCGCTGAACAGGCGGGAAAAAATAATGATCGCTGTGATGGCAATCATTGCACTGATACCGGTGATCCATTTGGCGGTGATTTACCCAGGGCTGTCAGCAGATGCTGTCATTGAGACCAGTGCTATAAGTGCGTATTCAGACAAGTGGATTTTGCCAATCCTTGCCGTTTGCGACATCGTTGTTGTAGTGGCGACGGTGGGGAAAAACTTTTATACGCAAGCAACAAGCTTATCAAAAAATTATTTTAAACGCCCGGCAGAGTTGGTTATTCATGGTTATCGCTTTTGGTTGAATTTGATAGGCATTATTTGTGTCGCTTTGATTGGCTATGCATTGGAAGTGCTTCTGCGCCAGGCCCAGGGCATCGCCAGCAGCATCAGCGGTGGGATACTTATCGGTTTTTTGGTGATTATTGCCATCAGTACCGGTGTATATTATCGTTGGCTGCGGCAGGTGCCGGATGATGAAAACAACAGAAACCATTTTGGAAGAAGGTGACGTGTATGCGTTACAATAACAAACGCGGCGCTCGGGTTATTGAAGAATGGCCGAAACGGCTGCCGTTTAATAAAGTGGATGTTTTGCTGATTGTGGTCATGGCGATTTGCCTCATCGTTCCTTTGGTGCGCCTGATCATGACCTATGGCTCGCTGCCGGAGATCATTCCGACTCATTTTGGACCATCCGGTGAGGTGGATGGCAATGGCGGCAAGTGGACTCTCTGGCTCCTTTGGGGTATAGATTTGCTTTGCTGTGCGCTGATTGTCGTATCTGAATGGTTTCCACGCTGGATCAATGTGCCCGTGTTCCTGCTTAAGCGTCCGGCGGAAGAAATCATTCGCGGCAGCCGATTGATGATGAACATTATGGGTGTGCTTATAGCCGGGTTCTTCTGGTATATCACGGAAGTGACCATTGCCATTGCTGGTGGTACGGCTGCAGCCATGAGCGGCGCAGCGGCCATTGGCTTTGTGGTAGTATTGCTTTTGGTTACAGTGATTTATTTTATCTGGCTCTGGCGCGCTTGAGTGCTTATAATGAATCAAGAGAGGAGGCGCGGCGATGACGCACAGCAATAAGAAAGAACGCAAACAGATCGTGCTGCGTCTATCCCCGGAATTGTATGATGCGTTGACCCATTGGGCGGATGATGAATTTCGCTCGATCAATGGGCAGATTGAGTTTTTGCTGACCGATGCGGTGCGAAAAGCGGGCCGCGAAAAGAAGAACAACGAATGATGAAAGGGTTGTGACTATGTTAATAACAACTTTATCTGCGATTAACGAAGAAGACTGTAAGATTATTGGGCTGGTACGCGGCAGTGCTGCATTCAGCAAGAATGCCGTCAAAGATTTGGGCCAAGCGTTCAAGTCAGTGGTCGGTGGTGAGCTCAAAACTTACTCAGACTTGCTGGAAATGGCAGCAGATGCGGCCACCCAGAAAATGGAGCAACAGGCTGATGAAATGGATGCGGATGCCATTGTAGGCGTGAACTACAGCAGCATGAGCATGACGGACGGCGCAGCGGCTGTGATGGTCAGCGGCACAGCAGTAAAATTTGTATAATAAAAAGGACGTTTTATCGCGTGATAGAACGTCCTTTTTTGTTGGTTTATTTTTCTGGCGGCCAGTCAAGCTGGATCAGCGGAATGCCTGCTTCCTTGAAAAGTTCCTTTGAAAGGCCATCGGGGTAGTCGCCGCTGTAGACGACACGCTCAACGCCGGCGCCGATGAGAATGCGTGCGCAGAGACTGCAGGGCGAGTGGGTGCAATAGAGCGTGGCACCGGAGATAGAAACACCCATGATGGCAGCCTGGATGACGGCGTTTTGTTCGGCGTGCAGGGCGCGGCAGTATTCATGGCCTTCACCAGAGGCAAAGCCCATGCGTTCGCGGGTGCAGCCGCCGAGGTCATCGCAGTGAGCCATGCCGGGAGGCGCACCGTTATAGCCGGTGGTGATGATGCGGTGATCTTTGACGAGAATGGCGCCGACGTGACGGCGTAGGCAGTTGGAGCGCTTGGCAATGATGTGTGTGATCTCCATAAAATAAGTATCCCAATCTGGACGCTTGAGCATGAAAAAACCTCCTTTGATATCATGGATGATATTGACATAAATTAAAAAATTTTTAATGGTTTATTATATATATTCATAAGTGTTTGTACCAAAAGCGGCTTATGGGGCCATGGTAGCATGTGTAGAGCGGAGATGCAAGCGTGACGAAAGTTCTGGCGAATGTTGGAGCGTACAAGCGGGTTGTGTTATAATGAAAGCGTTGTTGATATAAAATTTATTCTATAGTTATTGATAGGTATGATTTTAGCAAAAAGAGGTGTATTCATGAAAAAGATCATGTTTGTATTCGGGACGCGTCCTGAAGCCATCAAAATGGCGCCGCTGGTTAAGGCGATGGAAAAAGCGGAAGACCTTGAGCCGCTGGTTGTCGTCACGGCACAGCATCGTGAGATGCTGGATCAGGTGCTGGAACTCTTTGATGTGCATCCAAGCTACGACTTGAATCTGATGAAGCCGCAGCAGACGCTGACCGATATTACAGCCGGTGTGCTGCGCGGCATCGAGCGCATTGTTATCAAAGAAAAACCGGACATCGTGCTTGTGCACGGTGACACGACGACTACCTTTGCTGGTGCTTTGGCAAGTTTCTATCAGCAGGTGCCAGTAGGGCATGTGGAAGCAGGTTTGCGCAGCGGCAATATGTATTCTCCGTTTCCAGAAGAAGCCAACCGCAAGCTGACCGGTGCCATGGCGACCGTACACTTTGCGCCAACGCCGCAAGCACGTGCCAATTTGCTGCATGAAGGCGTGAATCCGGATGCCATTTATACCACTGGCAACACGGTCATCGATGCTTTGATGATGACGGTCAAGCAGGATTATGTATTCGACGATGAATTGTCCCGCATGCTTGCAGCACCAGGGCGTAAAGTGCTTTTGACCACGCACCGCCGCGAAAACCTTGGCCAGCCTATGGTGCAGATTTTCCGCGCCATTCGTCAGCTGCACGAACGCTTTACAGATGTGAACTTCTACTTCCCAATGCACAAAAATCCTCGCGTGCGTGCCTTGGCTAAAGAAGCACTGGAAGAACTGGAACGCGTGCATCTGTTTGAACCATTGGATTATGCGCCATTTGCCAATTTGGTTGGCCGCATGGACCTGGTGCTCACCGACAGCGGTGGTCTGCAGGAAGAAGCGCCAGCCCTCGGCAAACCGGTGCTCGTGCTGCGCGATACCACTGAACGTCCAGAGGCTGTGGATGCAGGCACTGTAAAGTTGGTGGGCAGCGACACGCAATTGATTGTGGATACCGTATCCACCTTGTTTACTGATGCGGACGCTTATGCAGAGATGGAACATGCAGTCAATCCTTATGGCGACGGGCATGCTTGTGCACGCATCATTGCAGCTTTGCGTTATTATTTCGGACTCGATGCACAGCGTCCGGAAGATTGGCGCTGAGTGGCTGTTGACAGCATTTCTGGAAAATGACATATATTTCACAAAATTGCATCTATTCTATGAAATAAACAAATCTTATGTGTAAATGGTAACATATAGATGGTGTTAAAATTTTCTTTTTGTTATACTAATCTTGTCAGGTTGAGAAATGTCTCACAAGGAGGCGGTCGAATGTCGATGCATTACCGGCGTCGGTCAAAAAAAGACCCTGAGGGCCAGGAAAAGTCCCAGAGCCCGATGTACCGTGCGTTCAACATCGCTCTCAGCTTTGGGATCACTCTGGCTGTTTCACTGTTTATCATGATCAAAGTCGGTGCATGGTTTGATCAGCGTTTTCAGATCGGTCCATATGGCACGTTCATATGCGTCTTGATCGCAATCGTTGCAGGTTTTCGAACCCTCTACAGAGAGGTGCTACGCTTAGAGGAAGAAGACACGCAAAGGATGGAGAAAAAATGATGGATCAGGCTGTGATTGAGTTTGTGATTGGTTTTGTAATTGGCGCTGTTGTTTGCCTGGGGAAAGAATTCCTTTTTCAGCGCTTTATCCTTACAGGCAACAAGCTATTATCGACACTGCTCTTTTGGGCGCGTCTGGTTATCGATTTTGCGGTGATGGTGGCGATGTATTTTGTTTCCATTCCTGCATTGATCGGTTGTGCGCTGGGATTATCTGTGTATATGGTGATTCTAGTGGTGCAGGCGCTGAGAAAGGGTCAGTGATCACAAAGAGAAAGAGGTGATATTTTTGTTCCCACAAGCCATGCTTGCCAGTGAAGAGGTCTCCAATATCGTTTATCAAAACGGCAATTTTATTTTGACCAATGAGATCACCACAATGTGGGGGGTCATGATCGTTCTCATCCTGCTGGCGTATTTTGCTACGCGAAATTTGCAGATGAAACCAAAAACATGGAGTCTGCAAAATATTTTCGGCTTCATCATTGACTTTTTGATGGACACCATTGAAGGCATCATGGGGAAGGAAAACGGGCGCAAGTACGCTCCATTCCTGTTGACCATCTTCTTCCTGATCATCTGCTCGAACTACGTGGGGCTGTTGCCACTGGCTGGCCATGTTGAATATGGTTATAAGGCTCCAACGAGCAGCTTGAGCGTCACCGCAGCTTTAGCGCTGATTACGATCGTGGCGTTTTTCGTCTTTGGGATCAAAAACAGCCCGAAGAAGTTCTTCAAGTTCTTCTTCTCGCCGATGCTGCCGCTGAATCTGCTTGATATGATCACCCGCCCACTGTCGTTGGCAGTCCGTCTTTACGGTAACATTTACGGGGAAGAAATGGTTATTGGATTCCTGTTTGGGATGATTCCGCTCTTCCTGCCTCTGCCAATGTATGCGTTGAGTATTTTGTTCGGGGCGATTCAGGCGTATGTGTTCATGATGCTGGCGACGATTTATATCGAGGAAGGTGTTTCCGGACACTAATGTCCCTGTCACTGAAAAAGTAGCACACAAAAGCTTTTTAAGGAGGATTTTTCTTTATGGATGCAACTGGATTGATCGCACTCGCTATGGCAATCGCCATTGGTTTATCTGCTATTGGTTCTGGTATTGGTCAGGGTATTGCAACAGGCCGTGCCACCGAATCTATGGCTCGTCAGCCAGAAATGGCCGGCGGGATTCGTACCACTCTGATTCTTGGTCTCGCATTTATGGAAACGCTGACCATCTATGGTTTGCTCATCGCTCTTATGCTGTATTCCCAGCTTTAATAAAAGCGTATCGATTTTAAATTATTGAAAATTAGAACCGCCGTGGTTAAAACGGCGTAAGGAGGACAAACAAATGGATGCAACTGGATTGATCGCACTTGCTATGGCAATCGCCATTGGTTTATCAGCTATTGGCTCTGGTATTGGTCAGGGTATTGCAACAGGCCGTGCCACCGAATCTATGGCTCGTCAGCCAGAAATGGCCGGCGGGATTCGTACCACTCTGATCCTCGGTCTCGCATTTATGGAAACGCTGACCATCTATGGTCTGCTCATCGCTCTTATGCTGTATTCCCAGCTTTAATGAAGTGATTCGCATAGAAGCAAGACGCAATCATTCATATAAAAGTAAGGAGATGGTTTTATGAGCATTGAGCCATCCACACTCATATTTGCGCTTATCAACTTCTTTATCCTTCTCTTCTGCTTGAAGAAGTTCCTGTACAAGCCACTGTTTAACATGCTTGACGAACGTGCTTCCACGATCGCAAAGAACGTGGACGATGCGGAACAGGCTCGTAATGAAGCCAACGCTCTCAAGGCAGAATATGAAGCCAGCCTGAAAGAAGCGCAGACAAAGGCTCAAGAAATTATTCAGAATGCCAATAAACTTGGTGAAGAAACCCGTGCTGAAATCATCGCTAAAGCGCGTGAAGAAGCTGCGCGCGCCAGCGAAAAGGCAAGAGAAGAAATCAATCGCGAAAAAGAACAGGCACTCAAAGATTTGCGTGCCGAAGTTGCGGATCTCGCTGTTGATGCTGCTTCTAAGATCATTGGCCGCAATGTAACCATCGCGGACCATGAAAATCTTGTCAACGAATTTATTAAAGAGGTAGGGGACGCTAAATGAACGATGCAGGAGTAGCCAAACGCTATGCACAGGCACTGTTCATGCTCGCGGACGAATCCCAAAACGTCGATAAGATCGGCCAAGACCTCGCTTTTGCCTGCGAAACCATTTATGGCAACGCAGAGCTGGAGCAGGCATACACTGGTGTTCAATTTTCAATGAGAGGCAAGAAAAATGCTATTGCGAAGGTTTTCCAGGGTCAGATTGATCAGATCGTGGTCAACTTCCTGCAAGTGCTCATTGAAAAGGGACGTACTGGTTACCTGGCGGATATCCAAAAGGCCTACGGCAAACTTTTGGATGAGCGAAACGGCATCGCTGATGCGACGGTAACGTCGGCTTATCCGCTGAAAGAAGAAGACGCCAAAAATATCGCCCTGGCCCTCGGCAAGGCCGTTGGCAAGACGATTCGACTGGAAGTCGTCGTCGACCCATCGCTCGTTGCCGGCGTGAAGCTCAAATACGGCGATAAGATCATCGACGGCTCCGTAGAAGCTCGGTTAGCGAGCATGCGAAAGCGCCTCATGACACAGGACATTGTAGGAGGTGAAGGTCCCCAATGAGCATTAGACCAGATGAAATAAGCTCTATTTTAAAAGAAGAAATCCAGAACTTTGACCAGACCGTCGAAACTAGCGAGATTGGTACTGTTATCGAGGTCGGTGACGGTATCGCTCGTGTACACGGACTGCAGAACGCCATGGTTAACGAACTTCTTGAGTTCCCTGGCGGCGTTAAAGGGATGGCCCAGAACCTTGAAGAAGACAACATTGGTTGCATTCTTCTCGGGGAATTTGAACATATCAAAGATGGCGACCCAGTAAAACGTACTGGCCGCATCATCGAAGTACCGGTTGGTGAAGCACTGATCGGTCGTGTTGTCAATGCCATCGGTGAACCAATCGACGGCAAAGGACCAATTGAAACAACCAAAACCCGTCCGGTAGAAAACGTTGCTCCGGGGGTTATCACCCGTGAAGCAGTTCATGAACCACTTCAGACTGGGTTAAAGGCTATTGATGCTCTTGTACCAATCGGCCGTGGCCAGCGTGAGTTGATCATCGGTGACCGTCAGACTGGTAAAACTGCAATCGCAATCGATACCATTATTAACCAGAACGACCAGGATGTTATCTGCATTTATGTTGCTATCGGTCAGAAAGCATCGACCGTTGCAAACGTTGTAAGCACCCTCGAAGAACACGGGGCTATGGATTACACCATCGTTGTTGCAGCAACAGCATCCGAACCATCCCCAATGCTTTACATTGCACCATATGCTGGTGCAGCAATGGGTGAAGAATTCATGTTCAACGGCAAAGATGTTCTCATCGTTTACGATGATCTTTCCAAACAGGCCGTTGCTTATCGTGAACTTTCCTTGCTTTTGCATCGACCACCAGGCCGTGAAGCATATCCTGGGGACGTATTCTATCTTCACAGCCGTTTGCTCGAACGTGCAGCGAAGCTGGAAGATAAGTATGGCGGCGGTTCCATGACGGCTCTGCCAATTATTGAAACCCAGGCATCCGACGTATCCGCATACATTCCAACCAACGTTATTTCCATTACCGATGGTCAGATCTTCCTTGAAACCGACCTCTTCCACTCTGGGATTCGTCCTGCTATCAACGCAGGTATTTCCGTATCCCGTGTTGGTGGGTCTGCTCAGATCAAGGCTATGAAGAAGATCGCCGGTAACATGCGTATTGATTTGGCGCAGTATAATGAATTGAAGGCATTCTCTCAGTTTGGTAGTGACCTTGATGAAGGCACCAAAGCAACACTTGCTCGTGGTGAACGCCTCACCGAGATCCTCAAGCAGAAGCAGTATTCGCCAATGCCTGTTCAGGAACAGGTTGTCAGCATTTACGCCGTCGTTAAAGGTTATTGCGACAGCATTCAGACCGCAAACGTCGGCCGCTTCGAAAAAGAATTCCTTGATTTTATGCGTGCGTCCAACTACAAAGAAAGCGTCTTAGATGTCATCGCTTCTACTGGTAAGATGGAAGCTGACACTGAAGAAGCGCTCAAGAAAGCACTCGTTGAATTTAAGGAAGGCTTCCAAGGCTAAGAGAGGAAGGTGAGACGTCTTGGCTAATGCTAAAGAGATCAAACGAAGAATGCAGAGTATTGCCAATACGAAGCAGATCACAAACGCCATGAAGATGGTCTCCGCCTCTAAGCTGCGTCGTGCACAAAAACAAATCGGCGCGGGGCGCCCTTATCAGGAAAAGCTGCGTCAGGTTTTGGCGCAAGTGTCCGCCTCGGTGTCCGGTGAAGTCACAGACCCACTGCTCGAAGTGCGTCCTATTAAACATGAAGCGTTTTTGGTCATCGCGTCCAATAAAGGGCTCGCTGGTGGCTTTAACGCACACGTCATGAAGGAAGCACATCGCGTCATCAAGGAAGCTCAAGCAGCTGGACACGAAGTCAGCGTCATTGCTGTGGGCCGCAAAGCGAATGAATATTTCACCAAGCATGGTATTCCAGTGGATGTTGCGTATCTCAATACCAACGACATCCCAGATCCATACGACAGCGAAATCATTGCTAAGGAGATTCGCTCAGCCTACGAAGCAGGAAAATATGATAAAGTCAGCATTGTATATCCGGCATTCCGTTCAGTCATGAGTCAGAAGCCAACAACCATTCCTTTGCTCCCAATTGCCAGCGATAACCTCGGTGGTGAAGGGGAAGAAGAAAGTTCCAAGTACACCGTCGATTATCTCTTCGAACCGGACGCTGCGTCCATTCTCAGCCAGCTTCTGCCAATGTATCTGTCCAATCAGATTCATGGCTGCATGGCCGATGCGAAGACCGGTGAACATGGGGCACGTATGACTGCCATGACTGCTGCGACGGATAATGCCACCGAGCTCTTGAGCAAGCTGGAGATCAGCTACAACCGTGCACGTCAGGCTGCGATTACCAACGAAATCACGGAAATCGTTGCCGGTGCCAACGCGTTGAGCTAATGCACGCATAAGGAGGAAGATCCGTCTTGAATAATCAAGGTAAAATTATAAAAGTCGTTGGTCCTGTCGTCGACGTCGAATTCCCGGCAGACCAACTTCCTGAAATCAACTACGCCCTCCATGTTTCTGACGAAGGGCAGGAAATCCAAGTAGAAAACAAACTCGACGTCACACTGGAAGTTGCAGAACACCTTGGTGGCAACATTGTGCGTACCGTTGCAATGAGCTCCACCGATGGTCTTGTGCGCGGGCTCGTTGTTGAAAACACTGGCAGCCCAATCACAGTGCCAGTTGGTGACTGCACCCTGGGCCGTCTTTTCAATGTTGTTGGTCAGCCAATCGATGAAGCAGGCCCGGTCAACGAAGAAGAACGTTGGTCCATCCACCGCGAAGCACCTTCTTTCGCTGAACAGTCTCCTGAAAAGGAAATTCTTGAAACTGGGATCAAGGTCATCGACCTGCTCTGCCCATACGTTAAGGGTGGTAAGATCGGTCTCTTCGGCGGTGCCGGTGTAGGTAAAACCGTATTGATCCAGGAATTGATTCGTAACATCGCATACGAACACGGTGGTTACTCCGTATTCGCAGGCGTTGGCGAACGTACCCGTGAAGGGAAAGACCTTCTCGTAGAAATGAAGGAAAGCGGCGTTATCGACAAGACCAGCCTTGTGTTTGGTCAGATGAACGAACCACCTGGTGCACGTATGCGTATTGCGCTGACTGGTCTGACCATCGCTGAATATTTCCGTGATGTACAGCATCAGGACGTGTTGCTCTTCATTGATAACATCTTCCGTTTCACCCAGGCTGGTTCCGAAGTATCCGCACTGCTTGGCCGTATGCCATCTGCCGTAGGGTATCAGCCAACACTGGCTACTGAAATGGGTCAGATGCAGGAACGTATCACATCCACTGACAAAGGGTCCATCACCTCGGTACAGGCCGTTTATGTGCCTGCCGATGACTTGACTGACCCAGCGCCAGCTACGACCTTCGCACACTTGGATGCAACGACCGTATTGGACCGTGGTATTTCTGAAAAAGGTATTTACCCAGCCGTGGACCCACTGGCATCTACTTCTCGTATTCTCGACCCACTCGTTGTTGGTGAAGAACACTACACCATCGCGCGTCAGGTACAGGAAGTGCTGCAGCGTTATAAAGACCTGCAGGATATCATCTCCATCCTTGGTATGGATGAATTGTCCGATGAAGAAAAACTCATCGTTGCCCGCGCTCGTAAGATCGAACGTTTCTTGAGTCAGTGCTTCTTCGTTGCTGAACAGTTCACTGGCAACCCTGGTCAGTACATTCCGCTCAAGGAAACTCTGCGTGGGTTCAAAGAAATCCTCGAAGGGAAGCACGATGACCTTCCAGAACAGGCATTCCTCATGGTAGGTACCATCGACGATGCTGTTGCCAAAGCAGAGGCAATGAAGAAAAGTGGCAGCGTAATGTAAGGAGGTGCTCACCATGGCAGAAAAACTGCTGCAGTTGGAAGTGGTCGCTCCAGACCATCAAGCACTGTCCGTTGAAGCAAAAAGCGTTGTCGTACGCACGCCAGAAGGTGAGATCGGCTTCCTGCCGAACCACGCCGCTTTGATTGCGGCATTGACGCCTGAAATCGTGCGCTACGTCGATAAAGACAATAAAAATGGTTACATCTTCATTGGCGGCGGTTTTGTCGAAGTTGACAACAACCACGTCATCGTACTCACGCCAAGTGCTGAGACTACCGATCAGATTGATTTTGATCGTGCAGAACGTGCAAAACAGCGTGCAGAAGAACGCCTTGCCAAAAAGCGTGAAGGCAACGTCGACGTTGCACGCGCAGAAGCAGCGCTCTATCGTTCTATCGAACGTTTGAAGATGAAACAATATCTTTAATTGCTATGAGCCGTCCGTGATGGACGGCTCTTTTTTGTGCTCAAGATAAACGTGAGAAAAAAATAGATAGATCTGTTAATCGCAAAGAGAAATGATGCGAAAAATATGATGATTTACTGTGTCAACATCAAGAAAAAGGGCACAATGTATAGAGAGAGAATTATAGAAAATGGCATGTTTGTTGTTGTAATTTTTCGACAGTTTTAAATCTGCAGAGGCTGAAAGTCGCTGTTTTTTCCTGTTTTTGGAGAAATAGAAAGCAGATCATTTTTAAGAAAATTAAGCGATTGTATAATTCGAATCTGAATATTTAGTGTTTAACGATGTTGTAATATGAGTGACAGTGGTTGGTTATGAAAAGGTGCAAGAGGCTTAACATAGCCCCTCAATAGACTTTTCTAAATGAGATCTCGGTGCCGATGATTGATAAAAATTTATCATGGTTCTGTAAATTGTTACAATGAGAATTGTATTTAATTAAAAAATGTTGCATAATATAGTAGATATAAAAGGCATTCTTATGCCCAAAATTCTGTCTGTGCATTTTTTCGCAGATAGGAGAGATTATTATATAGGGGAGGTTTTAAGGTGAATGATGGATTATGGATTGTCCTGTTATTCGTCGCGTTGGCCTTGGTCCTGACCTGTGCTGGTATCGGCGTGAGCCTTTTGCTCAGTCCTCACTACTATCACAGTAAGGAACAGCGTGAAACGTTTGAATGCGGGATCGACACCGAAGGGACCGCTTGGGTCAACTTCCGTGTTGGGTACTACATGTATGCACTTGTATTTCTATTGTTTGACATTGAAACTGTATTCTTCTTTCCTCTGGCCCTTGCCTTCAAGAGTGTGGGATTGTTCCCGGTGGTTGCCGGCACAGTCTTCTTAGTGCTCTTGTGCATCGGTCTGTGGTATGAATGGAAGGAGGGCGCGCTAGAATGGAAATAGATAAGGTGCGTTTTGACGAGGAGCACATGCCTACCTCTGAAGGGTGGAGCCCTTCGACAAGAATTTCGCCGGTTACGGACTACCTGCGTAATACCGAACCAACACAGGCGGAACTTGATCGCTGCGTGGTTTTAACGACGATTGACAAGGTGTTGAACCAGGGACGCAGCCGTTCATTCTGGCCAGTTACTTTTGGTCTTGCTTGCTGCGCAATCGAAATGATGTGTTCCGGTGGTGCGCGTTTTGACCTGGCACGTTTCGGGTACGAAGTATTCCGTCCATCGCCACGTCATGCTGACTTGATGATCGTTGCTGGTACAGTGACGAAGAAGATGGCGCCGCTCATTAAACGTATTTACGAAGAAATGGCGGAACCTAAGTATGTCATTGCCATGGGCAACTGCGCTGTCAGTGGCGGACCGTTTGCTGGCGGTTATTCGATGGTCAGCGGCGTGAAGGAGTTTTTGCCGGTGGATGTATTCCTGCCTGGCTGCCCTCCACGTCCAGAGGCGCTTTTTGATGCCTGCCTGAAGTTGAAGGATCGTGTCAACGACCCAACAATCGTTGAGAGAGAGAGGTGAAAGGCGTGCTCAAGGAACAAATCATGAATGTGATTCCTGCTCTGCAGGAAGAAGAAGATCCACGTGTAACGGCTTTCACTGTAGAACGTGACGATTTTGTTCAAGCCATTATGGATCTTGCTAATAAGTGCAAATATGATGCGTTGCTCGATCTTTGCGCGGTTGAATATCCAGATGATATGGTTGGCGTGTACAATCTGATGAATCTGGAAGATATGGATATGATTCGGGTGTCGGTGCACATTCCGAAAGACGATCTGTGGCTGCCATCTTTGGACAGCGTGTTCAAAGCAGCTTATATTCTGGAACGCGAGAGTTATGACCTCATGGGCGTGGAATATAAAGGCCACCCAGACCTGCGCCGTATTTTCCTGGCGGATGACTTTGTTGGTCACCCACTCCGCAAGGATTATGAGAACCATGTGAGAAAGTAAGGGAAGGGGGAAAACGATGAGTATTTACGAAAAACAAGGTCGCTATGCAAGCTCTGAAGAGCAGGCGATCGAAGAACTGATGCAAAAGCAGCAGGAGCTGCAAAACCTGCAGAAGGATCATGACCCATCCCAGACCTATATCATGAATATGGGCCCTCAGCACCCTTCCACCCACGGGGTATTCCGGGCAAAGCTGACGATGAATGGCGAAAAAGTGGTTGGCTGCCAGAACGTGTGCGGCTATCTCCATCGCGGTATTGAAAAGCTTTGCGAAGACCGCACCTGGGCACAGGTTGTACCATATACGGATCGCCTTGATTACCTTTCCTGCATCCTCAATGAATGGGGCTACTGCATGGCAGTGGAACAGCTCATGGGTGTGGAAGTGCCTGAGCGCGGCGAATATGTGCGTGTCATCATTGGTGAATTGCAGCGTATTGCGCATCACTTGGTATACCTCGCCTGCATGGCGCTGGACTTCAATGGTTATACCGTTTGGATGTACATGTTCCGTGAACGTGAAAAAGTGTTTGATTTGCTGGAAGCTTACAGTGGCAGCCGCATGAACAACCATGCTTTCCGCATTGGCGGCGCGCCAACACCGCTGCCAACGGGCTTTAAAGAAAAGCTCACAAAGTGGCTGGATGAGTTCCCAGATGCTTTGAAGGACTTCGATAATGTTCTGAATGGTAACGAAATCTTCTTGGCTCGTACGAAAAACGTTGGTGTGATCGACGCTGAAATGTGCCGCAATTACGGTGTATATGGCGCAAACCTGCGTGCTGCCGGCGCTAAGATTGATTTGCGTAAGGACAAACCATATAGTGTGTATGACCGCTTTGACTTTGATGTACCTACTGGTGAGATTGGTGACTGCTATGATCGCTATATGGTGCGTTATTGGGAAATGGTGGAATCAGCTAAGATCATTCGCCAGGCACTGGAACAGATGCCTGATGAAGGCCCTACCATGGGGAAGGTGCCAAAGATGATCAAGGTCCCTGCGGGCAGTGCCTATGCTCAGCTCGAAGGCGGCATGGGCTGGCTTGGCTACTATGTTGTCAGCGATGGCGGCACCAAGCCTTATCGCGTGCGCATTCATGCACCAAGTATGATGAGCGTATTTGCGCTGCAGGATATTGTCGGTGTTGAAGACATGTTCATGCAGGATTACGTCGCAGCCCTGGCATCGGTCGATATCGTTCTCGGTGAAGTGGACCGCTAAAGGGGGTAGTGAATCGTGCTTAATAATTTGTTTATTAACATAGGCAATTGGATCGTCGACATCACGATGCGCCTGGGCGGTTCTCAGGCACTGGGCCTGTGGATTGAACGCATCGTTGCTGCTGTTGCCATCCTGATTTTCCTGTTGTGCAACGTTATTATTCTGGTTTATTTAGAGCGTAAAATTTCTGGTTTCATTCAGGAACGTTTGGGGCCAAACCGCTGCGGGCCATTCGGGATTTTCCAGCTCTTTATGGATATTCTGAAGCTCGTTAGTAAGAACACTGTAACACCAGACAGAGCAGACAAGTTCCTCTACAATCTTGTGCCAATCGTGGTCTTTATTCCTACGATGATGGTGTTCGCTGTGATGCCTTTGGGCGAAGGCATGACTGTGTATGATTCTCCAGTCAGCTTGATTTATTATTTCGCTGTCAGCGCATTTACGACGATTGTGCTCTTGCTTTCAGGCTGGGCTGCAAACAACAAATACAACCTTATGGGTGGTATGCGTGCAGCAGCGCAGATGGTCAGCTATGAAATTCCGTTGTTGTTCTCTCTGTTGGGTATTGTCATGCTTACCGGCAGTTTGAACCTCAACGATATCGTTTATGATCAGGTTGAAAATGGCTGGTTCATCTGGCGTCAGCCACTGGCCTTCATCATTTTCTCGATTGCTGCAACGGCTGAAATCAACCGTTCACCATTCGACTTGGCTGAAGGTGAACAGGAACTGATCGCTGGTTATCAGACCGAATACAGCGGCATGCGTTTTGCATTTATGTATCTCGGTGAATATGTTGCAATGTTGGCTATGTGCTGGCTGGCAGCAGTCCTCTTCCTTGGTGGTTGGGACGGTCCATTCCTGCCTGGTTGGCTCTGGCTTTTCATTAAGACCTATATCTTTGTACTGCTCAACATGTGGGTGCGTTGGACCTATCCTCGTATCCGTATCGACCACATGTTTAAATTGAATTGGAAAGTTTTGATTCCGCTGGCGGTTGTTAACCTCGCTATTACCGGCATTGTGATCAAAGCCATTCAGTTCATGGCATAGGAGGTGGATGTATGTACGGAATCGGTTTATTAAAAGGCCTCGGCGTTACAGGGAAACATTGGTTCAAGAGAGAGATCACTGAACAGTATCCGGAACAACGTCCAGACCTCCCACCTGCCAGCCAAGGCTTCTTTGACTATGAGTTGTCAAAGTGTATTGCTTGCGGGTTGTGTGAACGGGCTTGCCCAAATCATGTCATTACCGTGGAAACGGAGAAAAACGAGGAAGGAAAAAAGGTCGTTACTGCCTACAAAATGCAGGTAGAATACTGCCTCTTCTGCGGAATGTGCATTGAAGCTTGCCCAACCAAAGCGCTTAGAAACGCAAACAACTTTGAAATTGCTTGCTATAGTTACGACAATACGGAATATAATTTCCTGAGTGGGATTCCTCAGGCAATGAATGAGAAATTCAACAAAGTGCAAGCAGATTATTGGAACAAGAAACGTCCAGAAGGCAATCCAATGGGCATGCCTGAACCGGTGAAGCCACCGAAACCAGCAGCGAAGCCTGCTGCAAAACCAGCGGCTAAACCGGCCGACGCTGCGGCTGCAAAACCTCAAGCACCAGCGGACAAGCCTGAGGCTGCTGCGGCCGAAAAGCCACAGGAAGCAGAAAAGCCTCAAGCCGCACCTTCTGAAGACGGAAAGGGGGCAGCTGAATGATCTCGCCAGTTTTATTCTACCTGATGGCTTTCGTTGTCATCTTTGGGGCGCTCATGATGGTTGCTCATAAGAACATCCTTTACAGTGCATTGAGCATGGTATTGTGCTTTATTGGGGTTGCCGGCATTTATGCGACCTTGCAGTTATCATTCTTTGCTGTTGTTCAGATCATGGTTTATGTCGGCGCTATCACGATCTTGACTGTGTTTGCTATTATGCTGACACGTCATGCTAATCAGGAAAACTTTGATGGCACCAACCCATTTTCCAGCACTGTAGTGGGCGCTGGTGTGGTTGCTGTAGGGATTGCGGTTGTTATGGCAATCGTTATTCGCAGCTTGAACCTTATCACACCACAGGCTCTGCCAGAAGATTGGATCCAGCAAATTGGGATCGAACTCTTTGGCACCTATGTATTGCCAGTTGAATTGGTTGCACTGCTTTTGCTCGTTGGCATGATTGGTGCAATTGTTATCGGGAAGGAGGATGATGGCCAATGATCGGACTCACACATTATCTGTTATTGGGCGCGTTCCTCTTTGCCATCGGCCTCTTCAATGCCTTGGCAAAACGCAATGTCATTGCAGTTTTGATGGGTATTGAATTGATGCTGAACGCTGTCAATATCAATCTTTTGGCGTTTAACCGTTTTGTCGGCATCAACGGTGTCAACGGCTATGCGTTTGTCTTGATTATTCTCGTTGTTGCGGCAACGGAAGTTGCCGTCGGTCTGGCGCTCATCATCAAGCATTTCCGTGAAAGCGGAAACAGCGATGTTGCGAAGATCGATTGGTTGAAATGGTAAGGGGGGTATAAATAATGATACAGTATGCTTGGCTGTTGCCATTACTGCCGCTCCTTGCTTTTGCGATTACCGGACTCTTTACCGGACGCAGTAAAAACCTGACGGTGGGTATCGTTATCGGTGTATTTGTCATCGATTTGATCATCGCCAGTGGCATCGGCATCGAAGTTCTTGGCGGCGCTGCTACCATGAACAATCCGATCGAGTATGGTGTCGAATGGCTCGCTATTGGTAATTTCTCCATCGAGCTCGGCTTCCTCATCGATCCATTGACAGCAATGATGCTTTTCGTTGTTATGGTCGTTGCAACACTGGTTGCGATTTATTCCACCGGTTATATGCACGGAGATCCTGGAACACCTCGATTCTTCAGCTATTTGAGTTTGTTCGTATTCTCCATGCTGCTGTTGGTCGTTGCCAACAACTATTTCTTCATCTTCTTCGGTTGGGAAATGGTTGGTCTGTGCTCCTATCTGCTCATCGGTTACTACTATGATACCGACAGTGCAGCACGTGCGAGCCAAAAGGCTTTCCTCTTCAACCGTCTCGCCGACTTCGGCTTTATGCTCGGTTTCTTCTTGATTTTCGCCACCTTTGGCACCTTCAATTTCACCGAGCTCTCTGAATTGATTCCTAACTATGGCAATGAAGCTCTGGTTGCCCTGATGGGTATTCTGGTCTTCATCGGGCCTATCGGTAAGTCCGCGCAGTTCCCTCTGCATGTTTGGCTGCCAGATGCCATGGAAGGTCCTACACCTGTCAGTGCCTTGATCCATGCAGCGACCATGGTTGCTGCCGGTGTTTATCTCTTGGCACGTCAGTTTGCACTTTTCTCCAGTGCAACTCTGACCATGGAAGTGATCACCTTCATTGGCGGCTTCACAGCTATTTTCGCAGCCTGCATGGCACTCGTGAACAACGATATCAAGCGCGTACTTGCTTTCTCTACGATGAGTCAGCTTGGCTACATGGTTATGGCCATTGGTCTTGGCACCATCACCGCAGCAACCTTCCATCTGGGCACGCACGCATTCTTCAAAGCGCTGCTCTTCCTTGGTGCAGGTTCTGTCATTCACTGTGTTGGTTCCAATGACATGGCAGTGATGGGCGGCCTGCGTAAGTACATGCCTGTCACCACCTGGACCTTCATCATTGGTTCGCTGGCCTTGGCTGGGATCTTCCCGTTCGCCGGCTTCTGGTCCAAGGATGAAATCATCACCACGGCGTATACCACTGGCCACTATGGCTATTTCATCGTTGCCGAATTGGTTGCGTTCATGACGGCGTTCTATATGTTCCGTTTGATCTTCCGCACCTTCTTCGGTGAAAACCGTACGCCACATGGTCACCTTCATGAATCTCCAAAGGTTATGACGGTGCCACTCGTTATTCTTTCGGTATTTGCGATCTTCGCCGGTTTCGTTGGTGCGCCATTCATGCACAATGGCTATGCATCTTATGTATTCTATGGCGAACCACATCATCCGGAAGCCAATTACTTTGTCATGCTTCTTTCTACAGTACTGGCATTGGCTGGGATTGGCCTGGCTTATCTCATGTACCATAAGAAGAGCATTGACCCAGCCAAGATCGCTAAAGCAAGCGGTCCTATCTATGGCATCCTCTCCAACCGCTTCTACATCGACCAGATCTATCAGTGGATCTTTGATGTAATTGTCATGGGCTTCTCATATGTCTGCAAATGGTTCGATACTTACATCATCGATGGGTTCCTGGACTGCGTGGCCAACGTCACCAAATGGCTTGGTGCGAAGCTGCGTAAGACAGAAACTGGTAACATGCAGACCTATGCAGTGGTCATGTTCTTTGCGGTGATCGTGATTGTGCTCTGGAAAGCCATGCCGATGTTAGGAGGGATGTAGTCAATGAATAGTCTAGGATTTCCAATTCTGTCGCTGATTACATTGATGCCAATCCTTTGTGCCATAGTCATCTTCTTTATCCCTGGTGACAAAGTGGATACGATCAAGAAAACGGCCATCGGATTCATGGGCGTGAACCTTCTGCTCACACTCTTCATGTTTGCGCAGTACAATGTCAGCGAAGGCGGCATGCAGTTTGTCGAAAACATTTCCTGCTCTGATTATCTCGGGATCAACTACATCATGGCAGTGGATGGGATCAGCGCGCCGCTGATGCTTTTGACCAGTTTGATCATCTTTGCCGGGGCATGCATTTCTTATGACATGAACACCCGTACCAAAGAATTCTTCATCTTCTTGATGATCTTGGTTTGTGGGGTATATGGCGTATTTGCTTCACAAAACCTCTTGTTCTTCTACATTTTCTTCGAATTGGCTCTCGTACCAATGTACACCCTCGTTGGGGTTTGGGGTTCTGTTCGTAAAGATTACGCCGCTATGAAGCTCGTGCTGTATCTGCTCATTGGCTCCGTGTTTGTGCTTGTTGGGATCATTTCCATGTATCTCTATGCAGGCAGCAGCGCTGGCCTTGGCTATTTGACACTCAATATGAATGAGCTGTCAACGGTTGCATATGGCACCGACTTCCAAATCTTTGCTTATGCCTTCTTGGCATTCGGGTTTGGGTTCCTCGTTAAGATGTTCCCGTTCCACACTTGGTCACCTCTTGGTTACGCTGCAGCGCCTACGGCCGTTTCCATGCTCCATGCCGGCGTTATCGTTAAGCTGGGTGCTTATGGTCTCATCCGCTGCGCAGTCAGCTTCTTCCCAGAAGGTGCTCAGTATTGGGCACCAGTCATTGGTCTGCTTTGCATGGTCAATATCATCTATGGTGCATTTATCGCAATGGTTCAGAAAGACATGAAGCTTTTCGTTGGTTACGCTTGCGTAAGCCATATGGGTTACATCCTCTTGGGCGTATCCACGTTGAACCTCATGAGCCTCTCTGGTGCTGTTAGCCAGATGGTCGCTCATGGTCTCATGATGGGGCTCTTCTTCAGCGTGATCGGTTACATCTACCACGAAGCTGGCACCCGTGACATCACGGCGTTTGGCGGTCTCGCTAAGCAGATGCCACGCGCAGCAGTGCTGTTCTCTTTGGCAGCATTGGCTTGCCTTGGTCTTCCTGGAATGTTCAACTTCGTGGCTGAATTCCTCATCTTCATGGGCAGCTTCACCTGCGACAAAGTCATCCTTGGTTTCATCAGCTATCGTATGATGGCCGTTGTCGCTATTTCCGGTATCGTTATCACCGCAACCTACTGCCTGCGTGCTGTGCGCATTGCGTTCATGGGTCCTCGTAATCCAAAGTGGGATCATCTCCATGACATTCATGGGATCTATCTCGTTGGACCTTGCGTGCTGGTTATCGCACTCTTTGTGTTCGGTATTTACCCACACGGCATCGGAGCGATGATCGAATCCGGCGTTGCACCTATTGTCCAAGCAATTGAATCCAGTGTGATTGGAGGGATCTTCTAATGCTGACTTTTCAAGCGATTACAATGGAATTGTTGGTATTCATCCTTGGTTTGATCCTTCTTTTGGCAAAGCTCATTGCGAAAAAAGGGGCTGCCCTTCCATATGGCTGGATCACCGTTCTTGGCCTTGTCATTATTGGCGTGGTTGGCGTGATCTATCCGCCGGAAGTTGGCATCGTATTCAATGGCATGTACTATACCGATAGTTACAGTCTGTTCTTTAAAGAATTAATCCTCGTCTGCGCTGTGCTCATTTCCCTTTGCTCTTGCGATTATGTGAAGAAAAAAGGCCTTCGTGAAGCGGAATACTACATTTTGCTTGTCTTTGCGACACTTGGCATGATGGTATTTACCTCTGCAGGCGATCTCATTACTTTGTACGTCGGCCTTGAACTGATGACCATGAGTTTCATTGTGCTCATTGGCATGGTTCGCCGCAACGCTCTTTCAACTGAAGCCAGCATCAAATACCTTGTGCTGTCTGCACTCAGCTCGGCTGTCATGCTCTATGGTATTTCTTTGATCTATGGTTTCATGGGCACTACCGTGTTCCTGGAAATGGCTATGAACATCTATGCGTTCTCGCATACCGCGTTTATGGTGGTTGGTGTGTTGTTCTTCCTGGCAGGGTTTGCTTACAAGCTCAGTGCGGTACCGTTTCACATGTGGGCGCCAGATATCTATCAAGGCGCGCCAACACCTGTAGCAGGTTTCCTCGCTGTTGGTGCAAAGGTTGCTACTCTTGGTGTCCTTTGCCGTCTGCTGTTCAACTACTTCACCTACTTCGCAGATTCCTGGCTGTATGTGGTCATTGCTTTGGCAATGCTCTCCATCATCTTCGGGAACCTCGTTGCCATCCCACAGCGTGATGTAAAACGTATGCTTGCATACTCATCCATTGCGCAGGTTGGTTATCTGCTGCTCGCAGTGGCAGCGGCCAACACCCTTGGCATTGTGGCTATCTGCTTCTATGTGGCTGCTTACGCATTCGCTAACATCGGTGCCTTCATTGCGGCATCCAATGTTGAAATCGCTGCCGGCACCACAGATATGAAGAAATACGCTGGCATGAGCAAGCGTTCGCCGCTTCTTGCCGCTGGGTTGTTCATCTTCATGATTTCCCTCGGTGGTCTGCCGCCTACTGGTGGGTTTATTGGGAAGTTCATCATCTTCACATCTACCATCCAGAGTGGCTATCTGATCTTCTCCATCATTGCACTTTTGTTCAGCATGGTATCCGTTTACTACTATCTGCGTCTCGTGCGTGAATGTTATTTCGCACCAGTGCCAGAAGATGCGGATATGACGAAGATCAAGACACCAGTTGGCATGAAGATTGCGCTCATCATCTGCATGGTCATGAGCATTGCAATGGGCCTCTTCTTCGACCCAATGATCGAAGCGGGAGCCAATGCACTAAGCAGCATGTTGCTGTTCTGATCATCGCGTCAACATCTGTTGTCGTTTCAACGCGCCTGTCGTCATCGACAGGCGCGTTTTTTTGAGAAGATGGTGCGAGGCGGATGACAAGTACAGGCTTTCGTGGCACAATAGAATACAAAGGATGTGAAGGAATATGGTTCATTTTTTGCAGAACGATTGGGCAGAAGTTTTGGACGATGAGTTTGCCAAGCCCTACTATCAAGAACTGCGGGAATTTCTTAAACAAGCATATCGCACAGAACGCGTTTTCCCACCGATGGAAGACATCTACAACGCGCTGCGCGTAACGAGCTATGCGGATACCAAGGTGGTTATCTTAGGACAGGACCCCTACCATGGGCCTGGACAGGCACATGGCCTGAGTTTTTCGGTGCGGCCTGGTGTGCAGCCGCCGCCATCGTTGATCAATATTTTTAAAGAGATGGAAGCAGACGTTGGTTGTGCACGTCCGAACCATGGCTGCTTGCTGGGCTGGGCAGAGCAGGGGGTGCTGCTTTTGAACACCACACTCACCGTTGCTCAAGGACGGCCAAAAAGTCATGCCGGTCATGGCTGGGAGACCTTGACCGATGCCATCATTCAGCGCTTGAGCGAACGCCAGACACCGTTGGTGTTCATTCTCTGGGGGGCGCACGCACAAAGCAAGATGCCGCTCATCGATACAAGCCGTCACCATATCATCAAGAGTCCGCATCCAAGCCCATTGTCGGCCAGCCGCGGTTTTTTTGGCAGCCGCCCATTCTCACGTGCCAATGCCTATCTTATTCAGGATGGGTTAGAGCCTATTGACTGGTGTAAACTTTGAGCATAAAAAATAAAACCATGCGTGGAAATGTGACGTGCCTTCAGTAATTTTGGAAAAATTGTTGAAGGCAGCACAAAACGCATGGTTTTGCTGTTTAATGAACAGATTAAAGCAAGGCATTGAGCCAATCCAAAATGTCTCTGAGCACCTGATCGCGGTTCGTTTCATTGAGCAATTCATGACGTGCGCCTGGGTAGAGAATGACACGCACGTCGTCGCAGCCAAGATCAAGAAAATCGTCGCGAAGGCGGATAACGCCTTTTCCGTATTCGCCGATAGGGTCGGCATCGCCGGAAAGAATAAGCAGCGGCACGCTGGTGTCGATGGTGGCGGTGCGCCGTGGGTCGTAGTTGGTCAGCATGCCGCTGAGCATGTCATTATACGCCTGAGCCGTGAAATTGTCGCAATTGCGGGTGTCGGCGGCAAAAGCATCAGTGCGTGCTGGATCGCGGCTGAGCCAGTCGTAGCTGTTGCGGCGGGGATGACAGCGGCGATTATTGCCACCGAGAATGAGTTTGAAAAGCAATGGGCTTTTGCGGTCGGCGCCAGAAAATCTGGCGATCATGCCTGTGAAAGTCTGAGCAAATTTTACAGCCAGGCGCGGCTGTTTGCCACTGCCCATGAGGATAACACCGGAGAGCGCTGGCAGGCTGAATTGATGGCGCAGCTGACGGACCAAGAAGGAACCCATGCTGTGGCCCATCAGGAAAAGCGGTGCCTTAGGGTGTGCGGCGTGGGCAATGGTCAGCATGCGCAGGCAGTCGCTGATTACATAGTGATTGCCGTCTGCATCAGCGAAATGACCATGCAGACTGGCTGGATGCACGCTTTCGCCATGGCCGAGGTGGTCCTGTGCATAGACGGCAATGCCCTGCGCGTTTAAGGCCTCAGCAAATGGTGCGTAGCGTCCGCTGTACTCAAGCATGCCGTGAAAGAGCACGAGCACAGCCCGTGGCTCGCTGTCCGGCAGCCAAGCGTGATAATGGATCATGGTACGGTGATCCGCAGAAGGGAAAGTTGGCATGAAATCAAGACCTTTCTGTGTAGTGGAATGATTCAATTATAGCGCAAATGGAAAGTATTAGGGCCAGAAAAGAATGACATTATAAATAGTTTTGATGGTGCGCGGACAATTTAATGCTTCTTAATATGGAAACCATGCCCGCTTTTCATTATAATAAATTACAGACGGAATAGTCAGAATCTTAAAAAAGGAGCGATGAGTGTGAGTCAAGGATACAACACACCAGTAGAGGTGATAGACATTCTCACCCAGAACAGCATCAATAAGGTAACTTATCCTTTTATGAAAACGCTGCTTTTGGGCATTATGGCAGGATTGATGATTTCATTTGGGGCAGATGCGGCATTGATTGCCGGGCATGCCATTGATAATATGAGTGTGGCACGCGTGGTCAGCGGTGCGATCTTCCCTGTGGGCCTGATTTCGATTGTGCTCACTGGTTCGGAGCTCCTTACTGGAAGCTGTCTTAATGTGTTGGGAATTCCAACGGGAAAAATCGGCTTCGGGGGCGTGGTGAAAAACCTCGTTTATGTTGCCATCGCCAATGCCATCGGTGCGGTGCTTTTGGCAGCGACGGTATATGCCATGGGACAGCTGGATTTGTCGGGTGCGCGCATGGGTGCTTATGCCATTAAAACGGCGGTTGGCAAAGTAGGGCTTGGTTTTGGGCCGGCCTTCCTAAGTGGTATTTGGTGCAACTTCCTGGTTTGCCTGGCTGTCTTTTTGGCAGCAACGGCCAAAGACACCGTCGGCAAAGTTGCAGGCATTTTCTTCCCAATCTGGGTTTTTGTCAGCTGCGGGTTCGAGCATAGCGTGGCCAATATGTTCTATCTGCCGTTGGGATTTTTTGCCAAAGGCAACGCCGATTACGCACAAGCAGCCACCGATCTTTTTGGTATCACCGCTGCTCAGATGGATGGTTTGAATTGGTCCAGCATTCTCGTTGATAATCTTTTGCCAGTTACCCTGGGTAATGTTGTTGGCGGCAGTATCATGCTTGCTGGCTTTTACTATCTGGCACTGAAAAAAACAAAATAACGCAAGCCGCGCCGCTTTGAGCGGATGATGGCTATCAGGCATACCTTTCCTTATAGACTGTTTCTGTGATTCAGAGACAGTTCTTTTTTTGCGGCGAATTGTCAAGTCAAGTGCAACACCTCAGAATGATACAATTCAA
>JAHZHI010000003.1 GCA_019420345.1 Peptococcaceae bacterium
TTACCAGAAGTTCTATGAGTCATTTTTTGTTGCACTTAGATTGTAAATTCGCCGATCAAATTAATGATCAAAATGACTGTTATATCTGCAATAAGAAAGCACCTTCAACAATCAAAAGATTGTTGAAGGTGCTTTCTTAAAATCTTTAATTATTCGGTTTCTTTTTGTAGGTTGCACAGAATAAGATAAAGCCTATCAAAACAAGTGCAAAAATCATCCAACCAATAAGTGGAGCTGTTCCCATTGGTGAAAATTTATCATAATATCCTTTAAGATAGAGAATAATAATAACAATAGGCAGGCCATAAGACATATAGCCACCAATTCTGTATGGGAATTTAAGTCCTTTCCCACTATTTACCTCATTGATAAAATTCGCCCATCCCCACCCATAGCGACGAGTACAAAACAAAACGAAAGCCAAACTCCCAAGTGGCAGAAGATTATTGGAAACAATAAAATCTTCCAAATCAAGAATAGCTGATCCTTCGCCGATTGGTTGAAAATCTGACCAAATATTATAGCCAAATACACATGGTAAACTTAAAATAGCAATCAAAATACCATTGATACTAATACTTTTTTTACGGGTCCAACCAAATTGTTCGCTTGTAAAGGCAGCGATATTTTCCATTACAGCAGTAATCGTTGTCATTGAAGCAAAACTTAAAAATAAGAAGAACAATGCTCCCCAAAGTTGTCCACCAGGCATCTGAGTAAACAAGTTCGGAATTGTAACAAAAATTAAATTTGGTCCAGAATCTGGCTGAAGTCCAAAGGCAAAGCAAGCAGGAATAATAATAAATCCGCTCATTACTGCTACAAAAGTATCTAAAGCCGTAATTGTCACTGCTTCACCAGCAAGGCTGCGATCCTTTTCAATATAACTACCAAAAATAAGCATTGCACCAATACCAAGTGACAATGTGAAAAACGCTTGGCTCATTGCTGCAAAAAGAATATTGCCGATTCCTATAGTTTTAAGTTGCTCCATATTAGGAATCAAATAAAAACGTAATCCTGCTTCAGCTCCATCCAACGTAACTGAACGGATAGCTAGGATGACTATGAGGATCAAAAGGCAAACCATCATGAATTTATTTACCTTTTCAACGCCTTTTTCCATGCCAATACTGACAACGATAACCCCAATAACACAAACAAAAAGTGTCCAAAAGGTCATATATCCTGTATTGCCCAACAAATTACCAAAAGCAGCACTTACTTGTTCAGTAGTTGCTCCAACAAAGTCGCCTTTGATATGCTGAAAGCAATAAGCAAGAATCCAACCAGCTACTGTTGTATAATACATCATCAGCAAATAGCAACCAATCAATGTAATCCATTTTAAATGGTGCCATGACGTTTGTGGCTTTTCAAGTACATTGAATGCTTTAGCTGCACTTCTCTGGGCTGCACGCCCCATTGCCAGCTCACAGGTTAGTACCGGAATTCCTAAAATAATAAGGAAACACAAATAAACCAGCATGAAAGTTGCGCCACCAAATTGCCCGCAAAGATATGGAAACTTCCAAACATTCCCAATACCAATTGCACATCCTGCGGAGACAAGAATGAAGCCCAACCTTGAACTAAATCTTTCTCTCTTTTTTTCTGACATCATATCCTCCTTTTAACGTCAAAATGACAATTTATACAAACTGCTTCAATGATGAAACAAGTTCATAAGCACACTAAGGATCAAACTAATCACAATACAACTAATTACGGGAAAATAAAAACTACCATGTTCGCCTTTAATAAAAATATCACCCGGAAGATGACCAAAACTTGTAAACTTACTTAAAAAAATGATAATACTCCCGAAACAGATTAAACCAATTCCAATAATAATGAGCAGCTTTCCGATCTCTGTGCCGTTCATTATTTTCACCTCAAATCTTTCTTCGAATCAAGTCCATTGGTTCAACAGTAAATGGCAATCTCAGCTTAAAGATTTGTTGAGCATGCGGTGCACTATCAATTTCCAGCCCATTTTCATCATATATACTTTCAACGAAATAATCAAATTCCTTATATGTTGTTCCAAAGAATTGAATGGTATCACCAACACTTACTTTATTGCGTTGCTCGATTGTTGCAATTCCTGTTGCTTCATCAAAAGCTAACACAACACCAACAAAATCATATGGCTTTATATAACCTGTTGAAGAATTATTAACTGCATTATCTTCTGGACGTCCAAATAAAAAACCTGTTGTGTATGGGCGATGACTTACTTTTTCCAGCTCATCCAACCAGTACTTCATTTCCCCTTGTTCTATTTCGCCATTTTCTTTATAGCAATCAATGACATGTCTATAGCAACGAATAATTGTTGAAACATAATATAGGCTCTTCATGCGCCCTTCAATCTTTAAACTTTGTACCGAATTTCTTTTTAAAATTTCTGGCAGGCATTCCAATGTACATAGGTCAAGAGAATTAAAAATATAGGATCCATGTTCATCTTCTTCAATTGGATAATATATGCCAGGTCGCTTCTCTTCTACGATGGCATAGTTCCAACGACACGGCTGTGCACATTCACCTTTATTAGCGTCACGACCAGTCATATAATTACTTAAAAGACACCGACCAGAATATGACATGCACATAGCACCATGGACAAAAATCTCTAACTCCGTCTCTGTCTTTTTTGCAATGGTTGAAATTTCATCAAGTGAAAGCTCACGGGCTAATACAACACGTTCAATATTTGGTTGAGTCTCCCAAAAATGCACGCCAGCCCAATTTACAACTGTTGCCTGCGTACTAATATGTATCGGTACGGTGATTCCCATTTCCTGCGCAATCCCGTAAACACCAGGATCAGCGATTAAAAGCGCATCTGGCTTGATTTGTTCTAGGAAAGAAAGATATTCTTCAATACCTTCTAATTCAGCATTGTGAGGATATGCATTTAATGTTATATAAATCTTTTTTCCTTGATGATGTGTATAACGAACTGCTTCTGCCAGCTCATCATTGGAAAAATTTCCGGCAAATGCACGTAAACCAAAAGTTTTGCCTGAACAATATACTGCATCCGCTCCATAATGTAAAGCAAATTTCAATTTTTCAAAATTACCTGCAGGTGCCAGTAATTCAATATTCTGTTTCATCGCTTCGCTCCCATTTCTTTACCAATACCAATACCCCATCATCAAATGATAGGAGTGTATTTACAAATCTTTTATCGTTTTTAATATTCTGCAGAAATTGTTTCATTCTAATAAAAGCCGTTTTCTGTCGATGATTAGGATATGAATCTTCTACAATCCACCCATTAAGAAAAATATTATCAAATACAATTACAGCATTAGACGTTGTTAGAGGCATAAGTGTATCCAGAATCAGTGAATATTGTCCCTTTGCCGCATCAATAAAAACAAAATCAAATAAACCATATTCAGCTGCAAGTTTTGAAAAATAATTTTCTTCTCTAAAATCTTCGCATTTGAAAATAATTTGGTGTTCTTCCAGCCCTTCATCATTCAAAAATTTTTTTGCAATTTCTTGACGCTCATTAACCAAATCAATAGTGATAAACCTAGCAGGTGATTGTAATCCTTTTAATATATGGTATGCTGAAACTCCAAAAGCCGTGCCAAGTTCCAGTATACACTTAGGCTGGTGAATAGTCACTAACATTTCTAATAAATGTGCAACATTAGGGGTCACTACTGAAACATGTTCTTTTTTTGCACGTAACATCAATTGATTTAAAAGCATATCATTTTCGGGGGTATGAAAAAGATTGGTGTAGTCATTGACTACACCAAAGGGTATTTTTTCAAACTGCTCAGTATCATGCATAGCATTTATCCTCAATTAAACTTAATACTTTTACTCAACTGAACGATATAATCTATCAGCGAAATAATCGTTAATGCTACTGCGATATAGAGTAATATTAACCCGATAATCTGCCAACCTAAAATCAAGAAAATTATTGCAAACATTTGGGAAACCGTTTTAAACTTCCCGAGATTTCGTGCTGCTAAAATAATTCCATTATCAGCGGCTAATGCACGTAAGCTTGTTACAAGTAATTCGCGACCAATAATAATGATCACTGGCCAACCAGGGATGACACCAGAAATCGCAAGATAAATCAAGGCAGTCAATACCAATAATTTATCTGCAAATGGATCCATGATTTTGCCAAAATTGGTTACCAAGTTCCACTTACGAGCCAAATGACCATCTAAAAAATCCGTCAGTGACGCAACAATAAAAATGACTGCTGCAATAATATTGTTCGCTGTCATATCTGATGTAAAGAAAAACATAAACACTGGAATTAATATTACACGCAAGGTCGTAAGTTGGTTTGGAATGTTCATTCTACAAGACTCCCTATTAAATCATATTCATGAATGTCACTAATAATAACATCGAGCATTTGTCCAATCTCATAACCAGATATTTCCTGAATCGGAACAATGATATATGGATCAATGTCTGGAGCTTCGGAATAACTGCGACAAAGCAACATTCCCTCTTCAATATCATCAATCACTACACGACGACTTTCTCCGATAAGTTTACGATGTTTATCAAACATAATGTCAAATTGTACATCCATAAGATTTTGCGCACGTTCTTCTTTAAGATTTTCATCTAATTGACCTGGCATACGACCTGCTGGCGTATTTTCCTCTTGTGAGTATGGGAAAACGCCAACCCTATCCAGTTTCATTTCTTCAAGGAAATTTAACAGATTCCTATAAGCTGCTTCTGTTTCTCCCGGGAATCCAACAATAAAAGTAGAACGAATCATAAGACCAGGGATACGTTCACGCATCTTTAAGATAAGACTACGAATTTGTTCTTGATCAATTTTTCGATTCATAGCTTTAAGAATGTCGTCATCTGCATGTTGAAGTGGCATATCAATATACTTGCAAATTTTCTCTTCTTGAGCAATAACATCAATTAACTCATCATTTAAATGATTTGGATAAACATATAATAAGCGAATCCACTTCAGATCTGAAATCTTACACAGCGCACGTAACAACTCAGGAAGTGCAAAGTGACCATAATTATCTATACCGTAGGTTGTAATATCTTGAGCAATCACAATTATTTCTTTCACACCACGAGAAACAAGCATGTTCGCTTCTTCTAGTATAGCTTCCATTGTGCGACTTCGATAAGGCCCTTGCATTTCTGGTATCGCACAAAATGTACAATGATTGTCGCATCCTTCTGCTATTGTAAGATAAGCGTAATACCCCGGAGTAGAAAGTACTCGACCATTTCTTTCAACAGCATTTGGAAGATGCCATAGCGTATCAACGGAACTCTTTTCGAGCTCATTTTTCTCTTTGTCATATAGACCATCAATATGAGCCAATATAGTATCATACGCTGTGCTGCCAAGCAATAAATCTAATTCCGGCAATGCTTCCTCCATTTCAGAAGCATACTTCTGAACCATACAGCCAATCGCAACAAGATATTCACATTGTCCATTATCTCTTAAATCATTCAGCTCTAAAATTGTATTGATAGTTTCTTCCTTAGCTGCCGTAATAAAACCACACGTATTAACCACAATGACATTCGCTTCAGCTGGATCTTGTACAAGACTATAACGGCTATCAGCAACCAAGCCCATCATGTATTCAGAATACACCGTATTTTTAGCACACCCCAGCGTTACAAAACAAATCTTTTTTTTCATTCTCTTTCTTCGCCTTCATTAAAATATGCTTCACATTCTTCTAATCCAATATTAATTTTTCTTGCCTTGCTTCCTTCATAAGGACCAACAAAGCCAAGTTCCTCGAGTTCATCAATAATTCGCGCAGCTCGAGTGTAACCGATGCGAAAATGTCTCTGTAACATTGAAATACTAGCATTGCCATTTTCAATAAAGAAACGACAAGCATCTCCTAACAATTTATCATGAACTGGACGCTCTTCGCTAAAATCAGCAAAAGATTCACCGCTCATAAGTGCGTCAACACTTTCATCCATAGCTTGATCAAATACGGGTGCTGCTTGACGCTTTACATAAGAAATGACAGAGGCGATTTCTTCATCGGTAACATAAACACCTTGTATACGAACTGGTTTCGCATATCCACGTGGGAAATACAACATATCTCCGTATCCCAATAACTTTTCTGCGCCGCCCATATCTAATATGGTACGTGAATCAATTTGCGAGGAGACAGCAAAGGCGATTCGTGAAGGAATATTGGCTTTGATAAGCCCCGTAATAATATCAACAGATGGCCGTTGTGTTGCGATAACTAAATGAATCCCTGCAGCACGAGCCAACTGTGCTAACCGGCAAATAGAATCTTCTACATCTGCTGGCGCAACCATCATCAGATCAGCTAACTCGTCAATAATAACAACAATTTGTGGCAAAAATTCATATGGATGATCTGATTCGTTCAAAGCCTCTGCTTTAATATATTTTTGATTATATGTTACAAGATCCCGTGATCCCGTTTCAGCAAAAACATCATAGCGCCGTTCCATTTCCTTTACAACCCATTTTAAAGTTGCCGCCGCTTTCTTGACATCCGTCACAACAGGAGATAAAAGATGCGGGATATTAGCATAATGTGATAATTCTACTTTCTTTGGATCAACCAAAATAAACTTCACTTCATTTGGCTTGGCCTTAAACAGAATACTCGTAATTAAAGCATTTAAGCAAACGCTTTTCCCAGAACCAGTGGCCCCAGCAATCAAAAGATGTGGCATTTTAGCCAAATCAGCAACCATTGCATGACCACTAATATCTTTACCTAAGGCAAATGAGAGCTTAGATTCGGCCTTTTGAAACGCTTCACTACCAATCACTTCTTTGAATTTGACCGTACGACGGTGAGAATTTGGTACTTCGATACCTACCGCACTTTTATTTGGAATTGGCGCTTCAATTCGAATATCACTAGCAGCCAAACTTAATGCCAAGTCATCAGCAAGATTAACAATTTTTGTTACGCGCACACCTGCAGCAGGCTTAAACTCATACTGGGTTATTGTTGGACCCACGTTAACATTATTTATCTCACCTTTTACCCCAAAATCATTTAATGTTTCTTTAAGCAAACGTGCATTTTCCTCAATTTCACGTTTGTCAGCTTGAAACTTCTTTTCAGCAGGTTCTAAGAGCTCTTCTGTTGGCAAAGTATACTCTATTCCCCGCAATGCAATTGATTTATCCGAGCGATCTTGTTCTCCAGATGAGATATATTGTTCCACTTTATTTGACTGATCATTTTGAATGATCTCTGTATTCATTTGTTCAAGATTTTCAATAAAAGTGTCTTCTTCTTTTTCATCAAAAATGACGGGAACTGTAGTTTCATTATTAACATTTATTTTTTCATCGTTCTTTTTTGTGCTATTTTTCGTTGCTTTTGAAAGTTTCTTTTCGCTTAAACGCTTTTTCTTAGTATTTGGCTTAATGCTAATTAAATCATCTTTAGATTCTTTTTGAGATTTTGTGAAAAAGTTTTTAATACTCTGCCCCCATTTTCCAAAAACTGGATGAAGACGCTTTAAAAAACTAAGAATCCATCGGCCAAGTGCACCATTGCTGCAAATATACAATGAAAGAACTATTATTGCAGTCAAAGCAATAATGGCACCTACTTTAGAAATAGAGCTTACCAAAAGCATTGCAATCGCAGCACCAATCACACCGCCTCCGATACCTTCCAACCCCTTTTCAATTGCAATAGTAGGGTCAATACTCAAGTGGCGGAATGCTAATAAACAAATAACAATTACGACACTCGTAATCATAATTCTATTATTAATATTCAACTTTGGTGCACAAAAATGCAACCCAAAAATAACAAATAGTAATGGCACAAAATATTCACATTGCCCAACCAAAGTTCTAATTCCTTCATACAAAAGTGCACCGATAAATCCTAACTCACTAGAAATTTGCGATGAATGAATAGAGGCACCTTTATGAATAATAAAAACAAAATATAATGCCAAAGCAAGTAAAATAACACCTATGATAAGTTGAGTAAATGCGTTATTATTTTTCGTTGAAGATTTTTTTACAGATTTCTTGCGCTGTCTTGAAGCCATTTTGCCACACCTCCCCTATTTTTGATCAAGGCAATACCTAATATACTCTTGTGTTGATTGAAGCAGCGTATCATAATCCATTTTATCGACTTCAAACCATTTAATATTCGGATCACGTCTGAACCAAGTTAATTGTCGTTTTGCAAAATGACGTGTATTTTTCTTTAACAATTCAATCGCTTCATCCATACTCATCTCACCTTGAATGGCTGCAATGATTTCTTTGTAGCCAATTGCTTTCAGCGCCTGCATCTCTTTATTATAACCTTTATTGAGTAGTTCCTCAACCTCTTCTATCAAGCCGTTTTCTAACATGAGATCTACACGCTGATTGATTCTCGAATAAAGTGTTGCGCGATCCATTGTAAGTCCGATCAAACTCAAACAATATGGCGAAAAATAATTCTTTGACATGTCAAAATTCTTGACAATATCTTTTCCTTCCGTTTTCACAACTTCTAATGCTCGCGAAATGCGGAAATAATCATTTCTAAAGATGATTCCAGAAAGGTCAGGACGTTGTTCCATCAGCTTTTGATAGTATTCAAGGGCTTTGGAGGGATTTTTTACCATATCATTGTATATCATTGTTCGATATTCGACATCTCGTTCACCTTGAAACTTATAATCATAAATCAAACCATTAACATATAATCCAGTTCCACCAACAACCATTGGATAGTGGCCACGAGCGAGAATGTCATCTATCATAGATTCAGCCATTTTTTTAAAGGTCAATGCATTGAAAGAAACATTTGGCTCTAGAATGTCTAACATATGATGAGGAATGTTTTCCATTTCCTCAGCCGTTATTTTTGCTGTTCCGATGTCCATACCACGATAAACTTGCATAGAATCACCAGAAATAATTTCAGCGTCGAAAATTTTAGCGAGATCAATACTTAAGGCTGTCTTACCGACTGCCGTTGGTCCTACAATAACAATAAGAGGTTTCTTATCATTGGTCATTAAAACGATCCTCTCTTAAAAAATAAATAAAGTTCATTCATGGAGATATTCATCACAATAGGACGACCATGTGGACAAGTATGTGGATTGTCTAATTTTGAAAGCGCTTCAAATAAGTAACGTATTTCTGATTCTGTAAGTTTATAATGAGCCTTTACAGCTGCTTTGCAAGAGGCCATAATAATGCGTTCTTCATTTACCTGGGCAAGGCCATTTATGTTCTCATCTTTTTGCAGATCATCCAACAAATCTGTAAATAAAAGTGTTAAATCATTATGAGAACTTAAAAGGACTGGAACTGCGACGATCTCATAGGAAAGAGCCTCCCTACGTTCAACAGTAAATCCTAACTTATCCAACGTAAAAATATGTTGAATTAAGGCTGCTTCCTGTAACGGTGAAACACGAATTTTAACAGGATGCAATAGCGGTTGCTTAACAATTTTTTCCTGATTAAATGCCTTCATAAATTCTTCATACAAAATACGCTCATGTAAAGTATGTTGATCTATGATATATAGATTTTCTCGATCTTGTGCAAGAATAAAGGTTTGATTTAATTGACCAATATATTCTAGATCAGGCAAATTCGACTGCTGCAAAAATGCCTGATCTTTAATGTTATCATCTTTGTTTTCTTGTCTATCTGCAACAGTCTTTATCGCTTCGCTATTGGATGAATTATCAAAAGATACAACAGACATCTTATCATATTCCACCGCTGGTTCTGCAATTTGTTGCGAAAACGATGCCTCAGAATTGTTGCTTTCAACATCGTTAATAGCAGCATGATCAATTATTGAAACGGGCGTTCTTTTTTCTTCTATTCTTTCAGGTGTGAAATTTAATTTTTGTGGTGTAACGGCTTTTTTTGCAGTTTGTTGCTGTAAACAAAAATTACTGTCTGTCGGAGAAACAGAAAATGGCACACTGAGACGAGAAAGCCAAAGTTCTTCCTTCAGCAGATTGACCAGCGTACTTTTCCATTCATCAATATTCTTAAACTTAATGATTTTCTTTGAAGGATGAATATTGACATCAATATTGAAAGTTGGCAAAGTCAGTTTCAAAACACAAATTAAAAAACGCCCTTTCGGCACCAAAGTGTATACTGCTTCATCAATGATTTGATCTAATTCTTTACTCTCTATTAAGCGTTCATTCACAAAATAGGTCATATGATTTCGGTTTTTTCTTGTTACACTTGTCGGCAAAAACCATGCTTCAACAGTTTGTTTTTGATAAAATTCATCATTTTTGAAGTGAATAATTTCACCATCAGATGGTTCTCCATAGATATAATGAAGAATATCTTCTACTGTATTCAGTTGATTGGAAGAGAAAACAACATCATTACCATTTATAAACGTGAAATTAATTTCTGGAAATCCCAACGCAAATTTACACATCAAGTCATAGATCAATGCACTTTCATGACTATTTGATTTTACAAATTTTTTTCTAGCAGGAACATTATAATAGAGATCTTTTACTTCAATACAAGTTCCATGACGTGGAGCAGCAACTGTTAAATCTTTCATTCCATCGGCATCTGATGAAAATATATAGGCAGGTTCTGAGTTTGACTTTCCACTTGTAATTTTCAAACGACTGATCACAGCTATTGATGCTAATGCTTCACCCCGAAAGCCAAACGTATTTAATCGATAAACATCATTAAAATCAGTAATCTTACTTGTCGCATGACGTTCAATAGCAAGAGGAAGATCATCTTTATAAAAGCCTTCTCCGTCATCAGTCACTTTTATGAGGTCCACGCCACCATTTTCAATCTCAACTGTAATGTTGGAAGAATGTGCGTCAAGAGCATTTTCAACCAATTCTTTTACTGCAGAAGAAGGCCGCTCAATCACTTCTCCAGCAGCAATCTGATTTGCAACTCTTGCGTCTAGAACATGAATAATCCCCATTGTTTACCGCCTTTCAGTGATCCTGATTTGCTTTTTCAACAAAATCCATCAATGCATCCGCCATCTCCCGCAACGTCATATTTTCAATATCTAATGCCTTGAACTCATCTACCCATTCTGGCAATTTTGGCACCTCAGGTTCACTGAATGAGTGGCTGCATGTTAGCATAAACTCATTTTTGTTTTCATCTTGTGTTTCAAGATTATTCAAGATTTGTGTCGCCATCCGCGTAATTGTTGACGGAATCCCTGCTTTTTTTGCTACATGTATACCATAGCTTTTACTAGCAGATCCAGGGACTATTTTATGTAAAAAGACGATATCTTTTTCATCTTCATAGACAGAAACGGTGTAATTACAGATGCCTTTTTCTGATTCTAGCGCTGTCAATTCATGATAATGTGTCGCAAAAAGAGTACACGCATGTATGTAATTATTAATATATTGTGTAATCGCTGTTGCAAGTGCCAAACCATCATAGGTACTTGTGCCACGACCAACTTCGTCCAATATGATAAGACTATCCGCGGTTGCATTACTCGTAATAGTTGCCACTTCATTCATCTCAACCATAAACGTACTTCTGCCGCTGGCAAGATGATCACTTGCACCAATGCGAGCAAAAACACGATCAAAAACCTTCATTTCAGCCTGTTCTGCAGGGACAAAGCATCCAATTTGTACCATAATCGCTGCCAAAGCAATACTGCGACAGTAGGTGCTTTTACCCGACATGTTAGGTCCTGTAATAATAATTAATCTTTGTTCTTCTTCAGAAAACAAAACATCATTTGGTGTAAATTCACCCAATTGGTGCTGACGCTCTATCACGGGATGTCTCAGTCCCTGAATCTTGACGCTGTTATCGGTTAAAACCGGTTTGCAATAATGATTTTCAACTGAAATAGCTGCAAAAGAAACAAAAACATCAACTGTAGATAAAATCTGACTTACATACAATAATCGTTCAACTGAATGCTGCAATATTTCGATGATTCCTTTGAACAATTCCAATTCTAATGCTTTCGATCGTTCTGAAGCAGTTAAAAGCTTATTTTCCATTTCTTTTAATTCATCTGTAATATAACGCTCGCTGTTCGCAAGTGTCTGTTTACGTTGATAAGTCTCTGGTACTAATGCCTGATAAGACTTGGTGACATCCAAATAGTAGCCAAACACTTTATTATAACCGATTTTTAAATTTTTTATGCCTGTGGCATTTTTTTCCTGTTCAAGATATTTTTCCAACCATCCTTTACCATTCACGACCAACTCATGAAGCTCGCAAAGATCCGCATTATATTCTGGCCGGATTACGCCGCCATCACGCGCTAAATAAGAAGGTGCATCTAGAATGCTGTCGTTAATAAGCGTTGCAACATCTTCTAGATCGTCAAATTCAACAGCAAAATTTTGAAATAACGGGTTTGTGCAACTACGTAATGCTTGGTGAATCTCTGGTAATCTAAACAATGAATTCTTTAATGAGACAAGATCACGAGGGGAAGCCGAACCGCAAGAAATACGGGATGCTATTCGTTCAATATCTTGAATATCATCTAGTAAATTTTCAAAACTTGATCGTAACAGATAGTTTCTAAATAATTCATCCGTTGCCTCTAACCGTAATAAGATTTGTTCATGATCGATCAGGGGCTCCTCGATCCAGCGTCGCAATAGCCTTCCACCTGCCGAAGTAGACGTTTTATTCAAAATATCGAATAAAGAAGTACCATAATGATCATTCAAAGTAGTGACCAATTCTAAATTCTTTTTTGTAAAAAGATCCAGCTGCATAACACTATCTGTACGATATCGCTTTAAACGCAGAATATGTTTTGGTTCTATTCTTAGCATATCTTGAATATATCCCAGTAAAACAGCTGACGCAACGATTGCCGCCGTTTCTTTGCCGGGATCGTTAAAATTTAAAACAGATAGATCATTTACATGGAAATGATCCATCAGCTTTTCAACGGCATTTTTTTGTTTAAACAAGTAGCTATTATACGGAGATAAACTCACCCCATAAAACTCTGGTTCATGATTAGTAAACAATTGGTATAATTCTGTATCCTCATCGGAAAATACACATTCTGAAGGATGGAATTTTACAATTTCTCGAAGTAAATCTTCTGTCCCCTCCACTTGCGTTACCAAAAATTCTCCAGTAGAAACATCTGCAACGGCTAGTCCATACGTTTTTTTCCCTACCACACAAATAATATAATTGCTTGAAGACTCAAGAATATTGTCCTCAAGCACCATACCTGGCGTTACAATACGAATGACTTCTCTTTTAACCAATCCTTTTACAGATTTAGGATCTTCAGTTTGCTCACAAATAGCAACTTTTTCTCCCATCTGTATAAGTTTTTTTATATAAACCTCTGCAGAATGAAAGGGTACACCACACATAGGTACTTTAATGTTGTCCCCGCCATCACGTGCAGTCAATGTAAGACCGAGAAGCTCACTTGCTTTCTTGGCATCATCATCAAACATTTCATAAAAATCACCAAGGCGGTAAAAAAGAATCATGTTTTTATACTGATCCTTTATCTTCTTATATTGAACAAACATAGGAGTTTTTCCAAGCATAGCATGTCCTCTCAATCATAATACTTTTATTTCAAAATAGCGATAGTTGCACCATCGCCACCCTCGTTTGCAGGTGCATAATAAAACTGCTTGATATATTTACTGCTAGACAGTTTTTCTTTGATAGCCTTACGTAGTGCCCCTGTTCCCTTACCATGAATAATATGAACTTGATTTAAATTATTAAGATAGGCATCATCAATAAAACGATCAACTGCTGCCAATGCTTCATCAACCGTCATGCCACGCAAATCAATTTCAGATCGCACAATCTTAATTTTCATGCTTCCGCGTTTTGTCGTCACTGGCTTCGATTTTCTTTCTTTCTTAGCTTTGCTTACCTCACTAAGATTAACAGTTGATTTAATGATACCTGCCTGCACATCAACGGTCTTTTTCTCAGGATGTACTGCCAGGACAGTAGCATTCATATTATAGTTCGTAAGGTATACCTCATCCCCAGGTTTTATTTTATTAATATTCAAAGGCTCATTATTAACATTTGCAGCTACTTTCTTTTTTACTTTAACCTTATCAAGCGATTGATCGAGGTTTTTACGAAGATCAGAAAGCGCCACAGAAGCTTGCAAATGATCCTGCTTTCGTAATTCTTTTAATTCATCTCCAACTTCTTGAACCTGTTTACGTGCCTTTTCAAGAAGAACAACGGCTTCTGCGTTGGCTTCACGCTGAACTTTTGCTCGATGTTCTTCCAACTCCGCATTTTTTTCTCGTAGAAGCTGTTTTTCTTCTTCAATCTGACGTCTTTCGTCTTCAAAAGCCGCTTCTTGTTCATTGAGTCGTCGTTGTAGTGACTCTAAATTTTTGACTTTATCAATCAATTCATTTTGATTGGTTTCTTGTATCTCTTTCGCATTTTGAATTATTGAATCTGGCAACCCAATCCGCTCTGCAATTGCAAATGCATTGCTTTCACCAGAGACCCCAATGATCAGACGATAAGTTGGGCGTAAGGTTTCAATATCGAATGCCATACTTGCATTTTGTACACCAGGCGTCTGATAAGCGTAAGTCTTTAATTCACTATAATGTGTTGTCGCTAATGTCTTGCAATGTATTTTAAGATTTGCTTCCAATATTGCAGTAGCCAAAGCAGCGCCTTCACCAGGATCTGTTCCAGCACCTAATTCATCATATAATACCAGAGATCTTTCGTCCAAATTTTTCATAATATCACAGATATTAACCAAATGAGAAGAAAAAGTACTCAGCGATTGTTCAATACTTTGCTCGTCACCAATATCAACAAAGACTTTATCAAAAATGCCCATTTCAGTTTCCGGATGTACTGGAACATGTAAACCTGCTTGATGCATTAAAACCAATAAACCTACTGTTTTTAATGTTACTGTTTTCCCACCGGTATTTGGACCAGTAATAACGATAATACGCGTTTCATCATCCATATGCAAGCTAATCGGTACCGCTGTCTCTCGATGAAGCAGAGGATGGTAGGCTCGTTTCAAGTGCAAGGTCGTCGATGGTAACGTATGTGGTGCAAGAGCATCCATCTTAATTGCCAATTGTGCTTTTCCAACTGTAAAATCAATGATGCCAAGATGATACATATTCGATTTTAACGCCTGCTGTTCTGCGGCACATTCTTCAGACAAGACTTTTAATATCTGATATATTTCGTGTTTTTCATCTTGCTCTAATTGAGCCATCTTATTGTTTAAAGGAACCACTTCTGATGGTTCAACATAAATGGTCGATCCACTTGCGGATTGATCGTGAATAATCCCCGGCACTCGGCTTTTATACTCTACTTTAACCGGGATTACCAATCGATCACCTCGTACAGTAACGATTTGCTCTTGAAGTGCCTCGCTTATGTTACTGCTTTTAACCAATTGATCCATCTTTCTACGGATATTTTGCTGTAACATCGCCATATTCCGTCGAATGTTTCCCAGCTCTACAGACGCACTATCAAGAACATAGCCATCTTCACGAATGGTGCGATTAATTTTTGTACGTAAAGAATCATTAACAACTAATGCGTCTGCATATTCTAACATTCGCACAAGATGATATCCATTTTTTTTCACTCGAAAAAATTGATTAAGATTTTTCGCAGCATAAAGCGAACGTTCAATATCAATAAATTCACCAGCTTCTAATACTTGATGAATCCGAAGTTTCTTGAGCACCTCATGTAAATCGCGAATACCCCCCAGCGGAATCGTCTCACCAACGGCAAGCATCGAAACAATTTCTGCAGTCTCTTCCTGCCAAGCAACGATTTGCTCTTTATCCTCACTTGGGAAGCACATGTTCGCTCGTTTTTTACCTAACGACGAGCTACATTCTGCCGCCAACATTTCCCGAATTTTTGTAAATTCTAATTTATCCAATACAGGACTGTTTTTATAGTAAGACAACTTATTATCGAACTCCTTTAATAAAATGCCCATCTGTGGTGTTGGTTTGGAAAGAAAAAACATGTTTTTCCTTTTTTTCTTTTTTAAAAATTTGCTTACGCAACGCAGAAAGTACTTTTACAGCTTCTCCTAATTCAGATGGCGCCATAAAAGCACCTGCAATTCGCCAATAATCCAAACACAATTGACTGATTGCGTCCATATGCTGAAATAAGCTATATACCTTATCGTTTAATATATAGATATTGCAAAAGTGATCTCCTACAACTTGATATTCTTTTCCATCACGTTCTAAAGAATATTCATTTTTTACACATGGACGATTGCACGGTTTCTTTATTTCGCGCTGTCCAATAATGCTCCCCATTGGACAGTACCGCGTATTCATTGCTGGTATTCGGCCATAGACAATCATTTCAAGAGGAATATTGCCTATCGTTGACAAGTTTTTCAGCCGCTGATGATCTAATTCAATGGATATCGTTTGACGAGAAACACCAACCTGAGATAAAGCTGCTGCTGTAAGATCATTGGTCAGATTCATCTGATAATCCCCTGCAACATATTCAATACCAAGATCATCTAATAACTTTAGTTGACCAATATTTGAAATCATAAAACGTTTAACGCCCATTTCAAACAGGGCCTTGCATCTTGCCGCATAATAATCCTCTTCTGCAGATTCTTTAATCAATGGAGGAAGCGAAACAATCACAGGTATTTCTCGTGCATATTGAATAATTTCTTCATTTGTTAATCCATCATGTCTTTGCGTTTCCAGCAACAGAATATTCAATTCATCAATTTCTCCGAGAAGAGCAACTTCTGCCTGTTCTTTTGTTCGCACTTGTACAGAAATTTTTGGTGTATTTTGAATGAGAATTTGTGGTGGAATTTCATCTAAAACTAATAGGCATTCCTCACAACGTTCTTCTACATTAAAATGCTGATCTTCATATTCCTCTTTCAAAACAAGATTGTTATTCACACATTGATCAAAAAAAGAAGCTGCTGCATTTTTTCCATTCGTAATCACACTCATCGGCACAAAGGATGCCATTGGCTCATTAATTTCAATATTTCCAATTGAATACCCTGTATTTTCCAATTTATGTAAAGTATTGTTAATAACTTCTCTGCTTGATTTTCCACTATTTGATTTTTCGACAAGGAAATCAGCTTCCCAATGAAAAGGCGTTGTTTCATTATGATCTTTTTCAAGTAAAACATCCATAGAAAAAGGCTTGCCATATTCCGCCTGAACATAAAAATGCAGCGTTCCCTTTTTCTCGGATAAACGCTTTGGAAATGCTTTCACTTTAAGCAAATTCTTCGAAAGATCTTTGTCAAAAGTTTTGTAGCAATACTTCACATCGGATAAACGGGAACCGTCACTGAATCCATGCTTAATAGTAACAAGAGCGCCCTTACCAAACGCTTTTCCCTTTTTCCCATTATTATCAATGATCGAATCAATATATCCGCCCCACAGAGGTTGCAACATAGCATCATAAAACGCTATACCGTCCCCTGTGTGCAATGGTTCCTGTAACAAAATCTGACATTCTGATTTTGTGATCTTTTTAATATCACCCAGAGGAATACCCGTATTTTTAGGCGTATGATAACTCATCATGGATTTCCCAGGAACACCTTGAAGGTACGCAGACGAGAAACCTTCTCGATTAAAAATAACAGCCATATTTTTTAAATCACGATCCTTGACATCGTCTTGAATAAAATCCCCCTGTGTTAATCTATCGACATGCTCACGATAAACATCAGTCATAAGGGCAACATATTCTGGCTGCTTCATCCTGCCTTCTATTTTCAATGATTGTACTGGGACTGATAATAAGTCTGGTAAGTTTTTGAGAAGGTTCATATCCTTTGGGCTTAAAAGATAATTCTCTACGATTTTTTTTTGTTTTTCACAATGCTTCTCATATAAAGTATATCTACGTCGACAAGGTTGAGCACATTGTCCTCTATTTCCACTTCGATCACCTTGTAAGCTACTCATATAACAAAGGCCAGAGTAACTAACACAAAGAGCACCTTGAACAAAAACTTCCAGATCAATCTTTGAAGCATTTCTTATGGATTTCATCATTTCTAATGAAGTTTCTCTCGCTAAAACAACGCGATCAAAGCCTAATTCCTCCGCTGCTTGCACTCCACATACATTCATAATTGCCATTTGAGTAGAAGCATGCACTTCAGTTTCTGGAAAATGTGCCATAATAAGCGTTGCAATGCCAAAATCCTGAACAATAAATGCATCTATGCCATGTGAAACCAATATTGAAATTTGAGAAATTGCCTCTTCTAATTCATCGTTAAATAATAAAATATTCAACGCACAAAAAACTTTCGCCTGACGTTCATGCGCATAATCAATTAGAGTAACCATTTCTTCTTGCGTTAAATTATGCGCTTTCGCTCTTGCACTAAATTGGCTAAGCCCTACATAGACAGCATCAGCACCATGATCAATCGCTAATTTTGCAATTTCCAAGTCTCCGGCAGGTAATAATAACTCTGGTCTACTTATCATGGATTTAAAACCTCCTCTAGTAATTCAGATTTTTCCTGCCACGTATCCATTGTTGTTTCTAATTCATTGTTTGCATCTTCTAGATTTTTAGCAATTTCGCTATAACATGCGCTTGGTTGCGTTAATTCCTCATTAAGCTGTTCAATTTTTATCTCCAGTTCTTCGATACGCTTTTCTAAATTTGCAATCTCATCACGAAGCTTACTTTTGCTTATTCCAGAAGATTTACGCTTTGGCGTTGCCTTCTGAGATTCTTTTTGTTGCTTATTTTCTTGTGCCAAGGCAAGCAAGAGTTCTTTTTTTTCTTTGTAATAATTATAATTTCCAAGATAAGACGTTAATGAACCATCAGCCATCTCCAATGTACGTTCTGTGACATTATTAAGAAGCTCGCGGTCATGAGAAACAACCAAAATAGATCCTTTGAATTCCTGCAAGAAATGAACAATGATTTCTTTCGACTCCATATCTAAATGATTGGTTGGTTCATCCAAAATCAAAAAATTTGGTTCGTCAAATAATAAAATCATAAAGGAAAGTCGAACTTTTTCTCCACCAGAAAGTAATGAAATTGGCCGTTCCAGATCATCTTCTCTAAACAAATATCGTGCAAGCAATGTTTTAGCTTCACTGACTTTTAAATCACAACTGGCAAGGGTTTGTTCCAAAACAGTCTTCGATTCATCTAAAGCCATTTGATGCTGATCAAAATATGCATACTGTACACGATTGCCTAACTTTACAACTTTACTATTATCTGACTCAATCTCGCGAATAATCTGTTTTAACAGAGAACTTTTACCAACACCATTTCTTCCAATAATAGATACTTTTTCCTTGGCTTGAATATCAAATTTAATATTTTCAGCAAGTTGCTTACCTGCAACATTCAAGTTCAATCCGTTTACTGATAACACAAAACGAGCGCTTTCGCCGACCGCATAGGAACCAATATTTATATTATCGCTTTCACTTATGTCATTCATGAAAGTTTGCCGCATAAGTTTTTTTTCACGGCCTCTTGCTTGTTTTGAGTTTACCCCAGCGCGATTACGTCGAATATACTCCAATTCTTTAGCAATCTTCTTTTGTTGTTCAAGAAAATGCTTATGTTGAACGGCACGTTGTTTCTTCTTTTCTTCTTTATATTTAAAAAAGCCCATCGGATATATCGTCAGGCTTTGATGTTCCAGATCCATCACAGTATCTACAATAGCATCCAGAAAATATTCATCATGTGAAATCACGAGAACCGTTCCCTTGAAGTTTTTCAAGAAAACTTCTAACCATTCTATTGCTGGAAGATCTAAATGGTTGGTGGGTTCATCCAATAGTAAAATATCAGGATCTCGCGCTAACTGACGTGCTAGCATTACACGAGTACGCTCACCACCACTAAAGCTTTCCACCTTACGTTCCAAATCATCTTCCGAGAATCCAAGACCCAACACAATTCCCTTTACATGACTTTCTACAGCATATCCATTGCGTTTTTCATATTCAGATTGTTTTTCCTGATAAACCTGTAAAAGCTGTTCCTGTCTATTAACGTCTTGTTCACCAGAAATACTTATCTCTAAAGAACGAATTTCTTGATACAACTTTAAAACATCATCAAATGCTTCAAGGATTATTTCACGCAATGTCTTCTCTAGATCAAGATTAACTTGTTGCGCCAAATATCCAAAAATCGCACCTTTTGCAAAAGAAATTGTTCCCGAGTCTACCTCTTCAATTCCTGCAATGCACTTCATCAAAGTGGATTTTCCAGCACCATTCGGACCTACCAATCCAACCTTTTGACCAGAATTAATGGTAAAGCTAATATCCTTAAATATTGTATTTGTAATAAACACCTTCTCAAGGCTGTTTGCCTGCAGTATGCTCATAATCTTATTCCTTCATTTCGGTATGTTTCTATAATTTTCTACCGTATATAGTACTACATAATTTCCTTCATTTCAACGCATTCGTGATTTCATTATATTGGATAATTCATCTTAAAAACTGATGATAATGAATTGTGCTGTATATAAAAAACCTTGTAACAAGCACATCTAAATGCTTATTACAAGGTTCAATGTTTCATTCTATTTTACTTCTGAATCAATGACCGCATGAGCTGCAGCAATCATTTTCACCACAGTTTCCTGCGGAAGAGCAACTGCTGCATCCACCGCCATTATTATCGTTGAGAGCACTGGAAATAATCATATTGACAGATTCCAGCATTTGGTTAAGCTCTTGATTAGCGTTCATGTACTCAACAATCACTGCATTTTCCTGCATCTTGTTCTCAAGATCAGTAAGCTGTGCTTTCTTTTCATCGTCAAGTTCATCATAAGAAATGCCAGCATTAATAGCATCCATCTGAATCTGCTGATAAGTTTCAACGATTTCACGCGCTGGAAGGTCAATCAACATCTTTAATTCGGTTTCTTTCACTCGACGGAGTTCATCACTGGCTGCAATTTCATCGGCAAGTGCTTTAGCTTTGTCATAAATACTCATTAATTTTCTTCCTCCAATTTTCCTTTTAATACCCACGTTTGAGCCGTGGTGATATCTACATTTACTATTTTTCCAATTAGCGATGGATCGCCTTGGAATATAACGGTTTTACCTGTGTCGGTTCGACCGCTAAGCATATTATCGTTGTTTTCACTTAAACCTTCAACCAAAACTTTTACATTTTGGCCTTCATATTTTTTGTTATGGTATAAGCTCCATTTAGAGAGGCTTGCGTTTAAACGCTGAAGCCGTTCTTTTTTTATTTCCAGTGGAATCTGATCCTCAAATTTTTCTGCAGCAGTGCCAGGGCGTTTGGAATAGATAAATGAAAAAGCATTGTCAAATCCAACTGTTTCCACTAGATCAACCGTTTCTTGAAATTGTTCTTCAGTTTCTCCCGGAAAGCCCACAATAATATCTGTTGTCAGTGCAACATCCGGGATCGCTTCACGCATCGCATGAACAATTTCAAGGTATCTTTCCCGCGTATATTTTCGATTCATACGTTTTAACACTTCATTTGAACCAGACTGAACAGGAAGATGCAGTGAATGACAAATATGTTTGCTATTCTTAATCACGTCAATCAGCTCCAAAGAAAAATCCTTTGGATGTGATGTCATAAAGCGTATACGTTCAATTCCAGGAATATCGTCTATTTCTTTTAACAAGTCAGCAAAGCTTACAGGATCTTCAAAGTCATTGCCATATGAATCAACATTTTGCCCTAACAGCATAACTTCTATAGCACCATCCGCTACGAGCTCCTTAACCTCTGCGATAATATCCTCTTTTTTTCTGCTGCGTTCACGTCCACGAACATATGGAACGATACAATACGTGCAGAAGTTATTACATCCGTACATGATATTCACAAAGGCTTTAAACGGATACTCTCGACTTGCTGGTAATTTCAAGTCCGCACTTGAATCTTCGTCAACAATTTCATAGACAGGTTGACCATATTTCTCAATTCTTTCAAGATAATCCGGTAATTGCGCCATATTATTTGTTCCAAACATTAGGTTTACAAAAGGGCATGCATGGAGAATCTTCGGAACAATATTTTTCTGCTGAATCATGCAACCACAAACACCAACAATCAAAGACGGTTTTTTCGCCTTCAGCTTTTTCAGCGATCCCAGCATGCTCAATACTTTGCTTTCTGCTTTTTCACGAATACAGCAGGTATTTAATAGAATAAAATCTGCTTCTTTAATATCTTTTGTTGGAATGTAAAATCGTTCTTCTAATAATCCTGCCATTACCTCTGAGTCATGTTCATTCATTTGACAGCCAAAGGTTTGAATGAAAAACTTTTTGTACATTACATTTTTCCTACTTCAGCAAAAGCAATATCTGCAGCAGACAAGGTTTTTTCAATATCTTCTTGCGTATGTGCCGTAGAAAGGAACCAGCATTCGAACTGAGATGGTGGTAAATGAACACCATTTTCAAGCATAACACTAAAGAACTTGGCAAACTTTTCCGTATTAGACGTTGTGGCATCTGCATAACAAGATACTGGACCATTCGTAAAGAAAACCGTTAATAATGAACCAAATTGATTCACTGTAACATCAACGCCGTGTTTTTTAGCAAGTTCACGCAGTCCATTTGCTAATCCTTTTCCTTTTTCTGCAAGTGCATCATAAGGTTGTTCTTGCTTTAATACAGATAGTGCTGCAAAACCTGCAGACATAGCTAATGGATTCCCAGAAAGAGTCCCTGCCTGATAAACTGGACCAGATGGTGACAAGCATTCCATAATTTCTTTTTTACCGCCAAATGCGCCAACAGGAAGCCCGCCGCCAATAATTTTTCCTAAGCAAGTAAGATCTGGAATCACGCCAAATACTTTTTGAGCGCCACCGTCACTGGCACGGAAACCCGAAATGACTTCATCAAAAATTAAAACCGCGCCATATTCGGAGGTTAACGCACGCAATCCTTCTAAAAATCCATCTTGCGGCATGATCAATCCCATATTACCTGGAATTGGTTCAACAATAACTGCAGCAATTTCATCTGGATGCTGTTCAAACAGTGTTTTAACACTTTCCAGATCATTATATTTTGCAACCAACGTTTCTTTCGCCACATCGGCAGGTACACCAGGGCTAGATGGAACACCAAAAGTCATCGCACCAGAGCCTGCATTGATTAACAAATGATCCGCATGCCCATGATAGCAACCTTCAAACTTGATGATAAAATCACGTTTTGTGTATCCGCGTGCTAAACGCAATGCGCTCATGGTAGCTTCTGTCCCAGAAGATACCATGCGCACCATCTCAACCGAAGGGATGAGCTCACAAATAAGTTCGGCCATTTTGGTTTCAAGCACTGTTGGCATGCCAAAGGTTGTACCATGTTGTAATGCTTCTTGAATCGCACTAACTACCTTTGGATGACGATGCCCGAGAATCAGCGGACCCCATGAACAAACAAAATCCACATAAGTCTGTCCATCAATATCTGTAATATGTGCTTTTTCACCATGTTCAACAAAAACAGGCACTTCGCCTACGGCTTTAAAAGCGCGCACTGGGCTATTAACACCACCAGGAATAACTTTTTGTGCTTCAGCAAAAGCTTCTTTCGATTGTTCAAATTGATACGACATAATCATTGCTCCTTTAAAAAAATTCAAGTTAATCGATCATGTAAAAACCTTATTCTTGATTTTTATGAATCGCTTCTACAATCGCATTAAATAAGCCTTGGATGGTATAATCCACTGCTTCAATGTCTGGTGTTAAACCAAAGTCGTTTAATGTTTTGGTTGTGACTGGACCAATTGATGCCAGCTTAATGCCTTCAAGAATGGTTTTATCACCAATTAATTCCATAAAGTTTTTCACTGTTGACGAACTTGTAAATGTTATAACATGAATGGATTTATCCTTTATCTTTTCAATAATTTCATTGTCAAAACGGTTAACTTTAACAGTATGATAAGCAACAACCTCGTCAACGTGCATACCCATCTCTTCCAAGGTATCTACAAGAACTGTTCTCGCAAGATCGGATCGTGGTAAAAGAATACGTTCTCCTGGATTTAACAACGGCTTCAAACATTCAATAACGCTTTCAGCAATAAACTTCTCAGGCATAGCTTCTACTAATAAGCCCTTTACTTCTAGCGCTTCTTTCGTCTTTGGACCAATCGCACAAATTTTTGCATCACCAAGGCTACGAATATCCAATTTATTATCACGCATACAGTCAAAGAAAGCATTGACACCATTTACGCTAGTGAAAATGATCCAATCATATGCGCCTGCTTCACATACTGCCTTCTTTAATTCGTCAGTATCTGCTGCTGAATCAATCGCAATGGTTGGTGCCTCCCATGCTTCTCCACCAGCTTCTTCAATCATATTGGAAAATACACTGGCCTGTTCACGAGCACGTGTTACAAGTATTCTTTGCCCAAATAAAGGTTTATGTTCAAACCAGCTTAAGGTATCGCGCATCTTAACAACATCACCCACAATGATAATCGCAGGAGAAGTTAGACCCGCACGAGCAACATCTTCTACGATGGTTGCTAAGGTACCAACTACAACCTGTTGTTCAGGACGCGTTCCCCAACGAATCAATGCAATTGGCGTCTCGGCACTTTTCCCGTTTGCAATAAGTTGTTGAACAATTTGAGAGAGATGTCCAACACCCATTAAGAAAATCAAAGTCCCTGGATCTTCAGCCAAGCGTGACCAATTTATCTGGCTACTGGCTTTCAAAGGGTCTTCATGCCCCGTAATGACCGTAAAAGTTGAAGTTAAATGACGGTGGGTTACAGGAATTCCTGCATAGGATGGCACAGCAATTGCTGAAGTAATTCCTGGAACCACTTCAAAAGAAATTCCAGCATCTTTCAACGTCTCGCCTTCTTCGCCTCCGCGACCAAACACATAAGGATCGCCACCTTTTAACCGAGTAACAATATTTCCTTTAGTCGCTTCGTCGACCAATACCTGATTGATTTCTTCCTGTTTTAACGTATGATGATCCGGTGTTTTTCCAACATAAATATATTTTGCATCTGCTTTTGCATAGGAAAGTAGGCGCGGATTGGCTAAGCGATCGTATACGATTACATCTGCACGTTTTATACACTCAAGGCCTTTAACCGTGATTAACCCGATATCACCTGGTCCAGCACCAACTAAATAAACATATCCTTTATTCATAAAAACTCCTTCAAACTTAGTTGCGAACTTCATCTAATAGTTCACGCGCCCCAATTGTGAGTAATTTTTCAGCAAGCGCCTGTCCTATGTTTATATAATCATCCGAAGCGCCAACGATCTCTGCCCTTAAAATTTTTGAGCCATCCACTGCGCCCACAAAGCCATGAATTTTCATTTGCCCTTCTTCAATAATGGCATAAGCACCCATTGGAACCTGGCAACCACCTTCCAACGCACACATAAATTGACGTTCAGCCGTCACACAACGATAAGTAGTATCATCATTTATCTTTTCAAATTTTTCTAAAAGATCCTTTCGATCATTGCGTGATTCGATAACAAGTGCGCCTTGACCCACGGCAGGGATAAAAACGTTGTCATCTAAACGTTCACTAATTTCGTCATGAAATCCCAAACGTTCCAAACCAGCTACAGCCAAAACAACAGCATCAAATTCTCCTTCGTGATATTTGCGTAATCGTGTATTCACATTTCCGCGCAAATCACGCACCTCTAAATCTGGACGCATAGCCAGTAATTGAGAACGTCGACGTAAACTGCTGGTGCCAACAATAGCTCCTTCCGGCAAATTCATAATCCCTCCTGGATGTTTTGTTAACAGCGCATCTCTATGATCATAACGCGTTAAAAAACATGTTAATCCCAATTCTTCTGGGAGCGTCGTCGGCATATCTTTTAAACTATGGACTGCCATATCAACTTCACCAGAGAGCATCATTGCCTCTAATTCATTTGTAAATAATCCTTTATCGCCAATCTTTGAAAGTGATACATCTAAAATTTTATCACCTTTAGTTTTTAGATCGACAATTTCAAACTCATAATCAAAAAATTCCTTTTTTAATTGCTCGATCGCATATTTTGTTTGCCACAAGGCAAGCTGACTGTCACGCGAACCGACCTTAATGATTTTCTTTGTCATTTTCAAGTCCCCACAAATCATTTATTGCATTAATATAACAATCAATTTTATCAGCTCGTTTTCCCGCCAACGATTTCATATTAATAATTGGTCGATGGAGCCAGCGATTAACAATACTATTTGCTAATTGCTCAATAATATGAATTTCTCTTTCGCTTGGATGATCAATTCGGTTAATTGCACGTTCAATTTCAGTTTTTTTGATTTTTTCAATCTGAGATCGCATTTTTACAATTGTTGGAACAACCCACAAGGAATCCAACCAAAAATAAAAATCTTCCAATTCTTCGTTAACAATCTCTTTTGCTTTTAAAGCTTCTTGCTGACGTGCTACCAAATTTTCATCTGTTTTACGTTCCATATCATCGATATCATACAATTTCACATAATCAAGCTCAGCAACATCAGGATTAATGTCGCGTGGCACCGCAATATCGATAATCAGCAATGGCTTTTCTCTGTCCTTTTGTGCAAGAAAAAGGTCCGCTTTTTCAAGAATAGGCACTGGAGAAGCTGTACTACTAATAATAAGATCTGCCGATGGCAAGTATTCATCTAATTCTGTAAGTTTAACAGCCTTCCCACCAATTTCTCCAGCTAACCATTGAGCACGCTCGAAAGTACGATTGGCAACCATAATGCTTTGAATGCCATTTGAAATTAAATAACGTGATGTCAATTCACTGGTCTCGCCAGCTCCCAACACCAATACCGTACGATCCGTTAAGCCATTAAAGTAATCCTTAGCCAATTCTACAGCTGCAATACTTACACTCAAAGTATGTCTATCTATCTGCGTCTCTGTTCGAACACGTTTACCCACTGTTAAAGCGTTCATAAATAGAGTATTCAGGATATTATCAGAGATGCCGTAATTCAACGCATATTCGTAAGCATCCTGAACCTGTCCTTGAATCTGACTTTCTCCAAGGATCATTGAATCCATTCCTGCCGCAACAGTAAACAAATGTTCTGCCGCATTTTTATTAAACTTTATATATAAGTATGGTGCTAAAACTCGTGGTGTCAGCCCGCTATACTCACACATCAAATTAATCAAATTCTCTTGTGCCGCAAATGGAGAATCGGCATTTACGTAAAACTCTGTTCTGTTGCAAGTCGAAAGAATGGTGCAGCCTGAAAAAGACTGCACCTGACGAATCTTTTCGCTTAACTTTTCGATCTGCGGTCTGGACAGAGACACCTTTTCTCGTATTTCAACTGGTGCACTTTTATAATTTAGTCCAATGAGCAGGATAGCCATTCCTTCACCCTCTCAAATAGTTCATTATAATCAGTAGTTCCCGCGTCAATCATAGAACAAATGTGCTCTAAAGAAATTCGACGCAGATAAGCTACCCGTAAATCAGTATCTCCCAACATCGAAAATAACCACTTGCGAATACCAATATAAACCTCTACAGCCAGATCCAATCGTTCATCCAACACAGGTTCTATATATTCGCGTATCGCCTTTGAAAAACCAGGTCCTTGACCAAAAGTTGAAACAGAAATAGCATAATATTTTTTTTCAATTTCAGACTGAACCGAGAAATTACCATTTTGTGGCTCCGTAATAGAATTTACCAAAATATTATTTTCATTGCAATATTCAGCAATTCGTTTATTTAAGTTGAAGTCGTCCGTTGCCGCAAATACTAGAAATGGCGCGTAATAATCAATATCTTCCAATTGAAATGCTCGTTGTTCATACTGCAAAGCATGACGCTGCAAAAGATTAAAAATATCCGCATTGAGCCCCGGTGCAATGACAGTTACACATGCACCAGCTTTTAAAACACGTTGTATTTTACGTGTTGCAACTTCGCCAGCGCCAATAACTAAAACATTTCGTCCTGATAAATCAAGCATTACAGAATATGTAAATGCCATTATATTGACCTCTCATAGATATAATCTGCAGCTTCATACAATAATGAACAGGTTTCATTTTTTTCAAATCCATTTAAAATATCTTTCGCTGCATCAATATGATACATAATAGCATTTTCGCATGCTTTAATTATATCTTTTTGTAAAATAAATGGAATAATATAATCAAAATCTTCTTGCCCATTAGGGAATTTCCTTTGAATACGTTGAATAATATCTTCTTTTTCAGGGAAATCCTTTGACAATAATAAAATTGTTGGCAAATTAATCAAGCCATTTTTTAAATCATGACCAATTGGCTTGCCAATATTTTTATCTGTTGGCATTAAATCTAATAAGTCATCTTTTATTTGAAATGCCATTCCTAAATGATGCCCAAATTGATAAAAAGCATCTATTTCGTCCTTTGTTGCATTACTTAAGATGGCACCTGTTTGGCAACAAATTGCAATCAAAAGCGCTGTTTTTCTCTCAATACGATAATTGTATGATTCAATTGTTTGAGAAGTATCAAACATTGAAGCCAATTGTGCAATTTCGCCACGTGACATTTCAACGGCTGTATGCGTCAAAATATTGAGCAACGTCTTTGTATGTGATATGCTGTAAACATTTTTTAATGCCTCAATAAGAATATAAACACCTATATGCACCGCTACATTATTATCATACGATGCGTTAATGGTTGGCTTTCCTCTTCTCAAGTTAGAATTATCATTAACATCATCATGAATCAATGATGCTGTATGCACCAATTCCATTATTGAAGCGAATTTTACAATTTCAGTATTTTTTATGCCAAAATACTGAGCACTTAGAATAACAAAGATTGGCCGCAAGCGTTTTCCGCCTGCTCGAATGGTCTCCATTGCACATTCTCTGATAAAAGGATCATCAAAGGCAACGAGTTCTTCAATTTCGGCCTCAACTTCTTTTAAAATTGATTTAATTTTTTGTTGCTGCATTAAATTCTTCATGAGTCCACCTATTCACGCAATGCCTTGAGATTTTCAGCTGATGACCACTGCTCTCCAATGGCAAAACCAATATCTTGCTTTAACGAATCATAAAAAGAATACTCTGGTGTAGGCATGGTATTCTCCACCAGTAATTGCTTTGCCGCTTCAACATGCTTTGTTAAATCTTCAGCAGGAGCTGAAAATTCTACCAAACACGTTACAAGATATCTTTTTTTCTCCCTTGTGTTTCGTTTCTCCAAAGAGAAGGAGAGCAACTTTTTATTTATTTTCTGAAGCAACTCTAACCACTCTTTTAACAAATGAACTCTATCCAAAAGAATTAGTTTTTCTGCGAACGCACTGGATAACAAATCTCCATAAAGAATACAATGTTCTAAGTGGTGTTCAACTTCATCAAAATGGTACTCACCAGAATACACATGAAGCAAAGAACTTAAATAACATTCTGTCATAGCGACACTGATCATTAATTGCTCATTATCATCTTTTGCCTCAGGCCAAAAATGTTCTCTGAGCGCAAAAAAATACAAGAAGTCCGTCGCCGTGAATACTTCAGGTAAATCATCAATTAAATGATTACTCCCAACAGTTAAATCATCGTCCAAAACAGACGCAAACAAACGAAGTGCTTTTTCATGATTCATCGGTGTCGTCCTCCTTTTTTACAAACCATTTATATTCTATCATAACATAAGAAAAAATAACAGCTACAACACCTATTATTTCATAGTCGCAATAATAGTTTCTGTCTTCGCTAATCTCTCTAATGATTCCAACAAAAAATATGTTTCTTCCAAATCAAATCCACTTGCAACAACACCATGTTTTTCCATTATACATACTTGAACATTTTCCGTCATAACCTTCCTAACGCCATCTGCCAACGCCTGACTCCCCGGAGCAGCAAAGGGAACAACCGGTACAAACCCTAACGTATCTTCAGATTCTGTCAAAAGAGAAACATCCACATTTTTTCCGTGACGATATACAGCTGTTGAATATACTGGATGAGCGTGAATTACACATTTTCGCTCTGGCAATGCGTCATATATTGCAAGATGTACTTTCATCTCCGAACTCGGCTGACGCCTGCCATATAATTTTTCACCTTCTCCATTAACAACAAGTAAGTCATTTACCGAAAGGTTTCCCTTGCAAACATGCGTTGGAGTCATTAAAATATGTCCGCCAATTTTCATAGAAACATTTCCGTCATAGGCACATACTAGTCCCTTGGTATAAAGTCGATGACATATATCAACAAAACAAGCCACATCTGATTGAAATTCTGGGAATAATTTTTCTAAACACATTTTAAAAAGACTCCTTTGAAAACGGCGGTAGTAAAATGCCTTTTTCAGTAATATAGCCTGTTACTAACGAAGCCGGTGTTCGATCAAAGGCCGGGTTCAATATTGATGCTTCATGCGATACCATAGGCTGACAATACCACATACTTCTAACCTCTTCAGGATCACGAAATTCAATTTCAATATCTTCTGCACTTTTTGCAGAAAAATCAATGGTTGTTGATGGAGTACAAACATAAAATGGAACATGATGTTTTTCCGCTAAAACTGCAAGCGTATAAGTTCCTATTTTATTTGCAAAATCTCCATTTATAGCCACTCTATCACACCCGACAAAAATCGCATCAATATGGCGAGACGACATTAACCAGCCCATCATATTGTCTGTAATCAACGTCGTGGGAATATGATTATATGTTAGTTCAAAAGATGTTAAACGCGCTCCTTGCAAGATAGGTCTCGTTTCACAAGCATACACAGAAATCTGCTTTCCACACTCTTGCGCTGCATAAATTGGTGCTAACGCCGTGCCATATCTGTTTCCCGTCGCCAATGAACCTGCATTGCAATAGGTCATGACGTTTACCTGATCACCTAATAATAGATTTCCATAGTGTCCTATTTGTTGACCAATCCAACGGTCATTATCATGAAACTGGACCGCTCTATCTAACAACAACCTTTTTGCTTCTATAATTGAACCACATGATTCCAAGTCTTCTACCATCATATTAAGAGCGTTTTCCAAATTTACTGCAGTTGGGCGCGCGCTTTCATAATATTCTTTAGTTTCCAGAATGCGCTTAATAAAAGAGTTCATGTCCTTTAACTGTAATTGCATCGCAACCATCGTCAAACCATAAGCAGCTGTTATACCAATAAGAGGCGCGCCACGCACTTCTAAATATTTTATCGAATGATAGACATCTTCTGCGCAGCTTAAAATTTTTTCCTTTAATTCATTTGGTAATCGTGTCTGGTCTAAAATACAAATTGTGTTTTTCGATATATCATAACGAATGGTTTGAAGTTTTTCCATAAATCATCCTCCAATTTCATGAATAAAATCTGAAACCATCCCTTTGAAGACCGGTTGTGCTTTTCGCCCAGCTTCTAAAACTTCTTCTTCGGTCAATTTTTGATCAAGAACCCCTGCCGCCATATTACTTATCAATGATATACCGCAAATACGCATGCGCATTTGACGAGCCGCAATGACCTCTGGTACGGTCGACATTCCAACAGCATCCGCGCCTAAAATGCGAAAAGCTTTGATTTCTGCTGGCGTTTCATAATTTGGACCACTTACACCAATATAAACACCACTGTGTAATACAACAGGATATTTTGTTGCAATACGCTTAAAAAGCTCATTGTATTTTCTATCATACGTAAAGGTCATATCTGGGAATCGATCAAATTCCTGCTGATTTTCACCAATTAATGGATTAACCCCCATAAAATTAATGTGATCCTCAATCAACATAAAATCACCGGCATGATAAGAGAGATTAATGCCACCAGAAGCATTCGTAACAATCAAGGTTTCTATTCCAAGTGAATGAAAAATCTTGATCGGGCGAATAACCTCTTGAATAGAATATCCTTCATAAAAGTGCAATCGTCCTTGTAAGGCTATAACAGGAACACCTTGAACGGTACCCAAAATAAACTTTCCAACATGTCCCGGAGCCGTTGCTAGCTGCATACCAGGGATATCCGAAAAAGGAATCTCTTCTTCGATTTCCAGCAACTCATGCACAGTATTATTTAATCCCGATCCTAAGATAATTGCAATTTTGGCTTTATTTTTCCATTTCATAATATCCATAAAACTATGCTCTCCTTTTACGCAAGAAAGCGCACGATAGGTGCGCTTTCTCCTTCATATTTTCAAATGTTTGCGAACAGCAAAGATACTACCGAGTGCTCCAAGGACAATTCCCACCGCTAGGTTTGCTACGAACAGCAAAACCATCATGTAGTTATTATTCAATAGTGGCAAAAAAGGTAAATTTGCACTAATGTAGGAATAAACGTTTTCATATCCCCACCAAACAAAAGCACCTGCTACTAAAGCGCCTAAAGCACCCAAAATGATACCTTCAATAAAAAACGGCATGCGAATAAAACTATTTTTGGCACCCACAAGCTTCATTATTTGAATTTCATCTTTACGACTATTTACCGTTAACTGTATGGTAATATTTATTAAAAATAATGTTGCAACAATCATAAGAACAATAACTAAAACGCCTAATGCCGCAGCAGATTTATTGAAACTAACAACATTATCGACCAGGTCTTGCCCATAATTGATGCTATCCACAATATCTTCTTGAGCCAAAATATTAGCAACCTCTTCAATATTCTCTGGCTGATCCACGGTAATTTGGAACGAATCTGGCAATGGATTGTCACCCTCTAATGATTCTTTTATATCCAAATCTGAGCTTTGCATTTGTTCATCTAATGAATTCAGTGCATCGTCTTTGCTAATATATTCAACATTCTTTACATGATCAGTCTTTTCCAGTTTGTTCAATAATTCCGTATTCTTAGCTGGATCCGAAGGTTGCTTTAAAAAGGCAACGATTCTCAGCTGATCTTCAATATTTTGAGTGGCGTTGTAACTGTTTGCTGCAACCAGCATCGCAACACTAAGAAGTGTCAGAGTTATTGCGATTGTAAGAATGGTCAAGAAAGAAAAAAGTTTATGACGCGTGATTTGTCTTAGACTATCACGAAGGGTATATTTCGTTTTTGTCAGGAACATTTAAATAATACCCTCCATTCATGCTGTCTCTTACAATTCGACCATCAGACAAAGTAACTACACGATGCAAATGTTTATCAACAAGAATTTCATCATGAGTTGCCATAATAACAGTCGTTCCGATTCCATTGATGGCTTCGAACAAACTAAATATTTCTTCACCATGCTTAGGATCTAAATTCCCAGTCGGTTCATCTGCAATAACAATTTGCGGTTTATTTACAATTGCTCTGGCGATCGCTACTCGCTGCTGCTCACCGCCGGAAAGTTCATGTGGATAATGATCTTTTCGATCCAACAACTCTACAAATTCCAACGCTTCACGTGTTCTCCGTATCACTTGTTTTCGAGGCAAACCAATACATTCACAAGCAAAAGCAACATTTTCATAGGCTGAGCGATCTGCTAAAAGGCGAAAATTTTGAAATACAAAGCCTATTTTTCGACGATAGTATGGAAGGCGTCGTTTTCTAATTCGCGATAAGTCAACACCATCAACACGAATAGTTCCAGATGTCGCCACTAATTCCCGTAAAACGAGCTTCGCAAAAGTCGATTTTCCAGCGCCACTTTCACCAACAATATATACAAATTCACCTGCATCAATTTTTAAATTGATATCTGCCAAACCAACTGTTCCATTTTTAAATGTATGACCAGCATTGGTAAATTGAATCATTTATTCACACACCTTAACGATTACTTCAAGATGGTTTTCAAGCGTTCCATGGCTTCACGAGTACGTTCTGGCGTATTGAAAGCTGTTAAACGGAAGAAACCTTCGCCGTTTTTTCCAAATCCTTCACCAGGTGTTCCAACAACCTGAGCTTTTTCGAGGAAGAAATCAAAAAATTCCCAAGAACTCATGTTGTTAGGACATTTCAACCATACATATGGTGAAAAATGACCACCCGTGTAATAAATTCCGAGTTCATCAAGCGCATCCGTAATGATCTTCGCATTTTCTTTATATCCCTGGATGTTTTCCATGATCTCTGCATAGCCTTCTTCAGTAAATACGGCAGCAGCAGCCTTTTGAACAATGTATGGTGTACCATTAAATTTTGTAGATTGGCGTCTAAACCACATATCTTTTAAAGATTGTCCGTCACGCACCAAATCTTTTGGCACAACAGTATAGCTGCAACGTGTTCCAGTAAATCCGGCAGTCTTGCTTAGTGACGCAATTTCTATTGCACAGGTTCGTGCACCTGGAATTGCAAAAATAGTTCTTGGCAAATCGGTACCACTTGCAAAAATTTCATAAGCACTATCAAAGAAAATAACTGCATTCTGTTCGTTTGCATAATCAACCCAAACTTTCAGTTGCTCTTTATTATAGCATGCACCTGTCGGATTGTTTGGAGAACAAAGATAAATAATATCTGCCTTTTCATCACTTTCAAGATCTTCTGGCATAGGCAAGAAATCATTACCTTCATTTGCATTCAAAAAGCTCACCTTACGCCCATCCATCACATTAGTATCCAAGTAAACAGGATAAACAGGGTCAGGAATAACCACATGGCAGTTTTTATCAAAAATATCTAAAATATTAGCAATATCACTCTTGGCGCCATCGCTTACAAAAACTTCATCGGCATCAATAGTTGCTCCAAGCTTAGCATAATAATCAGCCAATGCTTCACGCAAAAAGCCATATCCCTGCTCTGGACCATATCCCATAAAAGTTTCTGCTTTTGCATTTTCATCCACAGCAGCATGCAATGCATCTATAACACTTTTTACTAAAGGTTTGGTAACATCACCAATGCCCAGCTTAATAACATCTGCATCTGGATGTGCTTCAGAATAAGCACGTACTTTTTCAGCAACAGTTGAGAACAAATAATTGTTTTTTAGATTTGCGTAATTGGTATTAATCATTTTTTTGATCCTTTCTTTATTTATATATGCTTATCCTTAATCAGGGAATACAAGTTGGATACGTTTATTATACAAACAAATTGTTGTTTCTTTGAACTCTCCTGCGTATTCCCCGTCCAAGGTCCACGGCAATGGTTTTTCAGAAATAATTTTAAAATGGCTCCCTTTCACACTGCGAATACAATCATTATCATATCGTCTAACATTTAATGAATGCACCATTTTTTGCAAATCAATTGGAGTAACAGGACGCCTGATCAATGTTAACTCAAACATTCCATCAGTTAACATAGACTTTTGGTCATCATCAAATTGCAAAAATCCGCCAATTGACTTTGAATTAGAAACTGCAACCATAATAAAATTGCCTTCAATAGTCTCTCGGCCATCAATTTCAATTTTTAATGCAAACACATCGGATAAATCAGTAATTTTTTTGGATGCTTCAAAATAATATGCGTATTTTCCAAGTAAATTTTTTAAATATTGCGGAGTGCCATAAGAAACTTCTGTAAATGCACCAGCAGCAGCAACGTAACTAAAAATAGCACCATTAAACATGCCAAAATCATAATTATGTGGAACCGATTCCAAAACTGTATCTGCAGCTAATTGAATATCGCTCGGAATTCCCAGCGAACGCGCAAAATCATTTACTGTCCCTGCCGGAATACAAGCAATCGGCGCATAGTCCTTATCAGATGATGCAATACCTCGCAAAATTTCATTCAAGGTACCATCTCCACCACAGGAAATAATTAAATCATATCCTAAGCCATTGTTTTGAATGTATTCTGTCGCATCATTGGCTTTTTGTGTAATATAAATGGTTGTCACAAAGCCTTTTGCATTAAATTTACTTAAGACATCAATGAGATTTTCTTTAATTGCCATTTTTCCTGCATTCGGATTAACAATAAACAATGCTTTTTTCATGTTAAATTCCCCCTGCATTTTCAAGATGTGCTCGTTCTAATATGTGCTGATATTTTTCAAAAGGCACTTCTTGGCCACTTTCAAAAAATCGCATTCTATCTGCCAATGGCTTAAGCTCTGAAACATCTTCCGATACCATTGTTGCCAGATAATTAACAGTACCAGTGTTTCCATCAACAACCGGAATATGTCGACCTGTTAAATTTACCACAATACTGCCAATAAGTGTTTTGTAAAAGGTAAAATGTGTGCAACCTAAAACGACTGCGCATGCATGCGTCATATCACATGCAGAAAAAGCACGCATCAAATACTCTTCCACTTCTTCCCCTTCAAAAATACCCTGTTCGGCAAAAGCAACCAATTGTTGCAATGGAACTTCTTCAACACTGTTATCTACGCCTAAACGATGAATCAAATTATCCAGTTTTTCAAGTTTTAAGGTTAATTCTGTTGCAGTCACGATAATTTTTTTTGATTCATCTCCATCTAATGCTTGTGCAGCTACTTTTACAGCCGGTTCCATTCCTAAGATTGGAAAAGAATATTTATCCCGCAAATATTTTGCAGCAGCACTTGTCGCAGTATTGCAGGCAAGCACTATGATATCAGCACCTTTTTCATGGAGAAACGCCACAGCATCATCCACATATTGAATAATATCTGTTCTTGATTTTTTTCCATAAGGTACATGTGCCGAATCAGCGTAAAACAAAAAATTCGTATGAGGTAATTGTGAAGCCGCTTTCTCCAGGACCGAGACTCCACCAATCCCCGAATCAAAAAAGCCTACTATCACAGCAAAAAACGCCTCCACTAATCTACCAGTAATTCTGACACATCAATGATCTTTGCATCGCCCCAAAGTGCGTCTAAATTATAATAGGCGCGTGTATCAGCCTGGAAAAGGTGAACGATAATATCCCCTGTATCAATTAACATCCAATCTCCAACTTCTTTGCCTTCGATGTGAAAATATGTGTTATTTGTCAGTTTATAATTTAACTCTTCAAGTTTTCGACAAATCATTTCAGCATGAGGCTTATTCATTACAGTCGCTATTACAAAAAAATCTGCGATATAAGTAATTCCCCTCATATCCAATACCTTAATATCATCACATTTGTTCATGTCCATTAAACGGACAAATTCTTCAATTATTTTATTCATAAAAAGGTACTTACTCCTTAATTAAAATTCTATTTCTCAATTTCATCATATCTTCGTGAATAATATTATGTTGTTCCAAAAGATACCGTATTGTGCGATCAATAATTTCAACAACGCATCGATCCAGATCTATAGACGCAATTTCAAACAATCCACTAATATGTGGTGTTTTTCGTCCTGGTTCAATATAATCAGCTATAAAAATAATCTTAGCAAGATCATCCATATCAGGATGACCAGTTGTATGATAGCGAATGGCTTGAAGAATATCCTCGTTTTCAATAATCGCTTCTCTTTTTAAAACATAAGAAGCAACCGGTCCATGTAGAATTTGAGGCATCAATAGATCATCTCGACTTGTAAGCAAACTATTTTCAACAGCTAATCGTACAAGTTGTTCTTTCGAATATTCCTTGCAATAATCATGCAACAAGCCAGCAATTCCCGCTTGTTTTTCATTACACTTATGCGCTTTCGCAAGTGCAACTGCCGTTTCCGCCACTCTTATTGAATGTTGATATCTTTTCTCTGAAAGCTGTTCTTTAATAAGTTTTTGATAATTCATTATTTCATTCACCTACTGATACAAATGATGCTTATTAATGTATTGTAGTACATTTGGCTGCAAAAACACATCAACAGATTGATGTGCAGCAATTTTTTCCCGAATCATGGTTGAGGAAATTGGCAATGTATGCAATGGAAGATAAAAAATTTCGTAAGGACTATTTGCAAGCACCTGTGATGTGGCCTTTGAAATATCCAACGTTTTATTTGGACGATCCACGATAACAAAATTCGCTAAACAAAGCAATTCTTGCCAACGATACCATTCCTCAATTGTATTAAAAGAATCTACTCCCATTATATAGAAAAGGTTGTCATTGGGATATATTTTTCTGTAATGTTCAATTGTATGAAAAGTATAGGACGGCTTTACGCTTTCACTTTCAAAACTAGAAACCTCAAAAGAGGAAATATTTTCAATTGCCAACCGCGTCATAGCTAAGCGATGACTATATGGCGTCATATTAAGTTTATGTTTATGAGGTGGAATATAGGCGGGAATAAAAATAATTTTATCTAATGCCATATGTTCACATAGTTGACAAATCATGTCAACATGCCCCAAATGAATCGGATCAAAGGTTCCGCCAAACAATCCAACATTCATACATGACGCTCCTTTAATTATAATAAACCAAGGTTGTCTCTGTGAATAACTTCTTCTTCGCTATAATCAAGATACTTTGCAACAATGCAGTCACTTTTCAAACCTTTTATACGATCTACGAATAACGATGAATAATTTGTTATTCCTTTTGCGAAACGATGGCCTTCCCTATCTGCGATCGCAACAATAGCACCTCTATCGAATGTTCCCTGCACCTCAACAATACCACTTGGAAGCAAAGATTTGCCTTTTTCTTGAAGAGCTGACTTGGCGCCATCATCTACAACCAAAACACCTTCTTCTTCCGACCCATACAAGATCCATGACTTTCTTGCATGAAGCGGACGATGTGTTGCTTTAAACAAAGTACCAACACTACATTCTCCTGTAGTTATTTCATGAAGCAAGCCAATTTCATTTCTAGAAGCAACAATCATAGGAATTCCAGCATTTGTCGAAATTTTTGCTGCTTCAATCTTGGTTCTCATCCCGCCGGTACCTACTTTTGAAACAGCAGCTCCTGCCATCAACTCAATCTCTTCAGTAATTTTTTCGACAACATCAATTTTTTTCGCATCTTTTTTTATAGACGGATTTGCTGTATATAATCCATCAATATCTGTAAAAAGGACTGCTAAATCTGCATCCGAAAGAACTGCCACCAGAGCTGCTAGTGTATCATTATCACCAAATTTAATCTCATCATTTGCAACACTATCATTTTCATTAACAATCGGAATAACTCCGAGTTTCAAAAGTTCAAGGAGTGTATTTCTAGCATTTAAAAATCGTTTTCTGATTTTAATATCTTCTCGTGTGAGAAGTAACTGCGCAGACATTTGGCCATACTCTAGAAAGTTTTTCTCATAAATATGAAGAAGAAGACCTTGCCCTATAGCCGCCATGGCTTGTTTCTCGCTTATGGTTAACAATTTTTCTTGCAAATTCATGCGATATTTTCCAACACCAACAGCACCAGAAGTAACCAAAACAACTTCATTACCTTCATTTTTTAAATCCGTTAAAGCTGCACATAATTTATCAATAAATTTTAAGTTAATCGTTCCATTCGGATGAGTTACCGAACTTGTGCCAACTTTTACAATAATTCTTTTGCTTGCACCCATTACACGAAACCATCCAATCTATTATATTACAGGTTTTCACGATATAAAACAACCATCCGACCTATTTTCTGAACAAATTCTGCCTGAAGGTCCTTCGCCAATCGTTCACATGTTTCAACATCAATCATTGTACTATTGCTCAAAAATTTAATCTTAACGATTTCATCAGCAGTTAAAACCTCATCAATAGATTGCAATGTACCATCTGTTAAACCATTTTTTCCAACAAGAATTTTAGGTTTTACAAGTTGCGCCTGGGCTTTTAAGGATTTTATTTCATTTTTTGTTAAACTCATCTTCATTCCCACTCTCTTCTAACATGTTTTCGCAAAAAAGCTCTGAAAGAGAGCTTTTCTTTCAGAGCTTTTAAATTCCAAGATATGGTGATGGATCAACATTTGATCCATTGATGCGCACTTCAAAATGTAAATGCGGTCCTGTACTTGAACCAGTGGATCCAACCTGGCCCACTTGTTGTCCCGCACTCACCGTTTGCCCCGCACTCACTGTAAGTGCTGACATGTGTGCATACAAGGTACTTAAGCCATTTCCGTGATCAATAACAACATAGTTGCCATAGCTCCAATGATAAGAAGCAATTAATACCGTTCCACCTTGATACGCAACAACCGGCGTCCCGTAAGACGCGCCAATATCAAGGCCCAAATGATAATTGTAACTTCCATCTAAAGGATAAGAACGACCGCCATAATCACTGGTAATTAGGTGACTGTCCGGCGCTGGCCATACACCTGAACCAGCAGAAGTAACAGTATAATCTGACGAAGATGCGGTAGTCGTTACCGCTCCATTTGCCTGATTGGCAGCAGCCGCAGCAGCTGCACGTTTTGCCTCTTCTTCTGCCTGAAGCGTGGCAATCTGCTGACCAATTTCGTCAGACGCCGCCTGCATTTCAGCGATGGTTTCCTTTAAAGCGGCTTCGTCATTTTCGAGCTCAGCATACACATTTTGTTGCTGTGTTTGTTGATCTTCCAGAAGTGATTTTACGCCTTCTTCTTCACTCTTCAATGCATTCAATGAAGACAACTGCTGCTCAAGAGTTGCTTTTTGACTTTCAAGCTGAGCCTTCACTGATTTAACTTCTTCCACAAGATCTTTATCTCTCTTTGTAATATAAGACAGGTACTCAAATCGTGTCAGAAAATCCGCAAAATCTTCAGACTGAAACAGCACTTCCAAGTAATTAACATTACCATCTTTATAAATTGTTACTAAGCGATCATTTAAACTCTCTTGTGCATCTGCTAATTTTGCTTCTGTTTCGCTAATCTGCGAATTTGTTTCAGCGATAGCACTTTCCTGGTCGGAAATTTGAGTTGTGTAGGAAGCAATCTTTTGTTGCGTTGCATTGATGGAGTCACTGATCTCTTTGATTTTTTCTACAGTCTCAGATTTTTGAGATGAATTGCTGTTCAATTCGTTTTGCTTCTGTTCAATAGAATTCTTAATTGATGCTTGTTCATCCTGTAAATCCGAGATTGATTCTGCAAACATTGGTGTTGCTAACACAGAAGTGATCCCTAAAGATAAAACAAGTGAACTGGCTATTTTTCGCTTAAAATTCATCCTTTCACTCCAATCGATTACAAATTTAACGCTTCCCGCGCCAAAGAATCGGCCAAATCATTGTATACATTGCCCGAATGGCCTTTAACTTTAATAAAGAGAACTTTTATTTTTTCAAATGCATTTTGGCAGAACTCATAATATGCTTGTGTTGCCGGTAAATTCCTTTTCCATTCTCCAGTCGCCCATTTTTCAATGCCATAATAATCATAATATAAAACAAATTGCTTCCATCCTTGCTCAATTGCATATGAAATCGCAAATTCACTCGCTTTAATTTCTCCTGCAACATTACGCATGTTCGCAAGATCAGCACAATCAAAGGCTTTCGAAAAATGTTTTTCACATGTTGGCGAAAAAAGAATCACTGCACCATAAGAATAACGATGCGTTTTTACGTCATAGCTACCATCTATATAAGCACAAGGATACTGAAACGTAGCACTATCAATTGTTTCTGATGTCACTTTGAGAAAATTCTGAGCCTCATCCTTACTTTTAAAGCTCTTATATTCTGCTCCTGAGAAACCTTTTATCTGCGCTTCACATGTAGCCCAGTCTTCAAATATACCAGTTTGCCTGCCTTTTTTTACTGCATAATATTTTTTCATTTTAAAAAATACAAAAAGGCTTATCGCACTCTGCAATAAGCCTTTTATAAAATTGCTTATTCAGCAGCGATTGCGCCTGCTGGGCAAACACCTGCACAGCTGCCGCAGGAAATGCAAGAACCAGCGTCAATAGCGCGGGTACCATCTCCGCTATCAGAAATAGCGCCTACTGGGCATTCCCCTTCGCATGCACCACAAGAAATACAAGCGGAACTATCAACAACGTATGCCATACTTAACACCTCTTATTCTTTCTATAGATTTGCATCTATTATATCAAAAGAAATGTAAGGTGGCAATAAAATATAGTCAGATAAATGGTATCAAAACATTTACATATCTACACCAAGTACAAAGTTTCTTCACAATTCAAAGTAAAATCAAAATTTTTCTGTAGCTTTATGTCCCAATAATCGTTAGAATATACATAGAAATAAAACACATTTCAAAAATTTTATAGTGAAGGAGGCATTACAATGCAATCATTTGATTTTTATTGGAAACTCACTCGACCACATACTCTACCGGCGAGTATTATTCCATCTATAACCGGCATCAGCTTTGCCATTTATGCTGAGCAAACCTTCCATTTTTTTCTAGCGATCATAATGATACTTTGTGCTGCGCTTATTCAAATTGCGACCAACTTATTTAATGAGTATTTCGATTTCAAAAACGGCTTAGACACTGAAGAATCCGTCGGTATTGGCGGTGCTATTGTCCATGGAAGTATGTCTCCCAAAACGGTATTATTATCTGCATTTGTTATTTACGGGATATGTGCAATCTTGGGCCTTATTCTCGCAGCCTACTCCTCATGGTGGCTAATCGTTATTGGCGCAATATGTCTTATCATCGGTTACTGTTATACTGGCGGCCCCTACCCAATTTCACGAACACCCTATGGTGAATTATTTGCCGGTTTCCTTTTTGGCTCTGGATTTAGTATGATTGCTTTCTTTACACAGACCGGACACATCACATTATATTCCTTTGCCATCAGTTTACCTTTAGTTGTTCTTATAGGCCTTCTTCTCACTGCAAATAGTCTTCGAGATCGAGTTGCCGACCAAGCGAATGGACGCCGAACTTTAGCAATCCTACTTGGCCACGATCGAACGGTTCTTTTTATGATTTTTGGATTCACTTTTTCCTATATCTGGCTATTTGTTCTTCTTGCATACGGACAAAATATTCTTATTTTGCTTCCTGTTTTTTCCATTCTTTACGCCATAAATTGCGTAAACGCTTATCGCTATAGCAAAGGAAAATCACCTAAAAAAATGATGCGTGGTATGATGTACTGCTCAAAAACGCTTAAATATTTTGGCATCCTCTATATTGCTGCCTTTTTATGTCAAGCTCTAATTCACGCAATTATTTAATACGTCATTAATTCCAAAACGTGCTGGATGAATTTTCTTCAATCCAGCACGTTTTTTAATAGCTCAATTTTTATAGTTATTCAGCACTTAATAGAAATACCCCCAATAATTTTGTCCAAATTATTGGGGGCATGTCATTATTTTCTTGTGTTTCAAAACACCACATAGCTTCCTTTATTTATTTTTCTTATTCTGAAAACGTCTTTTCAGTTCATCTATGCGCGCTTTTTTCTCATTTTGCGATGGAACATGGCTGTGATCATGACTCTCTTTTTGGGTATGCCATTTATTCATATCTCTAGGCGTTTCATATAAATTTTTTCCCATTATTCTTCGCCTCCCTCTGGCAATTCAAAAGGATGACGCACACGCTGCTTTCCATCACCGTAACATACAACCGTTTCTGTTTTTACAATGGCATCTTGAATCATATCATCCAAGCCAGAAATCATCGCCTCATTACGCTGACATTCATCCACACGAGGTTTTGTTTTTGGCTCTTTTGGCACAAACACAGTGCAGCAGTCTTCATAAGGAAGTATTGAAATATCATAAGTGTCAATTTTCTGAGCAATGTCCATGATATCAAGTTTATCATAGGCAATCAATGGTCTTAAAATTGGCGTAGTGGTTACCTGGTTGATGGCATAGATGCTTTCAATGGTCTGGCTGGCTACCTGGCCAAGATCATCACCTGTAACAATTGCCTTTGCATTACGTATATCAGCAATACGCTCTGCAATGCGAAGCATGATGCGACGCATCAGAGTGATGCGCAGATTATCTTGGCAATTCATACCAATGGCCTCTTGGATACGTGTAAATGGCACCAAATGAACGATCACGTGTCCGCCATATTTTCCCACTTTTTCTGCCAAAGATAATACCTTTTCTTCTGCCTGCTGCGAAGTGTATGGATAAGAATGGAAATGAATGGCTTCAACCACAACACCACGGCGCATAATCGACCACATAGCTACAGGGCTGTCAATGCCGCCAGAGAGCAAGGCTACAGCACGTCCACCTGTACCTAATGGTAATCCACCAAGCCCCTTATATTTTTTTACATAAATATATGTTTTGTCAAAACGTATGTCTATATTCAACTCAATATCATAATTCTCCAAGTCCCCAACTAGGGTTGGATACGCATCCAAAATGGCTTCTGCAACCTTTAGCTGCATATCCATTGAACGAGTTGGAAAACGCTTATTAGCTCGCTTCACGGTAACCCTAAAGCGAAGTGAAGAATCCGCAAACTGCTGCATTTCCTTTAAAGCTGTTTCTATAATGGACGCTTCTGTGAGATCAGCAGTTGTTACCGGGCTATATGATGAGATACCGAAAACACGGTTCAAACTTGGATAAAACAATGTTGGATCCTGTCCATTTAATGGAATGACCACACGTCCATGTATATCATGTACTTCACAGGCCACGCCTGTATCAAGTTTAATTTGATGTTTGATATTTTTGACCAAGGTTTTTAAAAACTGTTTTTGGTTTTTCCCTTTTAACGACAATTCGCCATACCTTATTAAAATTTGGTCGTACATAAAGACGCTCCTCCTCTATGCATCGTTTTTTCTTTAACAGTACGATTTTATACTATTCCTTCCCTTCTAGCAAGAGCTTCAAGACAAAGAAAAAATGCCGCTTCGGAAAATCCGAAGCGGCATCAAAGAGTTTTTACTTATTCAAGTATTTTTTGAATGGCCAGAACATAATACCACCCTTGATGAAGTGGACATTTTCGAATCCATTTTGTTCCAGAATCAACTGACCTTCAAAGCCACGTGTCGACAGAATGCAGAAAACAACAATTTCCTTGTCTCTAGGAAGTTCATCAACGCGAGCACGCAGTTCTTCAATTGGAATATGATGATAATTAGGGGTTTCGAAAGGCATTGCCTTTACTTCATCATCTACACGCAAGTCAACAAATACAACGTTTTCGTCCTGCAGTTTTTCCAAAGCTTCAAAGAAGTTGTAAGAGTGTGCACGTCCTTCAAGCTCATTTTGAATAACGTTTGCATTGACAAGCAGGTTATCAACAGCAGATGAGAATGGTGGAGCATATGCCAAATCCATATTAGCCATGTCATATGCCGTTAATTGAGGATTTGCTGAAAGCGCACCTGCCATTGTATCAATACGTTTATCTACATGACCAGGGCCAACAATTTGAACACCTAAAATGCGAGATGTTTTTCTATCTGCAACAGTTTTTACCATAATCAGTTTTTTGCCAGGAATGAAATGCGTGATATCTGGGCCAGGCACAACGCAGGTTGCTACATCATAGCCAAGGCGTTTAGCATCAGCTTCTGTCAAACCAACTTTACCAATGGACCAGTCAAACATCTTGCAAATAGAAGTTCCCAATACACCAGGGAACGTCTGAACATTATTTTTGGCAATATTTGTGCCAATAATACGGCCGTGCTTATTTGCAGTAGACCCCATTGGAGCGTAGATTTTTTCGCCAGAAATGCGATGCGTAACAGAAACGCAGTCACCACCAGCATAGATGTCTGGATCAGAAGTCTGCATATATTCATTGACAGTAATCGTGCGGTCACATTCCAAACCAGCTTCTTTCGCTAATGAGATTTCAGGACGCACGCCAGCTGCAACCAACACAAGATCGCAATCCAATTCACCTTTATCAGTGATTACACCACAAACTTTGCCTTCATCATCGATTTTAATTTCTTTTACTGCAGTGGACAGCATGAAATTAAGATCTTCTTTTTCAAGATAATCTTGAACAACAATAGATATATCTTTATCGATCATCTTAGGGAAAATCTGATCCATCATCTCAATAACGGTAACATCAATCCCCCAGTTGGCAAATGCTTCAGCTGTTTCCATCCCAATCAGGCCAGCACCAATAACAACAGCAGCACCTACGCCGCCTTTGAGATAGTTCTGAATTTCTACACCATCAACAGGCGTCTTTACACCAAATACACCTTTAGCATCAATATTAGTAATTGGTGGCTTAGAGTTGCTGGAACCAGTCGCGATAACGACCTTATCATAAGGCAGTTTTTTCTCTTCTCCGGTCTTTACATCTCTAACTTCAACCACTTTATTTTCGCGATCGATTTTTGTAGCTTCCCAACCCAAGAGAGTATCAATATCCTTAGTGGCTTTCATAAACTCAGGAGTACGCACTGCATCCCAAGAAGTAGTCATCAAATCATTCAGTTCTTTTACAATAGAACCAATATAATAAGGCAGACCACAGCCACCATAAGAAATATAATCTCCACGTTCAATTAATGTTACATTTGCTTCCGGCATCAATCTTTTTAAACGTGCCGCGGACTTTGGACCGCAAGAAACGCCGCCAATAACAACAACATTTAATTCGCTCATAATTCTCCTCCTACCAAAAATTTCTCATAATTTAATAATAATCGACTTTTAAAAAAAGTCAATAAAGCTACAGCATTTTCCCTAGAGAATATAGTGATTTATCTGATTAACAGTTCTTTCATATTCATTTTAAATATACCATATTTTCCATCTTTTTATAAAGATAGTTTATAAAAAATCCGGTCTAATGCCATAATGATTTTCTATGTTCAAGGGAACCGCAAATTTTATAAAAATTAGTTCAAAATTTCACGTTAATCTGATATAGTTATGATAAGTACAATGTACGTCGAATGCCCCAAAACAGATGCGACTATGTGATGGAAGTTCGAAAAATAACATTGTATTATACAAGGAGGTAAGATAGTTATGTTGTTAACCCTTTTATGCTGGTTTGCCATTATCTTCTTCTTTGCAGCAACTGTCCGTAAATTTATGGACTATGCAAAGAAGCCGATGCATGGTCGTCAGGATCTCTACCCAATCCCTGGGGAAGAAGAAGAAAAAGCCGAACACGGCGGTTCTTACTATGAAGACCAGAAATGGTATGAAAAACCACGCAAAAAGAACCATGTTGGCGAGATTGTTGATATGCTTAAAGAAATGCTTTTCATCAAGAAACTCTTTGTTAAGCAAAGAAAATTCTGGTGGATTTCTTACGCACTTCATCTTGGCATCTATGTAACCATCGCAATGTTGGTTGTTGCAACAGCAGGTGTAATTCTGCCATTTACCGGTATTTTAGCTGGATTGGTATCCCTCGCAGTTACCCTTCTCGGTCTGACTGCTGGTTTACTTATTTGCTCTGGTACTGCAGGTTTAATTGTAAAACGTCTTACTGACCGTGAATTCAGAAGCTACACTACACCTCAGGAATTCTTTAATCTTGGATTTTTGTTTGCAGGAGCCTTTTCTGGCTTAGTCGCATTTGCATCCAATAAATTCAGCTATGGTTATGTTTCAAAAGTCATTCGCAGCATGCTGCACTTCAAATCTCTGAAGGGCTTAAACAAACCTACCAAGATTAATCTTTTGATTGTCTGTGGTCTGCTTATCTATATTCCGGTTTGCAAGATGAGCCACTATGTTGGTAAATATTACACCTTCCATAAAGTAATTTGGGACAATGCACCAAACGTTCCTGGCAGCAAAGTCGAAGAAACGATCATTGCAGAAGCTGATATCAAGCCAAGTGATGATATGAAATGGTCTGCCCCACTGATGAATAAGTAATATATTCAATTTACCACATCTATCACTATTTTGATTTTTTAAAGGAGGAGTAATCTTGATCGACGGAAGACTTATTCGTCCACGTGACATCGCAATCAGAGGCGAACAGCTCACTCAGGTTCTTGATAACAAGCACCTTATGCCGCTGCCTGCACCTTTTGAAGATCCTGCAACGTGGCCAAAATACAAAGAATTAAAGCAAGAATGGCGTGACACCTACTACGCAGAATTAGATGGTGTTATTGCTCTTGACAACTTTAAAAAGCCTCAGACTCCTGAAGAGGAAGAAGAACTTTGCAATAAGTTTTTAAAAGGTCTTGAAAAGCTCGTTAATGACGAAGCCAATAAAGGGATGATCCAGGTTCTGGATTTGACCGTTGAATATTGCGCAAAATGCAATACTTGCTCTGATGCTTGCCACATTTTTGTTGCAACTGACAGAAACGAAATCTATCGTCCAACCTGGCGTATTGAAGTTCTGCGTCGCTTGATCAAAAAGTACATCAACAAGGAAGGCAAGCTTAAGGCTTGGTTCACTGGTGCTGATGTTGATCTTAACTGGGAAACCGTAATGCGTCTTGGTGAAGATGCCTACCGTTGCAACCTTTGCAGACGTTGCGCTCAGGCATGCCCTCTCGGACTTGATAACGGTTCTCTTGCCAGAGAAATTCGTAAGATTTTCAGCCAGGAACTTGGTATCGTACCAAAGCCACTTTGCGAAAAGGGTTCCAAATTGCAGTTAAAAACTGGTTCTTCTACTGGTATCACCAAAGCTGCATTTGTTGACACTGTAGAATTCCTTGATGAAGATCTTAATGATCTCTATCCAGGTCATGACTACAAGACCCCTATCGACAAACACGGTGCTGATATCCTTCTGATTCACAATGCCGGCGAATTCATGGCTTGGCCAGAAAACCCAACAGCCTTCACTATTCTTTTTGACGAAGCTGGTCTCGATTGGACGCTTAGTTCCGATCTCTGCGGCTATGATAATGTAAACTATGGTATCTGGTATGATGACATGTTTGCAAAAGAAGTGGCTGTTCGTCAGATGGAAGCTGCAAAGAAACTGGGTGTTAACCGTATTGTTATTGCAGAATGCGGTCATGCACACAAAGCAGCAGCTGTTGTTGCCGACCGTTACACGCCATCTACTGGTCGTGTTCCTGTTGAAAGCTTCTTGCCTTTGCTTCGTGACCTCGTTTTAAGCGGCACCTATGATTTAGACCCTTCTAAGAACGACTTCCCTGTAACACTTCATGACCCTTGCAACTATGTTCGCCAAATGGGTATTGTAGAACCACAGCGTGAAATTCTTAGAGCAGTTCTTCCTGAAGGCCGTTTCAAAGAAATGTACCCACATGGTGTTGACAACTATTGCTGCGGCGGTGGTTCTGGGTTCGCAATCATGAACTCCTTGAACTTCTCTGATTTCCGCGACAATGTATCTTCTCGTATGAAACTGAAACAGATTCTCGATGCTTTCGGCCCAGAAGATATCTATGATACAGACCTTGTTAAATATGTTTGCGCACCTTGCTCTAACTGCAAAGGTACTTTCCGCGACATGCTTGCACATTGGGGCCTCACCAAGAACTACAACTTCCAGTATGGTGGCCTTGTAGAATTGGTTGTTAACGCAATGACCAAATTCGACGAACCATTCTTTGAATTTCTTCAATAAAGAATGAACCATAGCAAATGCCCTCCGTTAGATGTTTTCTAACGGAGGGCATTGTTTATTTTAACCGAAATGATTGTCTATGAATTGGCGATGGACCATACTCTTTGATTGCCTGATAGTGTTCTGCGGTTCCATACCCTTTGTTTTGAGCAAAATGATATTGAGGGTATAATTCATCCAATTGAACCATTAGATGATCACGATGTACTTTTGCAATAATTGATGCAGCTGCAATAGAAATGCTGAGACCATCACCGCCTATCAGATTTTGACTAGGCAGATCAACCTCAAGGCGATTTTGTCCATCAATGAGCAAAAAGTCACCAATAGCTAAAGCTTCAATGGCCTTTTTCATAGCAAGTTCTGCCGCATGAAGGATATTTAAACGGTCGATTTCTGCTGCTGATACCTCAGCAATTTGATAAGCAATGGCTTTCGAACGAATCTCAATTGCCAATTCTTCTCTCTTTTTCTCACTAAGCTTTTTAGAATCATTGATCCCCATTATTTCTGTTCCTTGCGGCAAAACCACTGCAGCTGCAACAACAGGACCAGCCAACGGACCTCTTCCTACTTCATCAGTGCCAATAACGGCATGATAGCCTCTTGCATAGGCTTCATTTTCAAAACGCCATAATTTTTTCAATCGTTCACGTTCATGCTGCATTTTCTCGTGCGCACGCAATGTTTTCTGTGCAAAGGTAACAACACCTTTACGCGAATCATGAAGCAATGCATCACATGCAAGCAATCGTTCATCTTCTTTTAATGCAGAAATTTCTTCTTTAATTTGACCTATTGACATCGATGTCCATTTATTATCCATTATCGGGCCTCCCCAATTTTATTATGTTCTAAATTTGAATATTTTTATGTCCTTACCACCATTTCATGATATAATATAACAGAATTTGAGGAGGTGCAGCAATGAAATTTAATGGCGCATTAGTAAAAACTGATACTCGCGTAATCGGCGTTGCCGTCGTCGACAAATCATTTGTTGACAAAGAACCAATGGAACGTGCCAAGTATATGCAGGCTTATATTCAGGGCTTTGGCGGAAAAGCACCTGTTGTTCTTTTGCTTGGTTCTGAAGACAATCTTGGTGAAAGCGAACAATTCTGGGGACGTCCAGATTTGGTTGAACACTTAAAAGAAATTCCTTTAAACATGATGACGTTTAAAACCTATACCGCCCCAGATGTTGAATAATCATTTTAAGCTAAAATCCCCGTTCTTCAAAATTGATGAACGGGGATTTTTTTGAACGGCGAATTGTCAAGTCAAGTGCAACACCTCAGAATGATACAATTCAAACGGT
>JAHZHI010000030.1 GCA_019420345.1 Peptococcaceae bacterium
GGCGTAGTCTCGATTTTTGTTATTTCGAGTATCTACTCTATGGGGAGCTTATCAGATAACATAGCGGCGGTCTTTTGTGTTCAGTGTTTGTTTCGTGTCTTTTTCAACAGCAGGCGGACCAGAGTGAACGTTGCCAACAATGCAAAGATGGCAATGGTTGTCGTTGGCGGATAAAAAGTGCTTCCAAGATTACTGTCCACGCGCGTTCCATTGATGATGAGTGGCAGCGGCAAACGAATGGCCAGATAAAAGGCTGCGAAGGCAGCCAGCAAATACACTAGCGGTGTGAACCAGCGCAGCCAGCGGTCACGCACCAAAAGGGCGCAGAGAATGCCAGCAATCAGCCATGGTGCGGCTGTCAAGAGCCAGACATAGAGATAGGTGACTGGAATACCAGCAACGGTGGTATTAGGAATTTGGAAGTTGACGGAGAGATTGATTTTGCTGATTTCTGCAAGATAACCAAATCCAGTGAAATTGATCCATAACAGAACCGAGGTAAGCAGTGAAAGCATGAAAGATTTTAACATGATGGTCACCTCCAGAATGACATGAATAAAAAGGTCGTAATTTTCAAAAAAGTTCTTTTTATAGTATAACTGATGAAAATATATGATGCAATAATAATTTGAATTGAACAAGAAGATAGAATGCTTCTTTATTAAAAATCAATTCTGCTATATAATAGATAGCAGTGAATAAAACTTGATTCTTAGAGGAAGAAGGGTTGAACGTGTATAAAATTGTAGACTACAAACACCTTGGCGGCCAGACCCACGAATTGGTCATCGAAGCGCCTCAGCTTGCTAAAAAAGCAAAAGCTGGTCAATTTCTCATCGTGCGCATGGGTGAAGGGGAAGAACGTATTCCGCTGACCATTGCAGACCATGATGCAGAAGCTGGCACTGTCACCATCGTTGTTCAGGCAGTTGGACACTCCACGAAAAAAATGGTTGAAATGCGTCCAGGTGATGCGTTTACAGACGTTGTGGGACCATTGGGACAAGCTAGTGAAATTGAAAACTATGGCACTGTTGTCATTGTCGGCGGTGGTGTAGGGATTGCGCCAATTTATCCAATCGCTCGCGATCTCAAGTTGGCAGGCAACCGCGTCATTGCCATCATTGGCGCCAAGAACAAAGATCTGCTGTTTTGGGAAGATAAACTTGCTGCCGCAGTTGATGAAGTCCGCATCGCCACCGATGACGGTTCTGTCGGTCACAAAGGCTTTGTCACTGATTTGCTCGCAGAAGCTTGCGACAGTGAAAAAGTGAACATTGTATGGGCTATTGGGCCAATGATCATGATGTACAATTGTGTGAAAGTGACAAAAGAACGTGGCATTCGTTCCATCGTTAGCATGAACCCTGTCATGATCGATGGTACTGGTATGTGCGGCGGCTGCCGTGTGCGCGTGGGCAATGAAACAAAGTTTGCTTGTGTCGATGGGCCAGAATTTGACGGCGATCTGATCGATTTTGATTTGGCCATGAAGCGTTCCCGTTTCATGCGCGATAAGGAAGCAGAAGCTACCGAACACGATCATGTTTGCAATCTCGGCCTGAATCACGAAGGAGGCGCACAATAATGGCAAGCAAAGCACCTAGACATGACATGCCTGTACAAGACGCAAAAGTCCGCGTCACCAATTTTAACGAAGTTGCACTGGGTTACAGTGCCGAAACTGCTGTCGCTGAGGCAGAACGCTGCCTGCATTGCGCAAAGCCTCGCTGCGTTGAAGGCTGCCCAGTGCATGTAGATATCCCTGATTTTATCGCTGCACTTGCTGAAGGAAATTTTGCTGAATCGGCAAAGCGTCTGAAACAACACACCAGCCTGCCAGCCATCTGCGGTCGTGTTTGCCCACAGGAAAACCAGTGCGAAGGCAAATGTGTGCTCGGTATCAAGGGTGAACCTGTCGCCATCGGTCGTCTCGAACGTTTCGTGGCTGACTGGGACCGTGAACAGGAACACGAAGCTGCGGCACTGCCTGAAAAGAATGGCAAGAAGGTTGGCATTGTTGGTGCCGGTCCTGCTGGGCTTGCCTGCGCTGGCGATCTTGCTAAGATGGGTTATGACGTCACCGTTTTTGAAGCACTGCATACCCCTGGCGGCGTGCTCATGTATGGGATTCCTGAATTCCGTCTGCCAAAAGCCATTGTTCAGCACGAAATCAACAACATCCGTGAACTGGGTGTGAAGTTTGAAGTGGATGCTATTGTTGGTAAACTTTATGACATTGAAGAGCTCAAAAACGACTACGGCTTCGATGCATTTTTCGTTGGCACTGGTGCAGGGCTGCCGCACTTCATGAATCTGGAAGGGGAAAACCTCAACGGCATCTATTCTGCCAATGAATTTCTGACCCGTTCCAATCTGATGAAGGCTTATCAGTTCCCTAATGCAGCAACGCCAATTAAAGTCGGCAAACGAGCAGCCATCATTGGCGGCGGCAACGTTGCCATGGACGCTGCGCGTACGGCACTGCGCCTTGGTGCGGAAGAAAGCTACATTGTTTATCGCCGCAGCAAAGAAGAAATTCCTGCACGTGCCGAAGAATTGGAACACGCTATTGAAGAAGGCGTGCAGCTCAAACTCCTGAGCTCCCCAATCAAATACATTGGTGATGAAAACGACGTCGTCACTGGCATGGTGCTGCAAAAATACGAACTCGGCGAACCTGACGAAAGCGGGCGCCGCCGTCCGGTTGCCATCGAAGGGGAAACCGAAGAAATGGCCATCGATACTGTCATCGTTGCCATCGGTCAGGGACCAAACCCAATCCTCACCAACAGCACTGAAGGCCTTGAACTCAATAAGCGCGGCAACATCGTTGCTGATGAAAAAGGCCAAACCAGCCTGCCATATGTATTTGCCGGCGGCGACATCGTCACTGGCGCAGCCACTGTTATCAAGGCCATGGGCGCTGGTAAAGATGCCGCTGTGGCCATCGATGAATATCTGAAAGCTCAAGGCTGAGCTGCTTATTAACTTTAAAAAATCAACGCTGACGCGATTTGCGTCAGCGTTTTTTGTTGTGCGTGGGTTGTGGTGGCATTCGTCAGAGAAATGAAGTATAATAATGGCAGTACGATTTAGGAGGATCGCGCATGGGAAATTTTCTGCCAAGCTTGAGCGATTTGATTTTGACGCTGCTGGCTATTGTACCGGCTATGTGTTTTCATGAGTACGCGCATGGATGGATGAGCTATAAACTCGGTGATCCATCGCCAAAATATGACGGACGCCTGAGTTTGAATCCATTGCACCATATCGACCCAATTGGCGCGCTGTTCCTGCTTTTCTTCAACTTTGGTTGGGCGAAGCCGGTGCAGGTAAATCCGCGCTATTACAAAAATCCAAAGAAGGGCATGGCGCTGGTGGCGCTGGCCGGTCCGGTGGCAAATTTCATTTTGGCGCTGGTTTGCCTGATTGTCACCAATGTTATTGTCAAACTGACCGGCGGCAGCGTGTCGTTCACGGTGTATTTGATTTATCAATTCTTTATGCTGTCGGCGATGGTCAATGTGGGGCTGGGTGTGTTTAACCTGATTCCGCTGCCACCACTTGATGGCTCAAAAGTTCTCGCTATGTTCCTACCATCAAAATACTATTTTAAATACATGCAATTTGAACAATGGGGCTTTATCCTGCTCTTTCTGCTCTTGGCGATTGGTGCATTCAGCGGCCCATTGTATTATCTGCGCAACGGCGTCATCAATTATTTGGACTTTATCGCCAATGCGCTGACCAGTTTTCTTGCATAAAATAAGAGCGCTCCTGTGCGCATAAAAGGAAGTGACATATTTGTCAAACACAACGCCATTGAAAGTGGCTTTTCATACGTTAGGCTGTAAAGTCAATCAGCATGATTCCGCCATTATGGCGGCGCTGTTTCAAGATGCCGGCTACACCATCGTGGATTTCAACGATAAGGCCGATGTGTATGTCGTCAACACCTGTACAGTGACCCATCTCAGTGATCGCAAGTCGCGTCAGATGATTCGCCGCGCAGCAGGTGAAAATCCTGATGCTACGGTGGTTGTCTGCGGCTGTTATGCGCAGACTGCGAAGAATGAGCTGGAAGCGCTCGATGAGGTGGATCTCATCATCGGCACCAATGAACGGCATCGTGTGGTGGAGGCGGTGGAAGAGTTCCGCGCCAATCATGTCAAAACCGCTTATATGCCGGATGATGATGAGTTGTTCGTTTACGAAGATTTGCCGCACGAACGCGTCAGCGGCATGACCCGTGCTTATGTCAAGGTGCAGGAAGGCTGCGATCAGTTCTGCGCTTACTGCATCATTCCCTATGCCCGCGGTCCGCTGCGTTCCCGTTCGGAAGAAGACACCATTGCCGAGATCAATATGTTGGTGGACAAAGGCTACAAAGAAGTGATTCTTACCGGCATTCATCTTGGCGCTTATGGGCGTGGGGTGAAAGATCAAACTTGTGATCTTACGGGCCTGTGCCGTCGCATCCTCGATGAAACCAAGATCGAGCGTCTGCGCTTGGGCTCGCTGGAAGGCATTGAGGTCACCGATGAACTCATCGATATGATTGCAACCAATCCACGCATGGCACAACATTTGCACCTGCCGCTGCAAAGTGGCTGTGACCGCACGCTGGAAGCGATGCGCCGTCCATATGACAGCGAAGCCTTCCGCGATATGATGCGCAGCATTCGCCAGCGTGTGCCGGATATTGCCATTACCACGGATCTCATGGTGGGTTTTCCAGATGAGACCGAAGAAGATTTCAAAGAAAGTTTGGTCTTTTGCAATGACATTGCATTTGCCAATATGCACATTTTTAAATACTCCATGCGCGGCGGCACCCCTGCCGCCGCCATGACGGGTCAAATCGACCCACAGATTAAAGAGCGCCGCGCCAAACAGATGGCCGATGTGGCACAGAAAAACAAACACGAGTATGAACAGCGTTTTGTTGGCAAAACCTTGCGCATTCTCGTGGAGGAACAAAACAAGGAGGGCCTCTGGACAGGCCACAGTTCCAATTATTTATTTGTTGCCTTTCCTGGTGAGGGGATTCAATCCGGCGATTTTGTCGATGTCAAATTGACAGAAGCTGGCAAGAACCACTTGCTGGGTGAGATAATATCCAATAGTGAGGAGGAATAGTATGAGCGATTGCATTTTCTGCAAGATCGCAAACGGTGAGATTCCTACCAATACCGTTTACGAAAACGAGCTCGTTCGGGCGTTTCGTGATACCGATCCTCAGGCACCAACTCACGTGCTTGTCGTACCAAAACGCCATGTCCAAAGTGTGAACCAGTTGACCCAGGAAGACGGCGAATTGATGCTTGCAATGCTTGATGCCATTCATGCCGTCGTCAAGAGCGAAGGCATTGAAGCAGGCTATCGCCTTGTCGCCAACACTGGGGAACAAGGCGGCCAAAGCGTTCTGCATTTGCACGTACACGTGCTTGGTGGACGTGACATGAAATGGCCTCCAGGTTAATGTGACATGTCTGACCAAAAACCACAGCCAGCGTTATGGAAGCGTATCTTCCAGCCTGCCCAGCCGGGAGAGGAACGCTGGCTGCGTTTTTTTCGCATCTTCCTCGGGAATATCCTGCTGACCGGGGCTTATGCCTTTATCACTGTACCGAAAATCATTCTTAATGGCGGCGTGACCAGTTTTTCGCTTGTGCTGCAAGCATGGACGGGCATGGATGTTGCCATTCTTGTGGATATTCTTTCGGTGCTTCTGATCATTATTAGTTTTATTTTTCTGGGAAAAACGTACTTTGTAGGGGCGCTGTTTTCCAGTATTTGTTATATGGGACTGTTCAGCCTTTTTCATTGGACTGGCTGGGAATTGCCGTTTCCAGAACTCTTTGGCACGCCAATTTTGGCAACACCGATCGCTGCAGTGTTCGTTGCTGCTGGTTATTATTTCTGCATCGCTTCCCGGGCGACGGCTGTCAGTTTTGACACCATTGCCATGATCCTGAACAAAAAGAACCCACGTTTCGACATTGCCATGACCATGATGGTGATCAATATCGTGGTGCTTTTGTCTGGCGTGGCGGCTTACAGCATCAGTGCGGTTGTCTGTGGGCTCGTGTTCACATTCCTGCAAGCGCAGTTCCTCAAGCTGTTTTTGAAGCTGGGAAAAGTGCCGCAGGTGGGCGCCTAAAATATGCTTGTTTTTTTATGAAATACGCATTTTATCTTGCATTTCGCCCATTTCTATCATATAATAAATCTTGTGTTTAGAATCCAGATATCAACAGTCCCGATTTCTCCTGTTGATTCCGGAGGGAGGGAAGTAGTCAATGTCATCAGAAATTAAGGTTCGTAAAGACGAATCATTAGATAGCGCATTACGTCGTTTTAAACGTTCTTGCCAGAAATCCGGCGTCCTCGCTGAATGCCGCAAGCGCGAACACTATGAAAAGCCAAGCGTAAAGCGCAAGAAAAAATCTGAAGCTGCAAGAAAGAACAATCGCAGAAGATCCTATTGATCACAGGCGAGCAAATAAAATCGACCGGTCGTCGACCGGTCGATTTTTTTTATGCATCGTTTCGCAAATTCAGGATATGTTCGGCAAGAATGCGCAGCTCAAGAGGACTGCGATTAAGGCCGATCATTGTTTGAAAGCCAACGTTCATTTCAGCAGCAAGCAGCGCGCCGCTTTCGGTGTCATATTTGATGGTTAGATAACCTTCGTCGTGGCCGTAGCTGGCATCAAATTGCAGATCGGTTGAGCCATCAGGGTTTTCTGTGGTCTTGACAAGATGAAAATGTTCGTCTAAAGTGGCTTGGTCCGCTACTTGCATCAAGCGCAGAAAATAGGTTTCTTCATCGCGAGTCATGGGAATCTCCTTTCAACGTGAGATGATTATCGTCATTATACCACAGCCTTCACTTATGGTGCAAAATTCCCGGCCTTGCGGCATGTGCAGTGTTGCTCAATAAGGTGGACTATGATAGACTAAAAGATAGCGAATTGATAGATACAGATAGGGAGGAAGCAGAGTGGATCTTTCGCAGCGTAAAGTTTTGATTTCACGCGAGGACATCGCAAAACGCGTACAGGAACTGGGTCACCAGATTACAGAAGACTATAAAGGGTCAGAGCGCCCATTGGTGATCATTTCTGTGCTCAAGGGAGCGATCCCATTCACGGCAGATTTGATTCGCGCCATCGATCTGCCATTGCGCTTGGAGGTATTGGTGGCATCCAGCTATGGCAGCGGCACCGTTTCAAGCGGTAAAGTAGAATTAAAGTATCAGAGCTTTGGCGATCTTTCAGGCTGTAACGTGATTCTGGTAGACGATATCATTGATTCCGGAAATACACTGGCCGCCATTGGTCGCACGATCAAGGATTTCAACCCAGAGCATGTGGCTTACTGCACCTTTTTGAACAAGCCGGATCGCCGTGAGGCCGATATTGCCGTTGACTATATGGGCTACGACATCCCAGATAAGTTCGTCATCGGTTACGGCTTGGATTTTGACAGCAAATATCGCGAATTACCGGATATTTTCACCATCGAAGAATTTGAAGGGGAGGAACACTAATCGTGGATAACAAGCAAGAAATGGTCATCGTTGTTGACTTCGGCGGCCAATATAACCAGTTGATTGCACGCCGCGTGCGTGAATGCAACGTTTATTGCGAAGTGGTGCCATTTAACAAAGCGCTGCCAGTCATCGAAGAAAAAATGCCAAAGGGCATCATCTTCACCGGCGGCCCAAACAGCGTGTATGGTGAAGGCGCGCCTCAGATTGAAAAACGCATCTTTGAACTGGGCATCCCAGTGCTTGGCCTTTGCTACGGCATGCAGCTCATGGCGCACACCTTGGGCGGCAAGGTCGAAGCGGCCGATAAGCGCGAATTTGGCAAGACCCAAACCAATTTTGATACCAGCGCAGCGCTCTTCAAAGGCCTGCCTGCAGAAAGCATCACCTGGATGAGCCATGTGGATTATGTGGCTGAAATGCCAGAAGGCTTCACAGCCATTGCCCATACCCAGGACTGCCCAGTGGCAGCCATGGCAAACGTGGAAAAGAAACTTTATGCCATGCAGTATCATCCAGAAGTCAACCACACAGAAAACGGCACCGCCATGCTCAAAAACTTCCTCATGGAAGTCTGCCAGTGCGACGCCGACTGGACCATGGCCAACTATGCGAAGAAAGCCATTGAAGACATTCGTGCCAAAGTGGGCGATGGCAAGGTATTGCTCGCACTCTCCGGCGGTGTCGACTCTTCTGTGGCAGCACAGCTCATCAGCAAAGCTGTCGGCAGCCAGCTCACCTGCATCTTCGTTGACCATGGTCTCATGCGCAAGAACGAAGGCGACGAAGTGGAAGCGGCATTTGCCAACAGCGGCATGAACTTCATTCGTGTCGATGCCGAAGAACGTTTCCTCGGCAAACTCGCTGGCGTAACCGATCCAGAACGCAAGCGCAAAATCATTGGCGAAGAATTTATTCGCGTTTTCGAAGACGAAGGCCGCAAAATTGGTGCAGTAGACTACCTCGCACAGGGCACCATCTATCCTGACGTTATCGAAAGCGGCACCGGTGACGCTGCCGTCATCAAGAGCCATCACAACGTTGGCGGCCTGCCTGCAGTTGTTGACTTCAAAGGCCTCATCGAACCACTGCGCATGCTCTTTAAAGACGAAGTGCGTCAGCTCGGCATCGAACTCGGCCTCGCCGACTACCTCGTATGGCGCCAGCCATTCCCAGGTCCAGGCCTCGCTATCCGTGTCATGGGTGAAATCACCAAGGATAAACTCGATATCCTCCGTGATGCCGATGCCATCTACCGCGAAGAAATTGCCAATGCCGGTCTCGACCGCAGCATCAACCAATACTTCGCTGTGCTCACTTCCACCCGCACCGTTGGCGTCATGGGTGACTTCCGTACCTATGATTATACCCTCGCCCTCCGCGGCGTAACCACCACCGACTTCATGACCGCTGACTGGGCTCGTATTCCATACGATGTCCTCGATAAAATCTCCAGCCGCATTGTCAACGAAGTCGACCACATCAACCGTATCGTTTACGACATCACCAGCAAACCACCATCAACCATTGAGTGGGAGTAATCTTTTTCTGGCGGAAAATATTTCAAATCAACAAACAGCCAACCGATCGCAGTGATCGGTTGGCTGTTTTTGTGTGCTTATTATTCTGTTTCTTGCCAATGTTTTAGGGTTGGCAGCAGGTTTTCAAAATAGGTGCGGACTTGGTCGGGAGGCCAGGTGTCTGTAGCCATGTGTTGGACGAGATAGTCGAGCAGGTCGTCTATGTTGTTATAGGTGTAGGTGCCGTTGCTGTAACACCATGTGCAGTAGTCTTCGTTGAAGGTGCCGTTGGGTTCGCGGCTGATTATGGTATCATCGAGGGGCATGCCGCAGCATTGGCAGATGAGAGTGCGTGGGGCACCGAGCAATGTGTTGATCGATACATCGTAGAGCTGTGAAAGGCGTTTTAATGTTTCGGTGTTGGGCAAGGTTTCGCCGGTTTCCCAGCGTGACACCGCCTGACGGGTTACGAAGCATTTCTGGGCGAGCGCATCTTGAGAGAGACCGTTTTTGGTGCGCAGTGCCAATAGAATGTCTTTTGTTTCCATAGTTTTCACCACCTTGTTGTTATTGTATCATCGGTTCTATACGAAACCAAGCAACAGGCTGTTGCGTGATATGCATATTTCTAAGAGAAAATGTTTGCCATAAGGACACGTTCAGAAGCACTTTTAGCATATGGGAAAACATTTAATCATCGATTCAACGGTTGGCTTAGGGAGAGATTGGCGGCAAAAAAGTGCCGTTTAAATATTGGTGGTTGGTTTCAAATTGTGATGGCGGGCCTTGTTATTCATAAATATTTTCATTTGGAAAGTCTTCGCTTTTACGAAGACTTTTCAAATGAAAACATACCAAAGAACACGCACTCAAGTACTGTATCGAACAGAGTTTGAATCGAATTGAATAAAAGAAAATCGGATTTTTTGTTACAATTTCTAAAAGATTATACATCCTTTTTTGGGGGATGAACGGGTGATGTGGCGTTTTCTTATTTGTGTTATAATAAAAAAAATTCCGTAAATTAAAAAGTGCAGTTTTTAAAAAAGAGGAGGAAAAATAATGAAAAGACGAGTATTTGGCGTATTGCTAATTATGGCCATTTGTTTTGGCATGTTTCCAATGAAGGCCTCGGCAGTTGAAGATGGTGGCGTGGTCTATGTTAAAAGAATTGCATATACAGGAACAGCGGAATCTCCATGTTATTTGATCACCGATGAAAATGGTAATGTCAGCAGCGAGGGAGCTGATGAAAGCAACTACAACATTAAATGGGACGGTGCCAACCTGATCTTGAGAAATGCTTATGTGGTTGGTGATGAGGTTACAATAGGGGAAGATATAGACGATGATCAAGGTGATGCTATTTCCGCTGATTGTGATCTAACAGTAACTTTGATTGGCGAGAATAAACTGATTGGTATCTCTGAAGACAGTGCGGGTCTCTCTGTATATGAGAATGATAACCTTTGTATCAATGGAGAAGGTAGTCTTTATGCGGAAGGGGATTATTGCGGCATTTATTCTCGTTTTGGTGAATTAACCGTCAATGGAGGAGATATCGTTGCTGTTGGTGTAGGTGAAGGCAATGGAATATCCTGTTATGGCACCATGAACATGGTTGGCGGCCATCTTACTCTTAACGGTAAAAAAGGTTTTGAGGGCGGCGATGTTTTAAACATGGCAGGCGGAACACTCTATGCAACGGGTGAGGCTGGCTGTGGAATTTATTGCGAAGTTGTGACGATGACTGGCGGAGAAATGAGCATAAGCAGTGACAGCTATGGCATTGGTATGCTGGAGAATGCTTCTCTGACAGGTGGCACATTGGATATTCAGGCAGGAAAAGTAGGACTGGTTGTCAAAGGAGATTATAATCTGACCGTTGGTGGAGATGCTGAAGTGAACATTGAAAGCAGTCAGATTGGCATTAATATCTGGACAGAGGACGACACCTTCAGTAACTGCAATTTTATCTTTAATAGCGGGACCTTGAACGTATGTGGTAACGAGCAGGCAATCAGTACCGATGGTAACATCTACGTTGCTACGACAGATGGAATTAAGGCTATCGTCAACACTGGCGACACGGCTGAGAGTTTGACAATGTTGGAGGGAGCGCCATATACGGAAGAAACCATCCTGACCGATCTTATTGGTGAAAGCAAATATGTGAGCATGAGTACGACAGGTGAGCCGATTGGATTGCCTTACACGGACGTGCAGGCGGACGATTGGTTCTATGATGCGGTGGCCTTTGCAAGCAAGAGCGGCCTTATGACCGGAACAAGCGCCACTACCTTTGAACCAAACACCAGCTTTAGCCGGGCCATGCTCGTGTCTGTGCTGCATCGTTTGGAAGGCAGCCCTGCAATGGAAGGCAGTGTTTTCAGCGATGTGAACGATGGCGACTGGTATGCTGAAGCAGTGAACTGGGCAGCGGCCAACGGCATTGTCAACGGCATGGACGATGGCAGTTTCCAGCCGAATGCTGCCATCACCCGTGAACAAATGGCTGCGATTCTCTGCAATTACGCGCAGTACAAAGGGATTCCAAGAGAGAGCAGCGGAGACCTCAGCGGCTACAGTGATGCCGATCAGGTCAGCGCCTGGGCAGAAAGTGCTGTCATTTGGGCGGTGGACATGGGCCTCATCCATGGCATGAGTATGAATACCTTGGAACCTCAGGGAACAGCAACACGTGCACAGGCAGCGACAGTGCTTATGAATGCGGGTACTTTGCTTGGCGCTTAAATTTTTTTGATAATCTAAAAAGGACATCTGCATTTGATTGTGCGGATGTCCTTTTTGCGTTGCTTATGTGAGTTGACCTATTTGTTGAAACAATGTATTCACGTGTATATACTATAAGTAAGAAGTTGGAAAGATGAGGAGGAACACGTATGACGTATATGACTGTACGTGAGGCAGCAGAAAAATGGAAAATATCCCCACGTCGTGTTCAGCAATATTGTTTAGAAAATCGTATTACGGGAGCAAAAAAGTTGGGCTCATCCTGGCTGATTCCTAAAGAAACATTAAAACCTGCTGATCCCAGACAGGGCAAGGGTCAACTTAACGAAACAGTGTTGCTTGTCAATCCATTTGATGTTGACAGTATGATGATGCCATTGATGAACACGCCCTTTCTGCCAGGCAATTGTTTGGATGCGGTCAACATTATTACCTCAGAATCACAGAAGAACATTGTTTGGGCAGAGTATTATTATTTTACTGGGCAGGCAGAAATGGCTATTCAAATAGCCGGTGATTATCTTACCAGTTCAAATATTGAAGAACGTCTTTCCGCCTGCTGGATTTATGGTTATGCAAACCTGACGACAGGTCAGATTCGACAGGCTCGACGCGCTTTGAAGACGGTGAATGCATTGTTAGCCGATACAACAAAGGTTGCACCGGAGTTACGCGCAGAGTTGGCGTTTGTTGCGTTTGCCATAGCGGTGTTGTTGCATTTACCAGTGTCAGAACGATTGCCAGCTATTCAGGACTTTGCTCCTTTGCTGCCGCCAGGCTTGCGTGCCTTTGCGCTCTATGTACAGGCGCATTATTTATATTTACAAGGTCATTATGAAAAAAGCTGTGGCATCATTGAAGCAGCGCTCACAATGGGTGGTTCCAATTACCCAATCTCAGCCATTTATTTACATTTGGCTGCAGTAATGAACTATATGAGCTTGAAACAAGTGGATGTGGCCGAGCAGCATTTACGTGATGCGTGGGCTTTGGCTCAACCGGATGATCTTATTGAAGCCTTTGGTGAACATCATGGCCTTTTGGGCGGTATGCTGGAATCGGTCTTTAAAAAGGATTGGCCTGATGATTTTCGACGCATTATCAATATTACCTGTCGTTTTTCTTGGGGGTGGCGTCAGATTCATAATCCGGTCACGGACAGCAGCGTAGCGGATAATTTGTCAACTACGGAATTTGCCATTGCTATGCTCGCAGCACGTGGCTGGACCAATCAGGAGATTGCAGAACATATGAATATCTCATTGAATACCGTTAAACAATATCTGTCTATTATCAAAGAAAAATTGGGAATCACCAAGCGCCAGGAATTGAAAAAATATATGTTGTTATAAGCTGCCAAGAGAATGGTGACGGTTGTATTGGATTCATAAATGACAAAGATGTTTTCGCTTATTATTTTTGCTAAGCTATTGACAAAGTGAGGGTTCGTTGGTATACTGAACGCATCAAAATATTTTGATGTGAGGTGAGAGCATGGAGACATTGTATCAGGAACAGGCGAAAGTGTTTAAGGCGCTTTGTGATCCGAAGCGGCTGGCCATTCTGGCGCAGCTGCGCAGCGGGGAGAAATGTGCCTGTGTGCTGCAGGAGCCGCTGAACTTGACACAGTCTGGACTCTCCTATCATATGAAGATCCTCTGCGATTCTGGTATTGTGGAAAGCAGGCAGGAAGGAAAGTGGACGCACTATCATCTGAGTGCTGCTGGTCAAGAGGCTGCCATAAAATTGTTGAAGCAGCTGACGACACCCGACGCAGAGCAGAGATCGTGTTGTTGCTGAGTAAAATTAAACGCCATCTAAGCGAGATGGCGTTTCTTTAGGCTCAACACATCAAAAAATATTGATGTATTAGGAAGATTGAGGTGAATACTATGGTTTTGTGGGATTTTATTCAAAACCAGCTGCTGGGCATGAAATGGCTCAATGCGCTGATTGGCAACGCATTGTCAGCGTTGGGTCTGGACATAAACGGTCGCTTGGGCGGCAGCGTACAATTTTTTATTTATGATGTGGTAAAGATCACAATTCTGCTGGTGGTTTTGATTTTTGTGATTTCCTACATTCAGAGCTATTTCCCGCCAGAACGCAGCAAGCGCATTCTGGGGCGGTTTCGCGGCATTTGGGCAAACATTCTTGCGGCTTTGCTGGGGACGGTGACGCCGTTTTGTTCTTGCTCATCGATTCCGTTGTTCATTGGTTTCACAAGCGCTGGGCTGCCAGTGGGCGTGACGTTTTCGTTTTTGATTTCATCGCCAATGGTGGATTTGGGCAGTTTGGTTTTGCTCATGAGCATTTTTGGCGCTAAGGTGGCAGTGATTTATGTCATCATGGGCTTGGTGATCGCGGTGATCGGCGGAACCATCATCGAAAAGCTGCGCATGCAGCGTTATGTGGAAGACTTTATCATGTCCGCTGGCAGTGTGGACCTCGCTTCGCCGGAACTGACGAAACGCGACCGTTTGCTCTACGCGAAAGAACAGATGCTGGGCACGTTTAAAAAAGTGTTTCCATATGTTTTGATTGGTGTTGGCATTGGTGCCATCATTCATAACTGGATTCCTGGTGAATGGGTCGCGTTGGTGCTTGGCAGCAACAATCCATTTGGGGTGGTGCTGGCGACTCTGGTTGGTGTACCGATGTATGCGGATATTTTTGGCACGATCCCTGTTGCTGAAGCATTGCTGGCAAAGGGCGCGCAGTTGGGCACGGTGCTGGCATTTATGATGGCGGTTACGACGTTGTCATTGCCATCGCTGGTTATGCTGCGCAAGGCTGTGAAGCCGAAACTTTTGGCGTTGTTCATTGCGGTGTGTGCAATTGGCATTATCTTAGTTGGTTATTTGTTTAATGGGTTGCAGTATGTTTTAATTTAGGAGGTCATCATTATGGGATTATTTGGCAAGAAGAAAGACAACGAAAAAAGCTGCTGCTGTGGCAATGCAGCTGCATCGTGCAGCAACAATACTCAGGCACCAACGGGCAAGGGTATTGTTGTGCTGGGCACAGGCTGTGCAAAGTGCCACGCTTTGGAGCAGGTTGTACGCGAAGCCGCTGCCGAAATGGCGCTGGATGAAGAGGTTTCTTATGTGACCGACATTGCTCAGATTGCGGCGTATGGCATCATGACTACGCCTGCGCTGGTCGTGGACGGGCAGCTGGTGTCTTATGGCAAAGTGCTGAAAAAAAATGAGGTGAAAGCCCTCATCGAGAAAGCAAGAGGCAGCCATGCCTAAGAAACCAAAGGTTGCTTTTGTATGCGTGCATAATTCTTGCCGCAGCCAGATCGCCGAAGCGTTGGGAGCCTTATTGGCGGCGGACGTATTTGAGAGTTATTCGGCAGGCACAGAGACTGTGCCGCAGATCAATCCGGATGCGGTGCGTTTGATGCTGGAGCAATATGGCGTTGATATGCGTGCAACGCAGCACAGCAAGCTGTTGTCAGAGATTCCTGCGGTGGATGTGGTGGTGACAATGGGCTGCAATGTGCAGTGTACACAGCTGCCATGCCGTCATCGTGAAGACTGGGGATTGGATGATCCAACGGGTGCAAGCGATGAGGTGTTTCTGGCCACCATCGCAGCCATCCACGATAAGGTACTTGATCTGAAGACGCGGCTGCAGGCTGGTTTGTTGGCGGATTGAGTTAGAAAAAGCGTTTGCAGAAGCAAACGCTTTTTTTGCTTTTTCAGGAAGTGGAACATGATATCATGCATGCAGCGTACAAATCAACACAAGATGTTGTGGGTGTCGTTCTGTTTGTCCAGTGATTTTGATAAAGTAAAAGCATCAAATCACAAGGAGGCAATAAAACATGAATACCGATAAGATTTTTGCAGAACAACTCGCCAATGAATATGCACCTAAGGATACGTCGAAGGTGATTGCCCTGCGCAAGTTGGATGCGCGTGCCAAATTGCCGGCAACGGTGTTTACTTACACCTTTGGCATCATTGCGGCACTGATCACAGGCGTGGGCATGTGCCTATCGATGCAGGTGATTGGTGGCGGCAGTCAGGCGATGTTTGTGCTGGGGGTGCTCATTGGCATCGTCGGTCTGGCTGCGATGGGCCTGAACTATCCGCTGTATAAGCGGCTGATGGCCAATGGCAAGCAGAAATATGCGTATGACATTATTCGGCTTGCACGCGAAATCAGCGAGCAATGAACCTGTGGCAGGAGAGGAGAAACGATGAACAAAGCAGAAAGCAAATATCAGCATACCGCGGCGCGCATGGATCAGGCTTTTTTGGAATTGTTGTCCAAGAAAGACTTTGCTTATATCACTGTGAAGGAAGTGTGTGAAGCAGCGGGTGTTCATCGTTCGACGTTCTACCTGCATTATGAAACGATCGCAGATTTGTTGGAGGAAAGCGTGGCTTACATGAATCGGCAGTTTCGTGCTTATTATGACCCTGCGCGTGAAGAACTGCTAAAACAGCTGGAAGATTGCCCATTGGATGACCTCAACCTGGTGACGCCAGAGTATCTTATGCCTTATCTGCAGTATATCAAGGACAATAAGCGGCTCTTTCAGACCGCATTGAAGCATTCGAGAACGCTGCATACGGCGAACACCTATGAGCGGATGTACCATTATGTGTTTGCACCGATTCTCAGGCGCTGGCAAGTGCCTGAATGGGAACGCACCTATGTGATGCAGTTTTACATTTCAGGATTGATGGCCATCATCAGCGAATGGCTGGTGCACGATTGTGAAACAACGATTGAGGATCTGATCACGGTGATCCAGCGTTGTGTGCCATGGGGGCATTTAGCGCTGGCGCACAATGCTTGATTTTTCATCGGAAATCGACTATCATAGAGATCATACGATGTGTTATAGGAGGCTAACTTAAGATGAGCAATCATGAATCTTGTGCAGCAGCGCATGGCGCACTGAATGATCGTTTTGTATTTCGCAGTATTTTGCCGGAGGAAACCGAACAGGCGGTGGAGATTGAAACCACCTGCTTTCCGCCCCATGAAGCCTGCAAGCCGGAAATCATGCGCGCGCGTGTGGCTGTTGCTGCAGATTGGTTCCTTGTAGCGGTGGATCGCGCGACAGGAAAAATTGCTGGTTTTATTGATGGGCTGGCAACCAATGATGAAGCTTTGCGTGACGCCATCTATACCGATGCCAATCTGCATAATCCTGAGGGCTGCAACGTCATGATTCTGGGGGTGAACGTGCTGCCAGATTATCGCCGCCAAGGCTTGGCGCGAGAGATGATGGTGCAGTATCTCCAGCGTGAACAGGCACGCGGCACCAAGCGTGTCATTCTCACTTGTCTGTCGCATCGTGTGGGTATGTACCGCGCTTTTGGCTTTCATGAAATCGGCGCTTCCGACTCCACCTGGGGCAACGAAGCATGGATTGAAATGGATGTGCGTTTGAACGACAAATAAAAAATGTGGGCTGCAAGCATGCAGTCCACATTTTTTATTTAGCGGTTATTGACCATTTCTGGCATCATATCGTGCCAAGCCAAGCGCTGGGCAGCGGTGGCTTCCCATTTGGTGCCTGACTTGCCATGGTTGCAGTATGGGTCGATGGAAAGGCCGCCGCGTGGCAGGAATTTGCCCCATACTTCGATGTACTTCGGATCGAGCAGGTGTACCAGGTCGTTCATGATGATGTTGATGCAGTCTTCGTGGAAGTCGCCATGGTTGCGGAAGGAAAACAAATAGAGCTTGAGGCTCTTGCTTTCCACGAGCTTTTGATCCGGCACATAGGAAATATAGATGGTGGCAAAGTCTGGCTGGCCAGTGATTGGGCAGAGACTGGTGAATTCTGGGCAGTTGAATTTGACAAAGTAGTCGTTTTCCGGATGTTTGTTATCGAAGGATTCGAGAATGTCCGGGGTGTAATCGGTGTGATAGGTGACGTTCTGATTACCAAGCAGGGTCAGATCTTCGTTTTCTCTGGACATGGAAGGGCTCCTTTCTTAGTCAGCGAGGGCAGGGTCGGCGACACCATTGGCGGCAAAAGCTGCTGCACGGTCGATGCAGGTGCCGCACTTGCCGCAAGGCTTGTCGCCGCCTTCGTAGCAGGACCAGGTCAGTTCATAAGGCACGCCAAGCTTGAGGCCGATGGCTACAATGTCGGATTTGTTCTTATTCACAAATGGCGCTTCGATGCGCAGCTGGTGGCCGGAGCCTTCGTAGATGGCGGTATTCATGGCGTTGTTGAACACTGGGGAGCAGTCAGGATAGGCGAAGCCGGCGGCATCGTCGGCATGAGCGCCGTAGTAGATGACTTCGCAATCACGGCTCAGCGCGATGCTGGCAGCAGCGGAGAGAAAGAGGCCGTTGCGGAATGGCACATAGGTGCTGACCGGTGTTTCACCGCCGGTCTTTTCGATTTGTTCGGCGTAGCTTTCTTCGGGAATCTCTTCGGTGGACTGCTGCAAAAGGGAGCAGTTGCTGTATTGAAAGATCAGGCCGAGATCAAGAAAGAGCTGTTCTACGCCGTAATGCTGAGCGACTGCTTTGGCAGCTTCGATTTCTTTGCTGTGTTTTTGGCCGTAAGAGATGGATAATGCAAGGACGTGGTCCTTGCCGTATTTTTCAATGGCGAGGGCGAGTGCAGTGGTAGAATCGACACCACCGCTGGTAAGTACGAGTGCGTTTTTCATGGAAAAGTCTCCTTTGTGATAAACTAATAAAAAGTCAGACGCCGCGTTGGTTCGGGTCCCAAATAAATTTGTGAAGCTGCAGTTGCAGGCGCACATCATTGAGCCGATGGTCGATCATCGTTTGAACCATATCGACCGGGGCAATGGCACCGAAAACAGGGCTGAGGTAAACGTGGCAGCGCGTTGTCAGTTGATGCTCACGAATCAGGTCCTCGGCACGCGCCAGATCTTCCTGGCTGCCGCAGACGAATTTCACCGTGTCGTCTTTTTCTAACAGCGCGAAATTGTCGATGCGCATGGCGGATTCGCAGCCGCTGGAGGGGAGCTTATAGTCCATGGTGAAGACCGGACGCGATGGGCCGCAGAATGGCGTCAGATCAATGGCGCCGTTGGTTTCAATTTCCACGCGCAGGTTCGGATGCTGGCTCAGAAGGGTGAGCAACTGCGGCATTTCTGGCTGCAAGAGCGGCTCACCGCCGGTCAATGTCACATTGGTGATACCGCTGGCGAGGATGTCGGCGCAGATGGCATCGGGCGTGCGTTCGTCATAGGGGCAGTCCGGCGCGTAGGCCCAGGCGGTGTCGCAGTAGCTGCAGCGCAGATTGCAGCCCTGGAAGCGTACAAAAAGAGCGAGCTCGCCGGCACGTGGCCCTTCGCCGTTGATGCTGATAAATGTTTCGACGACCTTCATGCTTCCTCCTCATAGATGGCGCAGTTGTTTGGCGTTTCGTAGACTTCGATGCGGTCAACAGTGTAACCTTGTGCCTTCAACAATTGATGGATGTGACGGGCGAAGTGTTCGGCAGTCGGGCGGAAGGGCACCTCCACCAAACGAAAGCCTTCTTCGTTCAATGCTTGCAGCGTCAGCGGACGCAGCGACCCCGCTTCGTAAATCAGACAGTGATCAAAGTGATTGCAGATGGTTTTCAGCGCCGCTTTGAGATCACCAAAATCTACCACCATGCCGCGCGTCTGTGGTTCTTCCGAAAGATCGGTGGCACGAATTTGTGCCACCACTTGCCAGCGATGGCCGTGGATGTTGCTGCATTTTCCGTCGTAACCTTTGAGAAAATGGGCAGCGTCAAAGCTTTGCTTCGTTTTTAAATAATACATGATAGCCTCCGTGAAAAAAGGCCCCGTGGTTGTTGGTCCACGGGGCCTTTTCAATATTCTCGTCCGGCAGCGCCGGAAAAAGTGCATGAAAAAACAGCCCTAGTTTTGTTTAACGACAGGATGGTACCAATGAACTGTCGACACACAGATTCTTTCCAGGTGCAGAATTATTATAGCGAAGAATGGCAAGTCGGTCAAGGTTTCACACTCTTGACAAGGCCAGAGAAGAATGATAGACTATATTTAACAATTAACCTAAATGTTAAATGAAGGAGGCAGAACAATGAGTTTACAAACGACCTTAAAAGCGTTGGCCGATCCGATTCGGCGCGACATCCTCAATCTGCTGAAAGGCGGGCGCTTGTCTGCCGGCGAGATTGGCAGCCACTTTTCGGTGACGGGTGCGTCTATTTCGCGGCACCTCAATGTGCTCAAAGAAGCGGATTTGATCCGCGACCATCGCGAAGGCAAGTACATTTACTACGAGCTGAATGCGTCTGTGTTGGAAGAAGTCATGCTGTGGCTGACGACGCTGAAAGGAGAGACCAATCATGAAACTGTCGATGATGGCGTATAAGGAACAGCTGCTGCTGACGTCGTTGATGATTGTGCTGCCAGCCTTGCTGGACGGTGTGCTGCTGCGGCAGCTGGATGCGTTGTGCTTTTATTTTCTGGTGACCCATTGGCTGCTGATGTTTTTTGTGCTGCGCGACCGAGCCAACGCAGAACAGCATCCGCGCGTGCTGGCGTTGGTGTTCTGGGTGATGCCGGTGACCTCGCTGGTCAGCAGCAGTGTGCAGCATCTTGTGGAAATAGGGCTCGATTCCTACACGGTGCTTATGGTGGTGCTTCTCCTTAGCTTTGGCTTGCTTTTCCTCATCTGTGGAAATCTTTTTCCAAAGATCCGTCAGAACAGCACCATTGGCATTCGTGTGAAATGGACGCTGGAAAACGAAGACAACTGGAACGCCACCCATCGTTTTGGCGGCAAAGTCTGGGTCGGTGGTGGCCTCCTCTGCATGATTTGTGCGCTTTTTCCAGACAGCGATGTGACGCTGCTTCTGTTTATCGTGGTGGTGTTGGTGTTGGCCTTTTTGCCAATGTGGTATTCATATCATTTTTATCGCAAGCAGCTCGCCGCTGGCACTGTGACCGCCAGCCCTGTTTCACGGAAAGGCGTCATTGCTGTCGCTGTGTTCATCGTTGCAATTCTTGCCTTCATTGGCTGGACGCTCTTTACCGGTGATCTCACCATCACCTGCGGCGACAACGCATTGGAAATCACCACCAGCAAGTGGAAAGACCGCACTATTCCCTATGATGATATTACTGATGTGGTCTACTATGCGCAAGAGCCATCTGCGGATGGTGGTACACGCACCAAAGGCTTCGGCAACTTGCGCTACGCCCTTGGCAGTTTTGAAAATGACCGCTATGGCAGCTATACCCGTTACACTCACACCGATTGTGACGCTTGCATCACCATGGACGTCAACGGCCAACCCCTCGTCATCAATGCCCAAGACCCATCGGCCACCAAAGAACTGTATAACCAGCTGATGGATAATGTGCAATAAAATAAGAGCGCAGCATCCTCGTTTTTGCGAGAATGCTGCGCTCTTATTTTTTTATTCATCTTTCCCAAGCGCTTTGGCCCAGGCGTCGGCGAAGGCGTTGGCGCCGATGCTATCCTGCTTTTGCTGTTTGCGCATGTAGTTTTGTACGTCGCGTTTGCTGGAGGTGTTGCGTTTTGCTTTGAGCTGTTGGTTGAAGCGATCAAACTTTTCTCGGAAACCGCAAGTGCAGGAATAGATGCGTTTGTCGCCGTCGCCGATGATGGTGAGCCGTTTGTGGCATTTTGGACAGCGGGCGTTGGAAGTTTGCTCGAGGCTGCGGCGATAGCCGCATTCACGGTCCTGGCAGACAAGCATCTTGCCTTTCTTGGTTTTGACTTCAAGCATGAACTTGCCGCATTCTGGGCAAGGGGTGCGGGTGAGGTTGTCGTGGCGGTATTGTTTATCGGAGTTTTTCACAGCGCCAACGAGAGCCGTTGCAAACTGACGCATGTCGCCAGTGAACGCAGCGGCTTTTTCTTTGCCGCGGGCGATGGCTTCCAGACGTTCTTCCCACTGCGCAGTGAGCAGCGGCGAGGTAAGATCGTCGGGCACGATGTCGATGAGCTGCACGCCCTTGCTGGTTGGCACCAGAGACTGCCCTTGCTTTTCCACATAGAAGCTCTTGAACAACTTTTCAATGATGTCGGCGCGAGTGGCTGGGGTACCGATGCCGCCGGCCTTGTGGAGCACGCTTTGGGCGTGTTTGTCGTCGACAAAGGCTTGCGGATTTTCCATGGCAGCCAGCAGGGTGCCTTCCGTGAAACGGGCTGGCGGTTTGGTTTGTCCTTCGCGGATGCTCACGTTCACGCCTTTTAAGGTCTGGCCTTTTGTGAGCTTTGGTAGTGAACGATTTTTACTGTGATCTTCTTCCTGATCTTCGTCATCGCCAATGAGATCGAGCCCTTTCCAGCCAAGATCAACGGTGACATTGCCATGGCAGGTGAAGTGTTCACCGTTGACATTGAGGTGAACACGGGTTTGTTCGTATTCGTAAGGACCCAGGAAGTTGGCAAGAAAGCGTTTGACGACTAGCTCATAGATGCGGCGTTCGTCGCTGCTCAGGCTGTGTTTGCTGAGACGTTCTTCTGTCGGGATGATGGCGTGGTGGTCGCTGACCTTGGCATCGTTGATGCAGCTTGGCGTGATGGAGCGCTTTTCGGCGCGGATGAGACGGGTCACGTCACCGTAACCGTTGGATGTGAGCGCTTGCAGACGTTCTGGAAAAGTAGCGACGATATCCTTAGTGAGATAGCGGGAATCGGTGCGTGGATAGGTGAGCAGCTTGTGCTCTTCGTACAAGCGCTGCATGATCTGCAGAGTTTGTTTGGCGCTGAATCCATAGCGTGCATTGGCGTCGCGCTGCAGGGTGGTGAGGTCATAGAGCGCTGGTGGTGCGGTGCGCTTTTTCTGAGCGTCGAGGGCGGTAACGGTGGCGTTCTGCTTGTTGCAGGTGCGCACAATGCGCTCGCAAACGCTCTTATCGCTGAAGCGGGTGCGCTTATTTTTATCTTGCCAGAGCAGGCGCATGCCGTCTACGCTTGCCTGCACTTCGTAGTAAGGCTGGCTCTTAAAGTCACGGATGGCACGTTCGCGCTGTACAATCATGGCCAGTGTTGGTGTTTGCACACGGCCGGCAGAAAGCTGTGCGTTGTAGCGGCAGGTGAGGGCGCGGGTGACGTTGAAGCCCACGACCCAGTCGGCTTCGCTGCGCGCCTGGGCGGAGCGATAGAGGTTGTCGTACTTGCTGGCTGGTTCAAGGTGGGCAAAACCCTGGCGAATGGCCTGGTCCGTCTGGCTGGAGATCCAGAGACGGCGCATTGGCTTCTTTACGTGGGCCTTGTCGATGATCCAGCGTGCCACCAGTTCCCCTTCGCGCCCGGCATCGGTGGCAATGACAATGTTGTCAACATCCTTGCGCTTCATCAGGCTGGAAACCGTGCGGAATTGTTTGCCTGACTGCGGGATGACCACCAGATCCATGTGCTTTGGCAGGATCGGCAGCGTGTCCATGCGCCAGGTTTTGTATTCTTCGCCGTAATGCTCTGGATCGGCCAGTGTGACAAGGTGGCCCAGTGCCCAGGTGACGATGTATGTATTGTTTTCAAAATAGTCGTTGTGCTTGCCGCCAACGCCCAGCACACGCGCGAGTTCACGGCCAACGGATGGTTTTTCTGCGAGAACGAGAGATTTTCCCATGTTGCTTCTTCCTCTCTGATGGTTTTTCTTCAGTATAGCACAGCCAACAGCCGCCGTGTATAATAAAGAGTAGCATTAGGAAAGGGAGATTGTTCATGAATCCTCGCAATTACCAGAAAGAACTTGACCGCATTTTACGTGATCTCGAGAAGGATGGGCGTGTGCCGCATTTGCTGCTGCACAGCTGTTGTGGGCCGTGTTCCAGTTATGTGCTGGAATATCTGGCGCCGTTTTTCAAAATCACCGTTTTTTACGATAACCCGAACATTCAACCACGTGCCGAATACGACCATCGTCTCGCTGAACAGCGGCGCGTCATTGCGCATATCGACGCGCCGCATGGCATTGATCTCATCGAAGGCGACTATGACCCGCGCCGTTATGCTGAGGCAGTGCGCGGGTTGACCCATTTGCCAGAAGGCAGCGAACGCTGCTTTGCCTGCTACCGTTTTCGTATGGAGGCAGCGGCAGCCCTAGCAAAAGAGCTGGGCTGTGATTATTTTACGACGACGCTTTCCATCAGCCCGTATAAAAATGCCGAGCGCATCAACGCCATTGGCGAAGACATTGCTGCAAAGGTGGGCATTGCGCATCTGCCAAATGATTTCAAGAAACGTGGCGGCTATCAGCGCTCCATCGTGCTCTGCCGCGAATGGGACATTTACCGCCAGCATTATTGCGGCTGCATTTATTCCCAACGCGAATGGGTGAGCAGGTGCCAGCGGCACCTTGGCTGCGAACCGACCGAGGCGGAAGCCGAGAAGAGCAGGTGCTAGCGGCACCTTGGTTGCGAACCGACCGAGGCGGAAGCCGAGAAGAGCAGGTGCCAGCGGCACCTTGGTTGCGAACCGACCGAGGCGGAAGCCGAGACGAGCAGGTGCCAGCGGCACCTTGATTGCGAACCGACCGAAGCGGAAGCTGAGAAGTCGCCTGTGGCAGCAAAAACGGCAGAAGAAAGGGGAAAGGACGCATGAAAAAGATCCTTGTTGTGCAAGGCGGCGGCCGCCCGCAAGGCAGCACCGCTCAGTTGGTGGCGCATTTTGCTCAAGGCGCGCGCGACGCAGGCCATCAGGTGGAGTTCGTGTCCCTGATGAAACAGGAGGTGCGCGGTTGTCTTGGCTGCAACGCCTGCCGCTATGGAAAACCATGCGTGCAAAAAGATGCGTTTAATGAGCTGGCACCAAAAATCAAAGCGGCCGATTGCGTGGCGTTTGCTTCGCCGCTGTATTTCTGGACCATCTCGTCGCGGCTCAAAGCTTTCATCGAACGCTTCTATTGCCTGGCGGAGGAGGATCCGAATCCGCCGAAAGGACGCTATGAACGTTATCCTGTGCACGACAGTGTCTTATTGATGACTGCCGCCGACGATTATTTTTGGACGTTCGAACAGGCGGAACGGTACTACCAATGGGCGGTTGTGAATTACATTGGCTTTCACGACAAGGGCCGGCTGCTGGCTGGCGGCTGTGGCGACACCAATGGGCCTTCTCAAATTGCTGCCACCTCTCATTTGCAGGAAGCCTATCGGTTTGGTAAAAATCTTTACGCGGACGATTGATGACTGCTGGTATCTCTATGCTGAAGAATGCTTGAAAATCTAAGGAAGGTGAAACCTATGAGCAAGAAAGTGGTTAAGATAATTGGCGTGATCGTCGCAGCAATAGGTATTTTCATGCTTGGACATTTTACAACGCTGCATTACAGCCCGCTGGGGACGTACAGCGCTGGCAATGAACCGGATATAAACAATCTATACGTGGTCCTTCAGCAAGATCGCTTCACCATTTACAACCAGGCAGGCGTTCGCGAAGATGGCAGCTATGAAACCATTGAAAAAGACAACGACTCTGGCATCTATGCACTCACTGCTGACGACCAGACGACCATTGGCTATATCGTTCAGGACAAAAAGCGATTGACCTTGCTGGGATTTCAAGACACGGCTGTTCCGCTTGAGAAAATCGATGACAGTGCAATTTTTGTCAATGTGCAATAAAATAAGTTTGCGGTGTTGTGCACTTTTTCAAACTGTCTCATTGCTGGACGGTTGTGCATTTGCTATGCTGAGGGCAACAAGGAGGTGGTCGTATGGCCAACGAAGACAAGAAAGATTTTAATGCCATGCTGCATGACAACAAAGACATGCCAAAGGTGCAGATTGTAACCGACGAAAAGACCATCGCCAAGTATGGCGGTGAGCGGATGTATTTCGCACCGCCGCTGGCCTATGATGCCATGATGAAACGCGTGCCTTCGGGAAAACTGACGACCGTGGGCGAGCTGCGCGCTTACTTTGCGCGTCACAACGATGCCGACTTTACCGAACCAATTACAGCAGGCATCTTTGTTTCCATTGCGGCCTGGGCCAGTGCGCAGCGGGAAGAAGACGAAACGCCTTATTGGCGCACCCTGAAAGCCAAGGGAGAACTCAATCCAAAATATCCCGGCGGCGTGGCGGCACAGCAGGAAAAATTGGAAGCCGAAGGCCACACCATCATCGTTCGCGGACGAAAAAACTTGCGCTATTATGTCCAGAACTACGAAGCGGCATTGTTTGATTTTGAAGCGGGAGAGTGACGGCGATGGCGATGATTTTGGTGTTGGAAGACGACTTTACGCTCAATGAGAGCATCACTGCAGCGTTGGCACAGGCAGGGCATCGGGTGTTGTCGGCTCAGACCATGGCTGATGCACAGGCGCTGCTTGATGACAGCAGACTTGACTTGGCAATTTGTGACGTTAATCTGCCCGATGGCGACGGCTTTCAGTTTTGCCGCTGGCTCAAGGCGCGGCGCACGGTGCCAGTGATTTTTCTCTCAGCGCGGGATTTGGAAGAGGACGTGCTCACCGGTTATGCATTGGGTGCTGACGATTATGTGACAAAGCCATTTTCTATGAAGGTGCTGCTGGCGAAAATGGCGGTGGCCTTGGGTCGTACGCCTCAATCAGAATCCGTCGTGGATGATGGGTATTTGGTCATCGATTTCGATCTTGGCAAAGTGACACGCAATGGAGAGAGTGCGTGTTTAACGCCAACGGAGCAAAAATTACTGCGTCTTTTGATTGACCATAAGGGCCAGTTGTTGACTTATCAGGTGATGCTGGATGCGCTCTGGGATGTGGGTGTGGAATTGAGCGACCGTCATGCGCTGGCGGTGAACATTGGCCGGCTGCGCAAAAAGCTGGAGGACGCGTCGCACACCTATATTTCAAATGTGTATGGGATGGGATATTTATGGAAATGATGGCGTTGGCATTCGGCTTGCTGTGTTTCAGCGCTGCGTTGTGGCAGTGGCTGCGTTGTCGGCGCATGCAGAAAGATGTTTATCATTATGCGCAGCAGTTGGACGAAGCCATTGGCGATATTTTGGACGGGAAGTCTCTGAATGGAGCAATTGCTGCTAATGATGATCTTTGGGGACATACGAATGAGCGCTTGCTGCGTCTGTCACAGGTCTTGAAGCAGGAACGAACGGCGTTAACCGATGAAAAAGAAAGCATCAAGGCGCTGGTCGCCGACATTTCTCATCAGACAAAGACACCATTGGCTAACATCTGCCTCTATCTGGAACAGATGGAAGGTGACGCTGAAACGGCGGATCTTTTGCCGAAAATGGAGAAGCAGGTGGACAAACTGCAATTTCTTCTTGAAGACATGGTGAAAATTTCCAGATTGGAAACGGGTGCTGTGCAGATTCATAAGCAGTCAGTGCTGCTCATGGACACGCTGGCTGACGCCATGGCGGCGGTGGTGCCTAAGGCGGAGCAAAAGCATATCACGCTGAGCGTTGAGGCTGATGATACGCTGGTTTTGTCGCATGATCGAAAATGGACCGCGGAAGCACTGTATAATTTGTTGGACAATGCTGTGAAATATACGGCGCCAGGCGGGCAAGTGATGCTCACTGTGCAGAGGCTGCCGATGTTTACGCAGATTCACGTGCGTGACAATGGCCGTGGCATTGATCCATCACACCAAGGCGCCATCTTTACGCGTTTTTATCGTGAGCCGGAAGTACACAACAGCGAAGGGGCTGGCTTGGGGCTCTATGTGGCGCGAAAAATTGTGGCGCTGCAGGGTGGCTACATAGACGTTCATTCTACACCTGGGCAGGGCAGCGTGTTTACCCTGAATTTGCCGAATGAGTCAGAGAAAATCACAGTTTTGTGATTTTCTTTTTTTGTGAACGGTTTGTGATTGTTCTTGTCTACACTAAAAACAAATGAAAGGGGGAGACTTTTATGACAACGCCGATTGTACAAACAAAAAATCTGAGCAAGATCTATCAAAGCGGGGAAGTGCCTATGCACGCATTGGACAATATCAATTTTGCCGTGCAGCCAGGCAGCTTTACAGCCATCATCGGAAAATCAGGCTGCGGGAAGTCGACGCTGCTGCATCTGCTTGGTGGGTTGGATGGGCCGACGGCTGGAGAGATCATTGTTGATGGTAATGAGCTGCACAGCATGAATCGCACACAGCTGGCGCTTTTTCGCCGTCGTCGCGTGGGCTTTATCTTTCAGCAGTTCAATTTGATTCCTGATTTAACCGTGTATGACAATGTCATCTTTCCGCTGGCGCTGGATGGTACATCCATTGATGAAGCGTTCATTATGTATCTGCTGGAAAAGCTGCACATTGCTGACAAGCGTACCATGATGCCAGCGCAGCTTTCCGGCGGTGAACAGCAGCGTGTGGCTATTGCGCGTGCGCTTGCGATTCGTCCGGCGCTGATTCTTGCTGATGAACCCACCGGCAGCTTGGATACACAAACCAGCCATGAGGTGCTCGGCCTTATGAAGGTTTTGTCGGAACAGTTGCGGCAAACGCTGGTCGTTGTGACCCACGACTTGGATATTGCGCAGCTGGCCGATCGAATCGTGGAGATGCGAGACGGGCGCATTGTCGAAGGTGGTGACCACGATGCTGGCAAATAACAACCGTGCCATCATTGTTCGGATGGCGAAGAATCAACGCCGGGCCAACCGACGCGGTGTGGCCATTTTATTGATCACCATAGCTTTGGCGACGCTGTTGGTGTTCAGCGTTTTTACGACAGGGATCAGTTATCTGCAGTTGGGACGCCTGCAGGATGCACGTTTGTATGGCGCAGATTATGATGTTGCCGTGGTCAATGGATTCACCATGGCACAGCAGCAGGCACTATTGGACAACGATCGTGTGGAAAGTGTGGGGGCAGGCTGCTACAGTGGTGTCATTCAAAGCACCGAGGCGGATGACACCGTGAGTGTCGGTCTCATCTGGTACGATGAGACGTTGTGGAACGTTCAGCGGGATCAGGTCATCACGGCTCAGCAGGGGCATTATCCCCAGGCGGCCAATGAGGTGATGGTCAGCCGTGATGCTTTGACACAGTGCGGCCTGGACCATCTTGGCCTTGGGGACATCTTCCAAGCCACAGTTGAAACCAACGCGGGTATGATGACCAAAGCCTTCACCATCAGCGGCATTTGGGAAGGGTATGGTGACACGTCGCCGATTTTTGTGTCACGTGCGTTTTTTGATGTATCTGGTTTCACGCTGGACGACAGCGGCTTTCTCCTTGTCAAATTGGCAGAGAATTATGTGCTGCCGTCGACCCTTCAGGATTTGCAGGAAGGCTTGTCACTTCAGGGCAATCAGTCGTTTCAGGCGCATGCTTATATAGAAAATTCCTGGAAAGTATTGCTCGGCGTTATCGGTTTGAGTGCCATTGTTTGTTTGAGCGCTGCGCTCTTGGTTTACAATATTTTTTATTTGTCTGCAACCGGAAAAACGCGTTACTATGGCCTGCTGCAAACCCTTGGCATGACACAGCGCCAACTGATACGGCTTTTGATGCATCAGTTGTTGGGCGTCATCGTGCTGGCAATGGTCATCGGCTTGGCATTGGGCGCGGTGACGGCACTTTGCATCGTGCCTGAGCTGCTTCAGGCAATGCAGTTTACCGAATCACTGATCACCACTCAGTTTCAGCCGCTCGTGCTTGTGCTGACGGTGGTTTGCGTAGGGATGGCCGTTGTGCTTGGCATGTGTGCGCCGTTGCGCATGACAGCCAATGTTTCGCCTTTGGAAGCGGTGCGTGGTGCTATGCCAAATCATGTATCCTTTCGGGCACGTCGTCATCGTCGTTTGCTGTGGGGGATGGCGCTGGATCAGCTGCGCAAAGATCGCCGCAAAACGTTGGTGGTGTTGCTGTCATTGTCCATCAGCTTGACGGTTTTTCTGTGTTTGACGACCATCATCAGCAGCCAAGGGGAGCGTAATGTCATGCCGCTTTATTGGAACGCCGACATGATTGTGCGCAACGACAGCGGGACGTCGGAAAATGTCCAATCTTATCAGGCGCTGCTGGAAGAATCCATTGTTGAGGACATTGCAGGCATCGATGGTGTGGAGGCGGTGCACGCTGTGCGTGGTGTGCCCATCATCGTGAACGATGAGGCGTTTATGGCGCAGTGGCTGAAAGGTTACTGCGACTCGCGGCCGTATCTTGTTTATGATGAGGTGCTGGCTGACTATCGCTCTGATCCGTCACGGTATTATGGGATGCTCAAAGCCATCGACGACGAAGAATTTGATTACATCAATAATCAGCTGGCGGAGCCGGTCGATCAGCAGCGGTTTCTGTCGGGCGAATGCTGCCTGGTCAGTGCGGTCGGCAGTCAGCTGCCAAATGCAGTGTCCGATGGAGCGCCGATAACGTTCACGGTGAACGGTGAGACGCATCAGCTGTCTCTTGCTGCTGAAAGCGGTGACGGTTATCTCTCCAGCTCACGCAACATCGGTCCGTGTTTCATTGTCAGCGAAAGCTATCTGGAGTCGTTGGTGCAGACGCCATTGATTCTCAGTTTCACGGTTCACTATGCAGAGCCTTATGACACAGTAGTGGAACGCCAGGTGTTGTCAACATTGGAAAAACTGCCAGACCTGAGTGATGTGTTCTATGAATCACAGTTGCAGGAAAAAGAAGCGATCCAGGCAAGCGAGGGCGATCTCAATGAAGTCGGCGCAGCCATTGCATTGCTGCTCCTCGTTGTGGGTGTGCTCAACTATGTCAACACCATGGCGGCCAATGTTCAGCATCGCCGAGTGTCTTTTGCAGTCATGGAAAGCCTGGGCATGACACCGGCTCAACTGCGCGGGATGCTTATGCGGGAAGGTCTCTTGGTGGCGCTGGGTTCTATTGTTCTCACCGCGACCGTTGGCTTGGCACTGACAGTCCTTGTCTTTCAGGCAATGAACCATATGGGAGTGGCCTTTTCGGTGCCGCTTTTGCCGATGCTGGCAGCTTGTTTGCTTGTTGTGATGTTGTGCGTATATGTACCGCTTGCGGTGTATCATCAATGTGAAGATGATGGCGCGCTCCTGGAACGGCTGCGTATGAGTGAATAAATAAAAATGCCCCGTTGGCAGAACGGGGCATTTTGTATGGTTGATGTTCAGATCAGCCAGATGATGATGATGAATGCCAATCACAGTGGGATGGTCACATTATTGCCTAAAAAACCAGTATTTTCAAAATGAAATACGGCAAGTACGGCTATTGTCAGTGCCAGCCGAATAAACCATTCCTTTTTTGTCCAGGGGAACCATTTTTTTAGAGTGCGTTTGATCCTTTTCATATGTGAGTTCTCCTTTCGCGTCTATTCCTTTGATGGCAGTGTAGCAGAATCGGTAGGGGGTGACAAGTTTATTCATAAGCGAATCACCTATGGTTTTGCAGGAAACGATGGTTGTTGATGGATGATTTTGATAAAATATAAAAAAATACTGATTTTGCTGGGGGTTCAGGAAACGGCGATTCTGCTGGAAAAATCGATGACAGTGTAATTTTTTTTGATATGGATCATTGAAGTAAAAGAAATGGTGTTATCATTTGCCTGTACAAGGAAGGAATGTGGGCCTGATGAAAGGAAAACGTTGTGCAGCATGGAGTTTAATATTTTTGCTGGGGATTGTGCTTTTTAATGGCTGTATATCGGAGACGGAAAATGAAACGGGTCAATATATGGTATCATGGCAAGGAGAACCTCGAATGTTGACGCCTGAAGGCGATGAAATTTTGGTTATTCCGGCGAAAGCGGATTGCAAGGTGATGCTGCGTTATACTTATGCACTGGAGGATGCAAATAATTCTAGTGATGCGGTATTATGGCTCAAAAATAATGGTGAACAACTGATGATGGACGAACTGGTTCCGGTTGATGCAGATGATTATGGGCGACAATGGCAGGTGTCTCAGGTTTCGCTGCGTGCAGGCGATAATGTTTTTTCGCTGTCCGGCGAGGGTGGGATGATAACATTTTCTATGGAACTTTATGATCCAGAGCCTAGCGATGCTTTGTAATAGAGAAAGGATGCGATTGATATGTCATTACGGTTGATACAAGCAGATATTACGACATTGAAGGTTTGTGCCATTGTCAATGCGGCGAACCGCTCGCTGCTGGGCGGTGGCGGTGTGGATGGCGCCATTCATCGCGCGGCGGGGCCGGAGCTTTTGGCAGAATGCCGCACACTTGGCGGCTGTGCAACGGGCGAAGCAAAGATTACGAAGGGCTACCAGCTGCCAGCACGCTATGTGATTCACACGGTTGGTCCGGTGTGGCATGGCGGCAGTCATGGCGAGCGGGCGGCGCTCACTAGCTGTTATCAGCGTTCACTGGCGTTGGCCGAACAGGCTGGCTGTGAGAGTGTGGCGTTTCCGTTGATTTCTTCTGGTGTGTACGGTTATCCGTTGGAAGAGGCGCTGGCTGTGGCGGTGAACACTATTGAAGAGTGGCTGCGCGATCACGACATGGCAGTGACGCTGTGTCTTTTTGGCGATGCTGTTTGGCAGATGGCGAAAGACAAATATCCCTTGTTGATCGACTGTTAAATTTCTGTAACCCGCAGTGCGAACGTCATTGCAGGGATTTTGCAGGGAAAATTTGAAACTTCACGTGAAAAATTGTCTTGCCAGCACAAAATGAACATGCTATACTCAAGCCAAGTTATATGACTGACGGAAATAAGCGAGAGACCTCGTGTGAAGTATAACTGATAGAGCCGACCGTCTGGGCGCCAAGGAGCCCGGATGGTCGGCTCTTTGGTTTTATTTCGGAAGGAGGAGCGGTTATGCGAGTAGGTTACATTCATTCCATCGAAAGCATGGGGCTGGTGGATGGCCCTGGCATTCGGACAGTGGTGTTTTTACAGGGGTGCGGCATTCGCTGCTGCTATTGTCACAATCCTGACACATGGACCCATGATGGTGGTGAGGTGATCACTTCGGAGGCTCTCGTTAAAAAGCTGTGCCGTTTCAAATCATATTTTGATGCCAGCGGTGGCGGCGTCACTTTTTCGGGTGGTGAGCCGCTGCAGCAGCCTGAATTTCTTGCAGAAGCGCTGCGCCTTTGCAAAGAAGCTGGGCTGCACACTTGCATCGATACCGCTGGTGTCGGGCTTGGCGATTACGATGCCATCTTAGCCAACACGGATTTGCTGCTTTATGATGTGAAGCATTTTACGCCGGAAGGCTATCAGCAAATCACGGGCACCACAATGGAGCGTACCCTGGCTTTTTTGGATGCTGTGCAGAAAGCTGATGTACCTTTGTGGGTGCGCCATGTCGTTGTGCCAGGGCTGACCGATGGTGACGATCACATTTGTGCCCTTGCTGATTACATCAACGGCATCCGTAATGTGCAAAAGGTGGAGCTGCTTGGCTATCATTTACTGGGGCGAGAAAAATACCGCGTTTCCAATCTTCCGTATGCGTTAGAAGGTGTGCCAGCGTTGTCTGAGGAAGCTTTGGTACACTACCAAAAACTACTTGATGAAAGACTGGAAGGAGTCGGTAAACAATGATGGATTTGACAAAAAGCCCAGCCTGGGACGGATTTCGCAGCGGTGAATGGCGCCATTTGATTAACGTGCGCAATTTTATTCAGAAAAATTACACCCCATATGAGGGGGATGATGCCTTCTTGACAGGCACCACAGCGCGGACTGATCGCGTATGGGAAAAGTGCCGTGCCCTCATCGTTGAAGAAGTGAAAAAGGGCATCATTGATGTAGAAACGCATATCGCCTCTGGCATTGATAATTTTGAGCCAGGATATATCGACAAAGAAAACGAGGTCATTGTCGGTCTGCAAACCGATGCACCACTCAAGCGCATTGTCAATCTTTATGGCGGCATGCGCATGGCCAAGGCAGCGTTGGAACAGTATGGCTATACCTTAGATCCAGAGATTGAAAAACATTTCACCGAATATCGCAAGACACACAACGATGGTGTGTTTGACGCCTATCCTCAGCGTGTGCGTGCGGCGCGCAGCGCGGGGCTTTTGACGGGCTTGCCAGATGCGTATGGTCGTGGCCGCATTGTTGGCGACTATCGCCGAGTGGCACTTTATGGTGTGGATTTCCTGATCGAAGCAAAGCAGGAAGATCTGCGCAATGCCGATGGGCCAATGACTGAAGAACGCATTCGTTTGCGCGAAGAAATCAGCGAGCAGATTCGTGCGCTGGGCAAGATGAAATCGATGGCAACGCGTTACGGCGTTGACATTTCCGGCCCAGCAGCGACGGCACAGGAAGCGGTGCAGGCCCTTTACATGGCTTATCTTGCCGGTACCAAAGAAAACAATGGCGCGGCCACCTCTCTCGGCCGCACGTCGACCTTCCTTGACATCTACATTCAGCGTGACCTCGAACGCGGCATCCTTGACGAACAAGGCGCTCAGGAATTGATCGACCAATTTGTGATTAAGCTGCGTTTGATCCGCCACTTGCGTACGCCAGAATACAACGAGCTCTTTGGCGGCGATCCAACTTGGGTCACCGAATCCATCGGCGGCATGGGCGTGGACGGACGCACTTTAGTGACCAAAAACTCTTATCGCATGCTGCACACCCTTATCAATTTAGGCACTGCACCGGAGCCAAACCTCACTGTGCTTTGGAGCCGCGATCTGCCAGAGAACTTTAAGAAGTTCTGCGCCAAGATGAGCATTGAAACCGATTCTATCCAGTATGAAAACGACGACATCATGCGTCCTCTTTATGGTGATGATTATGGCATCGCCTGCTGTGTTTCAGCCATGAAAATTGGCAAACAGATGCAATTTTTCGGCGCACGTGCCAATTTGGCAAAGAGCTTGCTTTACGCCATCAATGGCGGTGTCGATGAAATTAAAGGGGTGAAGGTTGTTCCTGGCATTGAACCTTTAACTGGCGAGGTGTTGAATTACTCCGATGTCATCACCAATTATAAAAAGGTTATGGATTATGTTGCAGAACTTTATGTCGATGCCATCAACATCATTCACTACATGCATGATAAATATGCTTACGAAGCCAGCCAGATGGCTTTACACGACACCGATGTAGAACGTCTCACGGCATTTGGTATTGCCGGCCTTTCGGTGGCTGCCGATTCCCTGTCGGCGATCAAATTCGCGAAGGTGCGTCCAATTCGTGATGAGCGCGGCATCGCTGTGGATTTCGAAACCGTTGGCGATTTTCCAAAATACGGCAATGACAACGACCTTGTTGATGACATCGCTGTAGAAGTGGTCAGCTATTTCTCCAATGCCCTCAAGCGCCATCCAATCTATCGCGGCGGCATCCATACGTTGTCGGCTTTAACGATTACCAGTAATGTCATGTATGGCAAAAAGACAGGATCCACACCAGATGGCCGCAAGATCGGTGAACCATTGGCGCCTGGTGCCAATCCAATGCATGGCCGCGATGAGAACGGCGCCCTTGCTTCCTTGAATTCTGTGTCTAAAATTCCTTATCGCGGGGTTTGTCAGGATGGCGTGTCCAATACCTTTTCCATTGTGCCAGTGGCTCTTGGACGAGACAATATTCAGCGCGTTCGTAATCTTTCAGCCATTCTTGATGGCTATTTTATGCGCAGTGCCCATCATCTCAATGTGAACGTCATGAACCGCGAAGTGCTTCTCGATGCCATGGAACATCCAGATCTTTATCCAACCTTGACCATTCGTGTCTCCGGTTATGCGGTTAACTTCAGTCGACTCAGCCGTGAACAGCAGCTTGAAGTCATCAAGCGTACCTTCCACGAAAGCGTATAAAACACACGTCCCTCAGCGACAGGATTCTTGTCGTTGAGGGGCGATTTTTATGTTGCAACTTTGTTTAATGCATCAATGTCGCCATTTTGGATGGCTGAGAGATGCTGACGGAGAAGTGATTCAGGCCAATCCCACCATTGCAGGCGCTGTAGAACAAGGATAGTGCCATCGTCAAACCGACGGCGGATGGGTTTGGCAGGCACACCGCCAACGATGGTGTAGGGTGGAACATCTTTTGTAACCAGGGCACGGGCGCCGATGATGGTACCATCACCAATGGTGACGCCAGCGAGGATGACGGCCTGATAGCCGATCCACACATCGTTGCCAATGACAATGTCGCCTTTGTTGTCCCAGGCGGTGCAAATGGATGCGAGTGGCAGATTCCATTCCTCATAGAAAATAGGGAAGGGATAGGTGGATAAGCTGTGCAAGGTGTGATTGGCGCTGTTGAAAAGAAAGGTGGCGCCGCAGGCGATGGAACAATACTTGCCGATGTAAAGATGGTCGTTGTTGATGGGGTAGTGATAGCGGACGTTGTTGGTTTCGAAATCGCGCGGGTCGTGTACGAAGTCGTTGTAGATGGTAAAGTCGCCGACATAGATGTTGGGATTGGTGATGGCGTTTTTCAGGTAGATGGTTTGGAGATCGCTGCTGCGGGGGTAAAGCGTATGTGGATTCATGTTGCTTCCTTTCTATGATAGGGGAAAGTGATGTTGCTGGATGTCGTCGAAACGATTGTTTTGAACATAATAAACAGTGTTCTCATGAGCAGCGTAGACGAAGCTCACGCGTGTGGCCCAAGGACCTTCTTGACTTACGTTGCGGAGGAGGGCGAAAGCATCGCTGACGTTGAATGTTTCATTGCAGGATGAAAGCGTTGCGGCTGCGCGCTCATAGCGGTCATCGCCAGGGACGATGAAGGGACGTGTGCTTTCTGGGGCCAGAAGTGAGTAGTTGGTAATCAGTGAGAAGCGGCCGCTGTCCACGCGGTAGCCAATGCCCGGCTCAATGATTAAGGTGCGACCATGACGATCGGAAAGCATGGCCTGCATGGTGGCATCGGCTGCATAGGTGATCTTTTTGGTTTGAACAAGATGGACGGCATCGTCGAAGCTGAGACGAGCCTGCACAAATTGCTCGGTGAGATCAGCAATGGTCATACAGTCGACGCCATCCGTATAGAGGCCGCCAGGTACACCGTGAACACAAAGCAGGGTGCCGACGTTGCCGTTGCGGTGTACGCCATGATATGTGTGACGCAAGCCGTCTGGCCGCAGAATGCCAATGGCGAAATGATCGTGATCCATGATAAGCTGATGGTCCCAAACGGCAAGATCAATGTCAAAATTGAATCCAGTGATCATCGCATTCGCGCGATAAACAAAACGTGTGCACATAATGATTCCTTCCTTCTATAATATAGGATGGTTTCATCATATAGCGCCTGCACGCGTTTGGCTATGGAACGAATGATACCGCATCATTTTGGCACAAAAAAACCGCTGTACAGCAATGCTGTACAGCGGTTTTTTTAGATGTCCATGATGTACATGGTGTCGAGAACTTCCTGGTAGAGGGAGGTTTTATGTTTCCATTTGAAATTGTGCCCCAAAGAGACGTTGACATAGTAGACGCCGTTTCGCTCCATCTCCATGCGAATGTGGGAGTGGGCGCAGATGCAGGTATCGACGCCATATTTTTCATAGAGTTCGGCATAGTATTTGCTGCCCATAAAGGCGATGGTGGTGCCCCAGACGTGGCTTTGTTTATAGAGCTCAGGGCGCGGCAGCATATGGATGACAGAGCAGATTTTGTAGTGATCACCGTTTGGACGTTCGCGAATGGTCTTGAGCTGGCGTTCCATGAAATCCAAACTTTGGGCAGTGATTTCTTCGTTGATGCGCGGATTGTCTTCGTCGGTCAGCACGTATTTATATTCCGGGCAGCGGCGCAGAAAATGACGCTTGGTGGCTTCGCTCATATGATGATATTTGCGATGCAGGGAAAAGTCGTACCAGCTTGGGCTGCCGATGATGACCCAATCACCGTGCACGATTGGGTGTAGGCAGAGGCTATAGATGGGGTGACCAAGCATGAGCTCCAGGTATTCGTCGGCATCAAAGCATAGGTCTTCATTCTTTTTGCGCTTGTTTCTCCCAGCCGTGCAATAGAGCTCATGGTTACCGGGAATTTCGAGAATTTTTGTTGAGACATTTTTAGAGAGGTCGTTATAGAAATCCAGCGACCCGAAGGCGCCGGTTGTTGTATCACCGCAAAAAACGAGTGCATCTAGCGTTAGATTCTTGCAGACACGTGTGAATTCGGCGAGAAAATCATGGTGAGTATTGTAGTCCATGTGTAAGTCACCAATGAAACCAATTTTCATATTCTCATCTCCTTGGCTTTAGGGTAGCATTGAAAAATATTGCTGTCAATAAGTGATAATGCTTTCACGGAACAGGGCTTTGTGGTAGAATGAAATCAGAAAATTCAAAAAGGAAAGGAGGGGCATTTATGGCGCGACGTTCCTATAACAAGCTGGTGCGTGACAAGGTGCCGACGGCGATTGTGCAAGGCGGCGATGAGGCAGTCACCTCTGTGCTTGAAAGTAAAGATGATATTTTATTTGCGCTGGACGAAAAACTGGACGAAGAAGTGTGCGATTATCAGGTGACAAAAGAAATGGCGGAACTGGCAGACGTGCTGGAAGTTATTCATGCCATTGCAGAAGCAAACGGCATCACGTTTGATGAGTTGGATCAAATTCGCTTGCACAAGCGTGAAACCCGTGGCGGCTTTACGAAAATGATTCTGCTGGAAGAAATCATTGAATAAGCCGGCCGTGCCCAGTGTTTTTTGTTAGCGATCAATGATTACCATTAAATAATGGAAATGAACCAATCAATACAATATCATTATAACGGATCAACAACGTAACAGAAGCAGAAAGTTACGTTGTTTTTTTGTGCATGCTTTTAAGAAATGATTAAGAATGTTGTCCTATACTTGGTTTGCCTGTTGGGCGGCTTGTGTTTCACAGACGTCATGGGGTATAATAATTGTTACATGCAAACATCAACAAGGGAGTGACCACCATGAGACAGGCAGTAGGGGTTATCGGCGGCGTTGGACCGATGGCGACGGTATATTATATGCAGCGCGTAATTGAAATGACAAAAGCAGGGTGTGACCAGGATCACATCAACATGCTTGTGTTCAATGACTGTGACATTCCGGATCGCACAGCCTTCATCACCGAGCAGTCTCCAGACAATCCACTGCCAGTGATGGTGGAGGACGCAAAACGTTTGGAAGCGGCTGGCTGTGCATTTGTAGTGATTCCGTGCAACACAGCCCATTATTTTTACGATGAGCTGCAGCAGGCGGTGAAAATCCCAGTTGTGAATATTGTGGAAGAAACGATCCGTTACGCGAAAGAACGCATCGCAGACTTACATTGTGTCGGCATCATGGCGACGACTGGCACCATTGTGACCGGCACATATCAGAAATACGCACAGCAAGCAGGACTGGATGCCATTGTGCCTGATGAGGACGGTCAGGCAGCGCTGATGCATATGATTTATGATGGTGTGAAAGCTGGTCAGCCGGTAGCACGGGAAGACTTTGACGCTGTTGCCAATGCACTGCGGGCACGAGGTGCACAGTGTCTTATTCTTGGCTGCACGGAGCTTTCGGTTTTAAAACGCGATTTACCCATCGACGACCCCGATGTGTTGGATTCCATTGATGTGCTGGCATCAGAGACGGTGCGCCGCAGTGGAAAACAGTATACCAGCGAGTGTTTGTTAAAGGAGTAAAAAATGAAGAAAAAAATGACTGCATTGATTGCGATGCTGCTCGTCGTGACCATGCTTTTTTCTGGTTGCAGCAGCGGTACAGAATCAACCGGTGAGGCAGAATCTCTGCCTCAGTTTACGAATGAAGGCACAGCGGACAGTGACTACGACGTTATCGTTGTTGGTTCTGATCCAGAGGGCATTGCAGCGGCCGTATCAGCAGCACGCAATGGCATGAAGACTTTGCTTTTGTCAAAAGACAGTACGCCTGGCGGCCTGTACACCCTTGGGGCCTTGAACTTTATTGATGTGCCTGAAACCCGCGATGGTACAACCTTAGTGGGTGGTATCTATGAAGAGTTTGTGAATGCGGTGGGCGGCAGTGGTTTTGATATTGTCAATGCTGCCAATGTGTTCCAAGATATGCTGACATCGGAAAAAAACATCACTGTGCGTTATAACGCCGAATTTCAAGCACCTGTCATGAACGGCACGACGATCACAGGTGTGACCGTGTTGGAAGATGGACAGGAAGTTACCTATAACGCGCCATATGTCATTGATGCGACACAGGATGGCGATGTGGCAGCAGCGGCTGGTGCGCCATATACTTACGCTGGAGAAGACATCGGCGAGCGCGACCGTGAAATGGGCGTGACTTTGGTATTCCGTTTGTCTGGTGTGAACTGGGACAGCATGACGCGTTATCTGACGATCAAGCGCGGCATTGGTGAATTGTTCAATAAATCGACAAGCATGGGGGTTAGCGGCAACACAGCATGGGGCTTCAGCGATGAAGGCTATGCATACGAGCCAAAAGACAGCGCCATGCGCTTGCGCGGCTTTAACATGGCGCGACAAGACAACGGTGATGTGCTTGTCAATGCACTTTTGATCTTTGACGTAGACCCATTGGATGAAGAAAGTCGCGAAGAAGGCATTGAGCGTGCCAAAGCAGAATTGGAAAACATCATTCCTTATCTGCAGGATGAATTCTGGGGCTTCAGCGACTGCCAGCTTGTTGGCACGGCAGATGACCTTTATGTGCGCGAAAGCCGTCATATTACCTGCGAATACAATTTGACGATTGACGATGTGTTGGAAAACCGCTGGCAGGACGATGCGATCTGTGTCACTTCCTACCCAGTCGATGTACAGCCAACAAAAACGCAGACCTATGGTACGGTTGTTGGTTATCCTGATCAGTATGCCATTGGCTATAAGAGCCTGGTGCCACAAGATGTGGATGGGCTGTTGGTGGTTGGCCGTTCGGCAGGATACACCTCACTGGCAGCAGGTTCTGCACGTATTGTACCGACGGGCATGGCTTGTGGTGAAGCGGCCGGTGTGGCTGTAGCCGTGGCCAAGTCTTTGGATAAAACCCCTCGTGATTTGGTAGATAACAGCGCTGCCATTTCTATGATTCAGGATCTCTTGGTTGATCAGGGCGCCAAACTTGATCATACACAGACGCATGAAGATGTTATGGATCACTGGGCTTATCCAGGCGTAAAAGTGCTGCGCAGTCTCGGTGTTCTCGATGGTGGCTACGACAACAATTATTATTTGGACGATGATATCACCATGAACCGTTATCAGAATATGGTCAACAATGCGGTGAAAAAAGCTGGCTTTGAGCTCAGCGACAAGATTTATGTCAACGAAAATGTGCCGGCACGACAAATCATCGGTACCATGGCGCGGGCTTGCATTGAGATTGAAGGCGCTGAAAAGCTGGCCGATGATAATGATGTTTATCTCCAGGCCTTGAAGGATCGTGGCATTATGACCGATGAGCTGGAAAGTTATTTCAGTGATATGGAAGCGACCCCTAATGCAGGTGCCGTTACGATGCTTACCGCTCGTTTCTACAGCTATTTGCTCACTCTTGATGGGGCACAATCGCTGTCGGCGGCAGAATGCATCGATTTGAATTCTGATGACAACAGTGTGATTTCTGTTCCTGATTGGATTGCACAAAATGCGAATGCATAATTGATGGTGGTTAAGAAGTGGAAAGGAGGCCCTCATGGCTTGTTCATATGGCGGTCAGGCCCTTATCGAAGGGGTTATGATGCGCGGCAAGCACACGCAGGCGATGTGTGCGCGGCTTGAAGATGGACGTATTGTCTCAGAGGTAGAAGAATTCACCTTGCTTTCTCAGCGCAATAAATTCTTAGGGCTGCCTCTGGTGCGCGGTGTATGCAGTATGATTGATTCGTTGATCAGCGGCATGCAGGCTATTGTCTGGTCGACAAATGTGTCACTGGCAGAGGATGAAGAGGAGGAAGAACTTTCACCGATGGAAATTGCGGTGACGCTGATTATTTCTCTTGGCCTTGGTGTTTTATTGTTCTTCCTTTTGCCAGTGGTCATTGCACATTTCCTGCAACCGTTGATTCCAGGCAATTTCTTACAGAATATCTTCGAAGGCATTGTGCGTGTGGGTGTATTCCTGCTTTATCTGGTATTGATCACACGCATGAAGGAGATTCGTCGTGTGTTCCAATACCATGGTGCCGAGCATAAAACCATTCATTGCTACGAAGCCGGTGAAGAACTGACGCCGGAAAATGCCATGAAGCATACACGGCTTCATCCGCGCTGCGGTACAAGCTTCCTTTTCATTGTCATGGTGATCAGCATATTCGTTTTCGCCCTTGTTGGCGTGGAAAACTTTGCTTGGCGTTTGCTTTCCCGTGTGATTCTCTTGCCAGTGATTGCTGGCGTCAGTTATGAGGTGCTGCGTTTCTGCGGCAAGCATATGGACAAAGCATGGGTGCGTGCGATTGCTTGGCCAGGCATGCAGCTGCAGCGGCTCACTACAGCAGAGCCAGACCGCAGCATGCTTGAAGTAGCGATTCATTCTCTGCAGAAGGTACGTGCACGTGAAGAAGATCCAGCCTTGGATCCGGATAAAGTGGAAAACGTCACTTCTGTTTCAGCAAAATTGAACGATAAAAAACTGGAGCTGCTTGTTCCGTAATAATTGAGAGCTGCTTGATAAACAATGCGTTTATCAAGTAGCTTTTTTGTATGCTGTATATAAATGGTTGTATAATGACTTTTTTCAAAGTATAAATAGAATTAAAATACTTTCTATATAAATTTTGAATATGAAAGGGTTCGGTTTAGGTGGATCTTCATAAAGAGAAGAAAGAATGGTTTGGCAATGCAAAGAGTGATATTTTAGCTGGATTGGTGTCTTCTTTTGCCATCATTCCAGAGGTTGTCGGTTTTTGTATTGTGGCAGGCATTAGTCCTATGATGGGGCTCTATGCGTCGATTTGGTTAACGATTTTAATGGCTTTTTTAGGCGGAAGACCTGCAATGATTTCGGCGGCAGCTGGGTCAATGGCACTTATTATTGTTAGCTTGGTAAGAGATTATGGGCCAGAATATTTGATGTTTGCTACAATCCTATGTGGTGTTTTTATGTTTCTGCTTGGAGTTTTGCAGGTAGGAAATTTATTGAAGTTTATTCCGCACAGTGTGCAAATAGGATTTGTGGATGCATTGGCGATCATGATTTTCATGTCCCAATTGGGCAACTTTGAAGGTGAAGGCTGGCAAATGGTGGCACTTGTTGTTCTAGGCATGGGGATTATTTACATCGTTCCTCATTTTACAACAGTGGTGCCGTCAACACTGGTTTCTGTTGTTGTCGTAACGGCCGTTGCGATTGCCTTTCATGTGCCAGTAAAGACCATTGGGGACATGGGTGCTATAACGGCTGCATTGCCAATGTTTCATATACCGGATGTTCCATTTTCATTAGAAACATTAAAAATCGTGTTGCCTTACTCCATTTCTATGGCACTTGTGGGATTGGTAGAAACCCTGCTTACCTCACAGGTTATTGATGAAATGACCGACAGCGAAGGTGACCGCAACAGAGAATGTCGAGGTTTAGGTATTGCAAATATGGTGTCAGGGCTGTTTGGCGGAACGTGTGGCTGCGCAATGATTGGACAAGCCATCGTCAATGTTAATTCTGGCGGTCGAGGCCGACTTTCCAATTTTGTTTCGGGTTCGTTTTTGCTGGTGCTTATTTTCTTGTTAAAGGATCTTTTGATGCAAATTCCATTGGCTGCGTTGGTGGCGGTGATGATCACAGTGTCGATTTCAACTTTTGATTTTGAGTCGTTGCTGAGGCTGCATAAAATGCCAAAAAGTGATGCCATTGTCATTGTTGCTGTTGTGATGATCGTTGTTGCAACAAATAATCTGGCCTATGGCGTCATCGTAGGTTTTGTATTGACAGCGATTACGTTTGCCATTAAGATGTCCAACATTGATGTGGCCGTTGATGTCAAAAACAACAAGAAAATCTATTCTATTAAGGGCTGCGTATTTTTTGCTTCTACAGAAACTTTGATGAATGCGTTTAATTTTAACGATACAGAAGAGCATGTTCTTATTGATTTTTCAAAAGCGAGAATTTTGGATGAATCCGGTGCAACGTGTTTGAAAAAAGTTGCTGAAAAATTTAAGGAAAAAGGTATTGTTGTAGAAACAAGAGGAGCCGATGAAAAGAGCCGAGCATTGGTGTATAAGTTGTACAGTTGATTTGAAAAATCGATCCTGCAATTTGTGGGATCGATTTTTATTTTTCTAAAAGGATGCTGTGAATGATGTTGCATCGTTATTTTATATCTATTATGATGTTGTTATGATGGGTGAAGATGTAGTTTTTGTTGTAGTGGATGGGTGAGGATTTATGAAAATAGAATATGTAAAATATTTTATTGAAGTCGTTAAAGCAGGCTCTATCACAAAAGCAAGCTCAAATATTCATATTGCTCAACAAACCCTAAGTGCGGCCATGTCTTCTTTAGAACATGAATATGGACTTAAATTGCTGGAGCGCACAAATAGAGGCATTCAGTTAACGAAGCACGGTCATATTTTTTATCAGGAATTTTCTAAGGTCTTGCATCACTTGGAGTATTTAGAAGAATATGCTACAGAAAATCTTGCGCTTACTGCTCAAGAAATAAAGGGATCTATAAATATCTTATGTACACCAATTTTTTCTCAAACAGTCTTTTATTATTTTATTAAGAGCTTTCAGGAAAAATATCCTAAAATAAATATCAATTTATTTGAAAAATCTCCATCCGAATGCTTAGAAAAATTGCAGAGTGCTGAAGAACAGGATGTTGACTTGATAATGATGAACGTTGGCGAACAGCTTTATCGTGAGAATATCCTTGTAAAAGCTGAAAAAGAGGTGAACTCTCAGATAGAGACTCTTTTTAAAGAAGAGGTCGTAGCAATTGTTGGGAAAAAATCTGGTTTTGCAAAAAAGAATTATTTGAGCAAAAAGGATCTTAAAGGTGCGACGGTTGTTTTTTATAAAAATGAAATGAGTGATCAGAACTGGATTGTTCCTAACTTAAAAGAATTAGGTTTTAATTTAGAAAAATGTATTTATACAGGCAGTATGGTAGTTTATGGTAGGATGTTGGCAACTGAAAATGCGATTAGTTTTTTTGGAAAAAAGCATTTTACAGAGAGATTTCCATATTATGCCGACCTGGAGTATGTAAAATTAAAGGACAAAATCAATCAATATGTTGTGCTGGCGTATAAAAGTGATGGCAGTAATGAAAAAAAGTATGTGAAAGATTTTGTGGATATAATAAGGTCTTACTACTAAAAAAAACTTTCCCATAAATTTGGGAAAGTTTTTTTATTTATACAATAATAGACATTAAGCCATAGCCAAGCGTGGAAATAATGACGATAGCAATGAGCACAATTGGAATACTGGTTTTGTAGATATCTTGCAAGGTGCACCATTCTTTATTGGCGTGTAATAAAGCCGATGCAGGACAAGCTGCGGGTGTGAGTAAGGCAAGATGAATACACATAACCATAGGAATAACAATGGTCAATGCATTGATGCCGTTGGACTGAGTAAATTGCAAAATAAGTGGAAGGAACATGATCCCTGTTACGGCATTGTTGCAGAAATTGGTGATAATCGTGGAGAGCAAAAAGACCAAGAATGAAAAAATGAACAGGGAATTGAGGGTCAGAATACCATGCATTTTTTCAAGCAAAAACTGAGTGACGCCGCTTTCTTCAGCGCTTAATAGGCTTGAGACTGGCATAACGACAGCCGTAAGAATAACCACTTCCCAATTGATTGCAGAGGCATCTTTTTGAAAGTCGAGAAGGCGTTTACCGTCAACCTTGATCCAGGACATTAAGACGACCATTAAAATAGTAATGCCACAGGCGCCAAGTTTCTTCAAGTATGAAGATACGATCAGATCCGCAGGGAGAATGCTTGGCAGCAGCATAAGCAGAACAAATAGAGCGACAACAAAACTCACAACTTTTTGTTGTTTGGTCATAGTGGTTTTTCCCTGCGAGAATAATTTTTCAACGTCCAAATTTATGAGTGCAGAAACGTTGATTCTGAAAATGTATTTGCACAATAAAATGTAAGCAATGATAATCACAAGAGCGATTGGAAAATAGAAAATAATGTACGACAGATAGTTGATGGCTACTCCGGTCATATTGGTGTAGGCACCAAGAACGACAAGAGGAACAACCTGCCATGGGAGTGCACCGAAACCAAGCAGAGCCGCCAACATAATGCCGATGGTCATTGCCGTTGGATAAGGGGATTTCGGTTTGATTTGTAATTGTTCAGAAACGCTGTAGATGATCGACCAACATAACAGCACGCTGGCTACAGGAGAAACAAATGCACCGAGAAGGAATGCGACAAGAAGCAAGATGCTGGAAAACAGCCAAGGCTTTCCTTGTAGAGATTTCTTGGAAAGAAGTGTTGCACTGATATAACTACTAAGTTGACTTTTGTCAATAATGGCAATGATAAAGAAAATCATTAGCACCATGATGGTAACATCGCTGCCGAATCCTTTCGCCATGACATCGACGATGGTCATGGTTTTAGTCAGAATGAGCGCAACCATGCCCAATAAAGACGCCCAAACAATTTCTGAGAATGTCCACCCATACAATAAACCAAGAAAGATACCAACAACATTCATGCCTGTCTCTGTTAGTGGAGGAATGGTGGGAAGACATCCAAACCCAAACATAATGATCAGCGTGACAGCAATATGAATATAAAACGTATATTTTTTCATAAGTACCTCCAAAAAACATGGCAACATATTTTAGATATGTTGCCATGTCTGTCAGTCCATCGTGTTTAGTCTTCAAATATCTGGAAAATGGTGCCGCCTTCACACTGCTGTGGTGGTCGCAACCCCAGCAGAGATGTGATAGTTGGCGCAAAGTCGATCTGCTGGATTACTCTTTCGATGGTCATGCCTTGCTTGATCCCCTTGCCGGCTGCAACAAAAATAGGGGAAGAGCTGCTTTCTTCTTGTGCAAAAGCGGTCGAAAGCACATCGCCATGAATGCGCGTATGGTTTTCTTCTGTGAAATATACAATATCCCCAGATTCAGGACCGCTCATACCAAGAATTTGTGCGTCACGATTGCGCATTGCCAGAGAAATAATGCGCTTTCCATTTAGACGGTACTGATAAAGATCGTCAATAATTTGACGTTCTAATTCGTACTTGTCTTCTGGCTCGACGATACCGGTGGCGTTACGCCCTTTTAAATTGATGAAAATATGATTACCACGGTTGGCGACGGCTTTGGTTTGTTCCCAATCAATTTCTTTGATGTCGTTGCCGTTGGCATCTTTCTTCAACACCGTATACCCTAGTTCTTTCATAACACCAATATTGACGCCGAATGGATCGCCAATGAGAGGCACTTCTTCGGAAGAAATGACCAAGCCATGGTCGGACACAATAAAGATGGTCCAACCTTCATCTAAATATGGTAGGAATTCGCCGAGGTAGTCGTCGGTTTGAACATAAACCTGTTCCCATGCTTTTTGGTAGCGATCGAGATTTGGATTATCGTGTCCTTCAATTTCTGTGCAATGATGAAGAATGCTGTGGGCGATGGCGTCAACATGATGAACATGAGAAACAACGACTTCGATACCATATTTTTGGATCAAATGTTTAATAGAGTCTGCCTGCCAACGTGTATAGAAGGCCCAGGTAGGCAACAGAAGTTTTTCAACAAATTCGATGTTGTTGCCGCCTGTTGGAGAAGCAGAAGGTACAGGACCGACATTTTCAAAAATATCATGATAGATTTCTGTTGGGTGGAATAAGGTGTCGTTGGTGACATCAAGAGCAGCACCGGCCCAGATATTGATTTCAGAGCCATCTTCGGCAAGTTTCAAGAGACAGTAATGACGTGTTACATCGTGAACGTGATCGTTGACTTTTATAGTTTCTTTAACGTTGAAGACAACGTCGTCGTTGTAGAGATCAACGATCGGAGTTTGATCCTTTTTGCTCTGATAAATAGAAACCTTGTCATATTTTCCTTCAGCGTTTTTGAAAATTAAGCCAGGTCGACGTTCCAGACCATTACTTACAACCATAGAGAATTCAAGTGTGCCTTCTGGTAATTCTTGTGCCCAACCTTTAGCAGGTTTGATAGGGGAGCGAGAAATATCAAAACGAATGACAGAAACGGCCATATCGCCATCCTCATGGGAAAGCATGATGTTTTTAACGTGCTTAGAACCTTGCAATACGCTGTCTAATGCACCAGCTTCTTCGGTATCGTTTTCGTCAAATAAATCATCAATAATACAACCTGCTCCAGAAGTAACCGGAGCTTTAGGCTTATAGTCAACAGTAGTAATTTTATTAGAAGCGACGAAAAGCTTTTCGCCTTCAACAGCACTTCCACCGTAAACATGAGCTGGCTGTGTCCCATCAACGACAAACAAGTTTTCACTGTTGTTGGTTGGAGGCCAGGAGCTGCCAGGCCAATGCCAAACTAAGGTCTTTTTGTTTCCGTCGAGTGAGGTGATGTCCCAGAGGCGTTCTGCTTTGCAGTCGTTTGAGTTTAAAGAATAAATCATGGTATCGAGTGATTCTGGGTCTTGGTTCCAGAAACAGGTGATGCCATGGGTGCTTGGGTAAGCACCGGTTGCAAGCGTTGTCCACATAGGAGGAGTTACTGTAGGATGATTGCCTAAGAGACTTAAATCTTCTTTTGCAGCGCCGCGCTCAACAAATTTTTTCAAGTTTGGCATCTTTCCCTGCTTCATATAAGAGGAAGCTTTTTTTGGATCCATCCCGTCTACGCCAAGAATCAGTACTTTATCTGCTTTTACCATATCGTATCCATCCTTTCAAAATAATTGGTAATGAGACTTATCAATAAAGATTATATGACGGCAACAAGAAAACCGTTAACAGTATTAATCGGTCAAAGTGTTTTGCTACAAAAAAAATTGGTGGTTGAATCATCGTATATTTTAGAAAAGGTGCATAAAAAAGATTCGTCGATTGAGCCTGTTTTGATGGCTTGCAACTTCACAGCATATCGGTTAAGATAAGAATGTGTGTCCGGGCGCTGCCCGGCCTTTTTTCCGTGAAAGAAAGGAGCATGAAAAATGTTAGATAAGCTTCAAAACTTAGATGATAAATATGAAGAACTTGGCCGCATGCTGGCGGATCCAGAGGTATTAGGCAATCCTGAAGAGCTGAGAAAAACAGCGAAAGCCCGTGCCGATCTTGAAGATGTGGTCATGGCATGGCGTGAGTATAAAAAATCTTCAGAGGAACTGGAAGATGCTAAAATGATGCTTGGTGAAGATCTTGATGACGATATGGCGCAGATGGTAAAAGAAGAAATCAAGACGCTGAGCGTTCGTGTTGAAGAATTGGAACATCAGATCAATGTGCTGTTGCTGCCAAAAGATCCCAATGATGAACGCAATGTCATTGTGGAAGTGCGTGCCGGTACGGGTGGTGATGAAGCAGCCCTTTTTGCTGCCGATCTCTATAAGATGTATGTGCGTTATGCTGAAAAGCAAGGCTGGAAAGTGGATGTGATGAACTCCAATGAAACCGATGGCGGTGGTTATAAGGAAGTCACTTTCATGATCATCGGCAAAGGCGCATATAGTAAACTGAAATTTGAAAGCGGCGTGCATCGTGTGCAGCGCGTACCTGCAACAGAAGCTTCTGGCCGCATTCATACTTCTGCGGCGACCGTGGCCGTGCTGCCGGAAGCCGATGATGTGGAAGTTCATATCGAACCGAAGGATTTGCGTATTGATGTGTTTTGCTCCAGCGGTCCTGGCGGTCAGTCGGTTAATACAACCAAGTCTGCGGCGCGTGTCACCCATATTCCAACAGGCTTGGTGGTTAGCTGCCAAGACGAAAAGTCTCAGCAGATGAATAAGGAAAAGGCCATCAAGGTATTGAAGAGCCGTCTTTATGAAAAAATGATGGAAGAACAGCATGGGGAAGAAGCTGCGTTGCGTCGTTCTATGATTGGCAGCGGCGATCGCAGCGAACGCATTCGTACTTATAATTTCCCACAGGGGCGCATTACTGACCATCGCATTAATTTGACCACCCATCGCTTGGAACAGACGTTGATGGGGGATCTCGATGAACTCATCGAAGCTTTGGTCAGTACCGATCAGGCACGAAAGCTGAAACAAGCTGCGGAAGAGGTTGAAGCATGACCTTGCGAGAATGGCTCCAGTCAAGCAGGGTGCGCCTGCCGCATATGACGCGCTTTGATCTGGAACGGCTTTTGGCTGAACGTGTCCATATGGGGCGTGCCCATCTTTTGGCGCATTTGGAGGACCCACTGCCAGAGTCTGCTGCGACGCAGTTGGCGGCAGATGTGGAAGCACTGGAAAATCATAAACCACTGCAATATGTGCTGGGCTATGCATATTTCATGGATGCAGACTATGAAGTCAATGAAAATGTGTTGATTCCGCGATTTGATACAGAATATTTGGTGCAAGCAGTACTAGAATGTGTAGAAAAAAGAGAGGCCAAAGTGTTGGACCTTTGTACGGGCAGTGGCATTATTGCAATTTCATTGGCGCGTGCGCGAGCAGCATGGCAGGTAGCAGCCTCAGATCTTTCTGAAGGGGCTTTGGCGGTGGCAAAACGCAATGGTACCCGCTTGGAAGTTGATGTAGAATGGCGCTTGGGCGACCTCTTCACACCTTGGATAGGTCGGCAATTTGATGTCGTTGTGTCAAATCCACCGTATATTAGCAATGACGAATATATTGGGCTGTCAGCAGAGGTTCATCAGGAGCCGCGCAGCGCTTTGGTTGCTGCACACAATGGGCTGCTCTTTTATGAGCGACTGACGGCAGAAGCAAAAGATTTTCTTCTTCCTGGCGGTTGGCTGGCAGTAGAAATTGGCTGGCAGCAGGGAGAAGCGGTACAAGAATTGTTTAAGCAGCATGACTTTAAGGAGGTGTCGTGTCTGACCGATGGTCAAGGGCTTGACCGTGTTGTGGTTGGACACAGAGTATGAGCACGTATTCGCGAAAGAACGATGCCATGTTGATTTGCGTCATCGTCATTGCATGTTTTTTGGCATTGTTCAATTCGACAGCGCTGAATGCAGGGCTGCCGCTATTTATGGAGATTTTCCAAGCCTCTGTGACAGAGGTGCAATGGATCATGATTGGTTACACGGTTATTATGGGGGTGGCCAGCCCTTTGGCGGCATGGTTTGTTCATCGCTTCACCCTGCGCAATTATTTTGTTTACAGCATGCTCTCATACGCAGTGCTCTCATTTGCGAGCGGTTTGATTGCTAATGTGTATTTTGTCATCGTGCTTCGCGCTTTCCAGGGAATAGCCGGTGCTGCATTGGTACCAGTGACGATGATTGCCATTTATCGCTTCATTCCAAGACATCGCCAGCCATTCTTTTTAACCATCCAAAATATGAGTTTGTCTTTGGGGCCAGCGATTGGACCTGTTATTGCAGGTTTGCTTCTTATGGTGTTGAGTTGGCGGTGGCTGTTTTGGTTCAGTGTGCCACTTTCTATTGTGGCTGCTGTTTTAGGCATGCGTGTTTTTCCAAAAGAAGATCCTTCCAGTGTCGAAAAAATTGATGTTCCATCACTTGTAACAATTGTTATTGGCAGCATGCTGGTGTTGATGGGCTTTAGCTTGGCTAGTGATATGGGGCTGAACAATCCGCTCATTATTGCGATGATTGTTGTTGGCTGTTTGCTGTGCATCTATTTCATTCATCGACAAGGAACTCTTGCTTCACCAATCCTTTCGTTTAAGGCGGTTCGCTATCGTGAGTTTGGCTTGAGTATGATTGCGAACGTGTTGTTGTCTATGGCTTTATGCTTGGCGCCATTTGTCTTGGCAATTTATTTACAGACAGTGCGCGGGTTTAGTGCTTTTCAATACGGATTGCTGCTCTTGATTCCTGCGATTTTTTCTGTAGGTGGAGCACCAATCAGCCAAAAACTTTACACAAAGGTGTCGTCAAAGGCACTGGTTGTTTGCGGGCTGATCTTTTTGTCGGTGGGTAACCTTTTATTGGGGTTTAGTGCGATTGATACCAGTGTTGTATTGTTTATCAGTTTGCTCTGCCTTCGATACCTCGGCATAGGTATCATGGGCATGCCTGTTACTGATCATGGCATGCGGGCACTGCCGCCAGAACTTCAAGATGATGGGTCAACACTTGTTAACTGGGCAAAATTGATGGGCAACAGCTTTGCACTTAGTGTGTTCACCATGGTGTACAGCATCGTTTCCCGTGATATAGAAGGCGCTGGCAGCGAAACCCTGGCAATGGTCAAAGGTGTGGATGAAGTCTTCATAAGCTCGGCAATTATTTTGCTTTTGGGGCTGATTCCAGCCTTTATGCTCAAACGTGAACCACCGCAGTGAAAAGTGTTTCCAATAAACGAGAAGATAAAGGATGAATAAAAACAGAATTTAAGGTATAATGAAATCGTAAGACAGTAAGGAGGACACATTTGTATGAGCAAGCCAGTCTGTATCTTTGATTTGGATGGCACCCTGTTGAATACATTACAGGATCTTGCCGACAGTACCAACGCTGCATTGGCAGCTGTTGGATTGCCGCAGCGCAGCATAGATGAAGTGCGGCGGTTTGTGGGCAATGGTGTGCGTGTGCTCATGCGCAGAGCGGTGCCTGAGGGCACGGATGACAGTGTCTATGAGGCTGCGTATGCCAAGTTCCTTGATGTTTATGCCCGTGAAAAAGCACATTATACTTGCCCCTATGCAGGTATTTTAGAGACTGTGCAAACGCTGGAGCAGCGTGGAATTCGTTGTGCCGTGTTGTCGAATAAAAATGACGATGCAGTTGCAGCGCTGTGTGCACAGTATTTCCCAGGACTTTTTGAATGGACTCAGGGCATGTGTGATGGTTTCCGGGCAAAACCGGCGCCAGATGCACTGTTTGCAATTTGTAAACGCATGGATGTTTCTTTGGAGGATGTTTTTTATATTGGCGATTCTGAAGTGGATGTCCAAACTGCTGCGGCTGCAGGTGTGCAATTGGTTGCTGTTACTTGGGGATTTCGCAGTCGAGAAGCCTTATTGGCTGCAGGAGCGACAACGCTCATTGACCGTCCAGAAGATTTATTAGCAATATTATGACACGCAGTTGGAAGTATGTAAGATAGAGGAGGTGCTGTCATGGAAGCTTGCTATTATAGAAAGCTTGAAGATGGCGCAGTTGAATGCCAGTTGTGCTCACATCAGTGCGTGATACAACCTGGTGAGATGGGGATTTGCAGATGTCGTATCAATGATAATGGAGTGCTGGTCGCAAAGACCTACGGAGAGATCAGTGGGATGACCACTGAAGATCTGATTGAAATGGGATTCCACTTCTATCCGGATAAAGATCAAAAATTGCTCTCCATTTCAGCGTATGGATGTAATATGAATTGTCCATATTGCATCAATCGCCATATCTCGCAGGGGCGCATTCACACAGAACATCTTGAACCAGAGGAGCTGGTTGAACGTTTGAAAAATCTTCATCGTTCACGTGGTGTTAATGGTGTCTGCTATACCTTTAATGAACCTCTGATTTGGTTTGAACATGTGCGTGATTATTCAAAAGTAGTGCGTGAAGCGGGATTTCAGAATGCGCTAGAGACCAATGGTATGATCAATTCAGATGCGTTTAAAACGCTCCTTGAAACCATGGATATGGTTAACATTGATTACAAAGGCTTTAGTGAAGAATTTTACCGTGAATATCTTCAGGGCGATTATCAGAGTGTTCTTGACAATATTAGCATTTTGGCGAAGAGCGGCGTTTATTATGAAGTTACCTGCTTAATTGTTGCGAATGTTAATGACAATGATGCAGAATTTGACAAGGGGATGCAGGCTCTGCAACAAGTGGCGCCGGAAGCACCAATCAATTTGTTGGCAGTTGTACCACGCAATAAAGAAGAACTGGAAATGGTGCCAAGCATCGAAAAAATGAACGATCTGTTGGAAATTGCAAAGAAATATTTTACGCAGGTTCAGGTCGTTGATCGAGATAAAGCGCCACAGTGGTGATGGGTATGGCGGACTATAAAGACCGCTTGGTGGCCATCAATTATGAATTGCGTGATTGCCAAGAAAAAGAACAAAAATTGTTGTTTGAAGATCCATTCTGGAAAAAAGCTGTCAGTAAGACAACAGGATCAGTGAAGGAAAAAATCGAAGATAAAATTCCAGAAAAATTGGAAGATACATTAAATAAAGCTTTTACTGCTGCCTTTAAGATGGTTTTTCAGGAAGGCAAGGTTTTGATAAAGAAAACCTACAACGAAGAAACATTAAAATCGGAATATGTCGATAAACGTGTCGGCGTGCAAACCAAAGGTGACCGCTCGCTGATTAAGAAATTGCGTCGGCCAGCGGAAAAACGATACTTTAAGTCGTTAGGTGTGGCTGCGACAGAAGGCGTGGGTCTTGGCCTGCTTGGCATTGGTTTGCCCGATATTCCGATCCTTATTGGAAATATGATTCGTACCTGTACGGTTTCTGCGCATAGCCATGGCCTAGACACAGATCGTAAGGATGAACAGATTTATATGCTCATGATGATTCGTCTTGCGGCTATGCCTGCAGAAGAACGTGCTGCCCTTAACAAGCAGTTAGATGCTTTGGGTGATGCGATTGATTCAGGAAAAGAGATTTTGATGGATTTAGAAGAGGAGATGCAGGCAACATCTGAGCGACTGTCGATGACCTTGTTATTCAGCAGATTTGTCATGGGCTTACCGGTTGTTGGCGTAGCAGGAGGCCTTTATAATCCAGTGATTGTCAGCCAGCTTCACCAATTGGCAGAAGTAAAATATGAATCTCGGCTGTTAAAGCGTTGTAAAGCGGACTTGGTCCGTCAATATCATAAAGACAAAGGAGAAATGAACGAATGAAAAAATTAGTTGTATTGGAACCACTTAGTGTACCAGATGATGTTCTCGAAGGTATGCTGCAGGAAAAACTTGGCGATCAAGTTGAATGGACCCTTTACGATCATCGCGCTGCTTCTGATGAAGAAATGATTGAACGCGCAAAAGATGCAGAAATCGTTGTCATCGCAAATCAGCCAATGAGTGCTAACGTTATGGAACATCTCGAAAAAATTGAGCTGTTGGCAGTTGCGTTTACTGGATTTGATCATATTCCAATGGATGTTTGCAAAGCAAAAGGCGTTACCGTCTGCAATGCCAGTGGCTATTCCAACGAAGCCGTTACTGACCTTGTTTTTGGGATGACCATTACTCTGCTGCGCAATATTCGCGAATGCGATAAAGTGGTTCGTGAAGGCGGCACCATGGCTGGTTTGGTTGGTCAGGAATTATCGGCCTTAAAGTTTGGGGTTGTAGGTTGTGGTCACATTGCACAGCAAGTGTTGAAAGTAGCACAGGCTTTTGGCTGTGATTGCTATGCGTACAACCGCAGTCCAAAGGAAGTGGAAGGGGTTACTTTTGTAGATCTTGACACTTTGATGTCTACCTGCGATGTGGTTTCTGTACACTTGGCGATGAACGATCAAACTCGTGGGTTCATTGGCAAAAAACAAATTGATGAAATGAAGCCTACCGCTATTTTGATCAACTGCGCACGCGGACCAATCGTTGATATTGAGGCATTGGCACAGGCACTGAATGAAGGTCGTCTTGGCGGTGCTGGTATCGATGTATTCTACACCGAACCACCACTGGAAGCAGGACATCCATTGTTCACGACGCCACATACGCTGTTGACACCTCATGTGGCTTTTGCAACGGATGAAGCATTTGTGAAACGTGCACATATTGTGGCCGACAATATTGCAGCATTTTTAGCCGGCAATCCAACAAATGTTGTGGGCTAATGCAAACGTATAGACGATAAGAGAAAACACTGTTGATCCATAAACAATACTAATAAAACGACCCTCTCATTTGGGAGGGTCGTTTTTTGCGCTTATTTGGGGACCTAAGGGATTTATTAAGCTGAATTTAAGGCGCTGTTAAGCCAATCTCGGGTCAAGTTAGGGTAGAAATCCCTGGAAAATTAGTGTAAAGTGGAGGAGAAAGGGGCAAAAAGGGACAATAAGGATGAAGGGAGTGGGCCTTTATGTTTTTAGGTGAATACAAACACACTATTGACAATAAATGCCGACTCACGATTCCAGCGAAATTCCGTGAAGACCTCAATAATCAATGTGTTATAGCAAAAGGCCTTGATGGTTGCCTTGCTGTTTATCCGATGGATGAATGGGCGTTGATTTGTGAAAAAATTGATGCCAAGCCATCCAGTGATGTGAAGGTTCGGCGATTCAAGCGACTTTTCTATGCTAGTGCCAGTGTTGAGATCTTGGATAAACAGGGACGTTTGTCCATTCCTCCGGCGTTAATGGAGTATGCGGCGATTGACAAAGATGTATACATCGTTGGTGAATCGAATACATTTGAACTGTGGAGTGCAGAACGTTGGACTTCGCAAAAGGCCGAAGAGGGAGAGGATTCTTTCGAAGAACTTGCAGGATTTCTGGGCATATAAGGGTGGTATCACAAATGGAATTTCAACATATACCGGTGCTGTATGATGAAGTTTTAAATGGTTTAAATCTTCAACAAGGCGGAATCTATGTCGATGGAACAGTTGGCGGTGGCGGACATGCCAGCGGTATCCTTCAAGCAATTGGCAAGGACGGGCGTTTGCTCGCCATTGATCAGGATGTTAACGCCTTGGCAGCGGCAAAGAAAAGACTTGCCCCGTATGACGGTCAAGTGACTTTTTTTCATGCAAACTTTGTTCAGATGCCGGAAATTATTGATGCAAATGCACCTGATGGCGTAGATGGGATATTGATTGATATCGGCGTATCATCGCCGCAGATTGACAATGCTCAGCGTGGCTTCAGTTATATGCATGATGCACCTTTAGACATGAGAATGAATACGGAAGCAGCGTTTTCTGCTTATGAATTGGTTAACAACTATGATGAAGATGCGTTAGAACGCGTTTTGCGCGAATATGGTGAAGAAAAATGGTCCAGACGTATTGCAAAGATCATTGTTGAGCGCCGAAACATTGCACCGATAGAGACAACCTTTCAACTGGTAGACTGCATTGAGCGTGCCATTCCAAAAGGTGCGCGTGAAAAAGGCTCCCATGTTGCGAAACGCACTTTTCAGGCAATTCGTATTGAAGTCAATCATGAATTGGATGTCCTGGAAAATGTGTTGGATCAAGCAGTTGAACGGTTGAAAATTGGCGGCCGCATGGCTGTGATCACGTTTCATTCTCTGGAAGACAGGATTGTCAAACAGCATTTTAAGTATCTGGCAAGTGATTGCATTTGTCCACCAGAACTGCCGTTTTGTCAATGTGATAAGATGGCTACGGTGAAAATCATTACACGAAAACCAATTGTTGCGTCAAAAGAGGAACTGGTGCAGAATTCACGAGCAGGCAGCGCCAAGCTCCGCATTGTAGAAAAAATACCTGCTTATAAACGAAGAAAATATTAGTAAAGATTTCTGGGGATGATGACCGTGGGAGCAGCAAGAAAATACGTATCACATGATACTTATCCGGACGCGGAGGAGCATAAAAATAGGGCGGCGAATATCATGTTTAGCACGAACTCAAAACGAGCAATCGCGAAAAAACAAAATGAACGCGTATTGCGCAGAAAGTTTGAAAAGAATAAGCCGCGCTTGTCCTTGTTTCGTGCTTTGATCATTGCGTTTATTTTAGGCATTTTATGCGTTGGTCAATATGCCGTTATTCAGGACTTAGGGCTGAAAATTAATGAAGGGCAGCAGAGCCTTGATGACATCAATGCACAAAATGAAACGTTAAAGCAGCAGAGTGCAGCTTTGAATAACCGTAATGTGGTGAAAGAAAAAGCGGAAAAAGAGCTTGGCATGCAGGAAGCTGAAGAAATTATTGTTTATACACCAACAACTCCACAGGCTTCCCAGTCTGCTGATGCAAAATAAGGAGTTGGATGAATTTTGGAACCCCGTAAAACACGTATACCGTTTATTATTGTGTTTGCAGTTGCGGCTTTAGCAATATTGATTTCTTTGAAATTGTTTTATGTCCAGGTTTTAGCAAGCGAAAAATACAGCGATGATTCACTGAATAATCGTTTGCAAAATGTTGAGATAACACCGAATCGTGGGATTATTTATGATCGCAATAATGAGGCGATGGCGATTAGTGTTGAAAAAATGTCGGTTTATATTACACCATCTGTGATTCGGGAATCCAGCAGTCGAGATGAGATCGTGAACGATATTGTTGACTGCTTGCATATGACAAAATCAGAAGTCAATAAGATCATTGACGACAGCAGCAGCGATTTTGCTTGGTTGAAACGTCAGTGCGAAAAAGAAGACGCAGAAAAGCTGCAGGAAAAAGATTATTTAGGCATTGGCTTTACAACTGAATATGCACGCGAATATCCAAATAATGAAGAAGCCTGTCATGTGTTGGGCTTTTGTGGTTTGGATAATCAGGGTTTGGCTGGTATTGAGCTGCAATACGATGACACTTTAGCGGGAACCCCAGGTAAGCTTGTTGTTGAATTTGACAAGCTGGGCAATGCCATTCCGCAGTCGATTCAAGAATCCATTCCTGCATCACAAGGGCAGAATGTGCATTTGACCATTGATTCTACCATTCAATACTATGTTGAATCTGCATTGGCAGAAGCGCAAAAAGAGCAAAATGCCGAAGCGATGACGAGCATTGTGATGGATGTTAACACTGGAGAGATCCTCGCAATGGCTAATATTCCGGATTTTGATCCTAATAATTATGGTGATTATGAACCGGAAACTTGGACAAACCTTGCTATTTCGAAATTGTATGAACCGGGATCGCCGTTCAAAAGTTTGTCGACCTCAATGTATCTTGAAGAAGATATTGTTGAGCCAGACACACAACTTTATTGTCCTGGTTATGTCATGATTGATGGACATCGTTTTCAGGATTGGGATTATCCTGAGGGTGATGGCTTACAGACCATGAAGCATGCGGTAGAGCAATCCTGTAACGTTGCTCAGGCTGAATGCGTCAGCAAATTGGGCTTTGATCGATTCTATGATTATCTTGATGGATTTGGCATGACGAAGAAAACAGGCGTTGATCTGCCGTCTGAATCATCGCCATTGATGATTGATGAAGATGAAGCTGTTGATCTGGACCTTGCTTCCTCAGCCATTGGGCAGGGGAATGCGTATACAGCGCTGCAAATGATTACAGCATTTTCTGCTGTCGTCAATGGTGGATATTTGATGAAGCCACAAATTGTTTCTGAGATCACTGACAATGATGGCGATGTGGTTGAAAAGACGGAGCCAGAAGTCGTTCGTCAAGTCATCTCTGAAGAAACATCTGAGCAGATGCGCGATATTCTGGAAGGTGTCGTTGAGGAAGGCTTAGGTACACCGGCTGCGGTTGAAGGCTATCGCGTAGGCGGCAAAACCGGTACCGCGGAAATCGCTTCAGGTGGTACTTATGAAGATAACAATTATATATTGAGCTTCATGGGTTTTGCACCTGCTGATGATCCAAAATATGCTTGTCTGGTTGTCGTTGACAGTCCAGAAGGCGGTGGTAATAGTGGGACTTTGGCTGGGGGAATTTTCTCCAAGATCATGAATAACGTGCTCACCTATTATCAGATTCCACAAACAGAAGCGCCAAGTGAAGATAATGAAAACATCACGGAAGCGGAAGCTGGTGAAACAGTGACTGTTCCAGATCTGGATCTTCCAATGAGCACTGAAGAAGCACGTGCTGTTATGCAAAAAGCTGGCTTACAAGTTAGTGATGTAACAACGGGTGATCAGCTGGTTTGTTGTTTGCCGGCATCTGGCACAAAGGTTGCTGCAGGATCTACTGTTGAGTTCTATAGTGTTGATTCTGGCAGTGATTCAGTCATTTTGCCATCTTTTGAAGGAAAAACCATTAAGGATGTTGATTTGATTTTGAGTGGCTTTGGCTTGCAATCGAAGCTTTCTGGCAGTGGTCTGGCTTATCGTCAGCAGCCAGCAGCTGGTACATCCGTGACTTCTGGCAGCGAGGTAAAAGTTTGGTTTGCTGGAACCAGCGAACTGGCAAGCATCCAGGAAGCAACGGAGCAGCTGCAGGAAGAAAACAACGAAAAAAGTGCTTCACAAAGTAACACAGAAAATAACAGTGATTCCTCGAACAGTAGCACGTCTGACCAATCTACTGCAAAAAAAGATGAGGATGGCTAACGAGGTACTGTATAATTAGAAAAGAGCGTGCTCTTTCTAATACCAACATCAATTATCACTGATTACTTCATAGCTTAGAGAAGCCGGAGAGTGCTTAGGCATTTCCGGCTTACTCGATTTAATGGAGGATAATATCATGTATCAAGTTCCAATAGAGCAAATTGCAAAAGAAATGGGTCTTCGGTATCAGGGGCCTGCAGGAAAGATAATTCGTAATGTGGTCTTTGACAGTCGTCAGGTGGGGCCCGATGATTTATTTGTTGCTATTCGCGGTCAACGTGTTGATGGTCATCAGTTTATTAAACAAGCCATGGCTGCCGGCGCGGCTGTTGTGGCTGTTGATGCGGACCATGGTTTTGAAAATGAAAAGACAGGCTGTCTGATTGTGGAAGATGGTCAAAAATTTATTCAAGCGCTCGGTAAATGGTGTCGTATGCGGTTTCATGGGCCAGTGATTGCTATTACAGGCAGTCAAGGAAAAACAAGTACGAAAGATCTGCTCGCTCAGGTCTGTGGTCAATCGCATCAGGTCGTTGTAACAAAAGAAAATCAAAACAATGAACTGGGGATGCCATTGACCTTAACACGCTTGAATGAAAGTACCGAGATATTGATTGTTGAGATGGGTATGACGGGATTTGGCGAGATTGATTTCCTTTGTCAAATTGCTCAGCCTACACACGCGATTATTACGGGTATCGGTTTGGTACATGCGGAATATTTAGGCAGTCAACAGGGCATCGCACGTGCAAAGACAGAGCTGTTTAAATATCTTCCTCAAAGTGGTGCGGTGGCGTTGCGTGTGAAAGACCGTGAATTGGTGTCACCTTATATACATGAGTGTGCGGCCAAGATTGTTTGGTGCAGCAATGAAAATGGTGACGGCGACTTGATCAGTAAGAATGTTTCTTTAGAAGCAGATCGCAGCAGCTTCGATTGTCAGATGGATGGCACGTCATTCCATGTTGACTTGCCATTTGCAGGTCACCATTTTGTTGATAATGCTCTTTTGGTTACAGCCGTAGCGCGTGCTATTGACATTTCTGTTACAGACATTCAAAATGGATTGGGGTCAGCGGTATCCCTATCCTCCAGCCGAATGGAAATGCATCCGCTTTTAGACAATCGTTTGCTCATCAATGATTGCTATAATGCCAATCCAGATTCGATGATGGCAACATTGGAGGTATTGGCGGGTTATAAACCACGTCCAACGATTGCATGTTTGGGTAACATGTATGAATTGGGACAATACGAACATGAAGGCCATGCAAAAGTTGGACGTCATCTGGCAGAACTAGGTATTGATTGTGTGATTTGCTTGGGAAATTTAGCTGAAATTATTGGTGAAAGCGCGATTGCCGCAGGTATGCCGTCGTCACGCGTGTACTATGTAGATACCAATAAACAGGTGGCACGTATTCTTGAAGAACATGCGCCAAAAGATGCGGTTATTCTGGTTAAAGGCAGCAACAGCATGAAGATGGTTGATGTGTACCAGGCTATATTAAAAGATAAAAGAATGATATAATGAAAAAATGATTTCTAAAAAAGCAGGAGATGGCCATGAAAGAAATTAAATTACAAGATATTGCAGGTTTTCAAATTGGTAGTGTTGAAAACTTGCAAGCTGGAACAGGCTGTACTGTGATCATTTGTCCAAATGGTGCTCCATGTGGGGGTGATATTCGTGGCGGTGGTCCTGCTAGTAGAGAAAGTGCTTTGCTTGATCCAGCAGCGGCTGCAGATCGCATTCACGCAGTTTTGCTTAGTGGGGGAAGTGCTTATGGATTGGATGCAGCAGGAGGCGTCATGCGCTATCTTGAGGAACGCAGCATTGGCCTGCCGGTTGGAAATGCAGTGGTGCCTTTGGTTGTTGCAGCTTGTATCTTTGATTTGGCTTGTGGTGAGAACGTCCGTCCGGATGCAGAAATGGGGTACGCTGCTTGTAAGGCAGCAGAAAAGGGTGCGCCTATTTCTGAAGGCAATCATGGCGTTGGCACTGGTGCAACGGTTGGAAAACTCTTAAATGGTGACGGCATGATGAAAAGCGGACTGGGCACCTATGCTATTCAGTTGGGAGATTTTCAAATTGGTGCAGTGGTTGCAGTCAATGCATTGGGAGATGTGCTTAAAGATAATGGCGAGATTCTTGCCGGATTACGTCGGATAGATGGCAAGGGATTTGCAGACACACAGAAGGTAATGCTAGAGCATTACGAAGATCTACTGCCAATTTTAGCGGGAGCTGGCGATGTGACCACCAATACAACAATTGGTGCAGTGATTACAAATGGGAAATTTAATAAAACACAATTAAAAAAGATTGCGGCGCTGGCATCCAATGGTTTAGTGAGAAGCGTTCGTCCGGTTAATACGACTGCTGATGGTGATTCGATTTTTGCCTTGAGTGTGGGTAATGTAGAATTTGACCTTAATTTAGCAGGAACTGCTGCAGCGTACGTCGTGGAGCACGCTATTCGTCGCGCAATATATGCTGCGGAAAGTGCTTATGGTGTGACGGCATGGCAGGATCTTAACTTGAAAGAACAGGACTGAAAAGTGATTAAATGAAGAGTGCAGTGGGAGGAAAGCTGGAATGTGGGCATTAGGTTTTATTATTAGTTTGGTGATCGGGCTTGTTGTTGGCCATTTTATGATCCCAATTCTGCATAAGTTAAAATTTGGTCAGTCTATTCGAGAAGAAGGACCAAAGAGTCATCAGAAGAAACAGGGAACGCCAACCATGGGTGGCATCTTGTTTATGATCACCGTAATCGTAACTTTAGTGGTCATGGGACAGTTTAACGGTGTGACTTGGTTTGTTGTTGGCAGTGCTATGCTCTTTGGGTTAATTGGTTTGACAGATGATGCCATTAAAATCATTATGCATCATAATGAAGGATTAACTCCAAAGCAGAAGATTGTTTTACAATTGATAGCAGCTATTTTAGTTGTATTTTGGGCTTCGCGCCTTGACATGAATGTTAGTGATTTTTGGATTCCATTGTTTAACATTGTCTTACCTGTAGGTGTTCTTTATTGGCCGATAATGATATTTATTATTATTGGGACCACCAATAGTGCTAATTTGACAGATGGGTTAGACGGGCTGTTAACAACAGTTAGTATTATTATTCTGCTGGCATTTTTTGCGGTTGTAAAATTGTACAATGAACCACATACTTTGATTGTTATTGCGGTAATGATCGGGGCTTGCCTGGCCTTCTTGTTCTACAATCATCATCCAGCTCGAGTATTTATGGGTGACACAGGAAGCTTTTTTATTGGCGGAATGGTGGTTGCATTAGCAATGGTCACCAAAACGGAGTTGCTCATTCCTGCAATGTGCTTTACTTATTTTATTGAATGTTGTTCAGATATTATTCAAGTAACTGTTTATAAAAAGACCAAACGTCGTGTATTTAGAATGGCACCGCTGCATCATCATTTTGAATTGGGTGGCCGCAGTGAAAATCAGGTGGTGCGCTTATTTAGCATCATTACCTTAGTGTCATGTGTGATCGGTGTCGCCCTCTATTGGACGGCCTTGCTTTAAGATAAAGGAGGAGAAATATGGGAGATGCTATTTTGATCATTGGCGCAGCGCGTAGTGGGATTGCCAGTGCAGAATATCTGCTTTCCATTGGAAAAAACATTGTTATCAGTGACATGAATACCAAATTGGCAGAAAAGGTTGAGGCGCAGCTTGGGCATGCGTCTATTTCCTATGTCTGGGGACAGCAACCGGATGTCGAAGCCATTCAGCCAGAACTGATTGTTATGAGCCCTGGTGTGCCATTAACGATTCCACCAGTTGTCAAAGCGCGTGAACTGAATATTCCGGTTATCAGTGAACCAGAATTGGCGTTCCGTTATAGTGATGTGCCATTTGTAGCAATTACTGGGACCAACGGGAAAACCACAACGACGACATTAACGGCTGTCTTGCTTGAAGAGGATGGGCGTAAAGTTGTGGCTGGCGGTAATATTGGCTTGCCCTTGATCAGTCAATGTCCGCAAATGACAGCACAGGATATTGTTGTCGCAGAGATGAGCAGTTTTCAGCTGGAAAGCGTTGATACGTTTTGCCCAAAAGTAGCTGTAGTCATGAATGTAACACCAGACCATTTGGATCGGCATAAAACCATGGAAGCATACGCAGCTGCAAAGGCAAACATTTTCAAAAATCAGACTGCCGATGATTATCTTTTACTCAACAAAGATGACAACATTGTTTCTGCTATGGCGGCATCAGCGGCTTCAAAAGTTTATTTCTTCAGTCAGCAAGAGATTCTGGATGAGGGGATTTGGCTGCAGGATGGGCAATTGATGTACTGCCTGCATGAAGGTGATGCGCCACAGGCGCTGATCCCTGCTAATGAAATTGGCATTGTTGGGGCGCACAATTGGCAAAACGCCATGGCGGCATCATTGGCAGCACTTTTAATGGGGCAAAAACCGGCCGTTATTGCAGAACGTCTGCGTGCGTTTAAAGGCGTGGCGCATCGTATGGAGCCAGTGGCAACCATCGATGGCGTGCTTTACGTGAACGATTCCAAAGGGACCAATCCGGACTCAACAGAAAAAGCATTGGGGTCTTATGGTGAGCGTCCGATCGTTCTCATTGCGGGTGGTCGTAACAAGGGCAGTGACATGGCTGTACTTGTTCCATTGATGCGGGCGCATTGCCGCGGTGTGGTATTGGTTGGTGAAGCGACAGGTGATTTTCTTGACGCTTTTGAACGGACCGCTTACAAGGACTATATCTGCGCAGATTCTTTTGAAGATGCAGTGGCTAAGGCTCATGATATGGCTCAGCCTGGTGATGTGGTATTGCTTTCTCCAGCGTGTGCAAGCTGGGATATGTTTGATAATTTTGAGCAGCGTGGAGATCTGTTTAAAGATCTGGTGAAGGGCTATGCAGAAAAACAATAACAATGGGCAGAAACGCCCGGTGTTAGTTGAAAAAAAACCAATAAAACCTAAAGTAAAAGATCAGCAGCGACGTACATCGCAGAAAAAACACACAGTTGGTCAACGGCAAATGATGATGGAATCCTCTCATCAAGCCATGTCAATGGCAAATCGACGTACGCCAAGTCTGCAAGAGCGTGCGGAGCAGCATCGGCGTGAAATGATGCAGGATACGAATGGGCAACGCACTGCTAAAATGCAGCAGCCAAAGGCGCAGGGTGTGAAAAATGCATCGCCAAAGCCAAAAAAGCGGAAACAGAAATCGAAGAAATCAACGCTTCCAAAAGAACCTAGTGTGTTGGATAAGCTGTTTGTACGTGGCAATGCTGTTGCTGGTGCGCCAGACTTTTTTATCATGGAAGTTGTGGCGGTCTTGCTTGTCATTGGCTTGATTATGGTTTTTTCAGCGAGCAGTTATCGTTCCTTATTGGAAAATGGCAATGCGTATAGTTATTTTATAAAACAAACAGCCTCAGCAGTTATGGGGATTATTGTTGCCTTCATAGTTATGATGTTAAAACCGAATTTTTTTCAGAAGGTGGGCCCAATCTTGCTGCTTTTTGTCTTCTTCTTGCTGTTGTTTACATTATTTGCAGGGGAAGAAAGTCTTGGCGCTACGCGTTGGGTAACAATTGCAGGGATTCGCTTTCAGCCGTCAGAAATGGCAAAGCCATTGATGGTTATTTGCACAGCTGATCTGATTAAGAACGGACCTTATGAGTTTGTTAAGGACCGCAATAGCATCATGACATTTCTGATGATCATAGCCACTTTTGCTGTTATCGCATTGGAAGACTTAGGGTCCGCGCTGGCAATTTGCGGTGGCTGTTTTGCCATGTTTATTGTTGCGGGTTTGTCAAAGCGTTGGATTATGGGCGTTATTGGTGCGGGTCTGGGCGTTGTTGCCATTTACTGCATCATGGAACCATATCGCATTCAGCGTTTGCTTGGATTTATTAACCAAACTGACGCTGACGCCGCAAATGGGTCCGCTTATCAGCTTGTGCAGAGCTTATATGCATTTGGTTCGGGCGGTTTGTTTGGCGTAGGTCTTGGTAACAGCGGACAGAAGCTCCTGTATCTTCCAGGAATGCATACAGACTTTATTTACTCCGTCATTGGTGAGGAATTTGGTATCGTTGGTGCCTTACTGGTGTTGGGCTTGTTTATGGCTTTTGCATGGCGTGGCTTTTGGATTTCGACGCGTATTGAAGATCCGTTCAAATCCTATCTTGCTTTTGGCGCTACGGCTATTATCACCGTGCAGGCCTTGATCAACATGGCGGTTGCTGTTGGTGTGTGCCCAGTTACTGGGATTACTTTGCCGTTGATAAGCTATGGCGGTACTTCTTTGGTTATCACTTTAACGATCATTGGTATTTTACTGAATATGTCTCGCTATGCGGATAAGACAAAGAGAAAACGAACGCCTAGAAATAAAACAAAAGAATGAAAGACGAATTAATATATAATGGGGGAAGACGTATGAGAGTGATTGTTACCGGCGGTGGAACCGGTGGGCACATATATCCGGCCTTGGCCATTGCTGAACGTATTTTGGCTGATTTGCCGGGCAGTGAAGTGCTTTATATCGGATGTGACAATGGGCTGGAAAACAGCATTGTGCCGACGACTTCCATACCTTTTAAGACGATATCGGCGCAGGGGCTTCCACGTAAGTTGACGCCAGCTTTGGCGCGCTCTTTGTTGGTTAATTCAAAAGGGGTTGTGGAAGCACGCCGATACATCAAAGAATTTCATCCAGATTTGGTCATTGGTACCGGAGGTTTTGTATGTGGGCCAACCGTATTGATGGCCTGCATGAATCATATTCCTGCGATGATTCATGAACAAAATGCTTATCCTGGAATGACCAATCGCCTTTTGGCTGCGCGTGTCAATAAGGTGATGATCAATTATCCGGAAGCATCGAGATTTTTTGTAAAGGCTAAGGAAACCGTGCTTACAGGTTTGCCGGTGCGCAATGATATTGGCAAGCTGAGTAAGGAAGAAGGCTGTGAGAAATTTGGCTTGGATCCAAAAAAGAAGACTATTTTGATTACAGGCGGCAGCCGCGGCGCTCGCACCATTAACCGTGTTAGCGCGTTGGCGTTGACGGGCATTCTGGCTAATCCTGAGGTGCAAGTCATCTTCATTACTGGCAAGGTGGGATATGTAGAAACAAGCCTGCTCATAAAAGACAGTGACAGCAGCGTATTACGCGATGAACGTCTGTGCTTTCTTGAGTACACTCATGACATGCCTTATGCGTTGGCTGCTGCTGATGTTGTTGTTGGCCGTGCTGGTGCAACTTTCTTGGCTGAAATCGCTGTATGTGGTTTGCCGGGTATTTTAGTGCCATATCCCTACGCTAGTGACAATCATCAACAATTTAATGCACAAGCTGTGGTTGATGCTGGTGCCGGCGAAATGATTTTGGACAATGAATTGACGGTGCCAAAATTGACAGCAGCGTTGAACAATTTCCTCAATGATGACGATTATTATCAGGCAAAAAAAGATGCTATGTTTGAATTGGCAAAGCCAGCAGCATTGGACGACATTATGATGCTGGTAAAGAGTTTTGAAAAATAGTGTGAGAAGGATAGAGGTGGCAAAATGAGCCAGGAACAAAAGTTTAATCATGTTCATTTTATTGGAATTGGCGGCATTGGTATGAGCGCTGTTGCAGAGGTCATGATCGAGCGTGGCTATATCATCAGTGGATCAGATTTAAATGAATCTGATCAAGTACAGATGCTGCGGGGCCGTGGTGCAACCATCTATGTGCCACAGCGTGCAGAAAACATTACAGACGATATTGATTTGGTCGTTCGTTCAACAGCAATTCAGGAAAGCAATGTGGAATATCAGGCAGCAAAAGCCAAAGGGATTCCTGTGATCCATCGTTCAGAAATGCTTGGTCACTTGATGGAAAATCAGAAAGCCATCTGTGTTGCAGGTTCCCATGGGAAGACCACCACGTCTTCGATGATTGCTCTTTGCCTGGAAAAAAATGGATTAGATCCAACCATCGTAGTGGGTGGGGTCATCAGTGATATCGGCAGCAACGCCAAAAACGGAAAAGGTGAGTGGTTTGTTGCAGAGGCTGATGAAAGTGACGGCAGTTTTATCAATTTGCTGCCATGGTATGCGGTTATTACAAATATTGAAGAAGATCACCTGGATCACTATAAAGACATCAATGAAATTCGTGAATCCTTCAAACAATTTTTGAATAAGACCAACCCACAGGGGCGCTGTCTGCTTTGTGCGGATAATGATGAATCTTTTGGCATCGCGTCACAGAGTCCGGTACCGATGAAGACGTATGGCTTCCATGAACGCTCTCAGTATCGTATTAAGAATCATCATCAATTTGGCATGAAAAATGAAGCAGATATTTATAATGGTGATCGCTTTGTGGGACACTTAGAATTGCAAGTTCCAGGCAAACATAATATCGCCAATGCAACAGCAGCTGTTGTTACCTGCATGGATGTTGGTCTGACGTTTGAAGAAGTGGCTGCCGTACTGAAAGAATACAAAGGTGCACGCCGCCGTTTCCAGCATCAGGGTACCGTGGATGGTATTTCGGTGTATGATGATTATGCACACCATCCAACAGAGATTGCCGCTACATTGGATGCGGCACGTGCGATGCATGAAGGTGGTCGTATCGTGGCGATTTTCCAACCACATCGCTATTCACGTACGCAATTCTTGGCTGCAAATTTTGCACAGGCCTTGTCACAGGCTGATGAAGTGGTGCTGTTGGACGTCTTCCCAGCTGGTGAAGCCCCAATTGAAGGTGTGTCCAGTCAGCTTATTGTGGATCAAATTGATCCTGAAAAACACGCGCAGGTGGTCAACGATGAATATTTGACCAGTGGTTTTATCTCAACCTTAAAGCCTGGTGATCTGGTGCTTGTATTGGGTGCAGGTTCAATTTGGAAACAGGCGCCGCTGATCGTTAAAGCATTGGAAGAACGTCGCGCGTAAAAAGTATGTGTCGATTCATTCGCAGAAAAGGTTGATGTCGATTGAAATTATTTAGAGATAAGAACAGAGGTCCAAAGATAAAGAGCGAAGACGTTGTCATTCCTGAAGAATATCTCGAGTATGAACGAGAAGCAGAGGCTCGTAAACGTCATGCAGTGCAAGAAGAACGTATCATTTCTGAGCAGGAAAGCACAGAAGATGAAAGCGATGATCCGATTGCCATTCGCGTGGAGCAGTTGTTAAACACCAGCAAAAAGACCTTGCAGGAACAAGCTGCACAAAAAGAAAAGCCAATACCTGATGTTACTATTGAGGAAGTTGTAGATACACTGGAAGAAATGCTGCCAAGCAAAGAGGAGACGGCTGATGCGGCGGCGAATGACGACGAAGAAACGATCAGCCTTGAGGAAGCGCTGCGGGCAGAAAAACAGCGTTCAAACCGTGCTGCGAAGAAGGCACGGCGGCAGCCAAAGAAAAAAGGATCTGTCAAGAATGGTGAGAGAGCGGCAGGAAAAGCCAGTGACGACGACCTGCCAACAGGATTCAAGGTGCTGCTTATCAGCATCATGTTGATTGTTGCAGCCGTAGTGGTTCTTTTGGGGCCGCTGATGAAAATTGATAATGTGCAGGTTAATGATCTGAAGAATATGAGTGAAGCACAGGTGGAAGAAATTGCTGGCAATCCAGTTGGCCAGAATCTTTTCTTTTATCGTACCAGCAAGGCGGAAGAAGAGCTTCGTTATTACCCTTATGTGCAGGATGTAACAATCACACGTCATTTTCCACATTGGATCGAGATCAACATCACTGAACGTGAGCCGGCTGGTGTTTTGCTCAATAATGGCAGTTATCTGCAGTTTAGTAAAGACGGTGTTTTATTGGACAGTGCCAAGTCACTGACAAATTTGAATTTGCCTTTAATCACTGGTTTTTCTATGGATGAAGTGCCATCACCTGGTGAAGCATTTAAGGATAACGAACGCTTTTCAGACATTTTGAAGATCGTCAACGCATGCCCGGATGAGCTCTTAGCAATGATCCAGGAAATCAACATTAAGGATCGTAATAATATTCTGGCATACACCAGCCAGGGCATTGAAATCCGTATAGGCAATGTTGATAACATTGAAGCTCGCATGGCTACGCTTAATGATATTATGAATCAGGTTATTCTCAGTGATATTATTGAGGAGCCGATCGAAGCTATTGACATTCGTTACGAAAAATCACCGGTTGTTGTGCTGGAAGGCTATGACAATATTGACGTTTCCGAATATCTTGATGAAGATGAGGACAATACGGACCAGAGTGACAGCACGGATGATTCAACGGCGAGTGAGAATGACACCACATCAGCAGATAACAATAAGACGTCAAGCACGTCGAAAAACGATGGGGATGCTTCGACAACAGAAAGTCAAACCACTACTGCGACAAATGATGGCAACACGTCATCCAGCCAAACCACTACGACTTCAAATGGAAATACGTCGGATAATACCACAGAATGAGTAGAAAATGCTACAATTCTGGAAAGAACGACATAAATAGAGAAAAATATTTGCAAGTGTTTGCAATATAGGTTATTATTATACAATAAGGCTAGAAATTTTGTGTGGAGGGATCGTGGATGTTCCAACTCGATGATAAGAATAATAACGTCGCTGTGATCAAAGTAATCGGCGTGGGCGGCGGCGGCGGAAACGCTGTAGAACGCATGATTGCAACCAATGTAGACAATGTAGAATTTATCGTGGCCAATACTGATGCTCAGGTTTTGGCACAGTCTAATGCTGATACCAAAATTCAGATCGGTGTGAAGCTGACCCGTGGTTTGGGTGCTGGCGGTAACCCTGAAATCGGTCAAAAAGCAGCTGAAGAAAGCCGTGAAGAACTGGCAGCAGCGCTCGAGGGTGCCGATCTTGTATTCGTTACTGCAGGTATGGGCGGCGGCACTGGTACTGGTGCAGCATCCGTCGTTGCAGAGATTGCAAAAAGCCAGGGCGCTCTGACCATCGGTGTTGTTACCAAGCCATTCAAATTTGAAGGGCGCAAGCGCATGAAGAATGCGCTCGAAGGCATTGAAGAACTCATTGATAAGGTTGACAGCCTTGTTACCATTCCAAACGATCGTTTGCTGGAAATTGCAAGCAAAGAAATGACCATGAAGGAAGCCTTCGAATATGCTGATGATATCCTGCGTCAAGGTGTTCAGGGTATCGCTGATACCATCACCAAGAATGCAATGATCAACCTCGACTTTGCTGACGTTCGTTCGACTATGCAGAACACTGGTACTGCGCTTATGGGTGTTGGTGTTGGTAAAGGTGAAGATCGTGCAGTGGCAGCAGCTAAGGCAGCCATTTCTTCTCCACTTTTGGAAACCAGCATTGAAGGTGCGACCGCTCTGCTGATCAACATTTCTGGTCAGAACCCAACGCTGATGGAAACTCAGGAAGCGGTTGATTATATCAATGATGCGACTGGCGGCGAACCAGATGTCATCTTTGGTGTCATCGACGATCCAGGCGCAAAGGACGATATCAAGGTAACGGTTATCGCTACTGGCTTTGCTCGTCAGCCTGAAGAACCTGTGTTCCGTCCTGCAGCACCATCTAAGAGCACCAGCACGACCCGCAGCACCAGCAGTGCGCGTACACAGCAGCGTCACAGCGGCGGCTATGATGATGTTCGCATTCCAGATTTCCTGAAAAACAGAAATCGCTGAGAATAATGATACCGATATCATCCCGAATCGTGAAGATTCGGGATGTTTTTGTATGAGAGAAACAGTTGTTGAAAGCTCACTGGTGAGTTTGTACAGCAGAAAGGAACATGAAATCATGCATTTTAAGGGAATCATTTTGGGTGCGCTCTCCTTCCTCATTATTGGCGTATGGCATCCAATCGTTATCAAAGGTGAATACCATCTCGGTCGTAAAGTATGCATGCCGGCGTTTGCAGCCATTGGCGTTGCCTGCGTGGCATTGTCGCTGCGTGTAAAAAACACCATTCTCAATGCAGCCATCGCACTTTTTGGCTTTTCTGCGCTTTGGGGCATTAAGGAAGTGGCTGAACAGGAAGAACGTGTGGCGCGTGGATGGTTTCCAGCCAATCCAAAACGCGTGGATAAATAATGACAGATTGTCAACATCTGACGAACATTCGTCAGATGTTTTTCTTTTTTTGAAAGAAATGACCCGGTTTTCATAGGTATATTGCTCACTGCAAATCATTAAGAAACGATTTGTAGCTGCTTAACGATCAATGATTCGGAGATATTGCTGCCGCTGTTTGGCCAGTAATGACAATTTAGATGCAATACAAAGTATTCACTGGAGAGTGGATCATGAATGGTGTATTCTAATCGTAGAAATATTGTGACTATATGGGAGGAATTTTATATGAAAAAAACTTGGAAAACATTAGCAATTAGCGGCGTCTTGATGGCAGCATGTGCATTGCCAATTCAAGCAGCGTCTACCGATGTGCATCTGGAAGTCAACGGTGTGCCGATTCAGTCCAACGCTGAAACAGGAACGCCATACATTTCTGATAACGGACGCACCATGCTGCCGATTCGCTTGCTCGGTGAACTGGCTGGCTGCAGTGTTGACTATGACAATGGATCGGTTACAGTGACCAATGATGCGCTTCAATTAAAGGCACAATTTGTGAATGGTCAAAATATCTGCACCATCAATGGTGCAACCGTTAATCTCGATGAGCCAATGACCATCAGTGCCGAAGGGCGTGCGTATGTGCCGGTGCGTGCATTGGCAGAATCCTTTGCTGATGTCAATTGGGACAATGACAGCCGCACCGTTCAGGTGACTGTAAAAGATCCTGCAGCAACTGAGCCATCATTGGATGATTGGCAATTTGCGTTAAATAAGCAAGGCACTGGGGATCAGGTTTTTGTTGCAGCCAATAATGAAAAAACGGGTCAGACCTTCAATCTTGCCTTGCCGAAAGAGCATTTTAGCACAGCCAATGCTGAAAGCCTCTATGTAAGCGATGCAAAGCTGATTGATGATCAGCTGACGATTACAATTGGTCGCATGGGGTTAATGGGTGGTACTGAAAAGACCGTTCTTATGACGCCATTTGCTGCTGCTGGCCAAACAGATATGACTTATGTGGGTGTTATCCCTTATAAGAGTGATTACACCATCGCTGACAGCAAAATTTATTATACGGATGGTACCGACCAGGGTCCATGGGATGTTGATCCAAATGTGCTGTATGTGGCTGAGATTGGCGACACTGCCAACAAGAAAACTGTCAAGCTCGACTTTGCGATCAATGCCTGCAGCCTGAGCTTTGAACAAGGCATGCTCGTTGCAACGGAAGCAGATGGATCGAGTCACATCATCAATCCTGAAACATTGGAAGCCGTTGGCGGAGCCTTGGCTTAATCTTTTGCATGAAAGCCGTGACGTTTTGTCACGGCTTCTTTGTTTGGCAACTAGTGGTAACAAATTGATGGCAAACAAAAAAATCTCTGGAGATATAACAACACATGTAGTATCCTGATTATAGGAATATACTGAATATTTAAGGAGGGATTTTTATGAAAAAGACATGTAGAACCTTGCTGGTCAGCGGTGCGTTGATGATGGCCTGCGCTTTGCCAATGCAGGCGGCTTCCACGGACGTGAATCTGGAAGTGAACGGAGTGCCGATTGAAGCCAATGCAGAAACGGGAGCGCCGTACATTTCAGACAATGGCCGTACCATGCTGCCGGTTCGCTTAATCAGCGAATTGGCTGGTTGTGATGTCGTCTATGAAAATGGCACAGTGAATGTGACAAATGAGCAGCTTTCATTGGAAGCCGTTTTCGTTAATGGCCAGAACAGCTGTACCATCAATGGCGAAACGGTTGTGCTTGATGAACCAATGACCATTAGTGCCGAAGGGCGTGCCTATGTGCCGGTGCGTGCGTTGGCTGAATCCTTTGCAGATGTGGAATGGGTTAACGATACCCGCACGGTTAAGGTAACCATTGAGGCGCCAGTGGTTGATCCGGGTGAAAGCGATTGGACGCTCAGTTTGAGTGCCGGGACGACGTCGGAGACCAGTGATCAGTTGTTTGTTGTTGCGACCAATACAAAGACTGGGCAGAGTGTATTTCTGAGCGGTGCAGAGAAAGTTTTTGGCGAGTACTTTAATGCAGAAAACAAGAACGAATATTACCCAGGAACGACCAAGGTGATCGATGGTCAGGTTTATCTCACTGTGGGCCGCGGCGGCGTCATGGGTGGTTTTGAACTTAATATTTTTGCTCTGCCGGATGTGGCCGCTGGTCAGACAGAATTGAGTTATGTAGGCACCATTCCATATAAGAGCGATTACACCGTGGTCAATGGGTATCTGTATTTCACTGATGGCACCAATCAGGGACCATGGGACGTTGATCCGAACGCTTTGTATCTTGCCACCGTTGGCGACACCACCAACAAAGTGAAGCTGCATGCTAATGTTGCCGTCAACGATTGTGCTCTGAGCGTGGAAGATGGCATGCTGATTGCCACTGCACCGGATGGTACCCGTCATGAAGTATCTCGTGTGCCAGAAGCGGAAGGCAGCATCGATCCAGCCCACATGCAGAAGGTGTTAGACGAGAATACGACGCTTGAAGGTTTTTTGGCCAGTGATGATATGCTGAGCTTTGATGAAATCTCTGTTTTGCCTGGTTCCTCCATATCTGAAGAAGACGGCAATTAAGACATCGGGTGAGACATTATGCAGCCGTTTTGGAGAGCGGCTGCATTTTTTGTCATTTTTCTGTCTTTGATAAGTGACAAATGGTAACAGTCCGTTCAAACGAATTATTATTGTAATAAATTTATGATATAATTTGAATAGTAAGTAAAAAGGAGGAGACAATATGAAACAAACAATGAAAAAATGGACGGCTGGTGTGGCTATGGCAACAATGCTCGGACTTTCTGCAGTACCGGCATCGGCTGCTGTGGACGTGGCATCGACAGATCTTACGCTGGTTATCAACGACAAAACGGTGACGACCAATGAAGAGATTGGACAGCCGTTCATCACTTCAGACGGACGGACAATGATTCCACTGCGCCTGGTCAGCGAAGAGCTCGGCTACCAAACAGACTGGCAGGAGGATGGCACCATTCACATCACCAGCGATGACGGAACGGTGGATGTGACGCTGATGGTGGGTGCAGATAACTATATGGCCAATGGCAAGCCAGGCGTTTTTGATACGCAGCCAACGCTGTGGAACGACCGCACCTATCTGCCTGCTCGTGACTTCATGGAACTTTACGGCACGGTAAATTGGGACAATGACACCCGCACGGTAACGGTAAATACGGGTGAACAGCCTGCTGAAGAAACCAGTGATTGGACGTTTAAATTGAGCTTTGGCGGAGATATTCAAACAGTAGGTAATATGTATGTCACGGCCACCAATGAAAAGACCGGAAAAGTGGTTTACCTGACAGGGATTGAAGATGTTCTAGGCGATTGGGCCGGTGATACAGGTCATTATCTGGACTATTACTTTAATGGGTCAAAAGTTATCAATGGGCAGCACAGCGTTGCGATTGGCCGTCAAGGCTTGGTCGGCAATGGGCAAGTGGCGCTTTTCCTGGTTCCTGACCTGGATACGGTTGGTACCACGGCAGCATTGACCTACGTGCGCAGCTTTAACTACACCACCGATTACACCATGGCTAATGGTTATCTCTATTACACCCAGGGTACTAAGGGCCCGTTCATCTATGATCCAAATGCGCTTTATTTTGCTCAGATTGATGATGATGCTCTTACTTATGTTACATTTGAGCTCGACTTCCCTGTTAACGCCTGCACGCTGCGCGTTGAAGACGGCGTGCTCATTGCTACCGAAAAAGATGGCACCCGTCATGAAGTGCTGAAAGTGCCTGCTGAAAATTCTGTGGACGTTGCGCATATGCAGCAGGTGCTTGAGCAGGCTGAAGGCAGCGAGGACACTCTGACCGTTGAAGAAATTGCCTGCATGCCGGGAGCAAGCGTCAGCGAAGAATAAATAAAATGTCGAAAGGAGGAAGCGTCGTGGAACAGAAAACATTGAAACTGCTCTCAACACTTTTTGCTTTGATTATTATTGTTTGTGTTGTTGGATTGATGCTAAGCGGTTTGTTGGAATTGATCTTTATTCCAGCGCTATTGATGGTTGTGGCTGGTTTTATTCAAAAGAAAAATAAGTAGTGGGCCAGAGGGGCTACAGGCTGTTCGGCACAGTGATTCTCGCTGGAGGTGGTTTGGATTAGAGGGCCACATATGTTTTTTCCTGCTTATCGATTGATATGGTCGAAGGACTGGACGCCGCCTTTTTGGACATGGGTTCAAACACACGTTGAAGTGATGATGGGGTTGTTTGTGTTGAGTATTGGGTATTTACTCGCAGCGGCTGCGTGGTCGCGAAAGCATCAAACGACTGCACCAAAGATCTTGACGGTTCTGGCTTATAGCGTTTTGCTGATCAGTGGATGCATGCTGCTGGCCATCACGCTATCGTGAGGTGTATGCGACGACGAACGCGGAAGAGAAGTGTTGCTTTCAAGAGCCGTTTACACAGCACCCTATTAACTACAACATGAAGGTGAAAGATGATCTTTGACCGGGCAGGTGGAATACAGCTACCATTAGAGCCATGGGCAGCGATGCGACTTAGCTGACAACTCTATTCCATGTGCGAGACGGAGACACTAAAGCAGCACTGGGTTTACCGATCATAAAAAATGCCATCGTGGAAATGAATCCACGGTGGCATTTTTTTACAAAAAGAGGGTAACGTGATGACTGCATGGAAGGAAAAAGGGATTGGTGTACTGTTTGTCGTGCTTCTGTTTATAAATTGTTTTGCTGCCGCAGCACCAAGGTTAACCAAGGTTGCTTTTATCAGCGGCCAGATCATTGTTAATAAGGTGATGGAATTATGGTGGCACAAAGCCACTTTGAATTTGGAGGCGTCGTACGACTACCGGTTCAAGTATTGGTATGTGAAAGAAAATGAACATAACATTTCAAGCGGCAATGTGACGCCGTACCGTTGGACGCATGACGTTATTATTGTGTATCCGTCCTATAAAAAGCTTTTAGATCCGTATGTAAAGGAAGAGGGGTCTATGATTTTTTTGACCGAATGCAGCCCATAAAAAATGCCCCATTCTCAAGAATGAGGCATAGATTTTTTAGTCACTGACGAGCCAGTTGATGATGCCGCTGATGATGGTGAGGACCAAAGCGGCAAATGTGGCTGCCCAGAAGCCACCGACGGCCATCCCTGGCACGATGAGCGAGGTGATCTTGAGCATGAATCCGTTAATCACAAAGGTGAAGAGGCCGAGGGTAATAATATTGAGTGGCAAAGTAAGGACAGTGAGAATTGGTTTGATGATGGCATCGACGATGGTGAGCACGACGGCACCAAGCACCAATGCAGCCAAGGTGTCAAAATAAAGTCCTTGTACAAGCTGAGCGGTAAGATAAAGGCCCAGGCAATAGGACAGAAGATGAACAATAAGAGATTTCATTGGGCAGCTCCTTTCAAGAGATCATTGCTTTCGTCTCAGACGGGCTTGAAGATCCTGGTGGGTCTTCAAATAAGTGTAGATGGTTTCAGCAAGATCACGGCTGATGCCTGGTACTTCTGCAAGCGCATCTACGTCTGCACTTTGAATTTTACTAAATGAACCGAAATGGGTCAAGAGATTCTCCTTGCGTTTTTTGCCAATGCCAGGAATATCATCAAGTATGGAAGCCAATTGACGTTTTCCGCGCAAGGAACGGTGGTAGGTGATGGCGAAACGGTGGGATTCGTCACGCACACGTTGGATGAGATAGAGGGCGTTGGATTGGCGCGGCAGAACGATCGGCTCTTCTTCGTTTTCTTTGAAGAGCAGTTCTTCTTGCTTGGCCAAGCCGAAGGTGGGAATGTAGTCATAGCCTTGTTCACGCATAGCACGGCGCGCATAGCCAAGCTGACCTTTGCCGCCATCGATGATGACGAGATCGGGCAGCCAGGCGAATTTACCCATTTTCATGCCGCTTTCCAACTCTTTGGTGGCGTGACTGAAACGGCGCGTGATGACCTCGTGCATGCTGGCAAAGTCATTTGGCCCTTCGACTGTTTTGATCTTAAAGTGTCGGTACTGGCTTTTAGCTGGTTTTCCAGCGACAAAAACCACCATGGAAGCAACCGAGTCGGTGCCTTGGATGTTGGAAATGTCGTAGCATTCAATGCGATTGGGCAGGTGATCCAGGCCAAGGTAGTCTTTGAGATCGACGAGGGCACCTTCGGTGCGTTCACGGGCGCGTTCGCCGCTGATGATACGTTTGGCGAGGGCTTCTTCCGCGTTGCGCCGGACTAGGTCCATAAGGGCACGGGTCTGTCCTTGCTTTGGCACATGGAACTGTACCTTTGCACCATGCTTTTCTGTGAGCAGTGCTTCCAGTGCGGCTTCATCATCGAAGTCTCGGTCGATATAAATGGTGCGCGGCACCGCTTCCTGATCGAGATAGAATTGCTTCATAAAGCTGGAAAAAACTTCCTCGTCGCTGTCGTTTTTGTTGGCGTGAAGGGGATAAGATTCACGGCCGAGAATTTTGCCGCCGCGCACGAAAAAGACCTGCATCATGGCACCAAGGTCGTTGCGCGCCATGGCCACGAGGTCGTGGTTGCCAGTGCTTTGGCTGCTGGCTTTCTGGCGGTTGCTGATGGCATCGATGGCGCGGATTTGATCGCGAATCTGGGCGGCGGTTTCAAATTCCAGTGCGTCTGAGGCAGCGAGCATGTCTTTTTCGAGCCGCTTGCGCAGCGGTTCGATGTGACCGTTAAAGAAGTCCGCCACCTGTTCGATCATGGCGTTATAGTCGGCTTTGCTGATATGACCAACGCACGGTCCCTTGCACAGTCCCAGGTGCTCATTGAGGCAGCTCATGCTTTTGTTGAACTGGCTGTTGGAGCAGGTGCGAAACGGGAAGATACGGTGGGTTAAATCCAGCGTTTCGCGCAGCTCGGTGACATTGGTATAAGGCCCAAAATAGCGGGAGCCATCACGAATGACCTGCCGCGTGACGAAAATTCGTGGATAATCTTCCTTGGTGATGCGTAAGTAAGGATAGGTTTTACCGTCTTTAAGACTGATGTTGTACTTGGGACGGTATTTTTTGATGAGATTACACTCAAGCACCAAGGCTTCTGTTTCGTTGTCAACGATGATGTATTCCAGATCTTCGATGTGACGCACCAAAGCCTTGGTTTTCACAGCTTCCTTTGGCTGGGCGCGGAAGTAGGAGCGCACGCGGTTTTTAAGATTGATGGCTTTGCCAACGTAAATGATTTTGCCGTCTTTGTCTTTCATTAAATAGACACCGGGATTCGTCGGCAGCGTGGCCAGCTTTTGTTTGATGGTATCGTTCATGGGGTGCATTCCCTTCGTTCGTCATAAGATGGCTCTATCATACCACAAGTGATCAGCGGGCGCAAAAGGCGGCAAGGGCTGCACTGATTTTGTAACGGAAAAGTGAAAACCAGACGATTTTCGGAAAGAAGAAAGAAGAAAATACATCGCTTTTCTCTGATCACATGGAAGCCTGTGTTATAATAATTCAAATGAACAATGGCAGAAGCGGTTCGTCTTGAAAAACAGGGAGAGTAGATCGTATGAAACAAGTGATGTGTTGTCTACTGGCGTTGGTGTTTGCTGGAGTGGCTTGCTGGGCGGGGGCTCAGTTTAACGACTGGGAAGCGGTGCGGATGTATGAGGTGTCGCCGCTCACTGCGTATGTGCTCAAACTTTTGTGCGTTTCGGTCTTGGTGCTTGCTTCGGGGATTTGCTGCGGCACGTTGTTCAAAAGCAACAAACGAACACGGACGGTGGCGGTCGTTTGTTTTGTTCTTCTGCTGCTGATACAGGTGGGATATTTGCTTCTGGGCACTGTCAGCGTGAGCACAATTTTGGCCAAAGCTTTGGTGATTGTTGCGAATATGTCATTGTTGACGTACTTGTCGGCTTTTTTGGCTGGCATGGCTGTTGGCAGCAAGAAAGAATGAATGCTTCATCTGTGTGTTCGCATGCACCGGCGGTGAAAAGCGCTTTGTTGGCTGTGGCTCATTTTTTGAGCCCAGCGACAGGGCGTTTTTTTGTGTCTTACACTTGGAGTGGAGAAAGATCAAAAAAGATCAGAAAGTTGATTATATATGATTAAAGAAAAATAAAATAAATTAAATACAATTATTATTGATCAAAACATCAATTTGACCAAAATTTGACCTTTACAATTTTAGGTAGGTAAGTATAATAAAGCATGTAAGGTCAATAAAGGTCAAACAAAGAACATTGAAGTGAGGTGAGACAAAATGGGCAGCTTGTCCCAAGATATTGAGAAATATTTGAAAGCATTGTTGGACCAATCGGATGGAGGTGTACTGGTTGTTCAAAGAAGTGTACTATCAGAAAAATTCTGCTGTGTACCCAGCCAGATCAATTATGTGCTGCAGACACGATTTACCCCGGCCAATGGCTATGTCGTAGAGACACGCCGTGGTGGCGGTGGCTATGTGCGAATCCAATCGGTTCCGCTGAATAGCGCCCATGATTTTCGCCCGCTGATGGAGGCCTCCGGTAAAAGTTTATCGGAAAAACAAGCCGAAGGCATTCTGACCTATCTGGTGGAGGAAGAAATTATTCCGCCAGATGTTGGTACTCTATTGAAGGCGATCTTGAAAGAACGCGTGCTGCAACCGCTGCAAACCATGACAACCAATGAGATGCGTGCCCGCTTGATGGTACATTTGCTGGCACATATGAGCATTGGTTCTCAAGAACAGTCAAACAGCAATGACAATGCTGCATCCACCGATGATGCAGCTGAATCTGATAAATGATCAGAAAAGGAGTAATGACCTATGTTATGTGAAAAATGTAAACAGCGTGAGGCTACTGTTCATAAAGAAGCCATCATTAACGGTGTCGCACACAGCGAACACCTTTGTGCGGAATGCGCCGCCAAAGAACGCGGCGGCTGGGATCCGTTTGCATCATTTTTTAACAACGATTTCTTTAGTCAGCCATTTTCAAGTTTTTCAAACTGGTTTGAGCCATTCTTCCAGCTTGGCGGTCAAACGACTTCGAAAACACAGCAGGCAGGCATCAGCCCTTGTCCGCATTGTGGCATGACTTGGGAAGAATTTCAACAGAACGGACTGCTTGGATGCAGTGAGTGTTACGACCATTTTAAGGATGTTCTGCCACCATTGCTGCGCAGTCTGCATGGTCACACAGAACACATTGGCAAAACACCAAATGCAGACGCTGACATGCAGCAGGCGTCTGCCGCAGCAGCCACGATTGATGTGGAAGCTGCCCCAAAAAGTGAGCTTGAACGCTTGCAATTGGCGATGAAGCAGGCTGTTGAAAAGGAAAACTTTGAAGAAGCCGCACGGCTTCGTGATGAAATAAAATCTTTACAAGCAAAGGAGAACGGTGATGGAAACCCTGCATGAGGTGATTGCTCGCACACCAGTGGCTTGGGCCAATGGCAGCGGCGACGATGAAGATGTTGTCGTATCCAGCCGTGTACGGTTGGCGCGCAATTATGCATCTCAGCGCTTTCCTGCCAAGCAGGATCGCGAAGAAGCCCTGCAGGTGTGGAAGCATGTGTCGGATTTTGCCGATGCCCATGCGGGTTATCGCTTTTATCGGCTTGATGAAGCGGATCCGCTGGATCGTCAAGCGCTCCTTGCCAAACATTTAATCAGCGTGGAACATACCAAAGATGATGAACACCTGCGTGCAGTGGTTCTTTCAGACGATCAGACACAATCGATTATGGTCAACGAAGAAGACCACCTGCGCATGCAAGTTTTTCGTCGTGGCTTTGCCATTGGTGATGCTTGGCAGGCGGCAACGCTGTTGGATGACTGGCTTGGCAGTTATGGCGCTTATGCGTTTGATGACGCTTTGGGTTATCTGACAAGCTGTCCAACCAATCTCGGCACAGGCATGCGGGCATCTGTGATGCTCCACTTGCCAGCGCTGACAGCCAGCAATCAGATGGGCCTCTTACAAGAAGTCCAAAAAATGGGCTTAACAGTACGCGGCTTTCTTGGCGAAGGCAGCAAGGCAACAGGTGATCTCTACCAGCTTTCTAATCAAGTGACTTTAGGACGCAGTGAGGAGGACATTCTGGCAACGCTGCGTGCTGCAGCGCATCAGATTGTTGAACGCGAACGTCAGCTGCGGGAGCATTTTTGCCAGCAAGGTGATGCCTTTGCCGATCAATGTTATCGTGCGCTGGGCACCCTTGCTTATGCACGGCAGCTTTCTGGCCGTGAAGCTTATCAGCTGCTTTCTCTTGTTCGCCTTGGTGCGGCAATGGGAGCAGTGGAAGGCTGGCCGCTAGATCAGATTGATCGTCTCCTTATCAAGGCGCACCCTGGCTATGTACAGTTTGCTGCAGGGGCGGCTCTTGATGAAACGGCACGAGACAAAATGCGTGCTGATATGATAAGAAAAGATATTCAACCATCCTAAAAGGAGTGATAGATATGGCAACTTTCAATTTTACGGAAAATGCCAAAATGGCACTGGCTTACGCTCAGGAAGAAGCCATTAACATGAACCATCGCATGGTCGGGACGGAGCACATCCTGCTCGGCATCATGCGTGCAGAAGGGATTGCATCCAGCGTGCTGAAAACGCTGCATGTCGATCCTGATAAAACAAGACAAGACATTCTCAGCATGGTCGGTCAAGGACAGGAGAGCGTGAATCCAAACCGACTGGCTTATACCCCTCGTGTAAAGCGCTGCTTTGAAATCGCTTGGGCACTGGCTGTACGTCTGCGTATGAACAGCATTGCTACGGAACATCTGCTGATTGCGCTGATGCAGTCTGGCGATGGCGTGGCTTACCAGGCACTGGCGGATCAAGGCGTGACCTTGGAGCAGATTTTGCGTGAAGTCAACAACCACTATGGCGGCGGTGTATTTGGCCAGCCAAAAACTGGCGGACACAACAGCATGAATGGTGGCGCTGAAGAGTATGGCCAGCAGGAAGGCAATGGCAAGGGCAACGCTCTTGAAGAGTATGGCCGCAACTTGAACCAGATGGCAAAGGAAGGGAAAATCGACCCTGTCATCGGCCGCAGCAAGGAAATTGAACGTGTGGTACAGATCCTCATTCGTCGTACCAAGAACAATCCTGTGCTCATTGGTGAACCTGGTGTTGGTAAAACGGCTATTGCCGAAGGCTTGGCCCAGCGCATTGTCAGCGGTGATGTACCAGAGCTTTTGAAAGACAAAGAGATCATCAATGTTGACATGGGCGGTCTTGTTGCCGGCAGCAAATACCGTGGCGATTTTGAAGAACGTGTCAAGAACATCATCGAAGAAGTGAAGAGCCGCAAGAATGTCATCCTCTTTATTGATGAATTGCATACCATCGTTGGTGCTGGTTCTGCCGAAGGTTCTCTTGATGCTGCCAACATCCTCAAGCCTGAACTCGCCCGTGGGGATTTGCAGGTCATCGGTGCGACGACCCTCGATGAATACCGCAAGTACATCGAAAAAGATGCAGCATTGGAACGTCGTTTTCAGCCTGTCACTGTCGATGAACCTAGCGTAGACGATGCCATCGAAATTTTGCGCGGCATCAAGGACAAATATGAAGCCTTCCATAAGGTAGAAATTGAAGATGCTGCTGTGGTCAGTGCTGTAAAGCTGTCTGACCGCTACATCAACGATCGTCAGCTTCCTGATAAGGCCATTGACTTGGTCGATGAAGCATGCTCCCGCGTGCGTCTGCGTCACAGCGTAGCACCAGATTCTATCCAGAAAATGGAAACTGAACTGGAAAATCTCTCTGCAGAAATGGAAGCAGCCATCCAGGCGCAGGAATTTGAAAAAGCTGCAGAGTACCGTGATAAGAAAAAAGCCATTCAGGAACAACTGAACAGCGAACGTGAGTCTTGGGATAAGCAGAATAAAACCAGCCATCAGGTGGTCACCTCTGAAGACATTGCAGAAGTGGTCTCCAACTGGTCCGGCGTTCCTGTGACAAAACTCACCGAAGAAGACAGTGAACGCTTGCTGCATTTGGAAAGCATCCTGCATGAACGTGTCATCGGTCAGGAAGAAGCTGTGACCGCTGTCTCCAAGGCTGTGCGTCGTGCCCATTCCGGCCTCAAAGACGCCAAACGCCCAATCGGCAGTTTCCTTTTCCTTGGGCCTACCGGTGTTGGTAAGACGGAGCTGGCAAAAGCACTTGCGGAAGCCCTCTTTGATGATGAAAACGCTATGGTGCGTATTGATATGAGCGAGTACATGGAGAAATTCGCCGTCAGCCGTCTCGTCGGGGCACCTCCAGGATATGTGGGGTACGATGAAGGCGGTCAGTTGACGGAAGCAGTACGTCGTAAACCATATAGCGTCATCCTCTTGGACGAAATCGAAAAGGCACATCCAGATGTGTTCAACATCCTCTTGCAGGTTCTGGACGATGGCCGTCTCACCGACAGTCAGGGGCGTGTTGTTGACTTTAAAAACACAGTTATCATCATGACCTCCAACCTGGGCTCCCAGGCCATCATGAACAGCAAGACCCTTGGTTTCACCAGCGTCGATGAAAGCGACAAACAGGCTGAAACCGACTACGAAACCATGAAGTCTAAAGTGATGGACAATCTGAAGAAGGCATTCCGTCCAGAATTCCTCAACCGTATCGACGATATCGTGGTCTTCCATCCATTGACCGACAACGAACTCAAGCAGATCGTTGGCATCATGATGAAAGATCTCAAGAAGCGTCTCGCTGATCGCGACCTTTCCATCACCCTCAGCGATGATGCTCTGGAAGAATTGGCAAAGGTTGGCTACGATCCTGAATTCGGTGCACGTCCTCTGCGCCGTGCCATCCAGAATCAGATCGAAGATCCTCTCGCTGATGCGCTTCTTGCTGGGCAGTACAAGAACGGTGATACCATTAAGGTGGATCTCGACGACGACAAGAAGTTTGTCTTCACGAAATAAGTGCACAATGAAAAGCACCGACATCCAAACGGGTGTCGGTGCTTTTTTGTGTGTTTAGACGTTGCCAGCAACGAGGTCGGACAGGGTGATGCCAGCGAAAAAGTCGTGAGTGAGGGCATCGTATTTTTGCCACATTGGCAGTGTTTTGCAATAGCTGGCGTTGGGACAGGGATCTGCACCATGTTCCAAACAGGCGACGCTGGCAAGAGTGCCTTCGGTCAGCGTAAGAATTTCGTCGATGGTGTAAGCTTCTGGTGCGCGCGTGAGTCGATAGCCGCCGCCTTTTCCACTGGCACCTTTGACGAGTTTCCCTTGTACGAGAAGTTTAACCACGCTTTCCAGATATTTTTTGGAAATGCCTTGGCGCTTGGCAATGTCGTTCAAAGGCACGGCGGTATCTTGGGGCTGCTCGGCAAGATCGATCATCAAGCGGATGGCGTAGCGCCCTTTTGTAGAAATCATGATCACATACCTCCTTTTGCCTATTTTACCTCAGGGTAAAAAGGTTTTTCAAGAAATTTTGCTAAAACCTATTGACTTGGTAGGTGAATAGGTTTATTATCATAGCAACAAAGAGGAAATACGTTTTTACACCAACCATCATGGATAGGATTTATCATATGAGGAGGAACAAGATATGATTTACGCAGATAATGCAGCAACCACGAAAATGAGCAAAACTGCGATTGCAGCGATGCTGCCTTATATGGAAGAACAATACGGCAACCCATCAAGCCTTTACGCGTTTGGGCAGCGTGCCAAAGAAGCCATCAACGATGCACGCACACGCATTGCAGCATGCATTGGTGCGGAACCGAAGGAGATTTATTTCACTTCCGGCGGCAGTGAAGCAGATAACCAGGCAATTTTTAGTGCGGCACGCATTGGGGAGCGCAAGGGCAAGAAGCACATTATTTCCACAGCCTTTGAACATCATGCTGTGCTTCACACGCTGGATAAGCTGAAAGAGCGCAGCTTTGAGATTACGCTGTTGGATGTCCACGACAACGGCCTTGTCAGTGCTCAGCAGGTGGCGGAGGCAATCCGTCCGGATACGTGCTTGGTAACGATCATGTATGCCAACAATGAGATCGGCACCATTCAGCCGATTGCTGAAATTGGTGCTGTGTGCCGAGAGAAAGGTGTGCTTTTCCACACTGATGCTGTGCAGGCAGTTGGTCACCTGGCCATCGATGTGAAGGCGCAGCAAATTGATCTGCTTTCACTTTCCGCTCATAAATTTCACGGACCGAAGGGCGTTGGCGTTCTCTACGCAAAGCGCGGCATCGTTCTTGACAATGTGATCAATGGCGGTGCGCAGGAGCGCGGCAAACGTGCCGGCACCGAAAATGTGCCAGCCATCATGGGCATGGCGGCAGCGCTTGAGGAAGCCTGCAGTCAGCGTGAAGAACGAAGCGCGCAGCTGCAGGCACGCCGTGATCGTTTGATCGCAGGCTTGCGGACGATCCCTTATGCAGCGCTCAACGGCGACGCGCAAAAGCGCCTGCCAGGCAACGTGCATTTCTGCTTTGAAGGCATTGAGGGTGAATCGCTCTTGCTCATGCTTGATGATAAAGGCATCTGTGCATCATCTGGATCTGCGTGCACCAGCGGTTCCCTTGATCCGAGCCATGTTTTGCTGGCGATCGGCCGGCCGCATGAAGTGGCACATGGCTCACTGAGGCTCAGCCTTGGCGACGACACCAGCGACGAGGATGTTGAAACGATGATCGAATCGGTGCGCGATGTTGTAACCCACTTAAGAAATATGTCCCCATTCTGGCGCGATCTTGTCAAAGGAACGCGGCCACACATTTTGGATGAATATGAGGAGGCTTGACCATTATGGCTTTATACAGTGAAAAAGTAATGGAACATTTCCGCAACCCACGCAATGTTGGGGTGCTCGATGACGCCAATGGCGTCGGTGAGGTCGGTAACCCTGTCTGTGGAGATATTATGAAAATTTATCTCAAAGTCAATGACAACCAGGTGATTGAAGATGTAAAGTTTGAAACTTTTGGCTGCGGCAGCGCCATTGCCTCGAGCTCCATGGCTACCGAGCTGATCAAAGGCAAAACGTTGGATGAAGCGTTGCAGCTGAGCAACAAATCGGTGAGTGAGGCGCTCGATGGTCTGCCGCCACACAAGATGCACTGCTCTGTGTTGGCTGAAGAAGCCATTAAGAAAGCGGCCCAGGATTATTATGATAAAAACGGCATCAGCTACGACCCAGCACTTTTTCCAGCACACAGCGATGCCCATGAGCATGCCGATCATCATTAATGGCTGCAACTTGTTCTTCGTTGGTTCATTAGTATTTGTATATTTTAAAAGCTCCCCATTAAGCAGATTTTCTTGTTTCGAGAATCGGCTTGATGGGGAGCTTATCATTTTTCATATTTATTGAAGTTTGTAGACCTACAAGCTGCTTTTTGTAAATATTTAAGGCTTTCATTATAGAATGTTGTTTGGCTGCTGAATGACTGGTCAGATCCTTTTGTGATTGATGACGGATTATCATGAATATAAAGACGTTAGAGAAAAAGCGTATAATAAAATAATACTTTAAATCTTGAAAACGACCTCTGGGAATGGAGTGAGGCAAATGGCAAGTAAATACGGTGGTTATATGGGAAAGGTTTTGAAAATAAATTTAACCACTCAAACTGTTGAAGACTATCCGTTTTCTGATAGGGAACGTGAATTGTTTATTGGCGGAAAAATGATGGCGGCGAAGATTCTGGGGGATCATTTAACTGGGCAAGAGAAACCTTTTTCAGAGAAAAATTTGTTGGTCATTACAACAGGACCAATGACGGGAGCGGGCGCTCCCAGTGCAAGCCGATTCAACATTTCCACGCTTTCTCCACAAACGGGCTATATTACTTCGTCCAATTGCGGTGGAAATTTCGGATACTTTTTGAAGAAAGCTGGCTTGGATGCGTTGATTCTGCAAGGACGGTGTGAAACACCAACGTGGATCGACATCCAAAATGAAAAAGTGATCTTTCATCAGGCTGACGATATTTGGGGAATGAGCACCAGTGCGGTGCAAACGGCGTTAGATGAGAAGATGCGGCAAAAGAATGGCCGGCTTCGGAAAAATGGAAAAATATGCATTGGCCCAGCAGGTGAGAATTTGGTTTTATATGCAAGCATCGTGTCCAACGATCGTGTTTCCGGACGCGGCGGCACCGGTGCGCTCATGGGCTGGATGCGGTTAAAAGCAGTATGCGCTGGCGGCAATAAGGACGTACCCGTTCGTGATCCAGAACAAATGCTTGCGCATTCAAAAAAATGGTTTGCTTATTTGAGAAAACATCCTTTAACAGGCGAGCAACTGCCCAAATTTGGTACCGCTGGGTTGGTGAGCGCAATGCAAATGAGGCAGATTCTTGCGACGAAAAATTACACTTATGGGCAGTATGATGATTTCGAAAAAATAAGCGGGGAAGAATTGGCTGCCAAATACAACATTGTCAATAAAGGGTGCCTGAGTTGTCCGATTCGTTGTTCAAGAACCGTTGAGGTGAACGGGAAAGTTGTGAAAGGACCAGAACTGGAAACCTTGGTGCTTTTAGGCAGTGGGATCGTGAACAATGATCTTCCATCCATTCTTCAGTGGAATTACGAGCTGGATGAATTGGGGATGGACACCATTACTTGTGCAAACACCATTTCGTATGCTATGGAGGCCAATGAAAAGGGCTTGTGGAACAATGGGCTGCATTTTTCAAAAACGGAAGACCTTTCGAAGATTTTTGAAGACATCGCTTATCGTCGAGGCCTTGGTGATGAATTGGCTCAGGGCAGCAAACGATTGTCAGAAAAATATGGTGGTCAGGATTTTGCCATGCATGTAAAAGGAATGGAACTGGCTGCGTACGAGCCGCGAAAATCAGTTGGCTTGGGGCTCGGCTATGCAACCAGCAATCGAGGCGGCTGCCATTTAAATGGGGGCTATCTTGTCATCCTGGAAGGCTTAGGCTTGGCAGTCAATCCGACCACGTACCACGCAAAAGCCGATTTGACCATGATGTTTCAAGATCTGATGGAAATGATTTCGGCGACCGGGCAATGCTTATTTACCAGCTATGCGTTTTTCCCGGCACCTTTAATGAAGCATCCGAATGCATGGTATACAAGATTGGTCAATAAAATAATACCATACTGCGGTGCCAGTGTGCGTCTGATCAACAAATATCCGGAACTGCTCAAGCTGCATTTACCCGTCTTTCATCATACAAAAGGTTTTGAGTATGTTACAGGCATGGATATGCCTTTTGGGAAATATTTGCGATGTGGGGAACGTGGGTACAATTTGGAGCGGGAAATCAATCGGCGCTTTGGTGTCAATGCCAATAAAGATGCATTGCCTAAACGCTTGACAGCTGCTCTGCAGGATCCAAACGATCCATCATCGAAGGTGCCTTTGAAAAAATTGCAGCTGGAATTTGATCAGCCCTATCGAGGTTAAACAATGGTACAAGTGAGAATGTTTGGTATGGCGCGTTTTCAATCTGGTGTTAAATCTTTTGAATGTGATGCGAAAACGGTGAATGAACTGATGAACCAGGTACCCAATATGAAAAGAAGAGACGTTCGTGATTTGGTCATATTGGTGAATGGCAAGTCCGTCAGCAAACGTTATCGTTTTAAAGATGGTGATGAGGTTGTGTTGATGTCACCAATAGGAGGAGGGTAACGATGCAAAAATTACCGCATATTGATGAAGAACATTGTGCAGGATGTTCCCTGTGTCTTGTAAATTGTCCGATGGAATGTATCACCATTTCAGAGCCGAAATTTCCTGGAGATATTCGGACGGTTGCGCAGGTGGATTCTTTAACGTGCATTGGATGCGGTATCTGCGCAAAATCGTGTCCAATTCAAGCCATAGAGATGGTTGATAGAAGGGAGGCAGGACCGATGAAAACAAAAATGGATTTGAAAAAATTAGCCTGTCGTGGTGTTCAGCATGGGCTAAAAATTGGCATGGGTGTTTTGCCATGACGCATGCCCGAGTTGATTCAAGGGGTGGATGCGGTAAACCGTCTGCCAGCGTTGGTCAAACGAAAAGGCTTTAAAAAGGTCTTAATTGTAACGGATGAAAATCTTATGCGGCTGCATTTATTGGACAGCATGCTGAAAGAGATGGAAGCATTGCGGCTGGAGTATGTCATCTACCGGGAAGTTGCTGCGAATCCAACAGACTTCAACGTTGAAGAGGGCTTGAATTTGTATTTGGTCTGCCATTGCGACTGCATGATCGCTTTTGGCGGCGGTGCACCGATGGATTGTGCAAAAGCCATTGGTGCCTGTGTTGCTCGCCCGCGAAAACGCGTGGATCAGCTGCAGGGTCTGTTTAAAGTATTGCGCCCTATTCCTATGGTTTTTGCAGTGCCGACAACAGCGGGAACAGGTTCTGAAACCACGATGGCGGCGGCTATCACCGAAGATGCAACGCATCACAAAGCATCGATCAATGATTTGCGCTTGATTCCGAAATACGCGGTATTGGATCCTAAATTAACGGTTGGGCTGCCTCCGCGCACGACGGCAACGACTGGGATGGATGCACTTTGCCATGCAGTAGAAGCTTACACGAATTATCTCTATAACAGCGACTTGGAAAATACGATGGCCCGCCAGGCTGTGAAATTGATTTATGAAAATTTATATAAAGCCTATACAGACGGCGCCAATCTTGCGTATCGTCATAATATGCAGTTGGCAGCTTTTTATGCAGGACGCGCTTTTACCAGAGGATGCGTGGGTTATGTGCATGCTGTTGGTCACACGTTGGGTGGGCTGTATGGGGTTCCTCACGGATTGGCCATGTCCATTATCCTGCCGCATGTTATGCGCGCCTTTGGCCCAGCAGTGTATGAGCGATTGGCAGAATTAAGTGACGTATGCGGCATGACAAAACCAGAGGCGAGCCAACAAGAAAAAGCAGAAACGTTCATTCGCTGGATAGAAGAGATGAAAGTAAAAATGGACATTCCAGAGTATGCAACGATGATCCAGGAGAATGATGTGGATCAAATGGTGGAATGGGTGGATAAAGAGGCTAACCCGGTTTATCCGGTTCCGGTCATTTGGAACAAAGCGGAAATAAAGGCCTTTATTATGAGCATTCGTTAAGGTTTTTAGGCAGAATCAATGAGGTTAGAAACGGATCAAAAACACGCTTTTCGGTGGGGCACGGTGGTTGTCATCGCGGCGCATCGAAGAGGGTGTTTTTTTGTTGCAAGGAAAGTGTTGGGCGCATTCCTCACATGAGGCTTTTCAGCATGGCATTAAATGGGTATGATAGAAGCAGAAATTTCATTTTGATGAGGTGAGAAACGATGACGAAGAACTTGCTGCTTTTGGAAGATGACCAAAGTTTGATTGATGGACTGGTGTATGTGCTGATGAAAGAAGGCTATGCGGTGGATGTAGCGACAACGGTGGCGCAGGCCCATGCACTGTTGGCTCAAAAAACATATGCCCTGCTTCTTCTGGATATGACACTGCCCGACGGCAATGGGCTGAGCGTATGTGAATCGGTGCGCACGGCGGGCAGCATTGTGCCGATCATTTTTCTCACAGCGATGGACGAGGAGGTGCAGGTGATTCGTGCACTGGATGGCGGCGGAGACGATTACATCACCAAGCCGTTCAAACTTGGCGAATTATGCTCACGGATTCGTGCGCAGCTGCGCCGCAGCGCCATGCAGGAACCGCGCACAGCAGAAACATTGGTCAGCGGCGATGTGCGCATCGATGGTGCGCGTGCGTATTTGGGCGGCCAGGCCTTAGACCTCACTGCGACAGAATTGCGCCTCTTGGCTTGCTTCTTGCGCAACAAGGGGCAGGTGCTGACCAGGCAGATGCTGCTGGAGCAGCTTTGGGACGATCATGGCAGTTTTGTCGATGATAATACGTTGTCGGTTTACATGCGCCGGCTGCGTGAAAAAATCGAGCAGGACCCATCGCATCCACAGCATTTGTGCACGGTGCGCGGTCTTGGTTATGAATGGAGGGAGCAGGAATGATGGTGTTGGCGGATCGGGCAAATCGGCGTTTTTTGACGGGAATGCTGCTTTTTGCTGTGGGGCTGATCATTGGGGCGTTGGCTCTGAGCGTCTGCCAAGCTCAGGCAGATTGGCAACTGCTGCAGGCGCAGGAAGCGCGCGTTGCCTCTGCGCTGCTGGCTGATGGCGTGGCACGGACAACGGTGGCAGAGGCCTTCTCAGATACGGCTGCTGTGACGGCAGAAGGACAGGCCTTGCTGACACAGATTGGCCACGGTGACGATGTGCCGTTCTTTTACTTTGCATCGTTGCGGGATCGGGCCCTGGAAACGGGTGCAGTGGTCTTGCTGGCAGCGGTGATCCTTGGCGCCTTGCTGCAGTTTTGGAGCTGGCGCTTCCTCAAGCGGCGGGAACGATGCTATGAAGCAGCTGCGGAGACGATTGCTGCTTATGCCGATGGTCGGTTTGATACACATCTGCCGCAAAATGAAAGCGGAGCTCTTTATCAGCTGTTTGGCGCCGTGGAGGAAATGGCGCTGTCGCTGCAGGCTAAAAGCGACAATGAGCAGCGTGTGAAGACCTTTCTTAAGACCATGATTTCTGACATTTCTCATCAGGTGAAAACACCGCTGGCGGCGCTGCGCATGTACAATGAAATCATCGCTGGCGAGCCTGAGAACACAGATGTGGTGCGCACTTTTTCTGAAAAGTCGACAGCAGCGCTCGATCGTCTGGAGGCGTTGATTCAGTCGCTGCTCAAGGTGACACGGCTGGATGCGGGCAGCGTCACCTTCAAGCGTATGCCGCAGAAGGTGACGACCTTGCTTTTGAATGCCATGGAGCCGTTTCAAACACGTGCGGCGCAGGAAGGGAAAACGATGCGCCTGGAGGGCGATGCGTCAGCTGTCTGCGTCTGTGATCCGTCCTGGACGGGTGAAGCGGTGGGCAATCTGATCAAGAATGCACTGGACCACACGCCACATGGCGGCCATATTGTGGTGTCATGGACGGCGTCACCGGCGTTGATCCAGATTTGCGTCAGTGATGATGGGGCAGGCATCGCGCCCGAGGACCTCCACCATATCTTTAAACGTTTTTATCGCAGCGTCCACTCAGACAACCAGCAGGGCGTAGGATTAGGGCTGCCAATTGCCAAGGCCATTGTGGAAGGGCAGAATGGTTCGCTGAGCGTGGCCAGCGCGCCTGGTCAGGGAACCGTGTTTATCATGTCGTTCCCTGCGTTTGCACAGGCGGCGGATGCCGAGCTTACAAAATTGTAAGCTGACTTTTCACGGGGCTGTAAGCTTGGCCTGCTATCCTTTGAGGAAAGGAGGCATGATCAATCATGGAACTATTAACCGTTCAACATCTTTGCAAAACTTATGGCAGCGGTGACACGAAAGTCGACGCGCTGCGCGATGTTTCGTTCAGCATGGAAAAAGGTGAATTTGCCGCCGTCATTGGCGAGAGCGGCTCTGGCAAGTCGACGTTGCTGCACTGTATTGGCGCCCTGGATGTACCGACATCTGGCGAGGTGCACATCGATGGGCAGAATTTGTTTGCCATGAATGAAGAGGCGCGCACCATTTTCCGCCGCCGCAACATTGGCTTTGTCTTTCAGTCCTACCAGCTGGTGCCAGAACTGAACGTGGAACAAAACATTATTTTTCCCCTGCTGTTGGATAATAAGAAGCCCAAACAGACGGATGTGGAGGAGATTTTGGACATTCTCGGCCTGACGGCGCGTCGGCGTCATCTGCCGGCGCAGCTTTCCGGCGGACAGCAGCAGCGTGTCGCCATTGGGCGCGCTTTGATCACGAAGCCGAAGCTGATTCTTGCCGATGAGCCGACGGGCAATCTCGACAGCAAGAACAGCAGCGAAGTTATTGCGCTGCTGACGCAGGCGGCGCGCCACTATCAGCAGACGATTCTCATGATCACGCACAACGCCAATCTGACGGCGTCGGTGGACCGGGTGCTGCGCGTGAGCGATGGTGTGCTCAGCGACTTGGGGAGGAAGACCAATGAAAAGCTATCTTGATCTTGTTCCCATCGCTGCCAAGGTGCGGCGCCGCCAGAATCGCATGTCGGTGGCCTGCATCATTCTCGCTGTGTTTCTGGTGACCACGATCTTTGGCATGGCGGACATGTACATTCGGGCGCAAATCATTCAGCTAAAGCAGGATGAAGGCAATTTTCACATCGCTGTGCTGGACATTACCGATGAAGAAGCAGCGCTCATCACCGAACGGCCGGAAGTGGCGGCAGCGTCGCGCTATGGCGTGATGCCGTATGAGGCATCGGCACCCTACACGCTGTATGGTCGCTCGGTCATCGTCTGTGGCTGTGACGCAGCCATGATGACCGACATCCTGAACAATGCCATTGTTGAAGGACGTTTCCCGGAAACGACACAGGAAGTGATGTTGACAGAAAATGCCCGTGATGTGTATGGTGCGGCCCTCGGCGACAAGGTGACCATCACCACCCCAACAGGCGGCAGCCTGCAGTACACGGTGTCAGGCTTTTGCAGCGATTCGGCGCAAACCATGTCGAGCGATGGTTTGGGCGCCTTTCTTAATACCGCGGCCTTTCGACAGGCGTATGCAGCTGCCAAAGGTGCGGACGCGGAACACCTTGAAAATGTAAACCTGGATGCGGTGAACAGCGGTTATTATGTGCAGTTCGAGCATCCATTTCTGGCACAGCACAGCATTGCTGCCTTGAAAGAGGACCTGCAGCTGGATGACGATCAGGTGATAGAAAATGTCAAGCTGCTCGGGCTCTATGGACAAAGCAGCCGTTCTCAGCTGATGCAGATCTATATTGCGGCGGTGGTGCTGGGGGCACTGGTTCTTGTAGCCGGGGTGCTCATGATCGCATCCAGTTTGAATGCGAACGTGGCACAGCGCACGGCGTTTTACGGCATGCTGCGTTGCTTGGGGGCGTCGCCCAAGCAGGTGATGAAGCTGGTGCGCCGTGAGGCGCTGCGATGGTGTCGCTTTGCGATTCCTTGCGGGGTGCTCATTGGGGTGGTGTTGATATGGTTCCTCTGTGCGCTGCTGCGGCATTTGTCGCCAGGCTATTTTGCGACCATGCCAGTTTTTGCTGTGAGTGTGCCAAGCATTGCTGCTGGCATTGTGCTGGGATTTTTAACGGTATTGTTTGCGGCGCGCTCACCGGCCAAACGTGCCGCTCGGGTGTCGCCGCTGACGGCGGTCAGCGGCAGTGCCAGCGATCAGGCACCAGCGCGCGGCGTCGCGGACACACGTCATTTTCGTGTGGAGACAGCCTTGGGCATTCACCATGCCAAAGCAAGCCGCAAAAATCTCTTGCTCATGATAAGCTCTTTTGCGTTTAGCATCATTCTTTTCCTAAGCTTTTCTGTAGCAGTGGATATGACGCATACAGCGCTCACGCCGTTGAAACCGTGGACGGCGGATGTGTCCATCACGTCAAAGGACAATGGCTGCTCGCTGTCGCCGGATCTCGTTGATGAAATTGCCGGCATGGAAGATGTGAAGAATGTCTTCGGGCGCATGGCTGCCTATCAGCTGCCTGCCGATGACCAAGGGCAGCAAGGCAGCGTGGATGTGATCAGCTATGAAGACGAGCAATTCGCCTGGGCAGAGGCATATCTTTTGGAAGGCGATGTGGAAACAGCTGAGACTCAGAAGAATGCTGTGCTCGCTGTCTATGAACCGCTGCATCCGTTCGAGGTTGGCGACACACTGACGCTGACCGCCGATGGCAGGCAGCAGCAGGTGGAAATCGTGGGGCTTTTATCGCAGGCTCCTTATGCCAGCAACAGCGATTTTGGCGCTCTCGTTTGTTCCGAGGCGACTTTTCAGACGCTCACGGATGCGCGCGGTTATTCCGTCATTGATGTGCAGCTTGCTGCCGGCGCCAGTGATGCCAGCGTCAACGCCATTCGCTCGCTGGCTGGCGACGACGTGTCCTTTGCCGACGATCGGCTGGGCAATGACAGCGCCCGCGGCACTTATTACTGCTTCTGCATTTTCGTGTACGGCTTCCTTGTCATCATTGCGCTGATCACGACTTTCAACATCATCAACAGCATCGCCATGAGTGTCGCAGCGCGCACACAGCAGTATGGTGTCTTTCGCGCCCTTGGCCTCAGTAATCGCCAGCTGAAAAAGATGATTGTTGCTGAGGCAGCCACTTACACCATTCTCGGAGGCCTTTTGGGTACAGTCCTTGGTCTCGTGGCCAACTGGGTGCTAAGCCGAAGCCTGTTGACAAGCATTTTTGGCATCGCCTGGACACCGCCATGGCAGGAACTGGCGACCATTCTCATTGTCATGCTGCTGTCGGTGATCGTCGCCGTGCGCAAGCCAGTGCGGCGCATTCAATCGCAAGCCATCGTGGAGACGCTGCATCCAGAGTGAGTCTGCAGCATAAGCACCGAGTCAAGAAAGGCTCGGTGCTTTTTTGCGCAATCTTGTCGTTTTGTGAGTTTTTGCGGAGCTTTGGCTGATATACTGAAAGGAAGAGAAAGGAGGCTGGACGATGCAGGCTGAGATTTTGGTGTTGGAGGACGATGGGGTGCTGAATGGCATGATCGGTTACCATCTGTCGCGGGCTGGTTACGCAGTGACGGCGGCGCGCACGCTGGCGGAAGCGATGGCAGCGCTGGCTGAAAAGACCTTTGCGATGGCGTTGTTGGATGTGAATCTGCCAGATGGTGATGGCTTTGCCTTCTGCCGCACGCTGAAAGCGGCACAGCCGGCGGCGATGGTGCTCTTCCTTACGGCCAACGATGAGGAGGCGGCGCAGCTTCATGGCTATGATCTGGGCGCGGTGGACTATATCACAAAGCCGTTTTATATTGGTGCGATGGTGCGCAAGGTTCAAGCACTCCTTGCGATGGCGGCACAGGCAGCCCCGCTGCGGCATGTGGTTGATGACGGCCACCTGGTTCTTGATTTTGATGGTCAGACGGCGGCCTACGATGGAAAGCCGCTGCGCTTTACGGCGATGGAATTCAAGGTTCTGGCCTTGTTCTGCCAGCATCCCGGGCAGGTGCTGACGCGGCGCCAGCTGCTGGAAAAACTTTGGGACTGTGAGGCGCGTTTTGTGGAAGAACATACACTGACGGCGACGGTGAGCCGCATTCGCGGAAAGCTCGATTCCGTCGGCGGACAGGACTACATCAAGACGGTGTATGGCATGGGCTACCAATGGATGGGAGGTGGAGCAGCATGCGTGCCCAAGAATGGTCAGTGAAAACGCAGTTTGCCGGTGTGATGCTGGGCATGACGGTGGTAATGACACTGATTTGTGCGGCAGTCTGGCGGTGGAGCGGCAGTGCTTGGGTGATGCCGTTGGGCGCTGGGATGGTGCTTTGCGCCTTGACAGGGAGCGTGGTGCTGACACAGGTCTTTGCGAGACGGCTGCAGCGTTTCAGTGACGATCTCTGTGAAACAATTGAGCGCATGATGGATGCGGACGCTTTGCCGCCGCTGCCGCGCGACAGCGAAGCGCTTTTTGACCGCATCAGCCAGCGGCTGCTCAGACTCCACAGTGTGCAGCAGAGCCAGCGGCGCAGGCTTGATGAAGAACGTCGGGCACTGCAGGAGCTGGTGTCGGACATTGCCCATCAAGTGCGGACGCCGCTGAACAATGTGCAGATGCTCACCGATACGCTTTTGGAGCAGACGCTTCGTGAAAAAGAACGGCGCACCTTTCTTTTGAGCCTGCGTGGACAGGAGGAGAAACTGGCTTTTCTGATGGAGGCGCTGGTAAAAACATCGCGGCTTGAAACAGGGCTGGTGCATCTCGACAAACGTTTGGCGCCGTTGTATGAAACGGTGGCGCAGGCGCTGAGCGGCATTGTGCCGGCGGCAGAAAAGAAGCGGATCACAGTGACAGCAGCCTGTCCTGATGATGTGCTGGTGCCGCACGACAGCCGTTGGACCGCGGAGGCACTCTATAATCTCCTGGACAACGCCGTCAAGTACACACAGGCCGGTGGTACTGTGGCCGTGTCTGTCACTGTGGGTGAGATGTATGCCGCGATTGCTGTGCGCGACAATGGCCCTGGCATTCTGGAAGGGCAGCAGGCGCAGGTGTTCCAGCGTTTCTATCGGGCGCCGTCGCAGCAGGAGCTCCCCGGTGTCGGCATCGGGCTCTATCTGGCTCGAGAAATTGTGAGCCGTCAAGGCGGCTATATTCGTTTAACCTCAGTGCCGGGCGAGGGTGCAGCGTTTACCATCATGCTGCCGCTGCGCGAATCATGATGGTGGATGCTTGCAGAGACGGGACGACTCGGGTAGAATGAAAATAATTGAAAGGACGTGAGACGATGATCAATTATTCAGAGGACGCGGACAAACTCTACCATCTACAGGTCGGAAAGGGTGACGTGGGCCGTTATGTGCTTTTGCCTGGTGATCCCAAGCGCTGTGCAAAAATTGCCCAGTATTTTGATGATGCACAGCTGGTGGCGGACAGCCGTGAGTTTATGACCTATACAGGCCATCTCGACGGGGAAAAGGTTAGCGTGACATCCACCGGAATTGGCGGCCCATCGGCAGCCATTGCCATGGAAGAACTGGTGATGGCTGGAGCGGACACCTTTGTGCGTGTGGGCACCTGCGGTGGCATGCAGCTGGATGTGATGAGCGGCGACATTGTGGTGGCCAGCGGCGCCATTCGCATGGAGGGAACGAGCCGTGAGTACGCGCCGATTGAGTTTCCGGCAGTGGCGAATCTCGAGGTGACCAATGCACTCGTGGCAGCGGCGAAGACGCTGCAGCTGCCCTATCATGTGGGGGTGGTGCAGTGCAAAGATTCTTTCTACGGCCAGCATTCACCGGAAACCAAGCCTGTCAGCTATGCATTGACACAGAAGTGGGAAGCCTGGAAACGCTTGGGGTGCCTGGCATCAGAAATGGAGTCGGCAGCGCTGTTTGTGGTGGCCAACAGCCTCAGGGTGCGGTGTGGTTCATGCTTTTTGGTGATGGCCAATCAGGAACGTGCGGCAGCAGGACTGGATAATCCGGTGGTGCATGAGACCGACGCCGCCATTCGCACGGGCATCGAGGCTTTGCGTCGTTTGATCCGTGCCGACAAGGAGCGATGACTCATGGAAGAAGCAACGATTCGACAACTGATTGCCGCGGCGCTGGCGCAGCGTACGCAGGCCTATGCACCGTATTCGCATTTTCAGGTGGGGGCGGCGTTGTTGGCGCAAAATGGCTGCATTTATACAGGCTGCAACATTGAGAATGCAGCCTACACGCCGACCAACTGCGCCGAACGCACGGCGTTTTTTAAGGCGGTCAGCGAGGGCGTGCGTGATTTTTCTGCCATTGCCATCGTTGGCGGCCCAGAAGGCGCGGCACCGTCCGCGTATACGGCACCGTGCGGTGTTTGCCGTCAGGTGATGCAGGAATTTTGTGCGCCGGAGGCTTTCACCATTATCCTTGCCCGCAGCGAGGACGATTATCGGCTGACAACGCTGAGCGCGCTCTTGCCGGCAGGATTTGGTCCAGAGTCTTTAAGCGGAATATGAATAAAACAGGCTCACATGTTTGATGAATGGAACATGTGAGCCTGTTTTTATGCGGAGGTTTCTGTGAGGGTTGTCGGCTATACTGAACGCAGAAAGGAAGTGAGACCCATGTGTATCTTACAAACGGTGGATCTGAAGAAAACCTACGGCCAGGGTGCTGGTCTTGCGCGTGCGCTGGATGGCGTTACGCTAAGTATCCAGGAAGGTGAGTTCGTCGCTGTGGTGGGCACCTCTGGCAGCGGGAAGTCGACGCTGCTGCATATGATGGGCGGTCTGGACACGCCGAGCAGCGGCCAGGTGTTTGTGCGCGGCAAAGAATTGGGCGCGATGAACGACGAGGCGCGCACCATTTTTCGCCGACGCAACATTGGTTTTGTGTTCCAGAATTACAATCTGGTGCCGATCTTGAATGTGTATGAAAATATTGTGCTGCCGGTGGAATTGGACGGCGATCGTGTGGATGCAGCATTTTTCGAACAGGTCGTTGATCTGCTTGGGCTCAGGAACAAGCTGGATAATCTGCCGTCGGCGCTTTCAGGCGGCCAGCAGCAGCGGGTGGCGATTGCGCGGGCGCTGATCACCAAACCTGCGCTCATTCTCGCCGATGAGCCGACAGGAAACCTGGACAGCCGCACCAGCGCCGATGTGCTGGGACTGATTCGGCGTACAAGCACGATGTTTGATCAGACGGTGGTGATGATTACGCACAACAACGACATTGCATGCCTGGCAGACCGCATCATACGCATCGAAGATGGGCGTGTTGTTGGCGAAGGTGGTGCGTTGTCATGAGGTGGCCATTTGAAAACGACACTTCTGTCATTGTGCGTGCGCTTTCCAAGCGCATGCTTGCAAGCGACCGCAAAAGTGCAGCGCTCTTGGTTGTGACGATTGCACTGGCAGTGGCCATGGTGCTGGCGACGGCGCTGAGTTCGGCAGGTTTGGCTGAAAAGGCCAAGGACCCTTACCGCACGCAGGCACAGGTGACGGTGGTCGGTCCGACAGAGGCGCAGCTGAGTGCTATGCGGAATGCCGATGGCATCGACTGGGTGGGGGAATATTCTGCCTTGGGCTATTCCTATCAAGATGGCGTGAGTCTGGTCCTTGTCTATGGTGACAGCGATTATTTTAGTAGGCAGACGCAGCTGACTTATGAAGGTACCCTGCCTACCAGCGATGATGACATCATGCTGGAGCGTGGTTATCTGGAGCACATGGGCTGGAAGGTGCAGGTGGGAGACATGGTGCAGATGGATCTGACAGGCCTGGGCGAAACGGCAGCTTACCGTCTCAGCGGCATTGTGGAGCGCGACAGCGATGACAGCCTCTATACCGTCTATGTGAGCAAACCTCTGGCGCAAGCCATCGCCGATGAAACGCTGGGCGGACAGTTATCCATCACTGCCTACACACGCCTGGCGACCGAGGACATCTCATCCGAAGGCTTGGTCAGCGCAGCCAATGCTGCATTGGCGCCTTTGGGCATCGCATCGGCACAAATCTTCCTGACCGACTATTTTGCGGCCATGAATGGCGTTCTCGGCGGCGGGCTGCATTTGTTGATTCCCCTGCTGGCCGTGGTCACCGGCATTTTGGCGGCGGTCATTGTTTATGGAGTGTTCTATACGATGATTGTGAAACATGTGCAGATGCTGGGTCAGCTGCGTACCATTGGCATGACGACATGGCAGATTCGCCGCATCATGCGCCGAAACGGCCGTCGTTTTGCCTGGCAGGGCATTGCGATAGGGCTTGTGCTGGGGACGGCGGTGGGCTTTGCTGTTTGTCCCGCTGGCTTCCGCGTGGAGAATGCGTTGCTGTACGGAGGCGTGAGCGTCGTCGTTGCACGCCTGGCAGTGATGGCGGCGATTTGGCGGCCAGTGCGCATTGCTGCCAAGATTTCGCCGATCGAAGGCAGCCGTTATCTTTCAGCCAAAAGCAAACGCTGCCGCACGCAGCGCCGCCATCGTCCGCTGACGCCGGCGCGCTTGGCCCGCATCAATCTTGGACGCAGCTGGCTCAAGACGGCGTTCACACTTCTGACGCTCGCACTCAGCGGGGCGTTGTTCCTTGCGGTGGCAACCGTAGCCGGTTCCATCGACGCTGAAAAGCAGGCTCGGTTTGAATACTATCCGAGCGGCGACATTGAAGTGATGCTGCAGAGTGTGGCGCGCTCTACTTTTGAGGCCAACGGCGAATACAATTATGACACACGGCTGCAAGTGGAAAACAATCCTTTGTCAGATCCGGCGCTGACGGCATCCTTGCTGGCTATTGACGGGGTGGAACAGGTGACGGCCCACGAGGCGATTCGAGCGACGATTGAAATGCCGTGGGACATGGGCAGCATTCTTTCACAGGACAGCAATGTCCCCGTGATTGACGCTGACGATTTTGCAGCCATTGCGCCGTTATTGAGCGCTGGCACGCCGACCTATGAAACGATGAGTGCAGACAATGGCATCCTCATCAATGACCATTATGGCAGTGTTGGCGACACTTTTTCTATCACCGTGCGCGGTGTGGATGGGGCGCCTCATACTTTTCAGGCGACAGCGGTGGGCAGCTACGATCCTGAAGTGCTGATGGCGCAGTATCCGCTGGTGCCGGGCTCGCCGACGTTTCTTTTAACAGCCGACAGCGTGCGCTCATTGACCGGCGTCACCGATGCCACAGGCATATTGACGGTGGCGGTCGCTCCCGGCGCTTATGAGACGGTGCGCACACAGATTAGGCAGATGGCGGATGCCAGCGATGTCATTGATGAAAACGATATTTCTCAGACGATCGACAACATTAACACCATCAATGGCATCACCATTCGCAATCTCTATTTGGTCGCTGTCATTCTCTTTTTGTTTGGCGGCCTCAGTATGAGCAATATGCTCCTTGTCGATTTGCGCAATCGCCGGCGGGAATTGGGGCTCTTGGGCGCTGTGGGCGCCACTCAGCGCCAGCTGCGCAGGATGCTCTTGTGGGAAATTGCGGCCGTTCTCGGCGGCGCAGGGCTCGTCAGTCTGCTTGGCGCTGCTCTGGGCGGCGGTGTTGCCTGCAAAATCATCAACGACACGCATCACTGCATTGATGTTGCCATTCCATGGCTGTTTTTGGCGGCGTTTGCAGCGCTTCTATTGGTGATTGCTGGTGTGTTTATACGCTGTGCTGCTGTGCAGCTGCGACTCAGTGCGCCGTTGGAAGCGATTCGTTCCGAATAGCAGCGGGTTTTGGAGAAAAAAATTTTTTCACAGATGCCATAGTCATTATCTGACTGGCTGGGCATAGTTACCCATGGTAAAATCTCTACAATGCGGTCGATTGGCGCAAGCTGGACGACCGCTTGAATTTTGTCGATGATGATCAACCTGATAAGATGGAGTGTGAGCGATGAATACGGTTGAAAACATTCAAAAACAAAAATTCCTGGGTAAGAAGGGAATGATCTTATTCATCACATTGATGAACATGTTCATCCCGTTGTCCACCGATTTGTACCTGCCGGCGCTGCCAACAATGAGCGGCCATTTTAATGCGTCTGCTTCGCTGGTCAACTTGACCCTGGTCAGTTTCTTCTTTTTCTTTGCCTGCGGGACCATCTTTTTTGGGCCGCTCTGTGACAAGTACGGCCGCCGCAAGGTCTTAATTCTTAGCAGTGCGCTCTATACGTTGTCCAGCGCTTGCTGTGCCTTGTCGCCGAACGTGTATATCATGATTGTGGCACGTATTTTCCAGGGCATCAGTGCTGGCGGGATCATTTCTGCTTCAACGGTGTTGGTCAAGGACTGCTTTGCAGGGCGTCAGCGCGAGACGATCTTGGCGGTGGTGCAGTCGGCTTCTGGTTTGGCGCCGATGCTGGCGCCTGTGTTGGGTGCTTTGCTGCTGAAGATCACAGACTGGCGCGGGGCTTTCGAAGTGCTGACACTAGCCGGTTTGATTTGCTTGGTGTTGTCGGTGCTTTATCAGGAAACGCTGCCGGAAGAGGAGCGCCTGCAGGAATCGGCTTTTGCATCTCTTGGAAAATTGGTTATTGTGGGGAAAAATCCAGGCTTCATGGGACCATGTTTGCTCTTTTCTCTGTATAACTTTGCGTTCATGGGATATATTTCCGTGTCCTCTTACATCTATGTTGATTTCTTTGGCCTTTCTGAACAGGTATACAGCTATTTCTTCGCAGTCAACGCTTTGGTATCGTTGTTGGGGCCGGTTGTTTATGTGCGTTTCTTATCTGGGAGCAATAAGCAAAAACTGACATATCTTTGTTTTATTGGTTATCTGGTCGCAGGCGGTATTTTGCTGCTGCTGGGCCAGAAGATGCCGCTCCTTTTCTGGATTGGCTTTGCACCATTTACGTTCTTCGGTTCGTTGATTCGTCCGTTCAGCTCCAATCTGTTGCTGGAGCAGCAGAAAAGCGACACCGGTTCGGCATCGTCACTGCTGAATGGGGTATTTACCGTTATCGGCAGCATTGGGATGCTGTGCATTTCGATGGCCGCCAATGGTGTGTTGGCGCTCGGTCTTGCTGTATTGGGAAGCGGACTCATCAGTATCATTGGATGGACGGTGCTGATGCGCTCAAACATTAAGATCATCGGAATCAAGGAATAATCGTGCGCTGTGCGCCGCTCATCTTTGGATGGCGGCGCTGTTTTTGTTTTTTGGGGGCTTATCATTCGGAGTTTGCACTTTGATAGGACCTGTATTACACTGAACAAGGACAGGAGTGAAAGAGAAAAAAGATGAAGGAATTAGACTATTATACTATTGACGGCGCATTGGGATGGAGTCAGGATTGGTTTCGTGACTGGTGGATGCATTTGGGTGGCTGCGCAGCGGTAACGGCCTGTGATGTTTGCATTCAGTTGGCACGGGTGCATGGTTATAAGAATCTCTATCCTTATGATGCACAGCATGTGACGCGTGCCGAGTACGAAGATTTCGCGATGCAGATGAAACCCTATTTGAAACCAAGGCGTACGGGCATTGATCGTCTGCCTATTTATATTGAAGGCATTCGCCATTTTTGGCACGATCGCGGAGTGTTTTCATTGGATGCTGAGGGATTGGGCGGCGATCTGCCTTGGACGGCGGCATGGGATCTGGTACGCCGTCAGGTTGATGCTGCGCTGTTGGTGCCATGCCTGCTTCTTCATCATCGAGATAAGATATTTGATGATTGGCAATGGCATTGGTTCAATTTAGCAGGTTATGATGAACGCGGCGGTGCACATTTGGTGCGCGCTGTGACGTATGGTCAGGCGTTTTGGCTGGATCTTTGCGCCTTGTGGGACACCGGCTATGAGCAGAAAGGCGGGCTGATCAAGCTTCGTATGCGTTAAAGAGCGTGCCTTGAGAAATTAACGATAACATGTCATAATATGGGAGCAAAAATATTGGGCGATAGGCAGCTTTTTATTTTGCCTGCGTAAAAAGGAGGACAGATATTTTGAGCGATACATTCAAAAAAATGCTGAGTTATTACAAACCCTATATGAGAATTTTCATCGCGGATATGATTTTTGCTACGCTGTCGGCGGCGGTGGCGCTGATTATTCCGTTGGTGGTGCGTTATGTGACATCGACGCTGATCTATGAACAGCGTGATGTTATTTTGCATCAGACTTTATACATTGCGGTGGGGCTTTTGGTGCTTTTGCTGGTGGACTGTTACAGTCGTTTTTTCATTGGCAACTACGGTCATGTCATGGGTGCGAAGATCGAATACGACATGCGTGAAGAAGTTTTTGATCATCTTCAAAAATTATCGTTTTCCTTCTATGATGATGCTAAGGTTGGTCAATTGATGAGTCGAGTGACCAATGACCTTTTCGACATCACCGAGCTGTTGCATCATGGACCGGAGAACATTATTCTTTCGGTATTGAAAATTGTTGGCGCCTTCATCATCCTGGTGAACATCAATGGCTGGTTGGCATTGGCGGCGTTCATCATTTTGCCGGTCATGTTTGTTTTTGCGCTTGTGCTTAATCGGCGCATGCGGCGCGCTTCTCGCCGTAACCGAGAAAAAATTGCTGAAATCAATGCGCAGATTGAAGACAATTTGGCGGGAATTCGTGTGGTCAAATCGTTTGCCAATGAGCAGGAAGAAAACCGCAAGTTTTCGATTGGCAATAAAGGTTTTTTGGCTGCGAAGAAAAACAGCTATCATTACATGGGAACGTTTCAGGCTGGGGTTGGCTTTTTCACGACATTGATTCAGGTCAGTGTCATCATCACTGGCTGTGTATTGATTGCCAATGGCCGTTTGGACATCAGTGACCTGGTGACGTTCTTACTTTATATCAGTGTGTTCACAGAGCCGATCACGACGCTGGTTAATTTTACGGAGCAGTTCCAAAATGGCTATACGGGTTTTGAACGGTTTAGAGAACTGATGAATATTGATCCAGATATTGAAGACAGCCCCAATGCTGTACCGCTCACCAATGTGCGCGGTGAAATCTGCTTTGACAATGTTTCCTTCCATTATAAAGAGAACCAGGAAGAAGTGCTTCAGCACATCAATTTGCAGGTGCCGGCAGGAGCTTATGTGGCCTTGGTGGGGTCATCTGGTGCGGGAAAAACAACATTGTGTTCATTGATTCCACGCTTTTATGATGTCTCGAGCGGCCGTATTACTGTCGATGGTCATGATATCCGCGATGTGACGCTTAAAAGCCTGCGTGACAACATCGGCATTGTGCAGCAAGATGTGTACCTGTTTGCTGGCACAATTTATGACAACATTCTTTATGGGCGTCCTGATGCGACACCGGAAGAAGTGGTGGCAGCAGCAAAGAATGCCAATGCGCATGATTTCATTATGGCGTTTCCAGATGGTTATGAAACGGACATTGGACAGCGCGGCATCAAGCTCAGTGGCGGTCAAAAACAGCGTCTGTCGATTGCGCGTGTATTCCTGAAAAATCCACCAATCCTTATTTTTGACGAGGCGACCTCGGCCTTGGACAATGAAAGTGAGCGCATTGTGCAGGAGTCTTTGGAAAAACTGGCAGAGAATCGAACCACCTTTGTCATTGCTCATCGTCTTTCAACGATTCAAAATGCGGAAAGGATTCTTGTACTGACAGAAGATGGCATCACGGAATCGGGAACCCATGAAGAACTGCTGGAAAAAGATGGGGTTTACGCAAAACTGTATCATAGCTAAGGAGGAAGAAAGATGGCTTATCAAACAATGATCGATGATGTGTACTGGCGTATGCTCGCTTTTGATCAGGGTGATGCCAAGCGCATTCAGCATTTCCTCAAGGTGCATGATTATGCACGTTTAATTGCGATGCGTGAGTCAGTGGATGCACATACGCAGTTTATAATCGAGTGTGCAGCGCTTGTTCATGACATCGGCATTCATCCCGCAGAAGAAAAATATGGCCGCTGTGACGGCAAGCTGCAGGAGCAGGAAGGCCCAGCACCAGCCAAGCAGTTGCTGCAGGAAGCTGGCTTGGACGCTGATGATATTGCGCGCATCACTTGGCTGGTTGCCCATCATCACACGTATGCACCAGTGGAGGGCATTGATCATCAAATTTTGATTGAGGCAGATTTTTTGGTTAATCTCTATGAGGATGGTGTTGGTTTGGAAGCGGTGCGGCAGGCCTATACTCGTATTTTCCGCACAGAAGCAGGCAAGGCATTGTGCCGCTTGACGTTCGGCTTGGAGATGAAAGACGCATGAAAACCATTGGCTTGATTGGCGGCATGAGCTGGGAGAGCACGGCAACCTACTATCAGGTCATCAATGAAAGGGTAAGGGAACAGCTCGGCGGTCTGCACTCAGCAAAAATTCTTATGGAGAGTGTTGACTTTGCCGAGATTGCAGTGCATCAATTTGCTGGCGAATGGGACGTGTGCGCCCAAATGGTTGGTGATGTGGCTCTGCGGCTGGAGCATGCTGGCGCTGATTTCCTTGTCATCAGCACCAATACCATGCACAAGGTTGCGCCGCAGATCGAAGCGCGGCTTTCATGTCCACTCTTGCATATCGCCGATGCTACGGCGCTGGCACTGCACAAAGCGGGCGTTCAGCGTGTGGCTTTGCTGGGGACAAAAACAACCATGTCTGAACCGTTTTATAAAGAACGCTTAAAAGCACAGGGATTTGACGTCATGGTGCCGGATGAGCCAGCGATGGAACGCGTCGATCATATTATTTTCGATGAACTATGCCGTGGTATTTTTGATACCTCATCACGGCAGCATTGCCGTGACATCATCGCAGCATTGGTGAGCCATGGTGCGGAAGGCATTCTTTTAGGCTGCACAGAAATCGGCTTATTGGTGAAACAGGAAGACAGTCCGGTGCCGCTTTTTGACACAACCTGGATTCATGCGCGTCAGGCGGCCGACTTGGCAATGACTTTGACATGAGGTAATATTATTTTGAAAGGATGAGGCACAATGCTTTTTAGAGAATTGATCATGAAACGTCGCAGCAGACGGACGTACACTGATGCGACCATTCCCGAAGAACACTTGCAGAAAATCATTGAAGCTGGCTTGCTGGCACCAACAGGACGCAATCTGCATCCTGCGGAAGTGATTATGGTGCGTGACCGCGCGATGTTGGAAAACTTGTCCCATGCAAAAACAGGTGGTTCGGCGCTGCTTGCTGGTGCTGACGCAGCTTTGGTGGTGGTTGGCAATACATCACGTTCAGACACTTGGGTGGAAGATGGCTCGATCATGATGGCGTATATGCAGCTTCAAGCGGAGGAATTGGGCATTGGCAATTGCTGGGTGCAGATTCGCAGCCGGCTTTCACAGACGTTGCAGAACGATGGCAGCAACTTGCCGTCCAATCAGTATGTTCGTCAAGCATTGGCGGTGCCGGAAGACTATGATGTTTTAGCGATTTTGGCGCTTGGCATGAGTGAGGAACAGCGTCCGTTGCATACCCTTGAAGAAATTGACTGGAACCATCTTCATCAGGAAAAATTTTAATAGATGTGGGAATAATCCTCAGAAACAATGAGCATATTCATTGAAATTTTCCGAAAACCATGCTATATTACACAATAACCATATAAAATTTTTTAAAGAAAGCAGAGTTGATTGTTTCCTTATGGACAGTAGTACGATAGGCATGATCGTTGCCGTTGTCATTTTAGTCATTTGTTCCGCTTTTTTCTCAGCGACAGAAACTGCATTTACTTCGCTCAATAACATTCGCATGAAGACATGGGCGGATAATGGAGATCATCGCGCTGCGCGAGCGCTCGCGCTGTCGGAGAATTATGATAAGCTGCTTTCGAGCATTCTTATCGGGAACAATATTGTCAACATTACCGCATCTACTATTTCTACAGTATTATGCACAAAATTATTTTTTGAATATGGGCCAACCATTTCGACCATTGCAGTGACCATCATCGTTCTGATTTTCGGGGAAATTTCACCAAAGAGTATTTCTAAGGAATTCCCGGAACGCTTTGCAATGTTTTCTGCGCCAATTCTCAAAGTGATTATTACGGTATTGACGCCGTTGAATTACTTGTTCAGTTTGTGGAAAAAACTGTTGTCGAAGGTTTTCAAAGTGAAAAACGACAGTGGTATTACAGAAGAAGAGCTCATGGGTATTGTTGATCAGGCTGAAAGTGAAGGCGGATTGGATGCCCATGAGGGTGATCTTATTCGTGCATCTATCGAATTCAATGAACTGGATGTTTCAGACATTCTGACACCACGCGTGGATTTGGTGGCTGTTGATGAAGAAGCGAGCATGGAAGAAGTGGGCGCGCTCTTTGTTGAAAATGGCTATTCACGTTTGCCGGTCTACCATGACACCATTGATAACATTATTGGTGTCATACATCAGAAAGATTTCTATAAAGCGCGCGTGCGCGGTGAAGACCGTTTGGCGATGGTAAAATCTCCTGTTGTTTACACAACGCCGAATACTAAAATTTTTAAGCTGCTGCGTACCCTGCAGATGAATAAGGTTCATATGGCCGTTGTTGTTGATGAATACGGCGGAACCGAAGGGATCGTAACGCTGGAAGACATTCTTGAAGAGTTGGTCGGTGAAATTTGGGACGAACATGATGAAGTTGTTGAGTCCTTTAGTAAGCAGAATGATGGCAGTTATTTAATTGACTGTACAGCAGATTTGGATGATATGTATGATCTTTTCCAAATCAAGGGCGAGTGTGAGGCCTCAACAGTTTCCGGCTGGGTGCTGGAACAGATCGACCGTATTCCGAAAGTGGGCGACCACTTTGTTGCCGAAGGCTTGGATGTTACGGTTACTGAGGTGGATAACCGCCGCGTCATGGAAATTCGTGTACAGCCAGTACCAGAAGAAGAAAACAAAGAAGAGGACTCATAAAAAAGAAGGCACCGAGCGGTGCCTTCTTTTTTATGTACGATGATTGATGAAGGTTGTAATGGCTTCGACAGCGGCCGCTTGCTGTTCTTCTGCAGAAATGGTGGCAGGCTTGTCGCCGTTTTGCGGACCGTAATTGCCGAACTGAGCGTGGTTGCCGCCTTCAATGACGACGATGTTGTCGTCATAGGTGATCTTTTCAGCGACGCTTTCATTGAGTGAACCATAGATGGTGAGGGTGTCAGTGTCTGGATAGTCGCCATAGATATAAGCTCCGAGCAGAATCAAGCCGTCAATATCGCTTGAATGGTCGGCAGCGAAGCTGGAAGCCATAGCCCCTCCCATGGAATGCCCGGCGATGTACCAATGCTGGATTTCGGGATGGTCGGTGATGACATCAGCCGCAGCGTTGCTGTCGAAAATCGCCATGTTGAATGGCATTTTTACGAGAAAGCATGTAAAACCATTCTCACGCAGTTGGTCCAGCAACGGCAGATAGGCTTCAGCTTCCACTTTGGCGCCGGGATAAAACACGATGGCGGTATTGCTTTCGCTGGCCGGTGAAAGCTGAATGATGTCGTCATCGGCTGTGATGCCAGATTCATCGAGCACCGCCAACGCTGAGGCATCAGCATGGTAGTAGTCGGCGGCATAAAAGCCAAATCCACCAGCACAAAGCAGCAACAGCAGCAAAACCATGAGTAAGATTCTTTTTTTCCATTTGTGAGGTGATTTCATTGTATTTCTCCTTTCTATACACCTATAACGAGTGTAGGGGATAGGAGAAGATGCGTCAAGCAGGGGCCGGATAATATGGAGAAAAATATCGGCGTTATGGCTTATTTGTTTTTGCTTTTGTGCAGACTTGTGGTAGAATATACATAATGTGCTGCTTTATCGCGGTGCAGGAGAAAAACAGATGATCGCTATCATCAGAAAGGGAGAAACATTTATGACTTCAGGATCAATCATTATTTTGATAACGATCTTCGTATACCTCGTTGGGATGATGCTGATAGGTGTGTATTACGCCAATAAAAACAATTCAACATCCGAATTCTATCTCGGCGGTCGAACCTTAGGGCCTTATGTCACCGCGATGAGTGCCGAAGCATCGGACATGTCCAGCTATCTCTTGATGGGGATTCCAGGGCTGGCCTATTTATCGGGGATGGCAGAAGCTGGCTGGACCATTGCCGGCTTGGCCATTGGGACCTATTTCAACTGGTTGTTTACTGCTCAGCGTTTGCGCCGTTACACCCACTTAACGGATTCGTTCACTTTCCCTCAATTTTTATCGCATCGTTTTCATGAAGAGAAAAATATTTTGGCAGTTATCGGTGCCATTGTTATCATTATTTTCTTCGTGCCTTACACTGCGTCAGGTTTTGCTGCGTGTGGGAAGGTGTTTTCATCTTTATTGGGCTTTGATTATACAATTACTATGATCGTGTCCGCAGTGGTTATTGTCAGTTACATAGCGACTGGTGGCTTTTTGGCTGTTTCTATGACGGACTTCATTCAAAGTATTATCATGTCACTGGCCATTTTATTTGTCGTTGGCTTTGCTGTGGTATCTGCCGGCGGGGTGGATGTAATCATCGATCATGCAGAACAACTGCCGGGGTATCTTTCTGCAGTGGCAAGCTATGACCCTACCACCAATACAGCGTCTTCATTTGGCGTCTTATCCATCATTACAACTCTTTCCTGGGGGCTGGGGTATTTCGGAATGCCGCATATCCTGCTGCGTTTCATGGCCATTGAGGATGAGCAAAAGCTGAAAGTTTCTCGCCGCGTTGGGACTGGCTGGGTTATTGTAGCCATGGCCATGGCGGTGTCCATCGGTATTGCTGGTCTGATGCTGAGCAGCGAAGGTATTTTGCCAGTGTTGGAAGGCTCTGCGTCAGAAACGATTCTCATTGAGATTGCCAATCTCTTGTCACATTATGGTCTTTTTGCAGCCATCATGGGTGGGATCGTTATTTCAGGGATTCTCGCCAGTACCATGTCCACTGCATCATCACAGCTTTTGGCAGCAGCATCTAGTGTGAGCCAGGATATTGTTCAAGAAGCCATGCATATTAAACTTACTGATAAGCAGAGCATGCTTCTTGCACGTGTGACGGTTGTTTTGATTTCCGTTCTGGGCATTATCATTGCGCGCAATCCAAACAGTTCTGTCTTCCAGATCGTTTCTTTTGCTTGGGCAGGATTTGGTGCTAGTTTTGGCCCACTGATTATCTGCTCGTTGTATTGGAAACGCACCACCTGGCAAGGTGGTTTGGCAGGCATGGTTGTCGGCGGGGCGATGGTCTTCATTTGGAAATATCTGATCGCGCCAATGGGCGGTATTTTCAGTGTGTATGAGCTGATGCCAGCATTTCTGCTGAGTCTTATCGCCATTATTGTTGTCAGCCTGGCAACAAAGGCACCAGATGAACGTATTATCAAGGAATTTGATAAAGTAGCATCTGGCGCGCCAATTAAATAAAAATGATTTTACACGGCAATGATTAAAATTGCCGTGTTTTTATTTGTGAGAAGATTGCCGAAGACTAACGAAAGTGCTAGACTAATATCAGAATCATCAGAAAGGGGGAGATACTGTTGCAACAGGAGATGAGACGGCAAGACCGAAAGGTGACTGACGAGACTGTTGTTCAATCGGTGTTGGACCAGGCTGAAGTGGTGCATATAGGCTTGTATGACAAAGGACAAGTTTATGTGGTACCTCTGAATTATGGCTGGTCTGAGGAAGAGGGGAAATATACGCTGTATTGTCATAGTGCACACGAAGGAAGAAAGATCGATCTTATTAGCAATGGAGCTTGTGTGGGTTTTTCGATGGAATGTGGTGTGAAAGTCGTTGGTGCACCTGCTGCTTGTGATTTTAGCACCTGTTACAAGAGCATCATCGGAGATGGGCAGGCGTCGCTTGTGCAGACACTGGAGGAAAAGCGTGCAGGTATGCAAGCCATCATGGCCCATTATTCACACCAAGAACATTGGGATTTTCCAGAACCCTTACTGAAGCAGATTCAAGTGATTCGTATTAAGGTAGAAAACTTGAGCTGTAAGGTTCATCGCTAGGGGGTATGGAAAGATTATGAAAATGAAAAAAGTTGTCATTTATGTATGTTTAACGGCCTTTTTCTTTGGCACCATGGAAGTGGCGCTGAAAGTGGCTGGCAATAGTCTGGATGCCATTCAGATGACATTCCTTCGCTTCCTGATCGGCGGCTTGGTGCTGGCGCCATTTGGCTGGTCTGATCTGAAAAAACGTGGCGCAAAATTGACACGCGGTGATTTGCTATGGCTGTTTGCTGTGGGTGTCATGGGCGTTTCGATCAGTATGCTGGCTTTCCAATTTGGTGTAAGTTACTGCAATGCTGCTACAGCATCGTCCATTATTTGCTTGAATCCACTCTTCACCATGCTGATTGCGCATCTGTTTACAACGGAGAAGATGGACCGTGCTAAATGGATGGCCTGCGGTATTGGCTTGATTGCGGCTGTATTCATGATTCGTCCATGGGACGTTCAGCCTGGCAATACACCTCTTGGGCTTGGGCTGACGCTGCTTGCTTCTGTAACGTTTGGTGCATATACGGTTATGGGGAAACGCACCATTGGCCGTTTGGGTGCGCTGGCGCAGACGAGCATCAGTTTTTTGTTCGGCTCTTTGCTTTTGTTGATTGCCTTACTGGTGACCGGGCGTCCAGTTTTTGCAGGCATTGCGGATAATTGGCTGTTGGTGGCCTACATTGGCATCGTTGTTACAGGCGTTGGCTATATTTTTTATTTCACGGCCATTCGTTATTCAGATGCTACCACTGGTGCCATTGCATTTTATATTAAGCCAGCCATTGCGCCAATTTTAGCAGTCATCTTTCTCGGTGAGCATATTTATTGGAACACAGTGGTCGGTGTTGTCCTATTGATCGGTGCATCGATATTGATTCTGCGTGATGCTTGGGGAAGCAAACGTCTTAATCTCGAAGAAGTGCATTCGATCGACGAAATTTTTGCGCAGCATCATACACATGCGGCGGATAAGCGCAGATTCTTCTCTTGCATGCTGCCGCTTATTGAGGTGGATGGTGAGGATCATCTTGTGTTGGAAGTGCGTAACCAAGGGATCATTCATCAGCGCGGAGAAATCTGTTTCCCTGGCGGGGAAATGTACGACGACGAAGCACCAGGTGCTTGTGCGATGCGTGAAGTATGCGAAGAATTGGGCGTGCGTCGTGATGCGGTGCATGTGATCAATCAGATGGATACCTATCATGGCTTGCAGGGCATGAAAGTGTACAGCTTTATTTGCCGCCTTGATCCGGTGCCGTTTGATCCAGATCCACGTGCTGTGGATGAAGTGCTGACCATTCCTGTTTCCTTCTTCCTTAACACAATGCCAGAAATGCACCATTTGGATGTATTTCAGCGGCAGCGCGCAGGTGACAGCTTAGACGAAGCCATCGCTGCTACACTTACAGAAGGTAATCGTGATGTGCCAGTTTACCGTTATGGTGAGCGCGCTATTTGGGGCTTGACCGCCATGCTCCTTCTTGATTTCTCAACAATTCTGCGTGATGCGCTGAAAAAATAAATAAATATACAACCCGGCGAGACAATCGCCGGGTTTTGTGTTACTATGAGAAAAATTCCCTCAAATCCCAAAGGAGGCTTCACCTTATGAACATGAAAGAAGAAGCGCGCCGTATGAAATTAGCCGCGCCTGTTTTAGCGGCATCCAGCAATACTTGCCGCAATGCTGCTTTGGAAGCGATTGCCATTGCTTTGGAAGAACATCAGGCAGAGATCTTTGCAGCCAATGCGGAAGATCTGGCAGCCGCTGACGCCAATGGGGTGGCTGGTGCCACCAAAAAACGTTTGAAATTTGATGAAGGCAAATTAAGAGACTGCATTTCTGGTTTACGTCAGTTGGAAACGCTGCCGGATCCGCTGAATAAAATTACTTTGGCGCGAGAATTGGACGCAGGACTCACACTTTATCGTTCCACAGTGCCAATCGGCGTTATTGGTGTGATCTTTGAGGCGCGCCCTGATGCACTGGTGCAAATTGCATCCCTCTGTGTGAAGAGCGGCAACTGCGCCATTCTCAAGGGTGGCAAAGAAACGGCAAATACCAATCGTGTGCTGTTTCATTTCATCAAAGATGCAGTTGTGCGTGCTGGGCTTCCAGAAAATTGTTTGCTGCAAGCAGAAGCACACAGCGAAATTGACGAACTGCTCGCCTGTGATCAGGATGTTGATTTGCTCATTCCACGTGGCTCCAATAAATTTGTGCGTTACATCATGGATAATACGAAGATTCCAGTGATGGGGCATTCCAGTGGTATTTGTCATATTTATGCAGACAAAGCTTGTGACCAGGAAGCAGCACTGCCAATCATCGTTGATGCCAAGACGCAATATGCGGCTGCTTGCAATGCCATGGAAACCCTTTTGGTCGATCGCAGCATTGCCAAGGAATTCCTGCCAAAAGCCGCAGCAGCGTTAGAAGCGGCAGGTGTGCGTTTGCGTGGCACAGAAGAAGTTGCTGCAATCATTCCTGTAGAAGTGATGAGCGAAGATGAATTTGACACTGAATATGGTGATCTCATCTGTTCTGTCAAACTGGTCGACGGCGTTGACGAAGCCATTGTCCACATCAATAAATATGGTTCCCATCACACGGATGCTATCCTCACAGAGGATGCTGAAGCAGCAGCGCGATTCATGCAGATGGTGGACAGCGCCGGTGTTTACCATAACTGCTCCACACGTTTTGCCGATGGCTACCGTTATGGTTTTGGCGCGGAAGTAGGCATTTCCACAGGTAAAATTCATGCACGCGGCCCTGTTGGCTTAGAAGGACTCGTTACCTATAAGTACAAACTTTTTGGCAAGGGGCAGATTGTTGCTGACTATGCCAGTGGCGACAAACAGTTCCACCATAAAGATCTCTAAAATACAGTTCTGACAAAATAGAGCATTCTGTGTCGGGCAAGCATGCCACACCTTTCCTATAATGAGGATGGAAGGAGGGATAACCATGGCATGGAGTGAAAGCATCAGCAAGGCCATTGCCTATATCGAAGCACATTTGCAGGAGCCCCTCAGCGTGGAAGACATTGCCCGGGCAGCGGCGTTGTCGCCGTTCTATTTTCAGCGAGGGTTTTCCATGCTTTGCGATATGAGTGTTGGCGAATACATACGCAGGCGGCGTCTTTCACAGGCGGGTCTGGCGGTATTGATGAGTGAGCGCTCTATTTTGGACATTGCGCTGGATTATGGTTATGATTCAGCCGATGGTTTTACGAAAGCTTTTACACGCTTCCATGGGTTGACTCCGACCGCCTTGAGAAAAAGCGGTGAGGCGATTGTCTCGTTTGCGCCGCTTTCCCTAAAAATTTCATTGGAAGGTGGAAGAAACATGGAATATCGCATTGAAAAGAAAGCAGCTTTCACGGTTCTTTGTCGTGCGGCAACCTTTACCTACGACGAAGGACCGACAAAAGTTCCAGCATTCTGGCAGGAACATTTTGCAGCAGGCGGTGCGCAGATCGTACGCGGATTGTATGGCATCAATATTGACGAGCAAATGAGCGGGGACACCTTTGAGTACCTGATTGCTGACCCTTATGATCCAGCAATGGTTCTGACACAAGAGTACACCACGCGCACGATTCCAGCACACACCTGGGCCGTCTTTCCTTGCAGGGGGAAGATGGCGGAGTCTCTGCGTGCCGTGAATGAGCAGATCTTTTCCGAATGGCTCCCAGGCAACGGTGACTACGAAATTGCTGCCGGCATCAATATTGAACGCTACGACGACGCTGCTAAGTACGAGAAAGGCATCCAGGATGATAACTATTATAGTGAAGTGTGGCTGCCAATTAAGAAAAAATTCTGAGTGAAGTTAAAATTGATAAAAATAGCATAGAAGAAAGACTATAAGGACGCGTTCCTTATAGTCTCAGCTTGTCGAAAAAGGTCACCGCAAGGTGGCCTTTTTCTCGTCTTAAGCCTC
>JAHZHI010000031.1 GCA_019420345.1 Peptococcaceae bacterium
TCAAAAAAACGCTGTGAGTCAAACTGATTGATCGAGTCGTGTCCCATTGATACACCGGTAAAATTGGCCAGATCTGCCTGACAACAGTGTTGCTTTGTGTATAGAGGATTATATTTGCTTACATAGATACTGTAATGATCTTTTGTTAAGGGATAAAATGATAAATTAAGATTCTGGGCTATGATTTGGAGATTGATTTCATCGCCTTCATTATATGATGTTATTGCGAAACGGATATGATGATTGATTAAGGCATTGGTTATTTCATAACAGGTATATTCAATAGCAATAGGGTAAATATCCGGATTATTAATATTGGAGATTATCTCGCCAAGCACAGAATTGTATATTGCTGGTATGACAGCGATTTTAATGGCTGCTTGTGTAGGGATGAGACACTGTTTGCTAATTTCATTCCATTTTTTTTGCATACCTAAAATTATATCCACATCATTTAAGAAGTCCTCTCCTTCAGGAGTAAGGGAAAGACCGGACTTTGAGCGAATAAACAATTGATAGCCGAGCTCCTTTTCTAAACTGTTTAGTGCCATGCTTAAACCAGAGGGAGAAATAAACAATTCTTTAGCAGCTTTATGAATTGAGCGATATTGTACAGCCTTGCGAAAATAGAGAAGGTGCGTAAAGTTCATGTTGATCCTCCTTGATAATTTGATTTTTAGTATATTTATATTATAAATTATTTTTTTACAATAACAATATTTTTTGTATTCAATATAATTGAATACGTGGTTCAAATTGATATTATATGAAAATCTGACAATATATGCTATTTTATTTATGGGAACCATAAAAGCTTTTATTGGTCTTATTCTTTATTATTTTTTATAAGAGTAGAGGTGAGAATATGGGAACAATAAGATCGCATAAAATGATCTTAAATAAGATTATAGTTATATTGTTTATGTTTGGTGTTCCCTATTTACCAACATTTAGCGAGATGACGCCGCTAGGCATGAAAGTGCTGGGGATATTTGTTGGGACGATATATGGTTGGATAACAATTGACTTATTGTGGCCAAGTTTGATTGGAATCATTGCATTAGGACTTAGTGGGATCTTTGATTCTTTAGAAGCTTGCTTTTCAGCGTGTTTTGGGACACAAACATCGTTATTGATACTAGGTTCATTGTTTGTTTGTGCTTTAGTAGCTGCAACGGATTTGTCATTGTGGATTGTACGCTTTATGATGAATTTGCGTGTAGCGAAAAAATATCCCTTTATAATGGTATTCTTTATTTTTTTGGCGGCCTGGATTGTGGCGACACTATCACATGCAATTGTTGCTGGAGTATTGGTATTAAGTATCTATCGTTCTTTGGCAAAAGCTGCGCACATTCCTTCACAAGATCCGGTCAATTCTTTCATGCTGGTTGGTATTACGTTAGGGTGTATGTTTGGTGATTTGACTTTTCCATTTAGACCTATTTCATATGCCATTTTGAATGTATATACAGCTTTTTCAGGTAGTGAAATTGACTTTACACGATACATGATAACGTGTATGCCGTTTTTGGCTTTTATGCTTGCCGCATACACCTTGTTTGGAAAATTGTTTCGTGTAGATATTTCTTTTCTAAAGGAATTTAGCGAAAAAAGTGAAAAAACTGTGGCAACAAAGAAACAAAAATGGACATTGTTTTTCCTTGTCATGATGTTAGCTACTATGATGATTCCAAGTTTAACCGGAGAATCTACAAACCCTGTATTTCAAGTTGTCAATATGCTTGGTCTTGGTGGACTTACTGTCATTTGGTTGCTCATCATGATGTTTTGGGAAATTGATGGAAAACCTTTAATGAATCTGCAGGAATTGAGTCGAAATTTTGAATGGGGCGTTTACCTTTGTGTATGTTTCTTAATCCCTCTAGCTAATGCAATTAGTAATGAAGAATGTGGAATCAGTGCAACATTAAGTAGCCTGCTTTCGCCAATCCTAAGTAATATGTCGCCAATGCTTTTCTTAATTAGTATTGTACTGTTATCAATTGTTCTAACTAATGTTTTGAATAATATGATTGTTGCAATGTTGTTTATTACTTTGCTTTTTTCATTGCCAGAGTGTATGGAAAATCTCGATGTGGTTGCAGCAGTTTTGAGCATTATGCTGGCTTCGTATGTCGCATGTGCAACACCAGCCGCCAGTCCGTTAAACGCTTTTATGTATGGACAAAGAGATTTAGTGAGTTTTAAAAACCAAATACTCCAAGGCCTGAAAGCATGTGTGTTGCTTGCGGTACTTATAATTTGTATTTTCTATCCGTTTGCAAGTTTCATTTTTCCTGGCTAAGGAGGGGTGTGTATGGAGGGAATGATATTTAATATACAGCATTACTCTATTCATGATGGACCAGGAATTCGAACCGTTGTTTTTTTGAAAGGTTGTAGAATGCGATGCCCGTGGTGCGCTAATCCTGAATCACAAAATATGACTTTTGAATTGAGTTATCAACGACATAAATGTATTGGTGAGCCATGCGGCTTGTGTTTGAATGCATGTAGTGAAAATGCTGTTTCATTTATTGATGATAGAATAGCGGTTGATCGAAAAAAATGCATAAAATGTCAGGAATGTGTATCAATTTGTCCTTCTGGAGCATTAGAAATGTTTGGATATTTTCGGGATGTGAATTCGATTATTGATGAAGTTGAAGCTGATGAACTTTTTTATACTCGTTCAAAAGGCGGGATCACGCTGAGTGGCGGAGAAGTTTGCTTACAATCGGAATTTGCATGTGCTCTTTTAAATGAGTCAAAATCACGAGGTATTAATACTGCAATAGAGACATGTGGATACGCTCCCTGGAAAGATGTTGAACGTGTCATATCATATTGTGATTATATCTTGTTTGATATTAAACATTTAAATGAAAAAAAACATCAACAATATACAACAGTTTCAAACTCGCTGATTCTTGATAATTTTAAAAAGATTGCAAAAGTCTTCCCCCAAAAAAATATTACAGTTCGAACGCCCGTAATTCCAGGTTTTAATGATACTAAAACTGAAATTGGCGCAATTGAAGAATTCTTACTTGAAAATGCGCCTGACGTAAATTATGAGTTACTAAAATATCATCGCTTTGGTGAGTCAAAGTATACTTGTTTGGGCAGAGAATATGGGATGCATGATGTTGAGTTGTCGGATCACAAATTTGATTATTTGAAACATAATTTAACTATTGCTGGTGCTATAAAATAAAATTAATTTAGGAGTGATTGAATATGTCATGTAATTGTGCAATGGTTTATTCTCCACAAGAACAGAGAATCATTGATAAGAACAGAGGAAATTTGGCTTTTCGTAAGGGAAGAGAACGTATTTATCGAATTATTGATCGCTATCAGGGTGTAAAACCTAAAATTGATATTGAACGTGCATATTATTTTACACAATCTATGGAAAAAACAGAAGGCAAATTGTTGATGCTGCGTTGGGCATTGGCTATGAAAAATGTTGCTGAACATGTGACAGTTTATATTGATGAAGATAATTTGCTTGCAGGCCGCGGCGGAAAAGCACCACGCTATGGTATTTTATATCCGGAAGTTTGTGGCAATATCATAGAAGAAACATTGGATAATATCTCAAACCGTGTGGGGTCTTCTTTTGATTTAGCGGATGAAGATATTGCCGTTTTAAGAAAATCTGTTGTTCCATTTTGGAAGGATCGTTCATTTACAAGCGATTTTGTAAGATCCCTTCCGGAAGCAACAAGACGTATTGCTTATGAAAAAAATGATTTGAAAGCTCGGAATATTATTAATGAAAGTATTACCTTGCGAGGATCCTTACAATGGGTTCCTGATTACAATAAAGTAATGGAAAAAGGTTTTCTAAAAATGCAGGCTGAAGCAGAAGAGCGCTTGCATCAATTAGAAGTAAATGAGCCTATGGAATATCAGGTGCAAGGGGAAAAATACCAATATCTCCAAGGTATCGTGACGATATGTGATGCCATTATCATTTGGGCGCAGCGACATGCTGATGAAGCACGTCGTCAAGCAGAAAAGACAACTGATCCCGCTCGCAAGCAGGAATTGTTAGCGATTGCAGAGCGTTGTGAACATGTTCCTGCTAATACACCTCGGAATTTCCCAGAAGCTGTTCAAGCCATGTGGTTTACATCATTATTCCATCGATTAGAGTTCTGCACAGGTGGTATTGTTTCTAATGGGCGCATGGACCAGTATCTCTATCCATTTTATAAACATGATATTGACAATGGCACATTAACTGAAAGACAGGCGATGGAGTATCTCGAATGTCTTTGGGTTTCGATGGCGCAAAATGTTGATCTAAAATTTGCAGCACATGGTGGGACCATGTTCGAAGGTTATGCTCATTGGGAAGCAACAACTATTGGCGGGCAAACACGTGATGGCCGTGATGCGACCAATGATCTTACATATCTCATGCTGCGGTCAAAACAAGAACTGACGCTTGATTTTCCAGATTTGGCTGCTCGAATTCATAGTTGCTCACCTGAAAAATACCTGCGTGAAGTAGCGAAAACTATTAAAGAGGGATCTGGATATCCGAAACTTATGAATGATGAGGAAATTATACCTGTGTTGTTGTCAAAAGGAGCACCTATTGAAGATGCATATGATTATGCAGCATCTGGATGCTCAGAAGCACGTATGCCGAATGTTGATACGTATACGACTGCTGGTGTATATATTAGTGTCGTATCACCAGTAGAAATGGTCCTGTACAATGGGAAAACATATGCAACTGGAGATGATGTGGTAGGTCTTAAGACTGGAGCACCTGAAACGCTCACGAGTTGGGAAGCTTTTTGGAATGCTTATAAACAACAATTGGAATATTTGCTTGGTCATGTGCTAACGATGCAATATTATGGTATTAAGCTGAGAGAAAAGCATTTTGCCTCGCCGCTAAGTTCTTGCTTGCATGATCTTTGCATGAAGAATTGTAAAGATTTACATAGCAGAGTGATTCCTGGTGGATTAGACTTTGGTTGCTTTGATGTTGTTGGTTATGCATCTGCGGCAAATTCGTTAGCAGGTATTAAGTATCTTGTTTATGATAAACAAGAATATGATTTATCAACTGTTATTGATGCATTGAAAGATGATTTCGTTGGCAATGAAATTATGCGGCAGAAAATGTTAAAGGCTCCGAAATATGGTAATAATGATGAGTATGCAGATATAATTGCTAAAGATATTGAAAAAATCTGTGCAGAATTTGCAGAAAAAGCTTCAAAATATCTTGGAATCTATTTTGAAGTTCGTTATGTGCCAGTTACTGCTCATGTAGCATTTGGTACAGCAACAGGGGCAACACCTGATGGCAGAAAAGCTGGTGTGGCGCTCTCTGATGGAACCTCAGCAGCTCAAGGAACTGATGAAAAAGGTCCTACAGCGGTATTGCTTTCTAATGCACATACAAAAAATACTACATTTAAGGAACGTGCTGCGCGTTTATTAAATTTAAAATTTACACCAAGTTGCCTTAATGGGGAAGAGGGTATTCAAAGTTTGGTTGATTTTATTCGTGCTTGGTGTGATTTGAAATTGTGGTTTGTACAATTCAACGTTATTAATACTGAAACATTGAAAAAAGCACAAGAACATCCAGAAGACTATAAGAGTCTGCTTGTTCGTGTTGCTGGATATAGTGCTTATTTTGTAAGTTTATCAAAAGATGTGCAAAATGATATTATTACACGTTCTGCACATGAATCAATTTAATCATCAGGAGCAATTTTATGAATGTCATTGATTTTCGATTTCGTCCTCATACAAAAGAGATTTTAGAAGGATTTTTTAAAGTTTTTGGTTCTTTTATTCAACAGGATCAAGGTTTGACGCAAGAGGAGTATATGAGCAAAGCGCAAAGTATTGAAATGATAGCCGATGATTTGCGTGCTCATCATATGCTAAAAGCAATTATTGCCGGACGTGATATTGAAACAACTTTTGATGTCCCATCTAATAATGATCAGATCCGAGATTTTTGCCAGAGTAATCCGGATATTTTTGTTGGATTTGCAGGAATTGACCCGCACAAAGGGAAAAAAGCAATTAAAGAAATTTATCAACGAGTGAGGGAACAAGGGTTTTCTGGTGTCGCAATTGATCCAATGCATGCAAGAATACCCTCCGATGATGAAAAATATTTGCCAATTTATGAAGCATGCTGCGATCTTTGCGTTCCTGTTATAATTACCAGTGGACCGTCTAGACTTATTAAAGGAACGGTTATGAAGCATGGCGCACCATGTTATATTGATCATGTAGCAGATTTATTTCCTGATCTTAGAATAGTGGTTAGTCATGGCGGATGGCCTTTTGTTAATGAAATGATTGGCGTAGTATTTCGACATGAACATGTTTATATGGAATTATCTGAATATGAAAGATTTCCAGGTGCATCTTTATATGTTGAGGCAGCGAATTCTTTAATTGGAGATAAGATCCTGTTTGCCAGTGCGCATCCGGGGGTTGATTATAAAGATGCTATAGAACTTTATCAAAAGTTACCATTTTCATCTGAAATTAGAGAAAATATCATGTGGAAAAATGCAGCAAAAGTTTTGAATTTAAAAGAATAGTTTACTTAAATAGGGCGCTTGGTGGATGCAAGTGCCCTATTTGTATTTTAAATACGGGTTTTTAGTTGTACTTTGAACGGGTGCAAAATATAATGAAGCTAATAATCCTTGCTTAAGGGGGAGCGTCTATGAAAATAGCGATATGTGACGATGACTGGCACATGCAGCAGACGCTGCGTGCGTTTATCGATCAGACTTTTCAGGACTTAGACATGCTGGTGGATGGTTTTACATCTGGAGAAGCATTGGTAGCGGCCATTCATAAACAGACGCAGCCGTATGATCTGGTACTTCTTGATATAGAAATGATCGGTATGAATGGCATCGAAACGGCAAAAAAGGTGCGTCAGTTTTTGCCGGAGTGCTATATCATTTTCATCACTTCTCATGACGAATTTGCGCTGACGGGGTATGAAGTGGCGGCGTTTCGCTATTTGGTGAAGCCTTTGCAAGCGGAGAAATTGGCGGAGGCGATCTCGGCAGTCCGTGATGAACTGGCCAATCAGTTTATGCTGCATGTAGAAGATAAGGACATTGAGGCTGTGGTGCGTGCGAAGGATGTGTTTTACATCGAAGCGCAGGACAAAAGAGTTTGCTTGGTGTTAAAAGATAAGATGTTTTATGATCGCAAAGGACTTGATGTCATTGATGAACTGCTGAAGCATGAAGATTTTTACCGTGTGCACCGCAGTTATCTGATCAATATGCGTTATGTGGCGTTTATTGACAAGTCGGCGGTGCAGATGGTCAATGGCGAACAGATTCCATTGAGTCGGCTGCGGCGTAAACAATTTAAGAATGCGTTTCAGGCTTACGTAAGCAGAACAGCGAGGGGATAATGGCGATAAAATTTGTGACGATCATTTTGGATCTGTTGCTGATGACGATGCTGATGTCTTTTGTGATTGATGCACGGGATCGCCGTGTGCTTTCCCGAGAACGCTGGCTGGTGTATGGCGGCGTGGCAGGAGTGCTGCTTGCTGTCACCGTTGTGCTGAACAATAATCTTCTCTATATGCTGGTTATGTTTTGCTATATTTGTATCTGTATTTGGACAATGACCAATGTGCGGCGCGTGAAAACGGTTTTTGCTACGATGCTGTTGACGTTGATTGCGGGCTTTCCATTGAACACGCTGGTGTTTGTGTTTAATGTCATGGGCATTGATTTGGTCAATGGCAAACAAGATGGTGTTTTGTCGGCGTTGACGGCACTTGCAGATTTTGCAGTCATTTTCTGGGTGTATCGTCAGCGTAAAAAATACGATGATCAGCTGGCGATTCGATTTTCAGTGCTGGAGTATGCGGCTGCTGCTTTTCTGTTTATGTTGACCACGCTGCTGGGCGTGGTTTTAAACCCAAAAACTGGTGAACTGAACGTATCCGTGCTGTCCAACGACAGCGGTGCTTTTTTGGTATCGATGCTGACAGCATTGGTGGTGTTTAACAATGTGTTTTTCTTGGTGATGGTGTGGCGCAGCAAGACGACGGCTTATTACCAGCATTTGAACGCTTTGAATGCGCAGTACGTTGACAATGAGCTGCAGTATTTTGAACGCTATAAGCAGAGTCAGGAGGATATTCGTGCGTTTCGCCACGATATGAAACATCATTTGGCGCGCATGGCGCAGTTGTGTGAAGCCGGGAAGACGGAGGAACTGGCAGCGTATCTCGAGCATTATCGCGCCGAATGGTTGGAAACTGCTGGTCAGCTGTATCAGACTGGTGACGACCATGTGGATGCGATTTTGAACGGGCGCGCGGCGCAATTTCGTAAGGAGGGTATTGCGGTTACGGTGTCAGGTGTTTTTGTGGCGCCGTTGCACTTGTCGCCTTTTGATACCTGTGCTATTTTTGCGAATGCCATTGATAACGCGATCGAAGAAAATCTTCGCCTCTCTGAGGAGCGTTCTCGGTGGCTGCACTTTACGATTCGCAAAAATCAGCAGTATTATGTTGTAACGTTAGAAAATCCTTTGGCCCGTTCGGGTGAGCAGCGAGGACGTACCAGCAAAGACGATCCACGCAACCATGGTTTTGGATTGTTCAGTATTCGTGAGAAAACAGAAAAGAATGGTGGCAGTGTGCAGCTTCAACGCGTCGAAGGTACGTTTTCGCTTTGCATTTTTCTGCCAAAATGACCATTCGCTCCATAGGGAGAACATTTCGCGACACATTTGATGGTGTCGCGTTTTTTTCTGCTATAATCAAGCCCATCAATAGGATGACGACCGGTTTGAAAGGAGAAAATAATTATGTTGACAAAAGATGAAAAACGCTTGGTGCGCAAAGATATTGGCCGCACAAGCCGCTTTGCACTTATTTATACCCTCATTTTATCGGTGGTGGCGATCGTGGTGGCTGTTGGGATAGCTATGCCGCATTTATCAGGTGATGCAGCTGTTTCGCCTGCTGAGCTGCAAAAGGTGATGACTCAGCGAAGCGGAGAACTGTCGCTGATCGCGCTTGCAGTGGGCACGCTGTTTGTATTGCTGAAACGGCGGGGAAAATTGTTCAGTGAAGATCTGCGCAATCCGGAGCCGCATCCGATGTCTGTGAAGGTGCTTTTGGCTTGCGCGGTTTTATTCATGGGCTTTCAAGCGCTGAGCAGCGGTATTGATCCCATCATTAAATGGATTGCTGAAAATCTGGGCTTTTCCTTGTCGACGACTACAGATGCCTTGGGTGAAATGCCTGTGACACCTTACCTGGTGTTGTATGTGGGCATTTTAGGGCCGATCATGGAAGAAGTGGTCTTTCGTGGTGTGGTCATGAACAGCTTTAGAAAGTATGGCAAAGGCTTTGCCATTGTGACCTCGGCGTTCTTATTTGGGATTTTCCATGGCGATTTTAACCAGGGACTGTTCGCGTTCGCTTGCGGTTTGGTCTTTGGTTATGTGGCGATGGAGTATTCCATCAAGTGGTCGATGCTGCTGCATATTTTTAATAACTTTGTGCTTGCCAATGTGTTGGGACAAATCACTGGCATGTTTTCGGAAGATGTCCAGACGATTCTCTGGTTTGTGATTTTTGCAGGCATTGGCGGACTGGGTGGTTTGGTTATTTTGCTTTGCAAACGTAAAGTCATTGGCAATTATTTGCGCGACAATCGCTCTGTGAAGGGCACAGTGGCTGCGTGCTGGACGACACCAAGTTATCTGTTGTTTATTGTGGTTGAATTGGTGATGATGGCGCAGGCTTTCTCAAAAATGGGTTGAAAAAAACCGCATCGGATTTTTCCGATGCGGTTTTTTTATGATAGAACGGTCTTTTAGGCAAGTACTTGGTCGAGAAGATAATCTATGCCCTCCACGTAGCCCTGAATGCCGTGACCAGCGATGGTGTGGCAGCAAGCGGCGCGCAGATAGCTGATCTGACGGAAATCTTCGCGCTGGCTGACGTCAGAAATATGGATTTCTACCGTTGGAATGGCAACGGCTTTGAGGGCGTCCAATAAAGCAACAGAGGTGTGGGTATATGCTGCTGGGTTGATGACGATGCCGTCAACCGTCCCGTAACAAGCTTGGATTTTATCCACAAGATCACCTTCGTGGTTGCTTTGATAAATGTCAACGTCGATGCCGCGTTTTTCAGCATGGTTTTGAATCAAGGCGCAGAGATCTTTGTAGGTGGTACGGCCGTAGATGTCTGGTTCACGGATGCCAAGCATGTTGAGGTTTGGGCCGTTAATGATGCATAGCTTCATGAAAATCCTCCAAAATATGTGTAACTGTCTGAGTGACCTCATCGTTCTGCAAACGGCAGTCGGCAAAATCGGTATAGCAGGCAAGGCGTTCGTCATAAAGACGTCGCAGCGTCTCTAAGCCGCCGGCTGACAAAGGACGACCGTCGGTTGGCAAATCTTCCAGCGGACGTTCAATCCAGTAAATGCGGCCGTTTTGACGCAAGAGGTCTTTATTGGCAGGAACGGTGACACTACCGCCGCCGGTGGCAATGACGAGGCCATGTTCTTTGCCGCAAGCGGCAATGGCTTCGGTTTCAACAGCGCGGAAAGCGTCGATGCCGTGGGTGTTGATGTAGTCTGGCACACTGCCGTATTTTTCTTCAACCGCACTGTCAATGTCGATGAAGCGGCGACCGAGGCGCACAGCAAGTGCTTCGCCAACGGTGGTTTTGCCAACACCGGGCATGCCAATGAGCACGATATTCTCGTCATCTTCCACCATACGTGACAGGATGGGTGCGATGTGCGCTTCGACATCTTCCAGTCCGATGAAATATTTAGCGGCGAATACAGCCTGAGCAACAAGCATCGGCAGCCCATCACAAACAGTGACGCCGCGCCGTTCTGCATCGAGCAGAAAGCGGCTGCGATGCGGATTGTAAATGACATCAAAGCAGGCTTCAAGTTGGCTGAAACCGTCAAGATCAATGAGGCGGCCGCCGTTGTTGGGGTACATGCCGACCGGTGTGGCATTGACGATGACTTCAGCGTCATGGTGCAGAGCAATGTCACTGTATGGAACGGCATCGTGACGGCCGAAAACGATGACTTCGCGTGCGCCTTTGTCGGTAAGCACGGTTGTCACTGTTTTGGAGGTAGCGCCGTTGCCAAGAATGAGACATTTGCGCCCTTCAATGGCAATGCCGGCATTGTCCAGCGCAAAGGCAAGACCGTCGTAGTCGGTGTTGGTGCCAAAAAGCGTACCGTCGGCGCGGCGTACAAGGGTGTTAACGCAGCCGATGCGCTGAGCTTTTTCGTCGATCTCGTCGCAGTAGGGCATGACCGTTTCTTTGTAAGGAATGGTCACGTTGATGCCCTGCCAATCACTGCCCTCAAAAAAGGCCGTGATGTCCATAGGTTCTACTTCGTAAAGCCGATAGTCATAGTCGCCGATTTGCGCATGAATTTGTGGTGAGAAACTATGGCCTAACGTGCGTCCAAGGAGTCCGAAGCTCATAGTTCAATCTCCACATTTTTGTAAGCTCCAAGCAAGCTGAAAGCTGGGCAGTCGCGGGATAGCTGGTTGATGATAGCCTGCACCTGTGGTTCGCGGATGTCGCTGTCCATATCCATGAAGAAGCGGTGGGTGGTGTGGTTGCCATCAACGATTGGACGGCTTTCCAAAAGGGTCAGGTTGACGCCAAGGGCCGCCAGTGGCGACAGAACGTCGTCAAGACCACCAGATACATTTGGCACCGACAACATCAGGCTGATGCTGTCAGCATCCGGATGGATGCGCGGCGTCTTAGCGAGGCAGATGTAGCGAATGTAGTCACCAGGATTGGCCACTTCCTGACGAAGAACATGCAGTTTATCAGAAATTTCCACGTGAGATGGCACAATCCAAGCGATGAAATCGTCGCTAGGTTCTGCAATTTCTTTGCCGATGTCTTCGGCCCCTTTTTCAACAATGTTGCAGTTGAGGGTGGCCAAAAATTCGGAGCAGTGGTAGTAGGAGCGGCGATCGACAACAACAGTTTTCAAGCTGGTGAATGGCACATTGTTGGCAGAAACCAATTTATAATGAAGGTTGACTTTAATGCCGCGCACAATGTGGCAGGTTTTTTTGAGGAGCAGGTCGTAGGTGAGCGCCTTTGCACCGGAGCGGTTGTCTTCGATTGGCAGAATGCCATATTGTGCAAGTCCGAGATTGACGGCATCAACGATCTTCATATCGTTGTTGAGGGTGATGCAGCGTGGATTGTCGAACAGGGCTTGGGCTACAGGCAGATCGTTGGGATCGTCGGTGATGGCAACGCTGCCGCTGGTAGGGAAGGCATCGTCGGTGAAGGTAGCGATGACGCCGTTGATGAAGCTCTCATCTGGATCAATGAGCTGAGATTGACGGAAGCGGCTGACACGGAATAAGGTTTCATAGGTTTCGCGCAGCGGCACAATGAGGTCGGCGCTCTTGTCTTCAGTGATGTGATCGAGAATCCAAAGTTCACGGTTACGATCAAGAATTGGCAGATTGTTGGCTTTTTTGTATTCTGCCACTTCTTTGGAAAGATCGAGACGTTTGACAATGAGATTCAGCAGTTCTTCGTCAACAGCGTTGATTTCAACGCGGATATCATCTAAATTTTTCATAGCTTGTGCTCCTCCAATAATAAATCTAAGATAACAATGGCCATCACAGCTTCAACAACCGGTACAGCGCGAATGGCGATGCAGGGATCATGGCGGCCGGTGATGACGAGTGGTTCATCGATCTGTTTCGAGAGCGAAACAGTCTGCTGTTTTTTGGAAATGGATGCCGTTGGCTTCATAGCCAGGCGAACGGTGATCGGCGCGCCAGAGCTAATGCCGCCGAGAATACCGCCGGCATGGTTGCTGACAGGCGTGACCTTGTCGTCCTTCATGGTGAAAGGATCATTGTGTTCGCTGCCACGCATGGTCACACAGTCAAAGCCTGCACCAAAGTCAATTCCTTTGCAGCCAGGAATGCCGAAGAGGGCCTGCGCCAAACGGTTTTCGATACCGTCAAACATGGGTCCGCCAAGGCCGACGGGGACGCCAATGGCAGCGCCTTGAACGATGGCACCCACGCTGTCGCCTTCGCGGGCAGCGTCTTCGATGGCTGCCTGCATGGCAGAGGCTGCTTGCTCCTCCAGCGTTGGAAAGGCTTTGTCGGCCATGCCTTCAAGAGTTGCGGCGTCAATGGTGACAGAATTGAAAGCAGTGCCATTTACATCGGCAACTTGCAGCAGTTGTGCACCAATGTGAATGCCGCGGCGCCGCAAAATTTGCTTTGCCATGCCGCCGGCAATACAGAGCGGTGCTGTAAGACGACCGGAGAAATGACCGCCCCCGCGCATGTCGGCGTGGCCTTTATAGTGAACATAGGCGGTGTAGTCAGCGTGTGATGGGCGCGGATGGTCAAGCAGGTTGGAATAGTCTTTAGAGCGCTGATTGGTGTTTTCAATGTAGGCCATCAGCGGAAACCCTGTGGTCACGCCGTCCATGATCCCGCAGGCAAACTGCACAGCGTCGGCTTCTTTTCGCTGGGTGGTGAGTTTGCTGGAGCCTGGTGCGCGACGCGCCATGAACTGCGCCAGTTCTGCTTCATCAATGGCTTCGCCTGGCGGCATGCCGTCGATTTCTACACCGATCATTTTGCCGTGGCTTTCACCAAAGACGGCGCAGCGATAGTGTGTACCAATACTAGATGCCATCACAAACACCTCCTAAGGATGCATAGTCGTTGAAGAAATGAGGGTAAGATTTGTTGACAGCACCGGCGCCGTTTAACGTCATTGGGGCGTCGCAGTTCAGCGCTGCAATGGCTGCAGCCATCGCAATACGATGATCGTTGGCACTGTCTACTGTGCAGTCGCCGTGGAGCTGTTTTACGCCGGTGATGCGCATGGTGTGTTCATCGCTTTCACAAGGCACGCCCATAGCCGTCAACATGGCTGAGGTGGTGGCAATGCGGTCGCTTTCTTTGAGGCGCAGGCGTTCAATGTCGGTAAAGACGGTGGTGCCTTCAGCTTGCGCAGCAATCACAGAGAGGATTGGCAGAGCGTCAGGAATTTCCTTGACAGAAATGGTTTGCGCTTGCAATGGTGCAGGGGAAACGGTGATGGTGCCGTTTTCAATTTGGACGTCTGCGCCAAAACCACGCAGCAGTTCAAGGATGACTTTATCACCTTGGCTGGAGCTGGTATCCAGTCCCGTCATGGTGACCGGCGCAGAAAGGGCACCAGCTGCCAGGAAAAAGGCGGCATTGGACCAATCGCCTTCAATCACGCAGCTGCCATCTTCAGGCAGACGATAGCAGGCATCGGCGGCAACGTGGAAATGGGTGCCGTCTTCATCAACCGCTACGCCAAAGCGGCGCAGAACATCAAGCGTGAGGTCGATGTATGGCCGTGACTGCAGAGGCGTTGTCAGTGTGATGTTGAGGTCTTCTTTTAACAATGGCGCTGCCAGAAGCAGGCCAGTGAGGTATTGGCTGCTGATATGTCCTGGCAGAGATACCTGGCCGCCATGCAGCGGACCGGAAATGGTCAGCGGCAAATGATCAGCGGTGGTTGTTGCACCAAGCTGATGAAGGACGTTGAGAATTTCAGAGATTGGTCGTTCAGGCAGTCTCCCTTCACCGACAAAATCGGCGCTGATGCCAAGTGCTGCACTCACTGGCAAAAGAAACCGCAGCGTGGAGCCGCTTTCGCAGCAGTTGATGCAGGGATGGCTGCTGGCACGATGGATTGGTGTGATGGAAATGGTGCTGCCGTCCTGGACAATCTCAGCACCCAAAGCTTTCATGCAGGCAAGGGTTGTATCAATGTCGACGGAGCTTGTAGGCAGCTGCCATTGAGAGGAACGATCAGCCAGACTGGCCGCGATGAAAAGCCGATGTGCCGCCGATTTTGATGGAATCGCGGCGATATTTCCGCCAAGAGTTGCTGGTGAAAGTTTCATATCAGAGCGGCTCCTTTCCAAGCTGGAGCAATTCCAGCAATGTTTCATAGTCCACGGTGCGCAGTCCGCAGTCGCCGATAGCCTGCGGCACAACGATCGTGATGGCGCTGCTGCCGGCTTTTTTGTCACGGCGGCAGACTTCTAACATAGCGGTGGCTTCATAATCGCAGGTGATGGGCAGATTGTTTGCCAACAGTGCGCGTTCAATGCGTGTGGCGGTGCCTGGTTCGCTCCAGCCTTTGCGGAGGCAGGCGCGTGCCATCATGGCAAGACCGATTGCAACGGCGTGACCGTGGCTGGTGGCAAAATCGGAAAGCTGTTCAATAGCGTGGGCAAATGTGTGGCCCAGATTGAGCAGCTGACGGGTGCCTTTTTCGCGTTCATCTTCGCTGACGATCTGATTTTTATAGGCGACACAGTCGTTAACAATAGCGTCCAAATCGCCGGAAGTTGGTGTCAGCTTTTCGCTGGCAATGCGGTCGAACAACGCAGGATTGTGCAGTACACCGTACTTGATGCTTTCGGCAACACCATCGGCAAAATCATGTGCGTTCATCGTGGCAATGCAGTCGACATCGCAGTAGACTGCCAGTGGCTGGTAGAATGCACCGACGAGGTTTTTGCCTGCGTCAATATCAATGGCGGTTTTGCCACCAACCGAAGAATCGACAGCGGCAAGCAAGGTGGTTGGAACTTGTACGAAAGGAATGCCGCGCTGGTAGCAGGCAGCGGCAAAACCACTTAAATCGCCGACGACGCCGCCGCCTAATGCAATGACGAGGTCGCTGCGGTGCAATCCAGCCAAGCTCCAATCGTTCATCAGCTTTTCAAAGACAGGAAAGCTTTTGCTGTTTTCGCCTGCAGGCACCACACTGGTCATGACGCGGAACCCAGCCTCTTTGAGGCTGGCGGTTAAGCGTTCCAGATAGAGTGGTGCAACGGTTGTGTCACTGACCACCATGGCTTGGCAAGGGCGGTGCAGCTGCGAAAGCATGACACCGACCTCGTCCAGCAATTGATGACCAATATATACTTTGTAAGGCTGTCCAGTTTTTACATCAATGGTTGAAGTGATCATTGATGCAGTTCCTTCTGGCAGAACGCATGCAGTTTAAGGGCATCCGCAGCCACTTCGTCGAAAGTTTCAGGACGCAGGCACTGAGGACCATCGCATTTTGCACGTTCTGGGTCGTTGTGGACTTCGATCATGAGACCATCGGCGCCGGCAGCAACAGCGGCCATGCTGAGAGGACGTACCATGCGGCGAATACCAGCAGCGTGGCTTGGATCGACGACGATTGGCAGATGGGTCAATTCACGCAGCATTGGAACGGCGGAGATGTCGAGGGTGTTGCGGGTTTTGGTTTCGAACGTGCGGATGCCGCGTTCACAGAGGATAACGTTCATATTGCCGCCTGCCATGATGTATTCGGCGCTCATCAGCCATTCCTGGTAGGTTGCGCAGAGACCGCGTTTGAGCAGCACAGGTTTGTTCATTTTACCAACTTCTTTGAGCAGGTTGAAGTTTTGCATGTTACGGGCGCCAATTTGCAGAATGTCGACATCTTCGAACAGAGGAAGCTGAGAAATATCCATGACTTCAGAAATGATTGGCAGGCCGGTGGCTTCCTTTGCTTTCAAGAGCAGCTGGATGCCTTCAGCGCCCATGCCCTGGAAAGAGTAAGGAGAGGTGCGAGGTTTGAAAGCACCGCCGCGAAGAATCGTTGCGCCAGCAGCTTTAACGCGCTGTGCCACTTCGATGATCTGTGGTTCGCTTTCAACGGAGCAAGGACCAGCGATGAGCGTCAGCGTGCCGCCGCCGATGGTTGCATCGCCGACATGGATGACCGTGTCATGTGGATGGAATTTTCGATTGGCGTTTTTGTAAGGTTCCTGGATACGGGTAACGCTGTCGACGATTTCCAATGCTTCGATGAGTTCGATATCTACACGAGACGTGTCACCAACCAAACCGATGATGGAGTATGCATCACCTTCGGAGAAGTAGAGGCGGAGATCCATGGATTTGAGCCAATCGGTAAGCTGCTGAACTTGTGCCTGGTCTGCGTTTTGTCTGAGTTTGATAATCATTGATAAGTGCTCCTTTCAAATGGGGTGAATGAGAAATAATTATGAGTACAAAAAAACTGCACGGGGATTATCCTCCGTGCAGTTGCTATCTCTCACATATAAAATGTCAGATAGTGCTGTTTTCAGGATAACCCAAAAAACCCTTACTGAATACAGTAAAGGTAAAGTAGCTAAAGTAATATTGGGTTGCCTGATTAACAGTATTGATTGACATTTTTATCACCTGTATGGTAAAAGTTTTCTAAAGAATATCACATTTCTTTGACGTTGTAAAGCGTTGACGAATGTTATTTGCAAATTTTTTTATAATTATGCAGCAATTTTTCATAAAGTTTACAGACCGTTGTTGATGGCTGAGAATCGCTGTACACTCTTTGAACGTTGGAAAGGAGAAAGAAGCATGCTGACCATTCGTTGTGCGACCTGCAAAACCAAACTCTGGAAATACGATAAGATCGGTCATGGTGAAGTGCTGCGCTGTCATAAGGCGCGCATTTCAAAATGGTATGTTGATGAAGAATTGCAAGGCGATAAGATTGTTTGTCCAAACTGTAAGCGGCCGATTGGCATTGATAAAGGCAGTTTTTATAAAATGGACCCAAACGCGTTCCTTTATAAGGGCACCAAACGCAATAAATGAAGAGGTAGTGTCTGGGTGCAACATTTAGTATAATGACAGTATGAAAGCGTGGAGGCGTGAAAAATGAAAAGAGCGTATCAATTGATCGATGGTACTGTGCAGATTAGGCCCATTACAGCGGCAGACGATGCAGCGATAGCAGCCATTATTCGTGATAATCTGCGTGCAGCGCATCTTGATATTCCAGGCACAGCGTATTTTGATCCGGAGCTGGAACATCTCAGCGTATTCTATGACGCGGCGCCAGAACAAAGAGGCTATTATATTGTTGCTGATGACAACGGCCGTGTCATTGGCGGCGTAGGTTTTGCAGAATTTCCTGGCGTAGATGATTGTGCTGAACTGCAGAAACTTTATCTTGATGACACTGTAAAAGGGCGCGGCATCAGCCATCTGCTCATGGAGACGGTGGAAAAAGGCGCGCGGGAAGCTGGCTATAAAAAGCTTTACCTGGAAACCCACACCTGTCTGGAAGCAGCGTGTGCACTCTATGATAAGCATGGCTATGAGCGTATCGAGCAGCCTGTTCCAACTCCACATATGACGATGAACCGGTTTTATATCAAGAGTCTGTAAGAATAAAATAGGCAGTGACCTGTGAGATATCCCCACAGATCACTGCCTATTTTCGTTGATCCATTGATAAAAGATTAAATAAAAATCAGTTTGAGAATAAAGAGCACAGCCAAAACAAGCATGACGACAGAGATTTTTTTGCGCTTTTCAGCTGGTGCCATGATGTTATAGAGAAGATTTACTGCAACATAGGTGAGAACACCAAGTGTCAGGCCGTCGCCGATGGAATAGGTGAGCGGCATGGCAAGGATCGTGACCGCTGCAGGGAGACCTTCGGTGATGTCAGCAAATTCAACATCTTTGACAGCGCTGAGCATAAGATAGCCAACATAGATCAGTGCTGGTGCCGTTGCACAGGATGGAATGGCGACAAAAATTGGTGAAAAGAACATTGCCACAAGGAAGAAGCAACCGACGGTGATGGCGGTGTAGCCCGTGCGTCCGCCGACACTGACGCCAGTGGAACTTTCTACATAGGTGGTGACAGTGGATACACCGAGATAAGCGCCGGTTGTGGTAGCGATGGCGTCGGCCATGAGTGCGCGACCAGCGTTTGGCACGTTGCCTTCTTTGTCGAGCATGTTGGCTTTGTAGCAAACGCCGACAAGGGTGCCAACAGTATTAAAAAAGTCGACAAAAAGGAAGGTAAGCATGATAACAATAAAATTGCTGAGATTTGATGGCTGCAGCAGGTAGCTGAAATCAAGCTGCCCAGCGATTGGCGTGAGTGATTCGAATTTGATAATGCCAGTTGGAAGGTTGATGCCAAGTGCAGCAGCTTCTTCCGGTGCAGCCAGTGCATAGCCCCAGGCGATGACTGAGCAGGCGATGATGCCGATGAGCATGGCACCGCGCACACCACGATTATCTAAAACGGCAATGATCACGACACCGATGCAGGTGATAACAGCTGGCAGTGTGAAATGGCTGAGTCCAACGAGATTGGATTCATTATCAACGACGATGCTGCCGTTGATGAGCCCGATAAAAGCAATGAAAAGACCAATCCCGCCGGAAACAGCGAGCTTCATGTTAAGCGGAATAGAATTAACGACGGCTTCACGCACTTTGCAGGCTGTGAGCAGAATAAAAATAACACCTTCGATGAATACAGCGGTCAAGGCAACCTGCCAAGGAATGTCATAGGCGAGCACGACGCTGTAAGTAAAAAAAGCGTTGAGGCCCATGCCGCTGGCCTGTGCAAATGGCAAGTTAGCAATGAAGCCCATGAGGAAACAGCCAACTGCGGCTGCAAGGCAGGTACCGGTGACGAGGGCGCCGGCATTCATGCCAGCATCGGCCAGGATGCTTGGGTTGACGGCGATGATGTATGCCATGGTTAGGAAAGTGGTGAAACCTGCAAGAATTTCAGTGCGCAGGTTGACATTTTTCTGACCGAGCAATGGAAACAGCTTGACTAAAAAATTGGTGGATGGTTTTGTACTCATAAATTTCCCCTTTAAAATGTCTTTGTTACAAAGTGATGGCTAGATGAAAGTTAGCGCATCCCTTGAAGATCGAGCCAATGGCTCTTCAGACTGCAGACAAGGCGTGCGTCAATATATGCCTGGTCGCAGGTGAGAATCGTTTGACCTTGGTAGTTGCCGGCTGGCGTTAGTTCGACGACAAGCACGATATCAACCGTGTCATCGCTGGATAGATGCAGCGGCAGCATAAAATTCATGGTATTGCGTGATGGATAATAAGAAGGAATGGCGGTGTGATAGTTCCAGCGCACCTCCTTTCGTGAGAGTAAGACCGCGTCATCCAGACGATTCTTGAGGCGATTATAAAGGAGCATGTCCTCTTCCAACAGTCTGCGGATTTTTTCAAAGAGATGTTCGCGCTGGCTGTCGTCTTTGGCGTGCTCAATATCGCCAAGAATTTTCATGGCCTTCTTATGATCGTAGAATTGACTCTTCAAATAGAATAATGGAAAACGATCGATGTTTTCGATGAGGATGTGTTCATAATCACAGTGAATCTCTTGGGTGAGATCAAAAAGCAAATCGCCTTGATGCTGGAAATAAGTGGCAGGATGTGGCAATGGGTTGAAGTTCTGAACAAGCTGTTTTCCCATGCCAAAATGGCCTGCAATGCAAAATTCTTTAAAAAGCCAAGGTGATTCACCAGCTGTATTTGGAACGAAGCAAGCATAGATCTCGTCAAAGTGTCGATCGACGAGACCGGTGTTAAATGCTGCGAGGCGTCCGTCCTGACTGAGTAAAACTTTCCCTTCCAATTGAATGCGGTAGAAGGTGTATTGGATGTATTTCTTGAGAATGTAGAAATTTTTCTTTTCAGCAGTAGGAAAATCCCAATCCTCCGGTGTTGCCATATCGGCGAGTGCTTGCAGGAAATCTTCCCAACGGCCAAGAAAGGCAAAATTTTCAAGTGCTTGTGCGGGATTGTCCCCTTTAATTTTGTTCACTTCTAAGTTCGACGTTGCTGCTTCGTTGTCGTCAATATAGATGAGCGCAAAAGGGGCGGCGTGTTTGCCTGATGTCAGCGGGCGTTTAAAGGTTAGATAAATCGGCTTGCCATTTTTTGCAGGCACATCCAGACGGAAGCCGAGTTTGTCGCGGCTGTAATCAAGAGAAGCCGACGCTTTGGCTTGTTGATAGCTGCTTTCGAGCAGTCCTGGCAATGACGCCTGCACGCGGCCAGTTTTGAGTGCCAGCAAGTGAAGCATCTGACTGTCAAGCTGTGTGTGTGCCAAGAGAGAGTCTGGCGGTTCTGGCAGTTTTGGCGTGACTGTTTGCTGGGTCGTTTTAGAAATGGCTGTGGCACGTGCGCGGCGTGTTTTTCCAGCGAGCACAGTTTTTGTTTTCTGAGATTTGTTGGCCTTATTGGCGTGTTTTGGACGCTGCCAGATGGAGAAGCGGACCCGTATTTCTTCGCTGCCATTTTCAGGCGGCAGCAGAGTGAGGTATTCCGGAATATCTCGCAGCATGTTTTTTAACCGGCCGTAGCCATAATTACGGCTGGAAATGTGATTGTCCGCCATAAGCTGGGCAATGTCATTGATGGGGTGCGTCCCATAATTCAATTTTTTACAGAGGAAGCGGTAAAGCTCCTCTTTTTGTTCTGTTGTTAACATAAATTAAGTCCTTTCTGAAAAGGAGAATGTGTCTACTATGATGCCGCCGCCAAGGACGCAGTCGCCATCATATAGGACAACGCTTTGTCCAGGTGTGATGGCGCGAACAGGTGTGTCGAAATGAACGAGAAGCTGGTCGCCGTTCATCCGCCAGGAACCTGATGTGCCACGGTCGCGGGAGCGAATTTTGATTTGTCCGCTGCCGGAGACGGCCTGATCTGTCAAAAAATTGACCTGATGTGCAATGAGGCCGCTGTGAAACAGGTCGTCGTTTCTGCCGACAGAAACGGTATTGGCTTGGCAGTCTGTGGCAGTGACGTAAGCTGGGTAACCGAGCGCGAGACCAAGGCCGCGTCTTTGGCCGATGGTGTAGCGCCAAGCCCCTTGATGTGTGCCAAGGACCTGGCCGTCGGCATCAATGAAATGACCGCTGCCAGGCAAACGTTCTGGACAATAATTTTGCAGAAAGGCGGCATAGTCGTCGTCAGGAATAAAGCAGATTTCCTGTGATTCTTTTTTGTGGGCAGTGATCAGACCGCACTTTTCGGCAAGCGCCCTTGTTTCCTCTTTGTGATAATCGCCAAGTGGGCAGAGAATATGAGGCAGAACATCACGTGAGATGCCCCATAAAAAGTAGGATTGATCTTTGACAGGGTCCATGGCCCGCGCCAATTTTGTTTCATTGCTGTTGTGGATAATGCGCACGTAGTGGCCAGTGGCTAATGCATCACAGCCTAGGCGCTGTGCCTCTTGCCAGAGCAGTCCAAATTTGATGGTGGCATTGCAGCGCACACAGGGATTTGGTGTTTGCCCTTGAAGATAGGCGTCGGCAAAAGGCTGCACGACTTTACGTGCAAAAGCGTCCTGGGCATCAAGTATATGAAAGTCGATGCCAAAATGCTCTGCCACAGCGCGTGCATCGTTGGCACTTTGCTGATCGCGGCTGCTTTCTGGTGTCAAACGCATATGGATGCCGACCACCTCGTGGCCGGCTTGTTGAAGGAGATGCACAGTGACGGAGCTGTCGACGCCGCCGCTGAGCCCTAGGGCAACTTTACTCATGAGAGGATCCTTTCTTACGGGCGATAACTGTATCGTCTTCAATATAGTATTGGGTGCCAACCATGGTGTCCGGTAAATATTGCTGTTCAACCTGATGCATAGGGAAGTTGTGAGGATATTTATAGCCAATGCCATGGCCAAGTTCCTTGGCGCCGGCATAATGGCTGTCGCGCAAATGGTTTGGCACTGGGCCGTTTTTGCCGTGGCGCACGTCAGCAAGGGCGCGCTCAATGCCCATGTAAGAACAGTTGCTTTTTGGCGCGGTGGCCATGTAAACGACTGCCTGACCGAGGATGATGTGTCCTTCCGGCATGCCGACAAATTGCAGGGCGTTGGCAGCGCTTTGGGCGATGACCAGTGCTTGCGGATCGGCCATGCCGATGTCTTCACAGGAAAGGATAACAATGCGCCGAGCGATAAAGAGCGGATCTTCACCTGCATCGAGCATGCGTGCCAAATAATAGAGGGCGGCATCCGGATCGCTGCCGCGCATGCTTTTTATAAAAGCTGAAATAATATCATAATGTTCATCGCCGGTACCATCATAGCTGACAGCTGGTCGCTGGATGGATTCCTCGGCAACCGCAAGGTCTACATGAATGGTTCCAGCGTCGTCTGCCGGACTGGATAATACCGACAGTTCCAGGGCATTTAATGCCATGCGGGCGTCGCCTTGGGAAAAATTGGCGAAATGTTCCAAGGCTTCATCAGAAATATCGACATGATAGGTGCCCAGGCCGCGTTCGCGGTCAGTCAAAGCGCGTTTAAGCAGTGTAATGATATCAGACTTTGTCAGCGGCTGCAGTTGAAAAATCAACGAACGTGATAATAGAGCACGATTGATGCTGAAATAGGGGTTCTGCGTGGTTGCACCGATCAGAATGATGGTACCGTTTTCAACAGAAGGCAAAAGTCCATCCTGTTGTGCCTTGTTAAAACGATGGACTTCATCGATGAATAAAATGGTTTGACGGCCATAAAGCTGCTGTTCATCTTCTGCCTTCTTAATAAGTTTGCGCAACTCTGGCAGACCTTCTGTCACCGCGTTGAGACGGGCAAAAGGACGCTTGGTAACTTTGGCGATGACAGAAGCGAGGGTTGTCTTGCCGCAGCCCGCACTGCCCCATAGAATGATGGAGGACAGCCGGTTTGTTTCAATGGCTCGCCGCAGCAATTTCCCTTTTCCAATGAGCGCATCCTGGCCGACAATTTCATCCAGATTTTGAGGGCGCATACGATCAGCCAAAGGTGCATGGGTATGGCTGGATGAACTGGCAGCAGAGAATAAATTCATTTGATCAGACATGAAGAGCACTTCCCTGTGAAATAATCATGAGATGGCGCAATTAAAGACGCGCAGCGAGGTCTTTCAGATAGGCAGCAAGGGCAGGGCCTATATCTTGTCGTTTCAAGCCAAATTCAATGTTGGCTTCAATGAATCCAAGCTGATCGCCAACATCGTAGCGGCGGCCACTGAAGACGCAGGCGGTCATTGTTTCTTGCGCAGCTAAGGTGTTGAGGGCATCGGTGAGTTGGATTTCATTGCCTTTGCCGGGCTCGGTGGCATCAAGAATGTCAAAAAGCGCAGGTGTGATGATGTAACGGCCGAGGATGGCAAGATTGCTTGGCGCTTCTTTTGCGGCTGGCTTTTCAACCAAGCTGGCGATTGGGCAGCAGTCTTGTTTCAGATCCTGAGCAGGTGCAACGATGCCGTATTTGTGGATGGCTTCTTCGGCCACAGGCTGAACGCCAATGACAGACGTGCCGGTGTGTTCGTATACATCGATCAGTTGTGCCAACGCTGGTGGTTCAGCAGCGACAACATCGTCACCAAGCAGGACAGCGATGGCGTCCCCATCGGCGAAATCTCTGGCGAGCGACACAGCGTGGCCGAGGCCGCGGGGTTCTTCTTGAACAATATAATGGAGATTCACAATCTCTGGGATCTTGGCGATGCGAGCCTGTAATGCTTCTTTGCCGTGGTCAAAGAGAAACGCGTCAAGTTCAGGCGCTGGTGAAAAATGTGTGCGAATGGCCTGCTTTTGATCGCTAACGACAAGCAGCACATCCTCAATGCCGCTGGCAGCAGCTTCTTCCAAGATTACTTGTAAAGTCGGAACGTCGACGATTGGCAGCAATTCTTTCGGAACAGCTTTGGTGACAGGCAAAAAACGTGTGCCAAGTCCTGCGGCAGGAATGACAGCTTTCTTAATTTTGTTCATGATGGCCTCCGATGAAAACGTAATAATGATGCTATTATATCACTAGGTTTTCGGTGGTGTAAAGCCGCGGGTGTGCTTGCCGGAGCTGGAATACCATGATAGAATGAGAACAGTTTGAGTAGGAGGTGGTTGTGTGAGGCGTTTCAGCAATTGGCAGCGCGATTTTTTTCGGCGTATGCGTGCCTGGAAGCGAAAATCGGCACGCTCGGTCAATGCTTTAGAGCCTTTTCATTGGCAGGCATTGGTAGATACGCTGCGTAAATTTTTTATCTATGCGATTCTCTCTGTGATCATTGGTGTTTGCGTCGGTGTTGTGACAGCTATTTTTGGCCGCGGCCTGCTGCTGATCAATGAATGGCGGGCATCCCATTTGCTGTGGGTTGTTCCGTTTTTAGGCGTGGCAGGGTTAATCATTATGACCGTAAACATGCGCTGGGGTGGACGTGCACAGCGTGGTATGGGTCTTGTGTTTGATGTCGGTCACGGCCGAGAGTCGTCCATTCCGCTGCGTATGGTGCCGATGACGATTTTTTCTACTTGGATGACGCATCTTTTTGGCGGCAGTGCTGGCCGAGAAGGGGTGGCTGTTCAGATTGGTGCGACGTTATCCATGCAGTTTGCGCGGCTTGCGCCGTCTGATTTTCGACGGCAAATTATTCTTGCCAGCGGGATGGCAGCCGGTTTTGCTGGGCTTTTTGGTACGCCAATTGCGGCCACGTTCTTTGCGTTGGAAGTTCTGGTTGTAGGGTCGATTTATTATGAAGCACTTGCGCCGGCATTGATTGCTGCTTATTGCGCTTCTTTTACAGCGCGGGCAATGGGGCTGTCAGCGATGGCTATGCCGATTGGCTATGTGCCGGAATTGAATGGACGCCTTATGATCATCACCATTTTGACTGGAATTGTTTTTGGTGCCGTTGGCTGGACTTTTTCATGGCTGCTCAATCATTTGCGCATTTATCTCGCGCTTCTCATCGATGATCCACGCCTGCGTATTTTCCTTGTTGGGTGTGTCCTAGCGGTGGTATTCTTGTTGGCTTGGGACGGGCGCTATTCCGGTCTAAGCGATGAGTTGTTCAACAATGCTTTTGTTGGCGGGGACATTTATTGGTACGATTGGCTATTGAAATTATTATTGACGGTAATGACCCTTGCGGCGGGATTTCAAGGCGGGGAATTGACGCCACTTTTTGTCATCGGTGCAACGCTAGGATCTTTTTTGGCGCTTTCGCTTGGTTTACCTGTGGCGCTTTTTGCAGCCATGGGGAGCGTGGCGGTTTTTGGCGCAGCAACGAAGACGTTGTTTGCCCCGCTGTTTATTGGCGTGGAAGTTTTTGGTGCGCAAGGGATGCCGTTTTTTATGTTGGTTGCTATTGTCGCTTTTTTGGTTAGTGGTCACTATGGCATCTACACGAAACAGAAATTTCTTGGTGAAGCATCACGCATGGATGAACCTGTGCAGAAATAATCCTAGGCAACAGCGAGAAAATTTGCTACTATAATTATTGGTATGAAAACCATCAAGCGACGTTGTCGCTGTCAATATTATTGTGAAAGAGGAAAGAGGAATATCAATCATGAGTAAAGTTCTTGTATTTGGGCATGCCAATCCGGATACGGATTCCATCGCCAGCGCTATTAGCTATGCGTACTTGTTGAATCAAACGGGTCATGAAGCCACTGCTTATGCATTGGGTGCGCCATCCGAAGAAACACAGTTTGCGTTGGATTATTTTGGCGTAGCTGCACCAAAGGTTATTGAAAAGGCTGCTGAAGTGGCCGATGCCGATACGATCTTGGCACTGGTTGACCATAATGAAGCACAGCAGTCTCTGCCGGATCGCGGCGACTATCGCATCTGGAGCGTTGTTGATCATCACCGCATTGCGAATATTGAAACGGTTGAGCCGCTCAACTATCGTGCTGAAACCGTTGGCTGCACCAGCACCATTCTTTACAAAATGTACAATGAACAAGGCGTTGACATTCCAAAAGATATGGCTGGTATGATGCTTTCGGCTGTCATCAGCGATACGCTTTTGATGAAGTCTCCAACCTGCACACCAGAAGACGAAGCGGCCATTATTGCGTTGGCAGCTTTGGCTGGCGTAGATTATAATACTTATGGATTGGATCTGTTAAAAGCTGGCACCAATCTCTCTGCAAAATCTTGCGAAGAACTTTTAGATCTTGATGCTAAGAGCTTCCCAATGGGCAATGCAACCGTTCGTATCGCTCAGGTTAATACCGTTGATGTGAACGATGTGCTTACCCGCAAAGCAGAATTGACCGAACTCATGCAGAAGAACAGTGAAAAAGAAGGCTATGATCTTTTCGTGCTGCTCATTACCAATATTCTCGACAGCAACTCCACTGCGTTGATTACAGGCAGCGAGACTGCAAAGGTTGAAAGTGCCTTTGGCGTGACTGTGACAGACGGCCTTGCAGAACTGGCTGGTGTCGTATCCAGAAAGAAACAGGTTGTGCCACCACTCACCAAGGCTTTTGAAGGTTAATGAATAAAAGAGAAAAAGAGACTGCCGTGCAGTCTCTTTTTTCAAAAGGAGCTTTTTCAATGAAAACTTTAGATGTAAAAAAAATCACAGAAGCCATTCGGCATTTTGCTGTGGAAGTTAATACAGACCTGCCAAAAGATGTAGAGCAGGCACTTGTTGATGGCCGGGAGAAGGAAGAATCTCCTTTTGGCATTTATTGCTTTGATCAAATTTTGGCCAATGCGCGCCTGGCGCGTGAAGAACATCAGGCCATGTGTCAGGACACTGGCACACTTGTTGTATATTTAAATGTTGGTCAAGACCTGCACCTTGTTGGCGGTGATGTGACGGAAGCTGTCAATGAAGGCGTGCGGCTTGGTTATGATGAAGGCTATTTGCGCCGCAGCATGGTTGAGGAGCCTGTGTTTGATCGCGTCAATACTGGCGATAATACGCCAGCAGTCATTCACTATAACATTGTGCCTGGTGATCAGTGCGAAATTATCCTTATGCCTAAAGGCGGTGGCGCCGAAAATATGGGAGCACTTGGTATGCTGAAGCCGACAGCTGGTAAACAGGGCGTGGTGGACTTTGTTGTAGAAGCCGTGTCTAAGGCAGGCGGCAATCCTTGCCCTCCGATTATTGTTGGTGTTGGTATTGGCGGCACCATGGAAAAAGCAACAGCGATTGCCAAAGAAGCATTGATGCGTCCGATCGGTTCAAAACATGCTGATGCTCGTTATGCAGAGATGGAGGCGGAGATTCTCGATCGCGTCAATGCGTTGGGGATCGGTCCTCAAGGACTTGGCGGACGTGTGACGGCGCTGGCTGTGCATATCAATACTTATCCATGCCACATTGCATCGCTGCCAGTGGCTGTGAACATTAACTGTCATGCAGCACGTCATACCCGCATTGTTTTAGAAGGAGAGGAGGCATAACCATGGAAAAACATATTCAAGTGCCATTTCAAGCAGAAGAATTGGCTGGCTTGCGTGCAGGCGATACTGTCATGTTGTCTGGTGTTATTTATACTTCTCGTGATAAGGCGCATAAACGTATGGCAGAAACTTTAGATAAGGGAGAATCTTTGCCCGTCGATTGGCAGGGACAGCTCATTTATTATGCAGGCCCAACCCCGGCAAAACCTGGTCAAGCGATTGGGTCGATTGGACCAACAACGTCCAGCCGCATGGATGCCTTTGCACCACGTTTAATGGACGAAGCTGGCTTAAAAGGCATGCTGGGAAAAGGGCCTCGTAGCCAGGAAGTCATTGATGCCATCGCACGCAATGGCGCGGTATATATGGTGGCAATTGGTGGAACTGGTGCGGCCATTTCCAAAAGTGTGAAAAAGGCAGAAGTTGTCGCTTATGACGATCTGGGTACAGAAGCAATTCGACGTTTAGAAATCGAAAATTTGGCAGCAATTGTGGCCATTGATGCACAGGGAGGCAATTTGTTCGAAACGGGACGTGCACAATATGCCGAATAAAATCATTTGACACAATAGCTTTGATAGTATAATATAAATAACGGATAAGATAACGCGAAGAAAATGTTATCGTTTTATGATGAAAAGGACAAGGGTGTTCTGTGAAGAGCACCCTTGTTTTTTTATTTGGTAAAATAATTTTCGCTGTAGATCAATCGTTCAACAAGCTTTTCTAGAGACATTTTTTGTTAAAAATAATATAGAATTATTAAAAATAATGTAAAAAACAAGAAAAACACTTGACAAATTGATTGGCACGAAAAGTAAAAAATTCTTTTTAGATATGTTTTCTTCGAAAAGAGGTGGGGTATAAAAAAGAAAATTCGTGTATCATATTTTGGCTGATTTGTCTAGTATAAATACCGTGATATCACAAAAAAGATTGTGATTACTATATATATTCCTATATGAAATGGAAAAATATTAGGATTTTATTGACAGTTGACCATAATAAGATATAATTAAAACAAAGAATAACGATAAGCAAAGTTAATGCAAGCAATTTTTTAATTTGTTTTGCGGCGTTCATTTATCGATTAAATAAAACGGACTTATTTATTAAAGCTTGCTTATCGTCATTCACTGTAATTCGTAGCACTCATTATTCTAACACTATTAAAAGAATGGAAGTGGACGTATGGGAGAAGACACGAGACAAGATAAAGTTGTTGTCAATCATTTAACCAAACGCTTCGGCGATTTGTTAGTATTAAATGACATCAACTTCACCGTAAAAAAAGGTGAATTCCTCGTTATCGTAGGCCCGACAGGCTGCGGTAAGACGACGTTCTTAAATCTGTTGTCAACATTGTATGTGCCTAGTGAAGGGGAAGTCCTCATTGACGGTGAACCAGCAGATCCAAGGAAACACAGTATTTCATTCGTGTTTCAGGAACCATCCTGCCTGCCTTGGCGAACGGTAAAAGAAAACATTGCTTACGGTATGGAAATTAAAAAATGGCCAAAGGATAAAATTGAAAAGAAGGTTCAAGAGGTTATGGAATTGGTCGGTTTGACTCAAACTCAGGACCTCTATCCTGCTCAGATTTCATCCAGTATGGAGCAACGCGTGGCAATAGCAAGAGCGTTTGCAACTGATCCGGACTTGCTTCTCATGGATGAACCTTATGGTCAGTTGGATGTAAAACTTCGTTTCTATTTGGAAGACGAGTTGGTTCGTATTTGGCAGGAGCTGCACAACACAGTTATCTTTATCACGCATAACGTTGAAGAGGCGGTTTATATTGCGGAACGTATTTTGGTATTAACCAATAAGCCTACGACGATTAAGGAATCTATTCCAATTAATTTGCCAAGACCTCGGGACGCTTTGGCAGATGATTTCGTTGAATTGCGTAACTATGTTACCGATGCCATCAAGTGGTGGTAAGCAAACACTTGGGCATAAAAAATAAAAGGTAAAAAATTGAAGGGAGTGTGTTTCTTATGAAACGTCACAAAAAAACATGGAAAGTCGCAACAGCTGTCGTTTTATCAGTCGCATTGCTTGGGACGCTTGCCGGTTGCGGCGGCGGTGACGGTGGCGGCTCCGGAAGCGGTGGGGATGTCCTTGCTGTGTCTGGTGGTTTTCAGGGTCAGATTGATGCTTGGCCAGCGTATTATGCAACCACGACGGATCCATCCATCCAAGAAAAATATGGCATCAATATGACCATGGAATACTTTGATTCTGGGATGCCGATGGTTCAAACGGTTCCTGCGAATCAGTTGGCCATTATGAGTAACGGGTCCGTACCTACTCTGATGTCTGCATTGCGTTATGATACGCCGATCGTTGGTGTATCTTCTAACGAATCTCGTGCAAACGCTGTATTGGCGCGTGAAGGGGATGCGATCTTTAATACGAAGAACGAAAATGGTACCTATGGTACTGCTGAAGATGTAAAGGGCAAAACCTTCCTGACTACGACCGTTTCTACTGGTACCTACACGTTGTCTGGTTACCTTGCTCAGTTTGGCTTGACTGAAGATGACGTTACTGTACGTAACTTGGAACAGGCTCAGGCTATTGCAGCATTTGAATCTGGCGAAGGTGACTACCTCGTTCTCTGGGCACCATTCCTTTACACTGGTCTTGAAAAGGGCTGGCAGGAAGTTGCTACTGCTGAACAGGTTGGTTCTACTTGCTTGATGCTGTGGGTTGCTGATCCTAAGATGGCAGAAGAAAATCCTGATGCAATCGCTAGCATGCTTGCTATGATGAGCGAAGGTGCTGATCGTTTCAATAAAGAAGGCACCGATATGGCTGGTGAAATCTCTAGCTTCTTCACTGATTGGGCCGCAATGGAAGTAACTGAAGAAAATGCGGCGTTGGATATTAAATCCCATGATATTCCAAGTCTCGAAGACCAGCTTGAAATGCTGCAGAGCGGTACTTTGCTCGCCGATCTCCAGAAGACTGCGGACTACTTCGTATCCCAGGGTCAGTACACTGCTGATGAAAAGCAGCAGCTTGAAGACAAGGGATATTGCATCGATTCTTCCTTCCTTGAAAGAGCCATTGAAATTAAAGATGAAAAGAAATAATGTAAAATAAGAATGGTGGAGGGGAGTCTGTTGTAGTTGATAGACTCCCCGTCTTTCTTAAGAGACGTGACATGAGACACTCCTGCTTTCTTACAAGGAAAGCGAAAATAACATTGAGTGGAGGTGTAGATATGGCGAGCAATAAAAAGTTGAAACGTACAGAACGAAAACAAAGTTTCTATACGATTATTTCTGTTATTTCTATTTGCGTGTTCCTTTGCGCCTGGGAAGGTATTGTGCGCGCGGGGTTGATTTCTCCGCATCTTTTGGCATCACCAACACAGGTTATCTCGCTATTTATCGATAAATTATCCAATCCAAATCCGGACGGTACGATTATTTGGGGACACATAGGTTTGAGTTTGGAAGAAGCGTTGATTGGTTATATCTTAGCGTTAGTGATCGGGATTCCTCTTGGTTTGGCCATGGGATGGTTTACAACGTTTGATGGCCTTGTTCGACCAATTTTTGAAATCGTTCGTCCTATTCCATCTGTTGCATGGATTCCTCTTTGCATCATTTGGTTTGGTACTGGGCTGTTCAGTAAGGTTTTTATCATTTTCGTTGGGGCGTTGGTGCCATGTGTTATTAACTCGTGCTCTGGTGTAAAGATGACAAATCCAACTTATATTCGAATGGCTAAAACCTATGGTGCAGGCAGTTGGGAAATCTTCAAGAATGTTTGCGTACCATCTGCATTACCAATGGTGTTTGGTGGCTTGCAAGTGGCTTTAGCTACTGCATGGACCTGCCTTGTTGCTGCTGAAATGGTTGGCGCAAATGCTGGCTTGGGTTTCTTCATCGAAATGGGCCGCCGTCTTTTGATGCCAGATATGATCATTCTTGGGATGGTTTTGACGGCATTGACTGGGGTTGTTATTACTATTATTGTTGGCTTTATTGAAAAACAGCTCGTTAAGGGCAGCAGAAAAGGTCAGTAAGGAGGTGCCTGGTTATGAGTGAAACAATTTCCGAACGCAGAGGCGGTAATGTATTGCAAAAAGCCCTGCGCAATAAACGCGTGTTGAACGTGATCTCTATTGTCCTCTTCTTGGGCATCTGGGACTTGATCGTCGTTGCTGGTAATGCCACAATGATGCCTCGCCCTTGGGAGGTTGTTGTTGAATGGGTTGACATGTTCCAGTCAAAACTGGCTGGTTATACGTTGATCATGCATACTTGGATCAGTTTCCGTCGTGTAATGATCGCGTTCATATTGGCAGCGGTTATCGGTATTCCGGTTGGGGTGCTGATGGGCTTTAATAAAACTGCCAATGCCATTATTCGTCCGATCTTCGAATTCTTTAAGCCAATGCCACCTATTGCATGGATTTCTATCTCCATTTTATGGTTTGGGATTGGTGAAACTTCCAAGATTTTCATCATTTTCATTGGTGCGTTGGTACCATTGATTCTGAACTCTTACAATGGGATTCGTCTCGTTGACCCTGAATTGTATGATTGCATCCGTAATTTGGGCGCTAGTTATTGGCAAGAACATCTTCAAGTTACGGCACCATCTTGTATTCCTGCTATTTTTGCTGGTTTGCAGATTGCGCTGTCTACTTCTTGGACTTGCGTGGTAGCTGCGGAATTGGTTGGTGCAAGAAGCGGCCTGGGCTTCGTTATTAACCAGGGCATGAGAATTGATAACACTGCGATGTGTATTGCCGGGATGTTGACCATTTGTATCGTCTCCTTCCTGACCTCTCTCGCATTGACCTTGATTGAAAGGGGGCTTTGTCCATGGACGAGAAACACACAAATATAATCGAGTGCGTGGATATCTCCAAAGAATTTGGCGACAAAAAAGTATTGTCAAAGATGAACTTCCATGCAAAAGAGAACGAATTTGTCGTTATTCTTGGGCCGGGGCAGTCTGGTAAGAGTACATTGATGCGTTTGATTGCCGGCTTTGAAGCACCTACCACTGGTCATGTCTATGTTAATGGTGAAGAAGTGGATGGTCCGAGTGATAAAGTTGGTTTTGTATTCCAGCGTTACACTTTGTTCTTCTGGCGTACGGTTATGGGCAACGTTGAAATGGGGCCAAAATTAAAAGGTATTCCTAAAGAAGAACGTCGTAAAATGGCGCAGAAGTACATTGACCTTGTTGGTTTGACAGGATTTGAAAACAGTTATCCAAATCAGCTGTCAGGTGGGATGAAACAGCGTGTAGGTATTGCGCGTGCGTATGTCAATGAACCTACATTGCTGATTCTTGATGAACCGTTTGGTCAGTTGGATGCGCAGACGCGTATTCTCATGGAAATTGAGATTGAACGTGTTTGGCAGGAAGAAAAACGTACGATTTTGTTTGTAACGTCTAACATCGATGAAGCTATTTATCTGGCTGACCGCATTATCATCCTTGATGGTAAGCTGCCTAGCTATCTCGCCGGTGAATATGTTGTCGATCTTCCTCGTCCACGTAATTTAACGGGTCATGATTTCCTGGAGCTGCGTAAGAAAATTACTGATTCGATGAGTCTTGTACTTTAATGAAAGGAGGCGCTTCTGATGATACTTGGCGCGTGGATTCCGATGGAGTGGGCTGTTTTCTTCACCGAAGTGGTTGGGCTGTTGGTTCTCTTCATTGTCATTCGAAAACTGGTCTTTTATCTATCGGAACGCTTCTTAGGTAAAGATGATAAATAATGAAAAAATCTCGAGCTTTCATGCTCGAGATTTTTTTATGGAATTGGCAGTGGCGGTGCCCTGTGTTATGATGGAGATGGAGTATTGAAAGGAGGGCGAAACATGCCTGCGATTTTTGCTCATTATATTTTTGGTATTGAGACAATGGAGCGATTTGATGAATCGATTCTGAGAATCATCAAATCGCATCAAGATTTATATAATGTAGGTCTGCAAGGGCCGGATTTTTATTTTTTTGATCAACTGCTGCGTTTGCGTGGAAAAAAGTATTCGCAAATTGGTTCACAGCTGCATCAAGATTCTTGTGCGAGCTTATTGTTGGCGCTGGAAGGTGAAGGCGGCAAGAGACCGGAAAGTGATGCACTTGCCTATATCCTTGGTTTGATTGGCCATTTTGCGCTGGATTCAACCTGCCATCCATTAATTGATCGATGGGTGAAAGAGCTGCCGTATAATCATCATCGGATGGAAACTGAGTTTGATCGTTATCTGCTGGCTGATTATGGTATCGCTGAACCACGCTGCTTTCCATTAGGAAGCTGCATTGCTGCGGATCGGCGTACGCGCATGAAAATAGGCTCTCTGTATGAAGCGGCGGATTTGGGTAAAGCAGAGGATGTTGCTGAGTTGATTGCAGATTTTGGACGCATAAAAGATTGGCTGAAAACTCCGGAGAACGGCCGTTATCATTTTTACCAAGGATTGCTGCGAATGTTTGGAGCCAAAGATGCGCTTGGCGGCATATTTATGGGGCCGAAAGATGCGATGTCGGACGTTACCAATCCGCGACTGGCGGCTCTTTTTGAACAGGCGAAAAATCGGTATGTGGCATTGGTGACAAATTATATGGCACATATTTTCAGCGATGTACCTTTGGGGACATACTTTTTGCGCAACTTTGAGACGGAACCGGAGGTGTGTTCATGAATGTTGAAGAGCAGATTCGCGCTCAGTTGATGGCAAATGTGGATGAGTCGTATAAGTCGTTTCATGAAAAACTTATTCCGACCATTTCTCCTGATCGAATTTTAGGCGTGCGCGTACCAATACAGAGAAAAATTGCTAAAGCGTATAAAAATGATCCAGGTGTGCTTGAGTATTTGGCATTGACTGATCATAGATATATGGAAGAAGTTAATATCCATGGGCTTCTTATTGCGCAAATGAAAGATTTTGATGTGTGTATCACTGAAACAACCCACTTTTTGCCAATGATTGATAACTGGGCGACGTGTGACATTTTCTCGCCGCAGGTTTTTAAGAAAAATTTGGATGAAATGCGCAAAATTGTGCCGGTATGGCTGGAGGACCGTTCACATCCGTACACTGTGCGGTTTGGGATCAATATGTTGATGCAGCATTGCCTTGAGGCAGCTTTTGTAGAAAGCGATCTTGCAGCGGTGGCGGCCTGTGCCTGTGATGAATATTATGTGAACATGGGCGTAGCGTGGTATTTTAGTATGGCGCTTGTCAAACAATGGGACGCGGCGTTGCCGTGGATCACAGAACATCGCATGCCGGATTGGGTGCACCGAAAGAGCATCCAAAAAGCGGTTGAAAGCCGCAGGGTATCCGACGAAAGAAAAGCGCTCTTAAAAAGTTATCGTTAAAAAACGTGCCCTTTCGAGAAAACTTTCTCGAAAGGGCTTTCTGATTTCTAGCCATAAAAATCTTGCAGCATGGCAGGGAGTGTGCTGGCGGCTGTTTGAACATCGTTTTTCATGCGGTCGTAAACAACGCGGGTATCGTCGTCTAAATGGCCGGCGTAGGGCGCGCCGTTTTCGTCGAGATTATATTCTGGGAAAAGGATGGGTGTAAAAGTACCGTCGCTGTTTTCTTTGTATCCTTGGTCGAGCGTAAGTGTGATCAAAGCGTTGTTGAAAGTGATGTCGTCTTGTTTGGATTCGCGGGTGTAGGAAGGGGAACAACGCAGGCGAAGCGTGCTGTTTTCATCGGAGCAATCGGCGGCGACGAACTTGGCGTCGTCGGGAATTTTAGTATCGAATGACAGAAGTTCAGGAAAATCTGGTGCCAGAATAGAGTATTCGATGTTGCCGTCTTGGGCGACGTAGGAGCCAACGGAGATGTTGTTGCCTTTTTCGTCGGTGATGATTTTTTCTGAAAAGCCGTAGCTTTGCAGGGCGTTTTGAAATTGTTGTTCAAAGTGGTTTTTCTGATAATGCCAATAGCCGCAGTAAGAAATGCAAACAAGGACGATGATGCTAATGGCTGTGATGATGCCTTTGGTGAGACGCTTGCCAAAATGGCGTTCTTTGTCGATGGTCTGGATCATATGCGTGTCCTCCTTGAGCAGCATGTCCAGAGAAATGCCGAAATGGTTGCTCATATCGATGAGGGTTTGTAAATCGGGATAACTTTTCTCGTTTTCCCAATTTGATACCGTTTGCCGTGTGACGTGAAAGAGCTGACCGAAGGCTTCCTGTGTCATGCCGTATTCTTTTCTGATGGATGAAATTTCTTTTCCGAGTTTCATGGTTTTGTCCTTTCTTTTGGAGAACAACGCGCATTGTTTTTCCTGGCTTTATTATCTCAGGTGCGTTCCGAAAAATAAAGCAATCTGCTTTTTGCGAGGAGATTTTCGTGCGCAAAGATTCTTTGACAAAGCTTTGAGCGCGAAAAAAAGCCAACCGTTGCTGAAAACGGTTGGCTTTTTTTAAGGGGTGTATGATTGAATGTGTGGATGGTTGATGGTTATTTTGTCATCAGTGCAGAAATGCTGCGTGCAAAATTGGTTGGATCTTCAACAGGCAGCCCTGCAATCAAACGTGCCTGCTGGTAAAGCAGATTGGTGTAGTTTTTCAAAGCGTCTTCGTCATTGTCTTTATAGAGCGCTTCGAGCTTTGCGTAAACGGGGTGGTTTTTATTGATTTCGAGCACTTTTTGTGCTTTGATGCTTTGTCCGTTAGGCATAGCGGCGTAGAGTTTTTCCATGTCGACAGAAATCTGCCCCTCGGTGGAGAGGAAGACGGCATCGTCGTCGGCAAGGCGATCGGTGGTTTTTACACGGACCACTTCATCGGAGAGCAACCCGGCGAGTTTGTCAAAGAAAGCGTTTTGTTCTTCACTGTTGTCTTCGTTGTTGGTGTTTTCATCGTCTAAGCCCAAATCGTCGCCAGAAACGGAACGAAATTCTTTTCCGTTGTATGCGGCGATGACTTTGAGAACAAATTCGTCAAAAGCGTCAGTCAGGTAGAGCATTTCGAAGTTTTTCTTTTTGATGATGCCGACCTGTGGCAATTTATCGATTTGGTCTGCGCTGGCACCGGTTGCATAGTAGATATATTTTTGTTCTTCAGGCATGCGTTCTACATATTCTTTCAGGGTAACAAGTTTGTTTTCTGTGGAAGAATAGAAAAGCAGGAAGTCCTGGAGTTTATCTTTGTGGGCGCCGTAGCTGTCGTAGATGCTGATTTTGATATGACGGCCAAATGCTTTGTAGAATTTTTCGTAGTTTTCGCGATCGTTGTCGCGCATTTGAGACAGCTCACGTGTGATGCGTTCGTCAATTTTGTGGCGAATGGTCATGAGCTGACGATCGTGCTGCAGCAATTCGCGGGAGATGTTGAGGGAGAGGTCTTCGCTGTCGACAACACCTTTGACGAAGTTGTAGTATTCAGGCAGCAAATCTTCGCAGTTATCCATAATGAGAACGCCGTTGGAATAAAGCGCTAAGCCGCGTTTATAATCGTTGGTATAGTAGTCAAATGGTGGCTGACTAGGGATGTAAAGAATGGCGCGATAACTTAATGCGGCACCTTCGGCGTTGAGATGGATATGACGCAGAGGTTTGTCGAAGCCGAAGCGGCGTTCGTGATAGAAGTTTTCGTAATCCTCATCCTTGAGTTCGTTTTTGTTCTTGCGCCAAATAGGAACCATGGAATTAAGGGTATCGTCTTCATAGTAGGTTTCGTATTCTGGGTGCTCCTCGGTGCCTTCTTTCATGCGCTGTTTTTCGCAGAGCATTACGATTGGGTAACGGATGTAATTGGAATAGCGGGTAACGAGGGAGCGCAGCAGATGGGGATCAAGAAATTCATCGTAGTTTTCTTCGTCGGTGTTGTCGCGCAATGTCAGTGTAATCTTTGTGCCTGGAGTGGTGCGTCCGCATTCGGAGATGGTGTAACCGTCGGTGCCGTCAGAATGCCACATGGCGGCTGGTTCATCAGGGTTCCAGGTCTTTGTTTCAACGGTGACTTCTTTAGCGACCATAAAGGCGGAATAAAAACCAACGCCGAATTGACCGATGATGTTATGGTCGTCGTCTTGATCTTGGTTGGATTTGAAATCGAAACTGCCGCTTTTTGCAATGGTGCCGAGGTTGTTTTCGAGTTCTTCGGCGGTCATGCCAACACCGGTGTCTTCGATGGTCAGCGTGCGTGCTTCTTTGTTAGGGGTCAGACGGATGTAAAAATCGTCTTTATTAAATGTGCGATTTTCGTCTGTCAGGGTTTCGTAATAGACCTTGTCGATGGCGTCGGACGCGTTGGAAATCAGTTCGCGTAAAAAGATTTCGCGATTGGTGTAAATAGAATGGATCATTAAATCCATGAGTCGTTGAGATTCTGCTTTAAAGGCTTTCTTAGCCATAGAATGGTCACCTCTTTGAGATATTAGCACTCGATCTATCTGAGTGCTAATATTATTTTATCACGTCTGGGACGATTGTCAAGCGATGAAGATTAAGAAATCTTTAGCAGTATGAATTTTGGTGAGCGATCTAATAAAGATGGGACGAAAATAAAGGTAAGGTAAGACGGACGATGTCCACTTTAGCGTATCACTCGCTGTTGGCAGACTGTGATATTCATGACAGTGTTTGGGTGCTTGTTTGATCTATATGGTTTTTGTGTTGCTGCTGATTGTACAGGGGAGCGCATATATAACGATGTTGTCCCTGGAAGTATATTGGTTTTATAATCTTGGTGGTTTGCTGGTTGTTCAATAAATAAATGACCGTTCTCGATCAGGAGAACGGTCATTTATTTATAACGTCATGCCGCGGCGCGAGAGCCGGCGCCAATATGTGATGCCAACGATGTCGGCGAGTGCCCAGCCTATTGGGACAGCGGCCCAGATGCCGGTTACGCCAATGGCTGGAATGGCTGAGAGTGTGTAGGCGAGGAGAACGCGTGTGCCAAGCGAAATGATGGTGAGAACAACGCTCATGCCTGGGCGCGCGATGGCTCGATAAAGTCCGTAGAGTAAAAAGAGAATGCCAATGCCAACATAGAAAGCGCCTTCAATGCGTAGATAACATACGCCGGCAGAGATGATGTCTGTTTCATTGCGGTTGATAAAGAGCGTCATCAATGGTTCAGCAAAGATGAAGACAATGGCGCTGACAATGATGCTGAAGATGGAGGCTGTAAGAAAAGCGCTTTTAATGCCTTGGCGAATGCGATCTTCTTTTCTGGCGCCATAATTCTGAGCGATAAATGTAGAAAAAGCATTTCCAAAGTCTTGTACCGGCATGTAAGCGAATGTGTCGATTTTGACAGCAGCGGCGAAGGCTGCCATAATGACTGGACCGAAGCTGTTGACCAAGCCTTGCACCAAGAGAATCCCAAAATTCATGACAGATTGCTGGATGCAGGTGAGAAAAGAAAAGCTGGTAATTTCACGAAATATCGTGCGATTCCAACGCATGTGTCTGCGCGCAGGCCGCAAATCAGAAAATGCAACAAGGGTGTAGATCGTGAGGCCGATGCCAGAGATGTATTGAGAAATGATCGTTGCCAAAGCAGCACCGGCTACGCCCCAGTGAACCACACAAACAAACAATAAGTCTAAAATGATGTTTAAGAGTGCTGAAACGGCAAGAAAGACTAATGGGATTTTTGAGTTTCCGAGCGCTCGCAACAGACAGGAAAAATAATTTTGGAAAAACGTGGCGAGGATTCCGGCAAAAATGACTAATAAATAGGTTTTCATTAGTCCGGCAACGTCAGGATCTGCAACACGAAGGAACCATATGATAAAATCAATGCCGATAAACACCAATATATTGATGGCAATGGTAACAAGAATAATAAATACAAAAGATTGAAATATGCCGGTTTTCAGCCGATCGATGTTGTTGCGGCCGTAACTGATGGAAAAAGATGCGCCGCTGCCCATGCAGAGACCGAGAATAATTGATGTAAGAAAAGTCATTAGGGTATAGGCTGAGCCAACAGCAGCCAATGCATTGGCGCCGAGAAAGCGGCCGACAATAATGGTGTCCGCAATATTGTAGCATTGCTGCAACAAATTTCCAGCGATCATTGGCAGCGCAAAAATCAGCAAACTTTTCGTAATGCTGCCTGTCAATAAGTTACTATTTTGCATAGAATCCCCCTCTCACAGTCGACGATAGAACATATTAGACTGTCTGTTTCTCTATTATAGGTATGGTATTGAAAAACTGTCAATTGGCTGTTGCATTGACAAAAACGGCAATGGGCGTAATAATGAAAGAAGCATTGAACATAAAACGTGAGGAGATGGAGAGCATGGCGGACTTTGATAAAAAAGCGCCTGAATATGATGCGTGGTATCAAACGCAAAAAGGTGCCTTGGTGGACGCACTGGAAACTGAGTGCGCATTTGAATTGTTTCAGCCAAAAAGTGGCATGCATGTGCTGGATGCTGGTTGTGGAACAGGTAACTTTTCGATGAAAATGGCAGCCTTGGGAGCAACAGTGGATGGCATTGATTTATCGGAGCCAATGATTGCCTATGCAAAGGAAAAGGCGGCCGCATCGCCCTATGCGGAGCAATTGCATTTTTATGTGGGTGATTTGTATACGCTGCCATTTCCTGACAACACTTTTGATGCGGTGCTTTCAATGGCGGCATTTGAATTTATTCATGATGACTTGCGTGCTTTGAACGAAATGATGCGTGTGGTTAAGCCGGGAGGCCGTGTGTTGATTGGCACGATCACTGGCAATTCTGACTGGGGGCAGGAATATCAAACACATATGCCGCGTGAGGATTCGGTTTTTCACCATGCGTCTTTCAAGACTGCAGATGACATGCGCGCGCTTTTGCCAGAAAAACTGCTTGCAAGTGCTGAAAGTGTTTTTTTGCCATTTGCAACGCCTGACACAGAAGCAACCCGCGACTTGGACGAAGAGTATCGCAAACGTGGTGCCATTGGCGCATTTGTTTGTTTACTGTGGGAAAAATAGACAATATAAAACGGCAAGAGAACCATTGGCAGTTCTCTTGCCGTTTTATATTGCACGTTTTGCGATCATTGATTAGTTTTTACAACTGTCTTTGCTGGAAAATGCTGCACAAACATGGGCTGCAGTTCCGACAACAAGGGCGGTTTCGTCGAAAAGCACATCGGCGTTATGAATATTGGCGGAGCATCCGTCGACATGAGCGCCGAGTGTCATCATACTGATTGGAAGGATGTTGCCGTAGAGTGCAAAGTCTTCGCTCCAAGCAAATGGTTCGCGCTGTTCTTGCAAAATGAGCTCCGGCGCGCGGTCGGACAGCGTCTGAATGAGGCGATGATTCAATGCCTCATCGTTACACACTGGTGGAACAGTGGTTGTAAATGTTAGTGTCACCTGACAACGCAGCGTTTTTGCCATACCATCACAAATTTCTTGGAGCCGTGCTTTAATTGTCTCAGCGAGATCCGTGTTATAGACACGCAGCGTGCCAAGCAGCTGTGCTTGATCTGGAATGACGTTGAAGGTGTTACCGGCGTTGAACGCGCAGATGGAAAGCACCGCTGGTTCAAGTGTTGGCCGCTCACGGCTGATTAAGCCTTGCAGCGCGTTATAGATTTGAACGGCAGCAAAGATTGGGTCGCGTCCATTGGATGGTGCGGCGCCGTGGGTGCTGGCACCGGTGAACGTGATGATAAATTCGTTGGACGCAGCATACATTGGCCCATCTTTGTAGTAAAGGGTGCCGCTGTCCAGGGTTGGAGACATGTGCAGGGCAAACCCGCCTTTGAAGTCTGGGGTGACCACATTGTGGGCAATCAGCTGGCGAGCGCCGGTGATGTTTTCTTCGTCTGGCTGAAAAATAAGGCGTGTGCTTGCAGGCAGTTCATCGGCGTGTGCTTGCAGAAGGCAGGCTGCACCGAGCAGCATTGCAGTATGAAAATCGTGCCCGCATGTGTGTGCAAAGTTGGTTTCGCTGGAAAATGGAAGCCCGCTTTTTTCTTCCATAAGCAAGGCATCCATATCGGCACGCAGGATCATTCCTGCAGGGCCTTTTCCGATATCGGCAACGAGAGTGCTCGGACAAGGTTCAAAAAAGGAAACGTGATGTGCATTCAGCACATCACGAATCAGTGTTAAGGTATGTGGTAAATCGTACCCGCCTTCGGCGTGTTGGTGAAAGGCGCGGCGCCACTGGGTAAGTGTTGGTTGTAAAGCCAGTGCTTCTTCATAGACAGACATAGGGTTCGCCTCCTAGCTCAGGAAGAAGTAAAGAAGGACAATGATCCCGAGCGCAATGCGGTAGTAACCGAATGGCTTGAAATCGTTTTTGGCAACGTAAGAAATTAAGAACTTAATGGCTAAAATAGAAACCACAAAAGCGACAATCATACCAAACAGCAGGATCATCAATTCGTTGCCGGTGAAATTGAAGCCGAACTTTACCAACTTTAAAAGGCTGGCGCCAAACATAATAGGAATGCTCATGAAAAAGGAAAATTCGGTGGCTAAGGTACGGGAAGTGCCCACGAGCATCCCGCCGATGATTGTAGACCCGGAACGAGATGTCCCAGGAATTAACGAAAGCACTTGGAAGCAGCCGATCTTAAAAGCGGTGAGATAACTCATATCATCAAAAGAGTTGATGGTGGGTTTGTAGTTATATTTGGTTTCAATCCAGATAAAAATGATCCCATAAACGATCAATGCAATGGCAACAACAATGTAATTATAGAAATGTTCATCCAGCCAGTCGTTTAGTGGCAGCCCAATGATGGCAGCTGGAAGACAACCGATGATGACTTTGAACCAGATTTTCCAGGTATCCGATTTTTCTTTTGCGGATTTTCGCGGAGAAAATGGATTTAATTTGTGGAAATAAATGACGACAACGGCTAGGATAGCACCCAACTGAATGACAACCAGAAACATTTCCCAAAAATCGCGGGAAACATTGAGGCGCAGAAAATTCTCGACAAGAATCATATGCCCTGTACTGGAGATTGGGAGCCATTCTGTGATCCCTTCAACAATACCAAGTATCAATACTTTTAAATATTCAATTAGCATGGTTTTCCTCCAAAAAATAACATTGTTTACATTCTACTGGATTCGGTAGGGTGTCGCAAGAGAAGGGCGGCAGATTTTATGGATCGTTTAAAATTTTTATAGATGGTTTAGTGTTAAAAGGCAGTTGGCGAATGTTACTGCTTCCCGTATAATGGGGCGGGGATGAAGACGTTTTCTTCTGCTGAATGTTTTATGACAGGGGGACACGGTATTTTGAGCGATAAGAAGAAACATGTGACTTTTTGGGCGATGGGTGATTTGCATCTGTCTATTGGTCTGGAAAAAAGCAAGCAAAAACCGATGGAATGCTTTGGCGAGCAGTGGACCCAGCACACGGCAAAGATTGCTCGGCGTTGGTGCGAGCGTGTGCAAAAAAATGATGTGGTGCTGCTTTTGGGGGATATTTTCTGGGGCAATCGTGTCGAGGAGGCAAAGTTTGCCCTGAACTGGCTAGGCTGTTTGCCTGGGCGCAAAGTCATGATCCGTGGCAATCATGACAACTGGTGGCAAAGCATATCTAAAGTGCGCGAGGCGCTGCCTGCAGGCATGTACGCTATACAAAACGATTGTGTGGTTTTAGAGGGGGTGGCCATTGCCGGCGCTCGCGGCTGGACCTTTGCCGATCCGGAAGGGGAAGCTCATCAGGAAAAAATGCTTCGGCGTGAATATGCGCGTTTAGAAGCATCGCTGTCGCAGATGCCGCCGGATGCGCATTATCGTATTGCAATGATGCATTATCCGCCGTTTGTTGGCAGAGATCTGGCGCCGGCCGTGGCGGAGCTATTAGAATCTTATGGCGTGAATTGTTGCGTGTTTGGTCATCTGCACGGTGAGGAAGCGGCGCAATTTCAATCGATAGAAAAAAACAATATTAAATATGTCCTGGCAAGTGCGGATAATGTTGATTTTTCTCCGCTGGAGATTTATAATTACCCATATAATCATGACTTAACAGGGAATGATTGAGAATGGAGGTGAATGAAGATGACGAAACGTATTCTTGCAACTGAAAACGCACCAGCTGCTTTGGGGCCATATTCTCAGGGCGTTGCTGCAAGCGGTGAAATGATTTTTGTTTCCGGACAGATTCCAATCAATCCGGCAACAGGCGCAGTCGTTGAGGGTGATATTTCGGTTCAGACCAAACAGTGCATGGACAACATTGCTGCTATCTTGGCAGAAGCTGGTGCAACTGTTGAGGACATCGTAAAGACAACGATCTATCTGAAAGATATGAACGATTTTGCGACAGTTAATGAAGCTTATGGAAAATACTTTGAAAAGGATGCGCCAGCACGTGGTTGTGTGGAGGTGGCTCGCCTGCCAAAAGACATGCAGGTTGAGATCGAAGCAATCGCTGTGCGCTAGTACATGGAGATAATGAAAAAGGAGGATGGTTATGCTTGATGCATTACTGTTGGCACGTTGGCAATTTGCCATTACAACGGTTTATCATTTTTTGTTTGTACCGTTGACGCTTGGTCTGTCCATCATGACAGCAATGATTCAAACAAAATATTTTAAGACTGGCGATCCAAAATACAAAGCTATGACAAAATTCTGGGGAAAACTTTTCCTGATTAACTTTGTGATGGGGGTTGCAACCGGTCTCGTTCAAGAATTTCAGTTTGGTATGAACTGGTCGGAATACGCACGTTTTATGGGTGACATCTTTGGTGCACCACTGGCAATCGAAGCGTTGCTGGCGTTTTTCATCGAATCAACATTTTTGGGAGTGTGGGTATTCGGATGGGATCGTTTGCCAAAAGGTGTGCATCTTGCCAGCATTTGGTTGGTAGCCATTGCGTCCAACCTTTCTGCGATGTGGATCTTGGTTGCAAACTCATTCATGCAGCATCCGCAAGGCTATGTGCTTAACAATGGCCGTGTCGAAATGGATAATTTCGCAGAGATTGTTGGCAACTCGTATTTCTTCCATCAATTTGCCCATGTATTTACCGCGGGGTTGACAACGGCAGCATTCTTTATGTTAGGAATTAGTGCTTATCATTTGGTACGTAAGAAAAATGTACCTATTATGAAATCATCTTTTAAATTCGCTGCTATTATGGGCCTGATCGCTTCTATTGCAGTTGCAGGCGTTGGGCACATGCAAGGTCAATATCTTACAGAAGAAGTGCCAATGAAAATGGCTGCCATGGAAGCTTTGTGGGATACCGAAGAAAGTGCACCATTGGCTTTAGTGGCCAATATTGACACTGAAAACCATGAGAATACTTTTGAAATCTCTGTGCCAGGTTTATTGAGTTTTATGGCTCACAATAACTTTACAGAAGAGGTGCAGGGGATCAATGATCTTCAGGCGCAGTATGAACAGGAATATGGTGCAGGAAACTATATCCCTGATGTGCCGCTGATGTTCTGGAGTTTCCGCATTATGGTTGGTGCAGGCATGCTTCTTGTGCTGGCTTCTCTGATCGCTTGCTTCATGGTTAAAACCAAACGTGAAGTGAAGGGCTCTAAGCTGATGCTGCTGTTTTTACCTGCCATGGCGCTTCCATATTTGGCGAACTCTTTTGGCTGGATTCTCACGGAAGTGGGACGTCAGCCATGGATTGTGTACGGCTTGCAGAAAACCGCAGATGCTGTATCGCAGGTTGTCTCTGGTAATGAAGTATTGATTACGCTGGTCGGCTTTACGTTGGTATATCTGATTCTGGCCATCATCGATGTAGGTCTGCTCGCACGTGCAGCCAAGAAAGTGGATGATGAAGACAAGAAGCCTAAAGCGGCTGAGGAGGGCTCGTTATGGATTTAAATGTACTTTGGTTTATTCTCATTACGGTGCTGTTCATCGGCTTTTTCTTCCTGGAAGGCTTTGATTACGGCGTAGGTGCGTTGATTCCAATCATTGGGAAAGATGATGAAGAACGCCGCGTTGTTTTGAACACGATTGGGCCATTCTGGGATGGCAATGAAGTGTGGTTGATCACTGCAGGCGGCGCTATGTTTGCGGCTTTCCCACATGTGTATGCAACCATGTTCAGTGGCTGGTATCTTGCTTTGTTCCTCATCTTATTGGCGCTGATTCTTCGTGCTACTGGTATTGAGTTCCGTAGTCAGAAACCTAGTCTGAGTTGGCGCAGAAATTGGGACACTGTTATTGCAGTGACGTCGATCCTGTCAGCAATCCTTTGGGGTGTTGCGGTATCGAATTTGGTGATCGGTGTACCGATTGACGAAAACATGCAGTATGCTGGCAGTTTCTTTACACTGCTGCGTCCGTTCTGCTTGCTCGGTGGTGTGATGCTGGCGCTGATCTTCTTGTATCATGGCGCCTGCTATCTGATGCTGAAAGCTGGTGAACAGACTGTATTGGATCGCGCTCAAGGCATTGCCAACAAGCTTGGCCCTGTGATGATTGTTGTCACGGTGGTTTGGGTTGTATGGGCGTTTTTTGCCAGCACCATGTTTGAAAACGTGCTTGCTATCGTTGCCATTGCTTTGGCAGCAGTATTTATGATTCTGTCGGTGCTTTGCAGCCGTAAACAGGCATCCGGTTTGGCGTTTGTATTTATTGCGTTGGCCATTGCCTGCTGTGTGGCTGGTGTCTTTGCGGGCATGTTCCCGAACATCATGATTTCAACCTTGGACCCAGCATATAGCCTGGATATTTATAATGCAGCATCTTCTCCAAAGACGCTGAGCTTTATGACCAAGGTGGCATTGACCATGGTGCCGATTGTTCTGCTTTATCAGATCTGGTCGTTCTATGTGTTCCGTGCACGTGTTACGAAAAAGACAATAAAATATTGATAGGCATTGTAACGCCTCTCGAAAGGGAGGCGTTTTTTTGATACAGCCAGAAAGGAGGGGCTCCCATGGTGAATAAAAAACTGATGCAGGAGATGGGCGCTCAACGGGTATTATTTATTTTATCGGTGTTGTTTAGTCTGGGCTCGGCTGCTGCAGTGCTTTGGCAGACTTGGATGGTGACGAAAATTGTTGATGGCATATTTCTTGGTGATGCGACGAGAGAAACGCTTGGGAGCACTTTTGTGCTGGCGGTAAGCGCGTTGGTGCTGCGTATTGCCTTGGATTGTGCTGAAGAATACAGCAGTTTGAAGTTGGCCACGGCTGTTAAGCTGGATTTGCGTGAGAAGATTATTGAAAAATTAGGCACGCTTTCGCCGGTACAGGCCGCAGAGCTTCAAAGCGGAGGGCTGCTCAATTTGCTTTATGATGGGATCGATACCTTAGAAAGTTATTTTAGCGGCTATCTGCCACAATTGTTCAAAGCGGTATTTATTCCTGTGCTGTTTTTGATTGTGATTTTTCCAAAAGATCCATTGAGTGCGGTCATCATGTTGGTGACATTGCCGTTGATTCCTGTGTTCATGGTGCTGATTGGCAAATGGACCAAACGTGAGAGTGTGCGTCAATGGGTATTATTGACACGTTTTGCAGCTTTTTTGCAGGATGTTTTGCAGGGTCTTATGACGTTAAAAAGCCTTGGACGCAGCAAACAGCAGGGGGAAAAGATCGGTGAAATCAGTGAAGCTTATCGACGCGCCACTTTTCAGGTGCAGAAGTGGGCGTTCATTTCTTCGCTTGCCTTGGAATTGGTGGCAACGATTGCGATTGCCATGGTTGCAGTTGGCTTGGGACTGCGTCTCTGTAATGGGACGCTGACTTTTTTGATTGGTTTCTATATCCTTCTTTTGGCGCCGGAATATTATCAGCCAATGCGGACGCTGGGGCAGTATTTTCATTCAGGGATCAATGCTCAGGAAGCCAGCAGCAGCATTTATGCTTTCTTAGAAACGGAACCTTGGACGATGCCAAATGGTGATTTTGCTGCAACACGCGTAGAAAGCATTCGCTTAGAGCATGTTTCTTATCGTTATCCAGGTGCTGCTCAGGATGCGGTGCGGGATGTATCGTTGGAACTGAAGGCGGGGCGATCGGTTGCTTTCGCTGGAGACAGTGGCAGCGGCAAGACCACCTTAATGATGCTTGCGATGGGCTTTCTCCAGCCAACAAGCGGGACGATCTATGTCAATGAGGTGCCTCTGCCAGAGTGGCAGTGTACAGCCTATCGCGAACGTGTAGCGGCAGTGCTGCAAACGCCATATATTTTTCAAGGCAGTGTTCTGGAAAATATTGCTTTTAGCAATAACGTGACGCAGGAAATGCGTCATCAGGCAACAGCCATCGCTGATCAGATTGGTTTGACACATTTATTGCGTACAGTGCCGACCGGATTGGATACCATGATTGGTCAAGGAGGACAGCAGCTTTCGGGTGGGCAAACGGCGCTGCTTTTGGTGGCGCGTGCCCTCTATCGTGAAAGCGATGTGTTGTTTCTTGATGAAATGACCGATAACTTGGATATGGAAAGTGAACGCGCGTTGGTGGATGCTTTGGATTCTCTGCTGAATGGACGTGCTGCCTGGATCATTGCGCATCGTTTGCAAACGCTGCGCAAAGTAGACTGTATTTATGTTATGCGCCATGGTCAGGTGGTTGACAGTGGACGTTATGAGGATGTTGTGGATCAAGGCGGTCATTTCATCGTAAAGGGGGCGAGCGCACATGCGTAAAACGATTGCTTGGCTGATGCAGCTGTTGAAGCCCTATCGCTGGCGCGTGCTCTTAGGCAGTCTTTTGGTAGCGCTGACAGTATTGGGTAATGTGGGATTGTTGGCGACGTCTGGCTTGCTGTTGTCAAAAGCGGCATTGACGCCAGAGGTGCTACTTTTGATGCCTTTGATTACAGGTGTGCGGTTTTTTGGCATTGGCCGCGCGGTGCTGCGATATGCGGAGCGATTGCTGAATCACAGCATTGCATTCCGTATTTTGGGACATTTGCGCAAAGATTTTTATGATCACCTGGAACCATTGGTGCCTGATGCATTTCCAAATTATGCACAGGGAAAATTGTACAATCAATTTGTCACAGACATCAATGTGCTTCAGTTTTTCTATCTGAAAGCGGTCTCAGTGCCATTGGGCAGTTTGTTTGTTTATACCATTTGTGCGCTGTTTTTGGCGTTTTTTGAGCCGACGCTTATTCCCATGTTGCTGATTGGCCAATTGGTGGCCGGAATCATTGTACCAGCAGCGGCAGTTTCTGGGGGACGCGCCCAAAAATATCAGGCATCGGAATGGCAGGCAGCGTTGTCTGAGCAATTTCTGGATTATAAGAAAGGACTTGTTGATCTTCATCTCTTTGGCAAGCTTGCGGATGTACAGCGCTCGATGCGAGAAAAGGTTCAGAGATTTACTTTGCTGCATGCGCGCATGAGCTTAAAGAAAAAGATGGTCGGCCGTTTGACCTTTGCGCTCAGTCATCTTAGCATGCTGCTTGCCTTATGGATGATGATTCCTTCTGTACGGGAGGGGCGTTTGCCAGGGGTTGATGTAGCCATGCTGGCGCTTTTGGTGCTGGCGAGTTATGAAGCGGTATTGCAGATGCCGGAGGCGGTGCTGCAAATGGATGAATCTTTAGCAGCTGCGGAGGAAATGCGGATGGTGTATGAAACACCGGCGCCTTTGACAGCATCGGAAACGGTTCTTCCGCAATCGTTAGAAATTGTGGCTGAAAAAGTAGATTTTCATTATCATCAGGAAGGACGTCGATTTATTGAAGGTTTAACGCTCACAATTCCTCAAGGGCAGCATGTGGCAATTGTTGGCGAAAGCGGCAGTGGAAAATCGTCATTAGCCCGCATTTTTTCTGGATTGTGGCAAATTGACGAAGGCCGACTGACGCTTGGTGGCTGCAATTACTCGGAGATTGACAGTGCAACTCTCCATCATACCGTAGCAAGTGTCGATCAAGACAGCTATTTTTTCTATACAACGATTCGTGAGAATATGCAGCTTGCCAATCCGATGGTCAGTGATGAAGCAATTTGGCAGGCGCTGGCTATGGTGGAATTGGATGAAATTGTGCAGGCATTGCCGGCAGGGCTGGATACCGTACTGGCAGAAAATGCAGCTATGTTTTCAGGCGGTCAGCGTCAGCGCCTGGCCATTGCGCGCATGGTGGTGCGTGCACCGAAAATTGTTATCCTTGATGAAGCCTTGCAGAAGCTTGACAAACGTTTGGCAGAACGCATATTTGCGCGTCTTCTGGCATGGGGCGAAGGCCGAACGATGATTGTCATTAGCCATAGTTTAGAAATGTTAGATAAGCTTGACTTTTCATACGTTCTTTCGTATGGTAGAATCATTGAGCAGGGGTCGCATAAGAGACTCCTTGCCAATTCAAGCGGCCATTACCGGGCCTTGTATGATATTGAACAATCACAATTTTGAGGAGGAGAATCATGTATCATTTGCAAACAAATAATGGTTTTGTCTGGGTCGAAGCGGACGCATTGGCCAACGCACCGGATATTGTCCATGCTTTTTCTACACGTCATGGTGGACGCAGTGATTTTCCTTACCAATCACTGAATCTGGGGCTGCATACGGGTGATGATATCATGACCGTGCGCAGCAATCGTGACCGTTTTGTGACAAATTTTGGCATTAGTCCAAAGGAAGTGGTCAGTCTGCATTTTATTCACTCCAACAAAGTACTTGAAGTGGGGGCAAAAGATGGCGGCAAAGGATTTCATTCGCCGAAAGATGCCTTAGGGGATGCAGATGGTATGATTACAAACGTGCCGCGTCGGGCGTTGTTTGTCACTTATGCAGATTGTGTGCCGGTTTTGTTTTACGATCCAACGCATCACGCCATTGGTGCTTGTCATGCTGGCTGGCGCGGAACGGTGGCGGGCATTGTTATGGAAACGGTGAAAGCCATGCAGCATGCATACGGAACGGAACCAGGGGAATTGTTGGCGGCTGTTGGTCCAGCCATTGATCCGGATCACTTTGAAGTTGGTCAGGAAGTGGCGGATGCTGTTGCTGTACATGCAGTGAATCCAAAACGGTTGTTAACGCCTCGTAAAAATGGAAAGTATCTATTTGACATTTGGCAGGCCAATATCGATCAACTGACAACGATAGGGGTATCGCGTGATAATATCACGTTGGTGGATCTTTCGACGTTTGCTCGAGATGATTTGTTTTTCTCCCATCGCCGTCGCTTTGGTGGAGAAGTCGGCCGTCAGGCTGCGTTCATAATGTTGAAATAGGAGAAACGTGATGTTGTCAAAACGATTGGAAGCCGTTGCGTCGTTTGTGCCTGACGAGGTGCGAATGGCAGACATTGGATGCGACCATGCTTACCTGCCAATTGCTTTGCTTGAACGCAAACGTGTGACTCGTGCCATAGGCTGTGATATCAATGAGGGGCCATTAGAAGCAGCAAGAAAAAATGCTGCTCGTGCCGATGTGGATTTGTCTTTGTTGGATTTGCGTTTGGGAGATGGGCTTTCGGCGCTATCGCCTGGCGAAGTGGATGTTGTTACCTTGGCAGGTATGGGCGCGGGTTTGATGGTGGATATTTTATCCGCTCAGCCTGATGTTGTGGCGCAGCTTCAACGCATTGTGGTGTCACCAAATGTGGCGCCGTGGCTTTTGCGGCGTTGGGGCATGGAAAATGGTTTTGCGGTAGGAAAAGAAATGGTGGTGTATGACAATGGTCATTTTTATGAAGTGTTTACATTGGAGCATCAACCAGTGGCTTTTGCTTATAGTGAAATCGATTTGTATTTTGGCCTGGCGTTGCGAACGCAGTGTGATGATGTGACAAGGGCATATTTTGAAGAACGCTGGAAGAATGATGAACGCTTATTGGATGCGTGGGCACCGTTGGTGAAAAGTCATCGTGATCTCGCTGTAAAGTATGAGCGTTTGCTGAAATTGTGGGATGGTTTGAGGAGTGAACGCGCATGCGAGTGAAGGATATTATGAATCAGTTAGAACAGTTGGCACCGCCAATGCTTAAAGAAGACTGGGATAATATTGGTTTGCAAATCGGTGATCCCAATGCGGAAGTGAGACGGGTGCTATTGGCGCTGACACCATCATTGACCGTGGTAGAAGAAGCTGTTGAAATGCATGCAGATTTGATTGTCACGCATCACCCCTTTATCTTTAAAGGTGTCAAGTCATTGCGTACAGATACTGCTATAGGGCGTATGAGTCAGCTTTGCATGAAGCAGGATATTGCACTTTACGCAGCGCATACCAATCTTGATATCGCGCGTGGCGGTGTGAATGATGTTCTCGCAGAGCGTTTGGGATTGGTCGATGTAGAAGGCTTGGAAGAAACATTGCTACAGCCTCGCTATAAGGTGGTGGTCTTTGTTCCGTTGAGTCACCTTGAGACAGTGAAAGAAGCGCTGTTTGCAGCTGGAGCGGGACGACAAGGCGATTATGGCGCTTGCGCCTGGACAGTGACTGGTCAAGGTCAGTTCTGTCCATTAGAAGGTGCTGAACCCTATATTGGCCATGTTGGTACCGTGGAGCATGTACAAGAGGCACGGCTTGAAGTTTTGGTTGATCATGATGTTTTGAACGCGGTGTTGGCAGCACTGCATCAGGCACATCCTTATGAAGAACCCGCGTATGATGTTCTTGTCAACAAGGCGAGTGCTGTGCGTGAAAGTTTGGGACGTGTGGGACGATTGCCGCAGCCAAAAGTTTTTTCGGAATGGCTTGAAGATGTAAAAAAAGCCCTCGAGCTGCCTGTTGTATCATTTGCCGGTCCGGCTGATGGTTTGGTAGAACGTGTGGCGCTCTGTGGCGGAAGTGCCACGGAGTTCCTTCATCGCGCAAAACAGCTTGGCGCAGATGTTTATGTAACAGGGGACATGAAATATCACGATGCTCAGCAGGCAGTGGAGCTTGGTTTGCCAATGGTCGATGTTTCGCATTACGCTGGTGAACGGCCGGTATTATCGCGTTTGTCATCGCTTTTGACAGATGTGTATGGTGCTGAGTTGGAAGTGACGATTTCAAAGAAGGAAGAAAATTTTATTCAATATCGTTAATTTTGGGGGATGATTGAAGTATGAGAAAGTGGATGAAAAAAGCAACTGCACTGCTCCTTTGTGGAGCTATGGCTGCTGGTTTAATTGCCTGCGGCAATAATGATACGCCAGCAGGAAGTGCACCATCAAGTGCGCCGCCTGCATCGGAAGAACAATCCAGCAATGTTGTTCGTGTTGGTGTGCTCAGTATCGCGGATAGCTTGCCAATTTTTGCTGCAGAACAAGAAAACATGTTTGCTGATGCTGGCTTGAATGTTGAAATCTATCCTTTTGCCAGCAGTTCCGATCAATCAAAGGCTGTGGAAGCTGGAGAATTGGATGTTGTGATGAACGACATGATTGTGCAGAGCTTGATGAAGAAAGCTGATACCAACACCAAAGTGGTAAGCTTGGCCTTTGGTGCTACGCAACAGGAAGGCCGCTTCGTTGTAGTGGCGGCACCAAATAGTGGAATCACAACACCTGAAGATCTTGAAGGGAAACGTGTGGCGATTTCGACCAATACAATGATGGAATATCTGATGGACCAGTATGAACAATACTATAATCTTGATGCAGATAGCATTGAATTGATCAACATGCCAGATTTGATGCTGCGTGTGGAAACATTGCTTCAAGGCAATGATATTGATGCAGCCATTTTACCGGATCCACTTGCGGCATTTGCACTTGCCAATGGTGGTATCAGCGTCATTGACGATACCACTTTAGATGAAAATTACTCTCAGTCGGTTTACCTTGCAACTGACGATTTTATCGATAATAATAAGGATACGCTGGATACCTTTATGAATGTGCTTTTCCAGGCAATGACCGATATCAATGAAAATCCAGATAAATACCGTGAACTTTTGATGGAAAAAGCCAACGTTCCAGAAGAATTACAGGCAGATTATCCAATGCCTACCTTTACGCCGGGGACGGTGCCAAGCGAGCAGGAAGTGGCCCGTCTGGAGGCATGGATGGTGGAAAATCAGCTGCTCGATAAGGTGTACAGTTACCGCGACCTTGTCGACACATCTTATGTGAAAGAGGAATCAAAGTGATTTATTGTTTAACCGATGTCGGTTTTACTTATCCTGAAAGCGCCAACACCTTGTTGGCGCATTTTGATTGGCAAATAAATGATCATGAGAGATGGGCGCTGATTGGTCCTTCGGGATGTGGAAAAACGACCCTCTTATATCTTTTGGCAGGTTTGAAAAAACCAACGTCAGGAACTGTCGTTTGTCAGGGAAAGCCTGCTGAAGCGCCGATGGCAGGCGTTAGTTTTATTCAGCAGCATTATGGACTGTTTCGCTGGAAAACAGTGCACAGTAATCTTGCACTGCCATTGATATTGAAAAAAACGCCGCGCAGACTTGTTGCGGACAAAGTGAAACGAGAAGTTCAGCGCCTTGGACTGGAAGGTTTAGAAAACAAGTATCCTTCACAACTTTCGGGCGGTCAGTGCCAGCGCGTAGCAATTGGACGTGCTTTGATCGATGAACCTAAGGTTTTGCTCATGGATGAACCCTTTTCGGCGTTGGATGCGCTGACACGTGAAAAATTACAGGAAGAGGTATTGCAGCTGTCGGAAGAAAGTGGTGTCACATTGGTGCTTGTAACGCACAGCATTGAAGAAGCGGTATATGTGTGCGATCATCTACTGGTCTATGGAAAAGAGGGTACGGTGCCGATGGTTGTTGATAATACGTTGACGCCGAAAGAACGCTATGCGGCAGCTTTTGTAGCGCAATGCGCGCGTGTAAAACGATTGTTAGAAGGAGAAACAGCAAAATGAAGAAAGGCTTGTCAATTGTTATTGCGTCTGTGTTTTTGCTGTTATGCTGGCAGTTTGCCAGCATGGCGCTGGATAAAGCATTTTTGCCTGGCCCGGTGACTTCTTTTCGAGCGTTTGTAGATCTATGCATCGAAGGAGAAATGTGGCCGCAGCTTTGCATCAGTGCACTACGTGTGTTGGGCAGTACAGCGTTGGGTGTATTATTAGCAGTGCCGCTTGGTATGGTATGTGGCCGCTCTGAACGATTGTATCAAATTAGTACACCATTAGTGGCCATCTTATATCCGCTGCCAAAAGTGGTATTTTTGCCAATTCTTGTGGTGCTTTTTGGTTTGGGCAACTTGCCAAAAGTGGTTTTGATTACATTGATCATTTTCTTTCAGATTTTTGTGGTGGTGTGCGATGCGGCGCATCAACTGCCACAGGAAAGTGTTGACTCCATGCACACCATGAGCCGGCATTCTTCGGACGTGTTTCGGCATTTATTGCTGCCAGCGTGCTTGCCGGCGGTATTGACTTCTTTGAGGATTTCTGTGGGCAGTTCGATTGCAGTATTGTTTTTTGCCGAAACATTTGCTTCTTTTGACGGTTTAGGGTATTTGATTCTAGATGGCATGGAACGTCGCGAATATCCGGATATGTTTGCTGGCATAATCGGCATGGCGCTTCTTGGCGTGTTATTGTACGAGTGCATTTATTTTATCGAAAAACGTTGCTGCCGTTGGCTGTAATGTTTGTGACCTAAGCATGTCGTTAAACGGCTTTTTTATTTTTGTCAAAATTTGAAGACAATGTAGATATTTAGTGTTAATTTTGTCGAGGACCTTTTCGAAACGCGCGTTGTGAGATATGATATAATAGATTGGTAATGAAAAGGAGGCCGTATGAAAAAATTATCCTTAATATTCGCGGTGCTGCTTTGCATGGTATCGCTGAGTGGCTGTTCGGTCTTTTTTGAAGAACCTTCGGCGCTAATTTTGCCGCCAGCGAGTGATCAGGAGGAGTATGTTGAACGTACGCTGATCAATTCATTTTTAAGTGATGGCGAGCATTTGGAAGTGCCGGAAGATATGGACGATCCTGCAGCCTTTGTTGATCTTGATGTTGATGGCGACGAGCGGAAAGAAAAAATGGTTTTTTGGTCCAACAACAATGGCCATGAAGTTGGTGTTTTACTGATGAAGCAAGGCGAAGATGGCACATGGGGGATTTTGGACCAGATTCGACAGTATGGCAACGCCGTTGATTATTTTAAACTTATCGATCTGAACAATGATGGCGCTCAAGAAGCTTGCGTGGGTGTTGATGTAGGCGGCAATAATGTTCTCTCTGTATATCAATTAAACGGAGAGGGCTTTGGAGAGGTGGCGCAGTTGAACTATTCCTTCCTAGATATTGTTGATGTGAACAATGATGGAACCAGCGCAATACTCTGTGCCTACAATAACTATGATGATACCGCATCGACGACAACACTGACTGTTTATGAAGGCGGAGAAAAAGTTGAGCCTGTTTATCAAAAAAGTTTTGATGGCAATTGTTTAGAAATGACTTACGGCAATGTCAGTGCGACACAAAAAGGACTGTATTTTATTCGAACCAACAATTACAGTGATTTGAATGTGGAACTCTTGCTGCCAACAGAAAAAGATGGTTTCGATGAACAGCTGACAGGTTTGGTGCATTATATGAATACGGCATCGGCACGTAATGCCATTGTTGCAGATGTAACAGGTGACGGTGTTCTTGATGTGCAGTCGATCATTGAACCAATTGAAGCTTCGGGCAGAGACGAGGGGGATTATCTGCGTATCTGGAAAACCTGGGACGGCGGTAACGAAATGAAAAATGTGTATGGCGTGTTGGAAAATAACACCGATGGGTATACGTTTGTCTTGCCGCAATACTGTTTGGATTCAGTGCGTTATCAGTTTGTAACGGATAAAGGCAGCAGTCAGGTGCGTCTTTATGATGGCAATAATACGGAGCCGGCGATTATTCTCTATGCACAAACAGCATCAGAAGTTGAAAAAATAGAAAACATGAAGGGGATTATTCCACTTGGAACATCTCCAAGTTCTCAGCGCGCTTACTACGCGTTGTGCAATACGGACAGATTTGCAGGCCAGTTGATTGATAAAGAAGGCTTAAAGCAACTCTTCCAGATTGAAGGAGGACAACAACATGACCAATAAAATTTTAGTTGTAGAAGATGAAGAAGCCATTCGTGGCTTTATCAAAGTAAATCTAAAACGCAATAATTTTGATGTCATTGAGGCAGGCAGTGGTGAAGAAGCATTAGAAAAACTGGATGATAGTGTAGACATCGTGCTTCTTGATGTGATGCTTCCGGGCATCAATGGCTTTGAAGTTTGTGAGAAGGCGCGTGAAGCCTATCCGCAGTTAGGCGTAATCATCCTGACGGCAAAAGGCCAGGAAGAAAATAAGATTGAAGGCCTGGAAGCTGGTGCGGACGATTACATTGTTAAACCGTTCAGTCCAAAGGAATTGCTGGCGCGGATCAATGCTTTGCTGCGACGTTTGTCCATTCAAGTGGATGAAGCAGGTGAAGATGCTAAAGAATTGGTGACTGGTATTTTCACGATGAATATTGATGAACGCCGCTTCTTGAAAAATGGTAAAGAAATTGAATTGACGCCAATTGAGTTTTCTTTGGTAAAATATTTCATGGAAAACGCGAACAAGGCGGTACATCGTGATGAAATTTTAAACAACGTTTGGGGTTATAACTATGTGGGAGACTTTAAAATCGTAGACGTTAACATTCGCCGTATTCGCCAGAAAATTGAAGAAGACCCATCAAAACCAAAATATATTGAAAAAGTTTGGGGGTATGGTTATCGTTGGTGGGGCGGTGATTGATTGTGGCGTCAGGTCTTGGCACAAAGCTATCTCTGAGTTATGTGCTGATTAGTCTGATCACGCTCATTATCATGGAAAGTCTGTTCTTCTTTGCTATATATCAGTATTACATTACGGGTATGGAACAGACATTGACCAACAATGCGGAAGCCAGTGCATCGATGTTTAGCCGATATGCACCAACTGGTGACATCAAAGACAAACAGGATTTTATTTTTGAAAACATGGACAGTCAGGAGAAAGCGCTTGTAGAGGTTTATGATGCAAATGGAAATTTTTTGATCAATAACCTCGGTGATACTGAGAATGCAACAGAACTGACTGATGATTATAACGCTGCAGTACAGGGCGATATTGAATCTTGGCGAGGAAAAATTGACACGCGTGAAGCGGTGATGTCCGTATCTGTGCCTATCTACGATGGGAAAATTGTAGTGGGGGTACTGCGTTATGTATCAAGCATGTCCATGGTGAACGCGCTGCTGAAAGAAAACTTCTTGGCTGTTTTCGTGATTGGTCTGGTGATTTTGGTTGCGGCAGCTATTATAGGCCGAGTGATGAGTTCGCTCATCACTCGGCCAATTCGCAACCTTATTCGGGTTACTCGGGAGATAACAAAAGGAAATTTAGAAGCAAAAGCAACGGTATATAATAATGATGAAATTGGGCAACTTTCTAAGGCCATTAACCGAATGACAGAGGAAATTGCGCAATCGTACAAAACAAAAAACGACTTTATCTCAAGCATCTCTCATGAGCTGCGCACGCCATTAACATCGATCAATGGGTGGGCGGAAACCATTGAGGATTCGCCAGAAGATGTCGAAACCACACAAATGGGCATGGAGATCATTTCTCGTGAAACAAAGCGAATGATTCGCCTTGTTAACGATCTGTTGGATTTCTCAAAATTACAGTCTCATCGTATTGAATTGGAACTTGAGCCCATTTGGATGAATGATTTTCTGGAAAACCTGTATAATCAATTTTTGCCGCGTGCAGCACAAGATGAAGTTGCGCTGCGCTTGCATCTTGGAAATACTGATGTGATGATCATGGCTGATGACAATCGCCTGAGTCAGGTGTTCGTTAATATATTGGATAACGCCTTTAAATTTGTGAAAGGGCGTGCATATCCAGAGGTGGTTATTCAGGCGCATATGTTGGATGACCAGGTAGTTATGACCATTGAAGACAATGGTCCGGGTATGTCCAGTGAAGAACTTTTGCGAGTGAAAGAAAAATTCTACAAAGGATCAAGCAAACAGAGCGGGACAGGTCTTGGCTTGTCGATTGCAAATGAGATTGTAACACTTCACAATGGGACGTTCTATATAGACAGCATTCGTGGTGTTGGGACAAAAGTATCGGTTGTATTGCCATTTGAAGATTCCACGACAGATGAAGACTCTTATGATCTTGAAAGTGAACCGTCTGGTGACGAACATGAAGAAAAGGCCTACTAGAAGCATGATTGCCTCTAGTAGGCCTTTTCAATTGCCGTATTGGCAGAATAATG
>JAHZHI010000032.1 GCA_019420345.1 Peptococcaceae bacterium
AGGAAAGCTGGATGGAAGATCTGGCTTTCCTGTCCAAATTTATTGTAATAGGAGGATCCTGATGGATTTACTACAGCTGCAGTATTTTATCGCTATTGCCGAATGCCAACATATTACCAAAGCAGCCAATCTTCTTCGTGTGTCTCAGCCTTCTTTAAGCAATACGCTCTCTCGCATTGAAAATGAGCTCGATCTAAAATTGTTTGATCGTCAAGGCCGCAATATTGTTTTAAACGACAATGGCAAAATCGTATTGAAACACGCCAAAAACATCTTCCGTGAACTCGACAACATCCATACAGAGTTGGCTGAGCTTCAGGCTCAAAACACCAACACCGTTACCATTGGCTCCGTGGATTCCGTCTACGTCAAAGACTGGCTGCCAGCTTTCATTGAGGCCCATCCAGACATTCTCATTCGCCACGCGATTGGTTCCTGCGCCACACTGGAGACACAGCTGCTCGACGGAGACATTGATTTCGCCATTACAGACAGTCGCACCCTGCCTCAAGAATGTGCCTGCCATGTCATGGGCACCGATGAATATGTCGTTCTGACACCGCTGAGCAGCAAAATTGCCAGTGATGCACCACAGGATTTTGCACTTTTCCGAGAAGAACCGTTCATCTGCTCGCCAAAAACAGAAGATATTCTGCGTCCAATCGACATGCTAAGCCAGGAAGCAGGATTTACCCCTAACATCATCTTCGAAGGTGGACAAGATCTGCTCTCACGCCTTCAACCGCTCGGCTACGGCAATATTGTTGCCTTTATTTCCCGTATTGCTCGACCAGAATACCGGGCGCAATGCGAAAAATTTTCTCGCATTGTCTCTCTGACCAACAACTGCGCCCGTTACAATGTCCATATTGTTTGGGACCCTCGCCGCACCCTTTCCCATGCCGCTGAAAAACTGCTGGATTTCGTGCAAAAACAGCACAGATCAATTCTGCGCCCTTAACAATGACTCAAAGCACGCCATGACAGATGTTTTGCTGCCGCTCTAATAATTGAATGCTTTCCTCCAATATTTACCGAATCATTTTTCTGTAAATGCTGGGGGATTTTTTATAAAAAGGGCCTGGTTAAACGGCTGAAAACACCAACATGTGCTATACTTAAAACAAATCAATCACCATCATCAAAAGAAAGGAGCGTTTTTCAATGTCAATGCTCGGTGCTATTTTAAACCCACATCCACCGGTATTGCTGCCGGAAGTTGGTCATGGACGCGAACAAGACATCTCTGCCACTGCCGAAGCCATGCGCACTGCTGCAAGGCAAGCAGCACAATGGAAGCCGGACGTGCTCGTTATTGCCTCACCACACACCATTCTCTATGGCGATTACTTTCATATCTCACCTGGCGAAGATGCCGTCGGCGACATGTCTGCCTTTGGTGCACCGGAGGTTCGCATACACGTGCAGTATGATACAACTTTGCGGAAAGAGATCATCCGTCGCGCAGAAAAAGCAGGACTTCGTGCGGGCACGTTAGGCGAACGTGATGCCGCCCTGGATCATGGCGTGCTGATTCCTTTGTACTTCTTACGCAAAGCAGGTCTTACTTGTCCCATTATTCGAATGGGACTGTCAGGTTTCTCACCGCTTGCACACTATCAGCTAGGGCAATGCGTTGCAGAGGCTGCGGAAGTCCTGGGACGACGTGTGCTTTTTGTCGCCAGCGGCGACCTTTCTCACAAGCTCAAAGCAGACGGCCCTTATGGCTTTGCATCGGAAGGCCCCATGTTCGATCGAGCGGTCACAGGAGCCATGGCTTCCGGTGACTTCCTGCAATTTTTAACCATGGATACCACGCTATGCGAACGTGCTGCAGAGTGTGGTTTACGATCGTTTCAAATGATGGCCGGCGCCTTGGATGGATATGCCATTGCGCCAAAGCTTTTGAGCCATGAAGGCACATTTGGTGTCGGTTATGCGGTAGCTGTTTTCCCTGTCACCGGTCACGATGACAGCCGTCATTTTGCGGCCTTGTACGAAGCTGCCGAGCACCAGCGTCTTGCCGAACGACGCGCCAAAGAGGACCCTTGGGTACGATTGGCACGCCTTTCCCTGGAAACCTATATCCGTGACGGACACCGCTTAGACCATTTGCCAGCCGATCTTCCTGATGCCCTCACGAAGCATGCCGCCGGCGCCTTTGTTTCGCTGCATTGCGGCGGACGTCTGCGCGGCTGTATTGGCACCATTGCACCGACAACAGAGAACGTCGCCTGGGAAATCGTCAACAACGCTATTTCTGCCGGCACCCGTGACCCTCGTTTCTCTCCTGTGCGTCCTGATGAATTATCTGCCCTGGAATACAGCGTTGATGTGCTCGGTGATGCTGAACCTGTGTCTTCTTCCGCTGCATTAGATCCAAAGCAATACGGTGTCATTGTTTCCTGCGGCAGCAGACGCGGCCTGCTGCTTCCTGATCTGGACGGCATTGATACAGCAGATCAGCAAATCGACATTGCCCGTCAAAAAGGCGGCATCGATGCATCTGAGCCTTACTCATTGGCACGCTTTAAGGTGGTGCGGCATCAATGAGTCTCCGCTGCACACTCTGCTTCCATCACTGCCAGCTTGCAGAAGGTCAAATTGGTCAATGCCGTGCCCGCGAGAATCGCAATGGTCAGATCGTTTCGCTCAACTATGGGCGACTGACCGCATTGGCACTTGATCCAATCGAAAAGAAACCATTGCGTCGATTCCATCCTGGCAGCTTGGTGCTGTCGGTAGGCAGCTTTGGCTGCAATCTCCATTGTCCCTTCTGCCAGAACGCCTCTATTGCGGCTGCGGGGGCCGACATTCCAACAACATTCGTAGCACCGGAAACACTGGTGCAGAAAGCGCTTCAACTGCAACCGCAAGGCAATATTGGCCTGGCCTACACATACAATGAACCATTGATTGGCTATGAATATGTGCGCGATTGTGCAGCACTGGTACGAAAAGCCGGCATGTATAACGTCCTTGTCACCAATGGCACCATTGAGGAACAACCATGGCAAGCGTTGCTGCCCTGGATCGATGCCGTCAACATCGATCTGAAAGGATTCACCGCATCTTGGTACCGTGCATTAGGTGGTGATTTGGAAACGGTGAAACGCACGATCCGTATGGCTGCTGACGTTTGTCACGTTGAAGTAACCACTCTGATCGTCCCCGGTGAAAACGATAGCGAGGACATGATGCGTGCCTTATCTGCTTGGCTGGCCTATGTGAATCCTGAAATTCCTCTTCATGTGTCGCGCTTCTTTCCGCGGCACCACATGACCAATCGCCCGCCAACACCCGTGCAAACGGTGTATCACCTCGCTAAAGTTGCTCGTGAAAATCTCCATTACGTTTATACAGGCAACTGCTGATACTGAAAAAACCTGGAACAAAAATAGTTCCAGGTCTTTTTTTACGTTTCGTTGAATACCAGCGTCTGACGAGCAGTACCGCCCAATTTTTTAAAATCTGAAAACAGACAATCCATGCGTTCTGGATGAATACAGATCAAATGCATCGGTGAAGATAAATTCTTCAGCGCTTCAACAGGAATCTTTTTGTATTGTGCATGAGCAACGTACCGATCAGAAAATGGCTCAATCATCTCCGCTTTGCCCATGACTTGCAGCCCATGCAGATTCCCAAAGCCATCGTACTTGTCATAGATTGCTAAACAAACATTGGGATTATCTGCCAGGCCAATAAATTTTTTGCCGCCTTCCGAGAAGATCCAAAACATCCCATCATGATAACTGTATTCAAGTGGTGTGCAGCGCACATAGCTTCCACTTCCAGTCGCCAGTGCACAGGTGTTGTTCGCTTGGATATACGCTTCAATCATTGGCTGCAAAATATCCCGATCCAACTGCACCGCATCGGCATCCTTTCTATCCCAATAATTGGCAGCATCTTGAAACTGCTCTTGAGAATAAAACGCATCTGTTGTTTCGCTAGCCATCGTCGCCACTCCTTCCATTGCCACCATTGTACGCCACCTCAAAAAGGTGGTCAACAAGGCGAGCACCTCTCGAAGCACTTACTCAGGCCCCAAACGCAGCGTATAGCCCAACTCCTGCAGTAATTGCCGATCTGTTTCAACGGTAATTCCTGCTGTCGTCAGCATGTCTCCAGAAATGGCGGCATTGGCACCAGAAGCAAAGCAACTGCGCCCTCGATCCGGCAGCAGCCCACGACCACCCGCCAAACGAATGGACGCCTCCGGCAAAATAAACCGATACACCGCCACAATGCGACGCATGTCTTCCATGGTCAAAAGCGGACGATCCGCAAAAGGCGTGCCGGGAATCGGATTCAACATATTGACCGGCACACTTTTTATCCCCAGCGCTCTCAGCGACAACGCCATATCTACACGGTCTTCCACCGTTTCGCCAAGACCCATGATGCCGCCGCTGCATACGGACAAACCAGCAGCTTGCGCCGCATGAATCGCGGCAATCTTGTCATCATGTGTATGCGTAGTACACACTTCTTTGAAAAACCGTCTTGAAGCTTCCAGATTATTATGTATGCGCGATACGCCTGCCGCTTTCAAAGCGCGAAACTGTGCTTCGTCCAGTAAGCCAAAAGACGCGCACACCGCGAGATCTGTTTCTTTTCGAATGCGCTGCACCGCTTCGCACATGGCGGATACTTCCTCATCGTTCAAGCGCCTGCCTGATGTCACAATGGAGTATCGCAAAACACCTTTACTGGCTTGGCGTTTCGCATCTTCCACCAATTCGTCAGCCGAAAGCAGCGGATATTCTTTTGCTCCTGTATGGTTATGCGCTGATTGTGCACAAAACCGGCAGTTTTCTGAACAACGGCCACTTTTTCCGTTCACAATGGTACACATGTCAAAACCATCACCACAAAAATGCTGACGAATCTCATCAGCCGCCTGACACAGATCGTTCAACGGTGCATGGTACAAAGCCAACGCTTCTTCACGCGTCACCAAATGTCCTTGCAGCACCGCCTGTTTTATTGATTCAAGATTTTCCATCATCCCTTACTCCTCTCTGCTTTTCTACCATCATCCCACAGCGCCCAGCAATTGTCAACTTGCAAATCAAATCAGTTTACATTTTTCCATTCAACCGTCAAAAGAACCATTCAACGTTTGCCCGTCTATTGAGAAAATCCCATTTTAATGCTATAATTCATTCGTTGCTTAAAATAAAAATTGCATTTCAAATATAAAAAGACACACAAGGGAGTCGTGATACATTATGAAGCTGGGCATTGTCGGATTGCCTAATGTTGGTAAAAGCACGTTGTTTAACAGTATTACAAAAGCAGGCGCAGAATCTGCAAACTATCCATTCTGCACCATCGATCCTAATATTGGCGTAGTGGCCGTGCCAGATAAACGTTTACAAGTGCTGGCAGATATTTCCAAAAGCCAGAAAATCATTCCAGCAAGCATCGACTTTGTAGATATCGCTGGTTTGGTCAAAGGCGCTTCCCACGGGGAAGGTCTTGGCAACCAATTCCTGTCCAACATCCGCGAATGCGACGCCATTGTGCATGTGGTGCGCTGCTTTGAAGACACCAATGTCATCCATGTTGACGGCAGCATTGATCCAATCCGCGACATCGAAACCATCAACCTGGAATTGATCTTTGCAGATATGGAAATCGTTGAACGCCGCATGCAAAAAACAGCAAAAGGCGCTAAGACCAATGATAAGAAATTGCTCTGGGAAGATGGCATGTTGAACCGTCTCTATCCACATTTGGAAGCTGGCAACAGTGCACGCACCTTTGAATGCAAAAACGAAGAAGAAGAATTCTACTTCAACCAACTCAATCTTTTGACCGCAAAACCAATTCTTTACGCTGCCAACGTGAACGAAGACGACGCTGCAACCGGCAACGAAATGGTCGATGCTGTGCGTGAATTTGCTGCCAAAGAAGGCTCCGAAGTTTTTGTTATTTGCGCAGAAATCGAAAACGAAATTGCACAGCTGGATGCTGATGAAGCCGCAGAATTTCTTGAATCTCTCGGTCTGAATGAAAGTGGTCTGGACCGTTTGGTCGCTGCTTCTTACAAACTCCTCGGGCTCATCAGTTTCCTCACCACAGGTGAAAAAGAAACCCGCGCTTGGACCATCAAAAATGGTACCAAGGCGCCTCAAGCTGCCGGCAAAATCCATTCGGACTTTGAACGCGGCTTTATCCGTGCTGAAGTGGTCAGCTATGACGATTTTGTCACCTGCGGCAACTATGCGCAAGCGCGCGAAGCTGGTAAAATTCGTCTTGAAGGCAAAGAATACGTCGTCAAAGATGGTGACATTATCGAATTCTTATTCAATGTTTAATCCATGAACCCAAAGAGAGGAAGGCATCATACGCCTTCCTCTCAGCTTGTCGAAAAAGGTCACCGCAAGGTGGCCTTTTTCTCGTCTTAAGCC
>JAHZHI010000033.1 GCA_019420345.1 Peptococcaceae bacterium
TTTACCAGAAGTTCTATGAGTCATTTTTTGTTGCACTTAGATTGTAAATTCGCCAGGTATTAAAAAGAGCGTGTGAATTGCAGCATTGTTACAATTACAAAATGTAACAGAATGTTCGCGGTAGCTTTCGCATGTTTTACAAGGAAAATTGGTGTCGATATTATAAAAATACAACATGTAGAAAGCAATTTGGTTAGAACAAGTTTGCACATTCAATTTTGTAAAGAGGGGGGAAAATCATGTTGTATTTGATAACTATAGTGGTGTCCTTTGTTGGCGCATTGATCCAGGGAGTTACAGGCTTTGGGGCGTCCTTAACAATAATGACATTTTTACCGTATTTTGTAGCTTTGCCGCAGGCGGTTGCATTATCGGGCGTTATTCCGATGGTTCAGATGGCAGTGTTGGTGTGGCTGTATCGTCGGTATATCAATATACGGCGTCTTGTGATTCCGACGATATTTTATTTGATAGGGTGCTGGCTATCCATCAACTATACGATGTCTTTTGATCCACGTGTGTTAAAATTGGCGTTTGGCCTTTTCTTAATCGTAGTTTCGATTTATTTTTTGCGTTTTAGTGAAATGGTCAAGGTTAAGGATACAATTCCTGTGATGGTATCTTGTAGCTTCATTTCTGGTATTTGTAATGGCGTTTTTGGCATTGGGGGGCCGCTGATGGTTTTGTATTATTTGGCAGCTTCGGATTCAATGCAGGAGTATGTTGCCAATATTCAATGCTGTTTCTTGGTAACGGATATTTATTGTTTGGCTTTACGTGCCCAGGAGGGCATTTTCACGGTGGCGTTGCTTGGTCCATCTCTTGTTGGTATTGTGGCTATTTTGATTGGACAGGTTGTGGCAACGCGAATTGTTTCGAAGATTCGTGATGAAGCTGTTATTCGACGATGTACATATATTATGGTGGGCGTTTCTGGAATGATCATGGCATTAACAAATTTATAATAAAAAGCTTGGCAGATTCTCTGCCAAGCTTTTTATAGTTATGGTGCAAAATGGTTAGAGGATTGGTGATGCATTTAAGAATGATGTATAGGTCGCGATAAGGTTATTGGAAGAGGCATCTGTACGGAAAACGTAAAGATTATCCATGGTTAAAAGGGGGCGGATAGGAAGAATAGAGATCGTTTCAAGATACGATTTTGGCAAAAGGGAGACATTGGAGTTTGTTATAAAACCAATTCCAATGTTATTTGCTATTGCATTTAAATAAAGCGGTAACGAATCAACGGTCATGATAAAGTTGGGGGTTCCGTGACGCTGCAGTAAATCAAGAATCCAATTGCTGGTGTTTTCGTTTTTTGATTCAGAGGAGGAGGTTTCATTTAAAATTTGGATAAGAGGGTGTTTTAAGATGGTGCGAAGTGAAAGTGCGTTAAAGTGACTCAGTGGAGAACGCTTGCTGACCATTGCGAGAAGAGCATCTTGAGAGAGCGGCACAACAGAAAGATCCAACAGTTTTTCTGGGGCAAGGACGTCACTTAAATGGAACTCACTTGTCATATTTAACAATCCAACATCAATTTTTCCTTCCCAAACAAGTTCTAAAACATTGGGAAGAAAGCGCTGCTGGGAGACGATGGTAATGTTTGGATGACATTTATTAAACGCTTGTATGGAAGTAAGCAGGTAGTTGTAATCAAAAAGATTGTTGTGAGCAATACGCAGTGTGCCTTGAAGAGTGGCAGCGGGATTTTTGTAATCTTGCAATGCTTTATCTAGCGCATCAATTTCCGAAAAAATGGTTTTCGCACTTGCTAAAACCATTGTACCTTCTTCGGTCAATGTTGTTCCGTGATTGGTACGATGGAGCAGCGTTACTTGCAACTCGTCTTCAAGTTGTTGAATGGCTTTGCTAATGCTTTGTTGGGAAATATAGAGTTCTTGACTTGCCACGTTGATCGAATGATTCTTGTCGATGGCAAGTAAATAGCGGAGTTGTTCAAGTCGCATGCAAAGACCTCCAAGAAAAGTGTCGTTGTTCGTAAAGGAAGGTAGGAAGGCTTAACGGATTATCGATGTTTTCTGCTATGCTGATTGATTGGCAGCGATACGTGGAAGGTGACACCATCGTCTTCGTTGTATGCGCTAATGTGTCCATGGTGACGCTGGCAGATGCTGTCAGCAATAGCCAGCCCCAATCCGTAGCCGCCGGTTTCTCGGGTGCGTGATTCGTCGACGCGGTAGAAGCGTTCAAAAAGGTGTTTAAGCGTATCTTCATCAAAGGCGTTGCCTTTATTGTGCACGCTGAGGTGCAGGTTTTTATCCTGGCGTTTGAGAGCAACATCGATGGCACTTCCGGCAGGTGCATATTTGCAGGCGTTGTCGAGAAGAATGTTGATCAGCTCTTCTAACTGGGTTTTATCGCCTTCGAGTACACAGTTTTCATCCAAGGTTTCGCGAATGAGCAATCCGTTATCGAGTGCAACAGACTCAAAACTTAAGATGGCGCCAAGCACCACGTCGCTGAACAGCACTTGCTCGGTAGCAATGGGTTGATTTTCATTGGCATCATTGCGCGCCAAGAGCAGCATATCACTGACCAGTTTTTTCATGCGCAGCGCTTCTTGGTTGGAACTTTCGATCCAGCGCTGTTGATCGGCGATGGTGTCTTCTTTGTGGTTTTCAAGGATGCGCATATTGGCAAGAATGACCGTTAATGGCGTTTTTAATTCATGAGAGGCGTCGGCAATGAATTGACGCTGCTGCGCCCAGGCTGTTTCCACTGGCCGAAAGACCCAGTTCGACAATCGCCAGACGAGACAGAAAAAAATAAACCAAGCGATACAGAATACCAAGAGGCTCCAAAAGAACAGATTGCGTATGTTGGATGTTTCGTAGCTGCGGTCAACAAAGACAATTTTAATGCCTTCAGGTGTTTGCCGCACACTGTAAGACACGTCATAGGCTTCAAGCGTTCCTTCTGTGCTGTCATTTTCTTCAACAGCTTGCACGAGCTTTTTGGCGGTAGAGGCACTGGTCTTCATGTTTCGTGAGAAAATGATGTCGGCATTGTCATAGTTTTCATCGACAGCCACAACGATACCAGGCAGTGCGAATGCCGCCTTTTGTTCCTTGGGATCTAATTTCGAATAGGTTTCTGGTGGTGGTGCATCATCTGGCTGTTCGTCGTCAGTGGTGGATGAAGTTGCTTCCGATTGATCGACGTTTAATGGTTGATTGGCACTACGATTGGCGTCCTGAAAGCGTGATGCGCCGGGATCACTGCTGGAAGAAAACGTGTTGACGGGATTGGTCATATTGACCAGTGTATGCAGCGATTCAAAAGCTACGGTTTTATAATGCTGCATATTACCGATGATGACAATTGACAGGATGATCAATAGCATGATCGTAATGGTGCCCATGTTGATGATCATGAATCGCCGCTGCAACGCTTTTAAGCGGTTCATGATGCGGTGTCCTCTAAACGGTAGCCGATGCGGCGAAGGGTAATGATTTGGACATGAGAAGCCAGAAAATGGAGCTTTTTGCGCAGAAATGAAATGTACACTTCAACGTTGTTTTCGCCTGCATCGGAATCACTGCCCCAAACGCTGACGATCAGTTCTTCTTTACTGATTGAAAGCTGTGGATGCTGCAGAAATTTTTGCATGATCGCAAATTCTTTATAGCCGAGATGCACTGCTTTGTCACCACAGCGCAACTCTGCCTTTTCCAGATCTAATGTAAGATCACCAAACGTGAGTTCATCGAGCACCACTTCGCCAACACGACGTGTGAGCGCGCGAATGCGGGCAAAGAGTTCTTCATAGACGAAAGGTTTTGTCATATAATCATCAGCGCCGCAATCCAAGCCGGTGATTTTGTCGCTGACAGCTTCGCGAGCAGTGAGAATGAGCACTGGCGTTGAGATTTTTTCTTTGCGCATGGTTTTGACGACATCAAACCCGTTCATTTCTGGCAGCATGACGTCGAGGATGATGAGATCATATTGTGCGCTGCGTGCATAATCCAGTCCGCTTCGGCCATCATAAACACAATCTACTTCATAGTGCTGATCTTTGAGAAGCTGCGCAATAGCGTCTGAGAGCGCGCGCTCGTCTTCAACAATGAGAATATGCATGGAATAATCCCCCTTATAGTCGTATAAAAATAGTATAGCGTATATCAATAGAAAAATCATAGAGAATAAACCTTAAATCGTCATTAAAAATAATCATGAAGAAGCCATTCAAAATGGTTCGTTGAAGAAGGTTTGTGGGGGGATCTTTTATAAAGAATTCGGAAAGAAATGATTAAAAATCATTCTTTTATAGGAAAATATAATGCATTTGACGCCTGGTTGTTGTACAATTTCTAGTGAAAATACTTATGAAAGGGAGCGCTTGCATATGATCAGTTTATTGGCAAATTCCCCTTGGTCCATTTTTTTGATCAATATTTTGGATATTGCCATCATTGCCTTTGCAGTGTATAAGATTCTTGAAATCATGCAAGGCACACGTGCCATGCCGCTTGCCAAAGGCATCGGAATCTTACTGCTGTTTTCTGTGTTAAGCGATGTGTTGGGTTTGTCCACCGTCAATTGGGTCTTGGTTCAGCTGCAGACGATGTTCATTGTGGCCATTCCGGTTATTTTTGCGCCAGAATTGCGTCGTGCATTGGAACAGCTGGGAACTGGCACGTTTCTTGTGCGTAATCGCCACTTGACAGACAACGAGATCGTCGCTTATCAGGTACAGGAAATCATGGGCTGCATGACGGCAGCAAGTGCTTCCAGAACTGGGATTCTTATTGCGATTACTCGGGAAAATGGATTGAAAGAATACATTGACACAGGCATTGCCATCAATGGACGCCTATCAACGCCGCTGCTGCGCAATATTTTTATTGTCAACACCCCGCTGCACGATGGTGCGGTCATTGTTACAGGTAATGAGATCATGGCTGCCAGCTGTTTTTTACCGCTGTCTGAGAACAAGAATATTTCCATGAAACTTGGTACGCGCCACCGCGCTGCCATTGGCCTTTCTGAAGTCAGTGATGCGGTGGTGGCTGTGGTGTCGGAAGAAACAGGAGCCATGAGTATCGCTGAACGCGGCAAGCTGCGCTATAATCTCGATGAAAAAGCGCTTGCCGCAGAAATGACGGCCTTGCTGCAGGTGCCGGAAGCGCCATCGTTTATCAGTCGCCTAAAGAAGGTGTTTCATAAATGAAGATGACGGAAAAAAATAAAGCCTTAAAATTGGTGGCACTTTTAATCGCAATTGTCCTGTGGCTCTATGTGGGGACCCAGGAAGACCCGATTGCGCAGCATACCTATGAAGTGACCGTAGAGGTTCAAAATCTGCCAGTTGATAAAACCGCTGCGTTAGGTCAGGAAACGGTGCAGGTGCGTGTCATGGGGCGCCAAGATCGCTTGAATGCACTCAGTGGCAGTGATTTTAAAGCGTATGTTGATCTTTCGGATGCGGAGAAGGGCGAATCTGAAGCGCCTGTAAAAGTGCAACTGCCAAGTGAAGTGTATTTTGCACGCGTTGAGCCTCAGTCGGTGGATGTATTGGTCAGTGACCGTGATGGCAGCAACATGGATGTTGACATTGTGACCACTGGAACGCTGCCGGATGGCATTACTGTTGAAGACATGTCGGTATCGCCAAAGAGTGTATTTGTAACCGGTGACCAGGATGATCTGGATCGTGTTGATAAAGTTGGTGTTGCGGTTGATCTCAGCAATGTCTTTGATGACAGTAAGATAGAGGCCAAAGTTGAATTTTACGATGTCAGCGGCAATGTCATTGAAGACGCTGATTTGGAAGCTTTGCCAGGCACCGTGACTTTAACGACAAAGGTTTCAAAAAGCAATGTAGATAAGAGTGTGCCAATTCAGGCTAATCTTGTCGGTCAGCTGCCGAGCGGCGTGCAAATGGACAGTGTAGATATTTATCCTGAAACAGCAACAGTCTCTGGTTCGCCAGATGCACTGGCGAAGATCGACTCTGTTGCAACTGAGGCGATAGACATTTCAAAGATCACGGAAACCACACAGTTGACAGTTAATTTGGTTGGTGATGCGGTGAGCGATCCAAAGAGCGTGACGGTAACGCTTAATGTATCATCGTCCGAGGACACTGAAAGCAGTGGCCAAAGTTATATTAAAGTTGTACCAGTGACTTTGTCAGGAGCTGGTGCGAATAATGTTAGCATTGATACGCAGATGGTTGAGATCAGCTATCATATGGAAAAGGGGTATGCGGATGCCGGTTCGTCGCTGAATGCTTATGTGTATATACCAGATGCATTGAGCGCAGCGACAACGGCGCAGGTACAAGTGTCCAATGTTGATGGCTTGGTGGTTGATTCGATTACGCCGAGCACAGTAACAGTATCCCCGAACAATGTGTATGAATAATAAGGAGACGAATATGGCTAAATTATTTGGAACAGACGGTGTGCGCGGTAAAGCAGGCAGCGTATTGACCGCAGAATTGGCGATGAAATTGGGACAGGCAGCAGGTCATGTCTTTTTGGAAGAAAACGACGGGAAAACAGGTGTGGTTATTGTTGGCCGTGACACGCGTATTTCCGGGCAAATGCTGGAATGTGCACTGACAGCTGGCTTGACCTCAGTGGGCATTCAGGTGATCAGCGCGGGTGTCGTGCCAACTCCTGCGGTAGCATTTTTGGTGCGAAAGTTCAAAGCTTTGGCTGGCGCTGTGATTTCAGCAAGCCATAATCCGTTTGAAGACAATGGCATTAAATTCTTTAGTGCCAGCGGTACCAAACTGCGTGATGATCAGGAAGAGACCATTGAAGCTGTTTTGCAAGGACAAATAGCTGTTCAGCCAGTCGAAGGCAAAGCCATTGGCCGTTATGCTCAAGTGGAAGAAGCCATCGAAGTGTATAAAGATTATTTGGATGAGTTGATGAGCGCCAATGGCCGCGATTATCGGTTGGTGGTAGACTGTGCCAATGGCGCAGCCAGTCAGTTGGCGCAGGAAGTGTTTGAACGGGCCAACCTTAACGTGGTTATGATAGGAGACCGTCCAAACGGCACCAACATTAATGTGAACTGCGGTTCTACACATTTGGAACAACTGCAAAAACGTGTGCTTGAGGAAGGTGCAGATGCCGGCCTGGCGTTTGACGGTGATGCCGATCGTTTTCTTGCCGTTGATGAGAAAGGCAATGTGGTCGACGGCGACCGTCTGATGGCCATTTATGCTTTGGCCATGAAAGAAGAGCATCGGCTTGCCAACAATCAGCTGGTTGTCACAGTCATGAGCAATCTGGGACTGAAACTTGCCATGCGAGAAGCAGGCATTGAATTGGTTGAAACACAGGTGGGTGACCGCTATGTGAATGAAGGCATGAAGAAAAGTGGTGCTGTCCTCGGTGGTGAGCAGTCCGGGCACATCATTTTCAGAGAATACAACAGTACAGGCGATGGCATGATCAGTGCCATCATGCTGTTAAATATTATGAACCACAAGCATGTACCATTGAGTGTGCTGGCTGATGCTGCGATGACGAGTCTGCCACAAGTGCTGGTCAATGTGCCAGTAACGAAGAAAGAAGGCTGGAAAGACATTCCTGCGATTCAGGAAGCCATTGCCAAAGCGGAAGCCGAGCTTGGTGAAACAGGCCGCGTGCTGGTGCGTGCATCTGGCACAGAGAATCTCTTGCGCGTCATGGTAGAAGGTAAGGATCAGAAAGAAATTGAAACCATGGCCAATGCCATTGCCGATGTGGTTCGGGAAGCGATTGGCGCATAATGGGCATTCTGGGGATTGGCGTCGACGTTGTAGCGTTGGAGCGCATTGAGTCCTTGTGCGCGCGTCGGCCAAAACAGTTTGCAGAACGGATATTTACAGAAAAAGAACGAGAACATTTTTTGCCACAACCAGCTATTGCACGCATTGCCGCACGTTTTGCAGTGAAAGAAGCGGTTAGTAAGGCGCTGGGGACTGGCATTGGAAAAATTGCCTGGCAGGACATTGAAACTGTTAACACAGTAAGTGGTCAACCCCAGGTGAATTTATACGGACAGGCAGCAAATTTAGCTGCAGAAAAGGGCGTGAAGAACGTGCACTGCAGCATCAGTCATGAAAAGACTGTGGCTGTAGCGATGATCATATTGGAGGGATAGCAGATGTATTTGGTGAGCAATGAAGAAATGCGGACACTTGATCGAACCGCCATCGAGGAGTGGAAGATCCCGTCTCTGGTGTTGATGGAAAATGCAGGCATTGCCATTTTGCGTCAGTTGGAAAAGGATGTGCCGGATCTGCTGCATCAACGCATCACCATTCTCTGCGGATGCGGCAACAATGGCGGCGATGGTCTTGTTTTGGCACGACAATTGCATCTGGCTGGTGCAGAAAGTGTAACGGTGGCGATTGTCATTGAAGGGGAACGACGCTTTTCCGTCGATCATCAAGCCAATCGCGATATTTTGGATCGCTTGCCAGTGAAGATCATTGAAGTAGACGGTGAATCAAAAGCCAACGTGCTCAAGGCGCAGCTTAACTTTACCGATGTCGCTGTGGACTGTTTGTTTGGCACTGGCTTGTCTCGAGATCTGGGGCCATTGACCAGCAGCGTTGTTGACATTCTTAATGAGAAAAATGTGCTGCGCATTGCTGTAGATATCCCTTCGGGGCTTGCTGGTGACAGCGGAAAAGTGTGCGGCAGAGCTGTTTGCGCAGACTATACTTACACCTTGGCTTGGCCAAAGCAAGGCTTATTCGTAGGCGATGCGGCCGATTACATCGGCACCTTGCGCGTGCTGCCAATTGGCATTCCGGAAGAAGTGGCAGATGCTGCGGAAATTTCTGGCACCTTATTGGAAACAGACATGCTTCGCAAAAAACTGCCGAAACGCGCCATCAACAGCTACAAAAATAAATTTGGCCATGTAGGGATCATTGCTGGCAGTGTTGGCATGAGCGGTGCTTGTGTGCTTGCGGCAAGGTCAGCCATGCGCAGTGGTGCCGGCCTTGTAACGGCGATGATTGACAAAGGTATTTTTGCGCCAGCGGCTGCAGCAGCACCGGAAGTTATGATGAAGCCGATTGCCTGGCCGAATACGGCAGCGCTTGATTGGCTGCTGTCTCATACCAATGTGCAGATCATTGGCCCAGGCATGGGGAAGAGCGAAGAGAAAAAACAAACCATCTACTCGCTTTTGCGTCAGGCAGAAAGCACCATTGTCATTGATGCGGATGCATTGAATATGATCGGTGAAGGTGATGGCACCATTCTCAAAAACACGGCAGCAAAGTGTATTCTTACGCCGCATCCTGGCGAAATGGCACGCTTGCTGGGACTTACCAGTGCAGACATACAGGCTGACCGCATGCAGTATGCCCGCCGTGTGGCGGAGCGTTTTCACTGCATTGTTGTGCTCAAAGGCCACAACACCATCATTGCAGCGCCAGATGGCCGCTATGCCATCAATCCGCTTGACAGCGTAGCGTTGGCAACGGCGGGCAGCGGTGATGTGCTGACTGGTGTGATTGCTGCTTTTGCGGCGCAGGGTATGGAGGCTTACGATGCTGCTTGCATGGGTGTATTTGTCCATGGTTTGGCTGGTCGGCTTTTGGAAGAACAGCGTGGACCAATGGCCACCATTGCGTCCGACATCATTGATGTTGTTGGTGAAGTGTTGCGGCAATATGCACAGCACTAAGCTTGTAACTTTTTTCGCGTGATTGTAACTTTTTGAGAGCGTGTAAAAAATATGTCAAGATATGTTTCTAATTTGTTGAAAATAAACGCCGCTTATCATTTTGATAAGTGGTGTTTATTTTTTGTGCCGAAAAGGAAAAATGAAGGAATTCAGAATAAATATTTGAAAGAATAGATGAAAATTGTGATTTGTATTTTGTAAAATAAAAAAATGCTTCGTGAGATGTTTATTCACTGAGAAGAGAAGGATAAACGGCTGCGACTGGTGAAAACTTTACCTTGTGAAAAAAGTCTTTTATAATAATAAAAGATAATTTGAAAAAGACAGGATGTCTTTCCATTCAACAAAGAGGGACGGACGATGTCCCTAACGTTAAAGGAGTGTTTTCTTTGAATTCTCATATTCGTAAGTTTATTGCTGCAACTGCAATCGTTGCAGTTGGGTCCGTGGCTGTACCAATGACAGCATCTGCGCAGGATACTGCTTATGTAGGTTCTGCTGCTGCAAGCGTGAGTCAGTCTTCTTCTTACCTGCCGCTGCGCAGTGCATTGAATGCAGTGGGTGTGGATGTATGCTGGGAAAATACCTCTGCCGGCCAGAAGATTGCCCTGACCTATGGCGGCCAGACTGTGGAAGTCTCTGTTGACGCTGTCAATGGTGTTTTGACCACTGCCAATGGTTCTTATGCTTACAATAATATTGGCGGCTCTCTGCACGCTGGTGTAGATTTTTATCAATCTCTGTTCTCTAACGCTACTGTCAGCGCCAATGGTTACGGCGGCATTTATGTGACTGCCAACGACGCCAGCCAGGCCATCATCCTTTCTGGGACAAGCAGCAGCAACAGTGGCAGCAGTGCAGGCGGCAACTATACTTACTATGAAAGTGGCCAGGCTACCTGGTATGGTTCCGGTGCTCAGGGCAATTACACTGCCAGCGGTGAAATTTTCAACATGTATGACTATACCGCAGCCCATAAATATCTGCCATTCGGCACTGTTGTTCGCGTAACCGACAACGACACCGGCCGCAGCGTTGTTGTTCGCATCAATGACCGTGGTCCATTCGGTGCTGGCCGCGTCATTGACTTGAGCTATCAGGCTGCTTCTGATCTTGGGATTGTTTCCAAGGGTGTTGCCAACGTTACCTTGGAAGTGCTTTCCTAAATCCTATTTTTGGCATATCAGCTGCCCATCATTTGATGGGCAGTTTTTTTGTTATTTTTTACAGAACCTTTTCTTGACGGCGAGAGATTTACGCTTTACACTGAAGAGGTTGGAAAAATATAATTTAATGACAGATAACGAATGAAAAGGAAGTGAGTCAGATGGAACAAGGCCCCGAGCGATTGACGGAGAAGCAAAAAGATGATTTGGCTCACTATTTTTTTTTGACAAAATAAAATGGTGAGTCACAGGAGGGATAACTGTGAAGGCCATTTACAAAACAACTGAAGAAACCGGGATCTTTGAGAAGATCGATACCTATTGCGACGGCAACTGGGTATGCCTGATCGCGCCAACAGCGGAGGAAGTGCAGGAAGTCAGTCAGCACTTCGAGATCGATCTGCAGGACATGGTGTCTGCACTCGACGAAGATGAACGTGCGCGTGTGGATTCTGACGACGACTACACCATGATCATCATTGACGTGCCTTATAAGGATGAAGAAGACAGCAGAGAAAATCGTGAAAGCTACGGGACGGTTCCGCTGGCAATCATTCTTGGCGACACGGATAAACGCTACATCATCACCGTTTGCCTGCGCGAGCTGCAGCTGTTGGACGATTTCCGCGGAGGCAAGATCAAAAAATTCTTTACCTATAAGAAAACACGTTTCATTTTGCAGATCCTTTATCGCAATGCAACCTACTACCTGCATTATCTGCGCATGCTCGAGCGCTCCATTGGCGGTATTGAAGACGCTCTCCATAAATCGACGCGAAATGAGGAACTGTTCAAGCTGCTGGCGCTGGATAAATCGCTGGTCTACCTAAGCAACTCATTGCGCGCCAATGGCTTGGTGTTTGACCGCTTGATGCGGTTGGATGCTGTGAAGAAATATCCAGAAGATGAAGAGCTGTTGGAAGACGTCATTGTCGAAAACAAGCAGGCCATCGAAATGGCCAACGTGTACAGCAGCATTTTGGATGTTACTATGGAGGCATACAGCTCCGTTATCTCTAATAACCTGAATGCTGTCATGAAAGTCTTAACTTCTGCAACGTTAATTATGACCATTCCGACGATGATATTTAGCTTTTTTGGCATGAATGTGTCTCTTCCATGGGAAAACAGCGCAGGTGGTTTTTGGTATATTACCTTATTAGCGTTGTTAACAACTGCCGTGGTTGTATTTTTTATGTTTCGGAGAAAAATGTTTTAATGAGAAGGCCCCGATGCTCATCCGTGAGCATCGGGGCCTTTTGATTTTATAGTACACCGGCGATATAGTGGTTATAAGCAGACGTGGCGAGATTAGCGAGCGGTTCTGGCAATTCTCCAATGGTGCATTGGGTGAAATCTTTAATGCGGGCGAAAAATTCACGCACTAGCAGATCCTTATCTGAAATTGCCGCTTGGGATGCAGGACAACCATAGGCGGCTAAGTTCAGATGTTCAGCAATATAGACGGCACGGTATAAATGAAAGCGTTGGCTGACGAGGATGACACTGTGTGCATCGTACAGTGTGGTCAGATTATTGACGCTGGCGTAGGTGTCAACGCCGTGGGTGTCTGTTGTAATTGCCAGGGAAGGTATGCCAGAATCGAGCAGATAGTTGCGCATGGCGGAGACTTCACTTTGGGCTGCATCTTCACCGCCGCTCACAATGATATGCTTTGAGGCGCCATTTTCATAGAGCACAATGGCGGTGTCGAGCCGTTCCGCGAGAATTGGGCTGGGTGTGCCGTCGGGTTCGATGCCAGCACCAAGCACGACGATATAGTCGGCATTGGTGCCGGAAAGCTCTCTAGGCGTCCACATATTGTTGGTCGTTGTGGCATACATAAAAAGGTTGATGGCGATGGCAGAAATCGGCACCAACAGAATGAGTGCAATAAGAATTTTAATCAGCCGAAGTACACCGTGTCCGCGGTGTTTTTTTCTATGGCGTGATGTTGCAGAGTGGTTTTGTGCCATCGTTTGTCGTCCTTTCTACAAATTGGTAAAATGTGCACCTAACATTATAATAGATGTGTTCCATCTTGACCAGATAAGATTTGGTCTTTGTTTAGTGACAATCCCTGTCGGGGCGCGTGCTTGACAGGTTATGATGGTTGATTTAGAATAAGCGTGCTTTTATAAATAGACTTTAGAATGGAGTGAAAAGATGTGCTGCGCACTGTGATTCGTTTTCTTTGGCGTGCGTTCAAGATTGCCATTGTGGCTCTCATCATCGCGGCTGTGACAGCGTTGGCTGTTCCGGTGTCGCTGGATGTGACAGGACGCAGCCAATATCCGTCATTGCCAAACGGCTGTGAGTCGGTGGCAGCCGCTGTGTCACTGAATGCGCTCGGCGCGCCGATTACGGCTGAGACTTTTGCTGGTCAATATCTGCCGACAGCAGCGATAGGCAGCGGCGTCAGTCCGGCTGATGCTTACATTGGTGATCCGTTTGGCGATGGCTATTATTGTTATCCCGAGGCGCTGACGGCGGGCATCAATGCTTTTTTGCAAACACAAAACACCAGCCTAGAGGCGAAAACCCATAAGCTGGTGTCTGTCAGCGAGATTGCGATGCGGCTTCACTTGAGCAAAAAGCCAGTGATTGTCTGGATGACGGTTAATGATGAGATGGCCGATCGTGACGACGCCGTCGTCTGGCAGGTGAATGGGCGCTCCTATCATCCTTATAACAACCTGCATGCCGTTGTTATTGATGGCATCAGCGGCTTCAAAGTGCATCTCGTTGATTCCATCAACGGCGATCGTTGGATGCCGCTGACACAGTTCATTCCTATATATTATTCGATGGGCCTGCGTGCCGTGTATTTCACGGATTGACCCGTTTTTCATGCCGCACCATGATGGCTGCAATTTCTTCGTCGCTGAGCGTTGTCAGTGCATGCAGCACTTCATAGGTGCGGTTTTCTAATGCGGTAAAATCATAGTCCCAGTTGCCGGTAGCAAAATTGTATTTGTCGGTCTGGTCCATGCCGTTTTCTTTTTCGGCGAAGTCGTAGTCGGACCAGTCGTCGTATAAATCAATAAAGTGATAAGTTGTGTGGATTTTTGGTTTCTCTGCCATGGGATTCACCTCATTGTTGTAAAATGCGTTCGTGTTTTTCTTCCAATTCGGCCCAGCGGTCCATTTTCGCTTCGAGCTGGGCAGCGGCGGCATCGCGTTCCTCGGTCAGTGCCAAGAGTTTGCTGTACTGGGTCGCGTTGGCCGCCATTTCTTTTTCCAGACGTGAAATGGTTTCTTCGAGCATGGCAATGTCGTCTTCAATGGTGTCGTATTCACGCTGTTCTTTGAACGAAAATTTGAGCTTGGCTGGCTGCTTTGGGCGGCTGGCTTTTTCTTTTTTGACTGGCTCGGTTTTTTCGCTGACCGGCTCTGGCCGCTTCTCAAGATAGCTGGAAAAATCGCCAGCGTAGAGCTTCAGGGCGCCATCCGGTTCATACGCCAGAATGCTGGTGCAGATGCGGTCGAGAAAATAGCGGTCATGGCTGACAGCGACGATTGGCCCTGGAAAATGTTCCAGATAATCTTCCAACACTTGCAAAGTGCCGATGTCGAGATCGTTGGTCGGTTCATCGAGAAAGAGCACGTTGTTCTGTTCCATGAGAATCGACAGCAGATAGAGACGGCGGCATTCCCCGCCGGAAAGCTGGCGAATCGGCCCGTGGATTTGATCCGGACGGAAGCGGAACGCTTCGAGCATCTGGCTGGCCGAGAGATGGGAGCCATCGGCGCGGTGAATGTATTCGCCATGGTCGCGGACAAAATCGAGCACTTTCTGATCCAGCGGCAGATCCTGGTTTTGCTGTTTGTAATAGCCGATCTTCACCGTTTCACCAACGTCCAAACGGCCGCTGTCTGGCGGCGTCAAGCCAGCCAGCACATCGAGCAGGGTTGTTTTGCCGATGCCGTTGGGCCCGACAATGCCGATGCGCTCAGTTTTCACAAAGGCGTGGCTGAAATCGCGAAAAATCGGTTTGTCGCCGTAGCTTTTGCTGAGGTGTTCGCATTCGATGATTTTCTTTCCGAGACGGGCGTTGACAAAATCCATCATCAGCGTGTCTTCATGCTCGTGGGTGAGCTGCCCTTCGATTTCATAGAAGCGCTCTTTGCGCGCCTTCTGTTTGGTACGGCGGGCTTCAACGCCTTTACGCATCCAGGCCAGCTCCTGCTTATAGAGCCGGCGCAGCTTGTCAGCGCGGCGCGCTTCGTCGGCTTCACGCTGTGCCTTTTCTTCAAGGAAGGTGGAATAGTTGCCAACCGTGCGATGGAGTTTGCCGCCGTCCAGTTCGAGAATGACGTTGGTGGTGCGATCGAGAAAATATCGGTCGTGGGTGACGATGATGAACGAGCATTGGCGGTCGTGGAGCTCTTTTTCCAGCCAGCGGATGGTTTCATAATCAAGATGGTTCGTTGGTTCGTCGAGCAGGAGCAGATTGGCAGGACGAATCAGAGCCGCCGCCAGCGCTACACGCTTGCGCAGTCCGCCGGAAAGGGTGGCGATTTTCTGGCTCACATCATCAATGCCCAGGCGATGCAGGATGCTTTTGGCGTTGCTTTCCAGCTGCCAGGCGTCCTCGCGGTCCATGGCGTCCTGCGCTTCCAAAAGGGCGCGGGTGGCGTCGGCATCATCTGGACGCGCCGTTACGGCTGCCAGCGCATCTTCGTAGCGGCGCACTACGGCGAGTAGTGGTGAGGTGCCCTGAAAGATTTGTTCCAGCACGGTGTTGTTTTCATCCATCGGCTGGTTTTGTGGCAGGTATTCCATGACCAGCTGATTAGAGGTCAGCATCTCAGAACGTGGGTCCAGATCGACACCTGCCAATTGTGCCAAAAGCGTTGACTTGCCAACGCCATTGGTGCCGATGAGCCCAATTTTGTCGCCTTCATTCACCGACAATCCCAGATCCTCAAACAATACACGCTCGCCGAAGCTGCAGCGCAGATGTCGCGCCTCCAAAAGAACCATATGGCAATTCCCCCTGAATTTGTTATAATAGTGCATAGCTAGTATAGCAAACAACGGACACAATGAAAAGTTTCCGTGGAGATATGAAAGGATGATTCCTGTGTCAAAACTGAAAACCATCGCTGCTGTTGCAGCTCTGGCTGCTGGTGCAGCAGGTGCAGCCGTGGCGGTGAAAAAGCTCGCCAGTGCTTACCATTTAGAGCTTGAAAACTGCACCAATGAAACCTTGAACATTTATCTTGGCACTGAAGCAGCACCAGATGCCATCGTCTTTGAAAACTTTCTGCCAGGTGAAAAGCGTCACATCGATCTGACGCTGCTGCCGCTGACAGAACACGATGTGGTCTATATTCGCTTCCCAGATACAATGGACCACGCTGGCTATAAGCGCACACTGATTTATGATACCGAAGAATGCCACAGTCCAATGCATGGCATGATTGTTGACTATGGCGACAGCAATTACGACGTCAAGCTGGTGAGAGTGGGATGAAGCATTACGCACCAGGGCTCCTGGACAAACACGCTCGCCATGCCATCCTCGTCACCGGCGGCATCGCACCGGAGCCAACGCTGCTCAGCGATCTGCGGGCTCAATTTCCAAGTGTGCCTTGCCTCTGTGCCGATGCCGGTGCTGATCTCTGCCGCGCAGCTGGTGTGCTGCCCGATGCGCTCATTGGCGATATGGATTCGCTTTCACCGCAGACACGCACCTGGCTTCATGAGGCAGGTGTGCCGGAAGTGGTCTATCCTGCAGAAAAAGACGACAGCGACACCGCGCTGGCGGTACAGAAGCTTTTTGCAGAAGGGGCGGAAGAAATCATCGTTATCGGTGCTTTGGGCGGACGCATGGATCACGAACTGGCCAACATGATGCTTTTAGTCGGCTCTGGCCGACAGGGACGCTCCATCGTTTATTGGGACGACATCAACCGCATGCGTTATGTTGGTCCGGGTGAGCATCTGCTCGACCATACGCCAGGCTATATCGGCATTGTGCCGTTTTCTGATGACGGCATGTGCCTGTCAATTGATGGCCTGTATTATCCGCTCAAGGATTTCAGTGTGCCTTTCGGCATCACGCGCCTGATCAGCAATGTCTTTACCGACGCTGAAGTGGCCACCATCAACATTGCCCATGGTGACGGTGTGCTCGTGCTTTGCCACGATCGTTCCAAAGAGGAGCAGCAGCCGTAAAGGAAATGCATGCGCAGGCCCTGCGCCTTGTTTACAAGGGCGGGGAGACATGCTAATATAAAGAGGTTATCAAATCATATTTTAGAGGGATGAGGAGAATCATAATGGGTGGAAAACAATTACCTGAAACATTGACCCTGATCAGGGACAATATCTTGCAATACGACAATCCTCTCGCTGTCAGCGCCAAGGAAAACGCTGAATGGGCGAAGGATCTCAACCTGCCTAAAAAAGGCGACATCCTGTTCTATACCGGGGGAGAATATCAGCTCCTGCCATTTATGGACTCGCTGCTCACAGTCATGGACATTGTTGATCCTGGCAATCCAGCGTTCGGCTGGATGATGTCCATGCGTGACCTCGTGCATAAGAGCGGCATGGCACCGGAAAAGATTTTTGCGTCCGTCTTTGCCCAGGACAAGGAACGTTTCTTTTCCATCAACAAAAAAGCTGCGCAGATTCTGAAAGCCCTTGGCTATGACATCTGTTATGACGGCGAAAATGAAATTTACAGCGGTGCGCTGCTGCATGAGCTTGGCTTTGAAGAAGCCCTTGGCGTTTACGCCAAGCGTGTGGCCACCTTCTTAAACCAGAGCGGCGCCAAAACTGTTGTCTGCATGTCACCGCATGCAGCTGAAATGTTTGCGCTGATCTACCCACAGTACGGCGATTTCCCAAAGGTGGAAGTCAAAACCTTCATTCAAATGGTGCATGAAAAACGCCACATGCTGCCAAAGAACTTCTACCGCGGCCTTGTCACCCTGCACGATTCCTGCCGCATGGCGCGTGAAATGGACGTGGTCGACGAATTCCGCGAAGTGCTTGATGCTATGAATGTGCGCTACAAAGAACCATTCCGCACCGGCAAATGGAGCACCTGCTGCGGCGGCCCAATCAAGACCACCTATGCAGAACTGTCCCACAAGCTGTCCCAGAAGCGTGCCAACGAATTGGCAGACACCGGCGCTCAGATCGCACTGTTGAGCTGCCCATACTGCCTCTCTGCGCTGAAGGACTGCAAGACCGCGAACCATATGGAGATCATGGATTTCGTCGAATTTCTGGCAAAGGGGTATAAGCTATGAGCACGATCAAACAAAACATCAACACATATGCCAAAGACATCAACGAGGCCAGCGAAGACGAACGCATCCGCACTGCCATCACACGTGCCATTGCGTCCTATCGCAAAAACCTCGCAGAAGCCTTGGAACGTTATCCGCATACGCCAGCACTCGCCAAAGAAGTGCAGGGCATCAAGCGTGAAGCTCAGAAAAACTGGCGCGAACTGATGGCGCAGGCTTCTGAATCCATCGAACGCAATCATGGCCATGCCTACTTTGCAAAAGATGCCCAGGAAGTCGTTGACATTATCAACGACATTGCTGGCGGCAATAAGACCATCGTCAAAGGCAAGTCCATGTTGGGCGAAGAACTGCATCTGCGTCAGCGCTTGGCTGACTGCGGCCACGAAGTTTGGGAAACCGACCTTGGTGAGTTTATTCTGCAGCTCATGGATGGCCGTCCAATGCATATTCTGTCACCATCCATCCATGTTCCACGCGAACAGGTTGCAGAAGTGTTCTCCGACTTTTTCGGCCGTGAAATCAAACCAGACATCGCCGAAGAAGTTATGGCCGTGCGTGAATTCCTGCGTGAAAAATATTTCACCGCTGACATCGGCATCAGTGGTGCCAATGTCGTCGCTGCTGACACTGGCCAAATCACCATCATCGAAAACGAAGGCAACGTGCGTCTCGTTACCGGTGCGCCACCAGTACACATCGCCGTTGTCGGCATTGAAAAGATCGTGCCAACCTTCCTTGATTCCATGAAGGTGGCAGAGGTCAACTGGCGCTACGGTCAGTATACAGCGCCTGGTTACGTCAACATCATCAGCGGCCCATCCAAGACCGGTGATATCGAGAAAGTCACCACCTATGGTGCCCACGGGCCACATGATTTCCACGTCATTTTCGTGGACAATGGCCGCAGCAAGATGATCGATGATCCAGTCTGCCATGACGCTGCGCTTTGCCTGCGCTGCGGCGGCTGCATGTATGAATGCCCAGTTTTCTCACTGGTTGCCGGTCACTTTGGCAAAACCTATATGAACGGCATCGGTGCCATCTGGACCGCTTTCGTCGATGACACCAAAGAAGCCGCACCAATCGTTTACAACTGCCTGCGCTGCGGACGCTGCGTGGAACAGTGCCCAATGGATATTGACGTGCCAACGATGATCTATCATCTGCGCACCGAAGCCATCGCCGAGGCAGACGCTGCCTCCGGCAAATAATTTCATAGTTGATGAGAGTGAGCCTTTCACTGTTTGTGAGAGACTCACTCTTTCAATATGGCTGTTATAAAATAGCAGGTATGCAATTCTCTTATACATGTCTTCATTTAGAATATTAGGACGAGGGGGAAAAATTTTGTCCAAACCATCTAATGATTCACGTGACGTCTTTCAGAGCCGCTTTGGATTTATTCTGTCATGCATCGGTTCTGCCGTCGGCATGGGCTGCATCTGGCTGTTTCCATACCGTGTCGGTCAATACGGAGGCTTCGCATTTTTAGTACCGTTTCTGATTTTCGTCATTGGGCTCGGCTTTTGTGGTGTCATCGGGGAAATGGCATTCGGCCGCGCCATGGGCACCGGTCCTGTTGGTGCCTTCCAGAAAGCGATGGCGCGCCGCGGCAAACGTTTTGGCGGCGCCCTCGGCATGATCTCGCTCATTGGTTCCATCGGTGTCACTGTTGGCTACACCGTCATCTGCGGCTGGATTCTGCGGTTCCTGTTCGGCTCCCTCAGCGGGGCCATCTTCAATGGCGACTCAGCAGCGTATTTCGGTGAAATCTCTGGCAACTTTGGCAGCATCGGCTGGCATGTGCTCGTTGTGCTCATCACCTTTGTTGTCATGAACGCTGGCATTTCGTCGGGCGTTGAACGTGCCAACAAAATCGTCATGCCGCTGTTCTTTTTGATGTTTATCGGCTTGGCCATCTTCGTATCGACGATTCCAGGGGCGGAGAAGGGGTACGCGTTCCTGTTCAATCCCGACTGGTCGGCGCTCGCCAATCCAAAAACCTGGATGTATGCCCTCGGGCAGGCGTTTTTCTCGCTGTCGCTCGTTGGCTGTGGCACCATTGTCTATGGTAGCTACCTGAAAAAAGACGTCGATATCGTTTTTTCCGGCGTCATGGTTTCTGTCTTTGAACTCATTGCGTCCATTCTTGTGGCGCTTACCATTCTGCCAGCGGTGTTCGCTTTTGGCGCCGATCCACAGAGCGGCCCGCCGCTCATCTTCATCGTGCTGCCATCGATTTTTGCACAGATCCCTGGTGGCCAAATCCTGGCTGTGGTGTTCTTCCTGGCGGTCTTTTTCGCTGGCATCACTTCGCTGGTCAATCTCTACGAAAGCCCCATCGAAGCCCTGCAAAAACACTTTGGCATGCAGCGCCGCAAAGCCTGCGCGCTCGTGCTGACGCTCAGCTTCCTTGTGGGGATCTTCCTCGAAGATGCCAACGTTGTCGGCAACTGGATGGATCTGTTCACCATCTACATCACGCCGTTTGCAGCGCTTTTGGCAGCGGTCATGTTCTTCTGGGTCTGCGGCAAAGGTTTCGCAGCCAAGGAAATCAACACCGGCTGTGCCCATCAGTGGGGCCATTTCATTGAAGGCGTCGGCAAATACATTTACTGCGGCGTCACCTTCATCGTTCTCATTCTTGGTATTGTTTTCGGCGGCATCGGCTGATGCCGCCGCTGTGAAAAAATATAAAGAGGTGATTCATCTTGGCAAAAAACGCGCATTCGCGTGATACCTTTCGCAGCCGTTTCGGTTTCATCATGTCCTGCATCGGTTCTGCTGTCGGCATGGGCTGCATCTGGCTGTTTCCTTATCGCGTCGGTCAATATGGCGGCTTCGCCTTTCTTGTACCGTTTCTGATTTTTGTCATTGCTTTGGGTTTCTGCGGCGTCATGGGCGAAATGGCCTTCGGCCGTGCCATGCGCACCGGTCCGGTCGGCGCCTTTCGTAAAGCCACCGAACGTCGCGGCAGTAAAGTAGGGGCCATCTTCGGGCTCTTGCCGCTCATCGGCTCCACCGGCGTCGCCATCGGCTACACCGTTATCGTTGGCTGGATTCTGCGCTTCCTGTTCGGCGCCCTTTCCGGCACCATGTTCAACAGCGATTCGGCCGCCTACTTCGGCGAAATCGCCGGCAACTTCGGCAGCATCGGCTGGCACGTGCTCGCCATTGTGATTACGTTCATCGTCATGAACGCCGGCATTTCCTCAGGCATCGAACGTGCCAATAAAATCGTCATGCCGCTGTTCTTTTTCCTGTTTATTGCGCTTGCCATCTTCGTGTCCACCATTCCTGGCTCCGAAGCAGGCTACGCGTTTCTTTTCAACCCTGACTGGTCGGCGCTCGCCAACCCAAAAACCTGGATGTATGCGCTCGGACAAGCGTTTTTCTCCTTGTCGCTGGCTGGCTGCGGCACCATCGTCTATGGCAGTTATCTTAAAAATGACACCGACATTATTTTTTCAGGCTTCATGGTTTCGTTCTTCGAATTGGTTGCATCCATTCTCGTTGCCATGACCATTTTGCCGGCGGTGTTCGCCTTCGGTGTCGATCCACAAAGCGGCCCGCCGCTCATCTTCATCGTGCTGCCATCGATTTTCGCTCAGCTGCCATATGCTCAGCTCTTGGCCATCGTGTTCTTCCTGGCGGTCTTTTTCGCCGGCATCACCTCGCTGGTCAACCTCTATGAAACGCCAATCGAAGCCCTGCAGGAACAATTCGGCCTCAGCCGTGTGGCGTCTTGTCTGGTTGTTTTCGGTCTTGGCTTGCTCGTGGGGATTTTCCTGGAAAATGGCGACACCGTCAGCGCCTGGATGGATATTTTCACCATCTACATCATGCCTGTTGGCGCCCTGTTGGCTGGGATCATGTTCTTCTGGGTCTGCGGCAAAGGCTTCGCTGCCAAGCAGATCGAGACTGGCAGCAGCTGGAAGTGGGGCAGCTTCATTGAAGGCGTCGGCAAGTACATTTACTGCGGCGTCACCATTATTGTCATCATTCTCGGTGTTGTCTTCGGCGGCATCGGCTGAGCAGAAGAGAGGTGAACCACCATGTCTGCAAAATTAGAGATCGAAAGCTCCGAACAGGCGAAAGCGCTCTATGCCCGCCTGGACAACGACGAGCGCGCCCTCGTGCGCGAGGTGCTGCGTCGCGTCGACCAGGCCAGCCTGATGCCGGAACAATCGCTGCTCATTCAGCTCAACATCCTTGAGCAGCTGCTTGAAAATGTGCAGCAGGGCCGAAGCGTCGGTGCCGTCATTGGCGACGCCGACACCTTCGCTCAGCGCGCCATTGCTGAAATTGGCGAAGAAGTGCGCCAGCAGCGCCACATTGGCGCCCTCATGGCAGGCATCGCCATCTGTGCCATCGTGCTGCTCGTCATCAGCGCCTACGACATCATCCGCGGCCTAATCGCCGGTACTGCCGTCATGAGCGTGACCTCGTCCCTCAATCTTGGCCACATCGTCTGCTTCATCGCTGTTCTCGCCGGCACCCGTTTCTTTGTCATGGGCGACAAAAAAGCCGAGTACAACGACCCGCAGAAAGCGCGCCGCCGCACCCAGCTCGTTGGCTTTCTCTTCATCGTCGGCTTCATCGCGCTGCTCGTCGGCGTCTTTGCCAGCGTGCCCGTCGTCCTCACAGCGCCATCGCTGTACATGTTCATCATCGCCCTCGTGCTGCTTCTGCTCTGGAAGCTCAGCGGCCGTCTCTGATGCTCGTACCCACCGTGTCCTCTTGGGCGCGGTGTTTTTTTGTGCCGTGCGCTGCCAGGTGTTGACGGCGGCTGGTGGTCGCGCTATACTGAATTGGAACCATCCATAGGGGAGGCCATTATGACCTGAGAGGAGGCGCTCGGCGCTTCGACCCATTGAACCTGTCGGATAATGCCGTTGTAGGAATCATATTTGTCACACATGCCGCGTCATATAGCAAATATGAGGCGGCTTTTTTTGCATAAAAGGAGGTGCAATCACGTGAAAAAAAGAGAATGGGGGACACCTGTTGCCGTGGCGGTGATCGTCATCGCGCTCTGGGAAGCCTGCGTGCGCATCTTTGATGTGCCGCTCTACCTGCTGCCGGCGCCGTCGAAGATCGTCAGCGCCATGGCGGCCAATCGTTCGGAGCTGCTCATGCACACCATCGTCACCCTCGAAGAAGCGGTGCTCGGGCTTTTGATCGCGCTGGCGCTGGGGATGCTCACAGCCATCCTCATGGACCGCTCGCGCACCTTTCGCCACAGCGTCTATCCGCATTTGGTCGTGACCCAGACGGTGCCGGTCATGGTGCTGGCGCCACTGTTCAGCATATGGCTGGGCTTTGGCATGGCGCCAAAAGTGCTGATCGTTATTTTTATGTGCTATTTCCCGATCACCATTTCCTTCGCCGACGGCCTGGCGCAAGTCAGCCCCAAGCAGATCAACCTGCTCAAAAGCTTTCAGGCTTCCACCTGGCAGATCTACACCATGGTCAAGATTCCGTCTGCGGCGCCAAGCCTGTTTTCCGGGCTCAAGGTGGCCGCCACTTACTGTGTCGGCGGGGCCATCGTCGGCGAGTGGATTTCCTCGTCGGCCGGGCTCGGCTACTACATGCTGCGCGTCAAAAACGGCTACATGCTCGACAAAGTTTTTGCCACCGTGGTCATCGTCGTTGTCATCAGCCTGCTGTTGAACGGCTGTGTCAGCCTCGCCAAACATTGGATCTGCCCTCATGGCAAACGCAAAGTCTAAAAGAACCCTAAAAAAGGAGAGAAACCCATGAAAAAATTATTATCCATCGCCCTCATCGGTGCCCTCGTGCTCGGCATCACCGGCTGCCAAAGCGGCGGCGACACCAGCAGCGCTTCCGATGAAAACAGCAACCTCAAAGAAGTCACCCTCGTGTTGGACTACGTGCCAAACACCAACCACACCGGCATCTATGTCGCCCAGGAAAAAGGCTACTTCGAAGATGAAGGCCTCAAAGTCAACATCATCGAACCAGGCGACAACAACACTTCCGCAGCCCTCGTCGCTGCCGGCAAAGGCGACTTCGGCGTCAGCTACCAGGAAGATGTGACCTACGCCCGTGCTGCCGAAGAACCCATGCCAATCAAGGCCATTGCCACCATCATCCAGCACAACACCTCTGGCTTTGCTTCCCTCAAAGATTCCGGCATCGAATCACCAGCCGATTTTGAAGGCAAAACCTACGCCGGCTGGCAGTCCCCTAGTGAAGAAGCTGTCATCCAGGCTGTCATGAAAGCAGCCGGTGCCGATCCATCCACCCTCACCATCGTTGGTGCTGATGGCAGCGGCGTGTCTCAGCTCAACCACGGCATCGACCTCATCTGGGAATTCAAAGGCTGGGCCCTCACTCAGGCCGAAATGGAAGGCATGGAGTTCAACTACATGCCGCTCAATTCCCTCGATTCACGCCTCGACTACTACACCCCGCTTATCATCACCAACGAAGACATGATCAACAACGATCCAGAAACCGTGCAGGCCTTCATCAACGCGGTCAAGAAAGGCTATGAATACGCCATCGACAACCCAGATGAATCCGCTGAAATTCTTTCCACCTATGTACCGGAATATGACCTCGACTTCCTGAAGAAGAGCCAGGAATACCTCTCCCAGGAATACGCCAAGGATGCACCATCCTGGGGCGTTATGAAAGACAGCGTCTGGGACGGCTACACCGAATTCATGGCTGAATACGGCCTCATCGACGAAGCCATCCCAGCCAGCGACCAGTACACCAACCAGTTCATCGAGCAATAACACAGAGATCAGGTGAGACCATGAAACTACACATCGAAGGGCTGTCTGCCGCCTACGACGGCCAGCCGATCTTGTCCGACGTGTCCTTCGACGTTGAGGAAGGCGCCTTTGTCAGCATACTCGGCCCCAGCGGCTGCGGCAAAAGCACCATCCTCAACATCCTCGCCGGTGTTGTCACGTCGCAGAGCGGCACCATCACTGTCGACGGTCAGCCGCTGCGCCAGCCTGGCGAACACTTCGCCTACATGCCCCAGGAAGACCTGCTCCTGCCCTGGAAAACCATCATGGACAATGTTTGCCTCTACGGCACCATCCACAAGCAGAAAGCCCAGGCCCGCGAAAAGGCCCAGGTGCTGTTTCCGGTCTTTGGCCTCCAGGGCTATGAACAGGCCTATCCGGACGAGCTTTCCGGCGGCATGCGCCAGCGCGCTGCGTTTCTGCGCACGGCCCTCTGCCATGCCGACATCCTGCTCCTCGACGAGCCCTTCGGCGCCCTCGACGTCATCACCCGCAGCGACATGCAGGATTGGCTCGCCACCATGCGCAGCCAGCTCGGCAAAACCATCCTGCTCGTGACCCACGACATCGACGAAGCCATCTATCTGTCCGACAAAATCCTCATCTTAAACGGCCGGCCGGCGTCCATCAAGCAGGAAATCGTGCTCACAGAACAGCCGCGCAGCCGCGAATGGCTCTACGCCCAGGGCGCGCTCCGCACCGACATCTACAAACTGCTGCGGGAGGCCAACAGCCATGCGCAGTGACGCCCACAGCCATCTTTCGACTTTTGCCGAACAGCTGCTGGCAGCGGTGCCGGTGCGCACCGTCTTCAGCTGCGCCACGCCCGAGGAGTGTCAGCAGGCAGCGGCCCTCGCCGCGCGCCACGCCTATGTGCACCGCTCCTGCGGCATCCATCCCTGGTACGTCACTGACGACAGTTGGACCACCATGCTGCCCTGGCTGGAAGATGCCGCCGTCATCGGCGAAATCGGCCTCGACAATGTCTGGTGCAGCAGCGACCCGGCCCTGCAGCGGCAGCTCTTTGAGCGTCAGCTTGCTTTTGCCTGCGCGCGGCAGCGGCCTGTCGTGCTCCACACCAAAGGCATGGAGGGAGAAGTGCTGACGATGATCCGCCACTATCCCAATACCTACCACGTGCACTGGTATTCCTGCCGCGATTACCTCGACGACTACCTGGCCCTGGGCTGCTACATGAGCGTGGGCCCGTTTCCAAGCCTCGACCCGGCCGTGGCCGCTGTGGCGGCACACACACCTGCCGACCGTCTGCTCATTGAAACCGACGGCATCGACGCCGTGCGTTGGGCCACAGGCGAGGACCACGTCGACTATCTCCAGGCCCTTGATCGCATCGCCGAGGACATCGCCGCCCTGCGCGGCAGCAGTGCCGAGGTGGTGCAGGCTCAGGCCGACGCCAACCTGCAGCGCTTCCTGGCGCTCGGTGCTTGATCGTTTTCCCCGCTGGCTGCGGCGCCAGCGGGGATTTTTTATGCGGTGAAACAGGCGCGGCAGAGATTTTGCAAAAAAATTTGAAAAAATTTTGCCGGCAGCCGTCCGCGCAAAGCCGCTCTGGTTGCGGCTTTGCGGGGCACTCATACTTTTTGGCCCCAAAAAGTATGATACCCAGGTGCTTTTTTCTTTGGTATAATGAAGAATAATCATTCTTGCCAAAGGAGGCGGCTCAGCCATGACCATGCATTCCTTCTGCGGCCTTGACAGTGGGCGAGGCCGTGCCATAATTCGACAGACAGACAGACAGACAGACAGACAGACAGACAGACAGACAGCATAGCATAGCGCTGGCTCTGTTTGCTGCGCCATTTTATTCCCTATCAGGGCGCGGTGCGTCCGTGGACATGTTCCACGGGCGTGCCGCGCCCTTTTTGTGTGCGCTGGAGAGGAGGTGCCCACCATGCTGACACGCTATCGGCGGCAGAACGTGGAAGGGGCGCGTCTGCTCATTGGCGAGCGCTGGGACGCCCGCAGCCGCTGCTGGCTGCCGTGCTACCCGGACCTCATCGCCCACCCGTGCCACACGCCGGCTGGGCGGCGCGTGCTGCTCTGCCTGGAGGACGCCTGCGCCCACGCCGTCCTTGACGACAGCGGCTGCCGCGACTGCAGCAGCTGCCGCCACTATCGCCGGCAGCCCCAGGGCCTGCTCGGCACCTGCGGCCATCCATCCCAGGGCGCTCCGCCGGGACCCGCTGCGCCACAGCGCCGCCTGCCGCGCGCACCCGCTGCTGCGCCAGAGAAAGGAGGCAGCCCCTGACCGACGGCGAAAGGCAACGACGACACACGATGACATAAAAGGAGGAAACAATGGTGAAACATTTACAACGAAAAGCGTGCAGCTTGCTCTGCGTTCTAGCGCTGCTTATCAGCTTGCTGCCGGTGAGCGCATGGGCGGGGGATCCGACTATAGAACCATGGACGCCGCCATCTGCACCTGAAAATCCTACGGTGAAGAACGGAACGTGGACGGACTCAGGTAATTACAGAACGACATGGTACGATGACAATCCAAATGCCATTGAATTTACACTGAATGATGCTGCAGACCTGGCTGGTCTGGCCGTGATTGTCAATGGCTTAAATGGGCATGCAAAAGATAACTTTGCAGGCAAAACCATTAAGCTGGCGGACAATGGAACGTTTAATCTTTCAGCACATACCTGGACGCCGATTGGAAACTCCAGTAACGCTGATGAGTATTTCAAAGGCACTTTTGATGGAAATTCTGAGAACGGAACGACCATCACTGGGATGACCATCCTCGATGCAAGTGGATACAATGGTTTATTTGCACTCGTCAATTCTGCCACTATTAGGGATATCAAGATTAGCAAAGGGTATATTTCTGCTGCTAGTGGTTCGAATATAAAGGTTGGCGGCATTGTTGGCTATGCCTGTGGAACCACGACGATTACAAATTGTTCATTTGATGGGACGATTGATGCAAGCGCTGTCGATTCAAAAAAAGATAATAATATTGGGGGTGTTGTTGGCAAAACTTATTCTAAGGTTACCATAGAGAATTGTCAGGCCACTGGTAAAATTTTGGGCAGTGGCACTTACATGGGCGGTATTGTTGGGTATATGAACAGCGCATCTGCCGAGAATGTAACTATAACATACTGCATCAATGGGGCTGAGCTTCAGCCAGGCTCCTGCACGGTGGTCGGCGGCATTATAGGATACAGCGAGATCAAGGGAACCTTAAAGGTGGAGAATTGTGTCAATAGTGGTGCAATCACACCATTCAGTTTTGCGACCAATCTCGGCGGCATTGTTGGGCGAATAAATGGCGCGGTAAGTGCAGCAATCACTGGTTGTACAAACTTCGCTGCGCTTACTAGCGAAAATTCTGCAAACATAGGCGGTATTGTGGGGTATAGTAATCAGAGCACCACGATTACAAGCTGTCACAACAGCGGAACTGTGACCAATTCCAGCGTCGGACAATATCCAACACTAACATATACCGGCGGCATTTTAGGATGTATGGAAACGAAGGATCTATCGGTAAAACAATGTAGCAATACCGGTGATATATCAGGCAGCGCTTCAAGTAGCTATTCAAATAGCGCCACTGTTGGCGGGCTTATTGGGCGAATTACAAACGATGGTACGCTTGAGGAATGTTATAATGCTGGCGTTTGCACGGTAACCAGCGCAAAAAACAACGCTTTTGTTGGCGGTTTGGTTGGCGATTCGAGTGCACTAACCCTGCAAAACAGCTACAATGTTGGCACAATATCCAATGCTGCGTCGTCCTCTTATAGCTACATCGGCGGCTTGATCGGATGGGCAGAAGATTCATCATCCATTAAGACAAGCTATAATGCCGGAGAGATGGTCAAGAAGAACGACAACGACACGATTGGTGCGATTGTTGGAAGCGCCGACACCGGTTCTTCGGTCACTGACTGCTACTATTGGTCTGACTGCGGCGCGGAGGGCTATGGCACAGGCAGGATCGCCAACGAGATGACCGAAGATAGCACTTGGGCGACCAATCTTTCCGGCTTTTCTACAGAGATATGGGAAAAAGCCGAAAATGTTTCTGCTGATACAGGTTATCTACCGGTGTTGACGGCTAACAAGCAGGAGCCTGCGCCTACGTTGACAAGGGAAACAAAGCAAACACAGACGGGATTTGTCATCACTGGTCAACCAAGCGATTCGATTTATGAAACCAAGGGATCATTTAAGCTGGCAACTGAAGGCGGTCAGTCCACCGGCGCAGTAACCTGGGAAACGAGCGATTCGGCCATCGCCAGCGTTGACCAGAATGGAACGGTCACCATCGAAGGTGTGGGCGAGGTCACCATTACCGCCACGAAAGCTGGCGACGCCACCTTCGCCAAAGCCGAAGCAACGTATTTCTTTACCGTGTACGGAACGCCAATCAGCGAAGTCACGATTTCCAATCTGAAGGCGCCGGTTTATGGCGAAGAGCCTAAAATGTATGTGGACGTACCTGAAAATGCCAATTACCATGGAGCGATGGCTGTTGGTTTAGGCAACAGTACAGCGACCGTAGAGTGGCACGACAGCAACTGGAAACTGGTGCATGAAGATGATGACTTTATACAAAACGAAGTCTACACAGCGGTTGTTCCTCTTGTAGCCGATGACTACTACTCTTTTACGAATGATATAGAGGTTGCTCATACGCCTGGCTTTACATCTGGAACGGTGGACACTATTTCTATTAAGGCTGATCCAAATCGGTCAGATCGAATTGATGTTGTTATTACCTTTAAGCCAACGGCGCATGAGCATGTGTATGACACCGGTAAATGGACCACAGACCCGCTGCGTCATTGGCACGCCTGCACAGCGGGTGATTGTCCGCTGATGCCGTCGGAAATGCCAGACTACGCAGCGCACACGGGCAATCCGGGGGATAAGTGCAGCGTTTGCGGCGCTGTCATCGGGTATGAAATCACCTTTGATGCCAATGGCGGACAGTGTGACACAACAAACATGTACACCGACACGGCAGGCAAACTGAGCGCTCTGCCAACATCAACGCGCGGCGGATACACCTTCGATGGCTGGTTCACGAAGCAAAGCGGCGGCACGGCGGTCACCGCAGAGACAGTGTACGACAAAAACACCACGCTGTATGCGCACTGGACGGCTATCTCTTCTGGCAGCAGCAGTTATATGATCGACGTCATGGAGTCGACGCATGGCACGGTGACGGCATCGCCAAAATGGGCGAGCAAGGGGCGCATTGTGACTTTGACGGTGACACCGGACGAAGGGTACGAACTTGCCGCGCTGACCGTTACGGATAGGAACGGCAATGACGTGGCACTCACCAATAATGGCGACGGCACGTACACGTTCAAAATGCCAGCGTCGAAGGTGACGGTAAAGGCGACGTTTAAAAAAGACCTTGTGACGCTGCCATTTATCGACGTTCACCCAGGCGACTGGTTCTATGATCCTGTGTGCTATGTCTACAGCCAGGGGCTGATGACCGGCACCTCAGCAACGACCTTTGAACCGAACACCAGCCTCAGCCGCGCTATGCTCGTGGCTGTGCTCCATCGCCTGGAAGGCAGCCCGCAAGCCAGCGCCGGTGATTTCACCGACGTGGTCGACGGCGACTGGTACGCGCAGGCTGTGAACTGGGCCGCATCCGTCGGCGTCGTCAACGGCTTTGACGACGGCACCTTCCAGCCAAACGCTGCCATCACCCGCGAACAAATGGCTGCCATCCTGCGCAACTATGCGGCGTATAAAGGGATGGACGTTACAGCAGTCGGAGACCTCAGCGCCTATACCGACGCCGCCAGCGTCAGCGACTGGGCGAAAGACTCCGTGCAGTGGATGGTCGGCAGCGGTCTGCTTGGTGGCTACGAAGATGGCACCTTGCGTCCACATGGCACCACAACGCGCGCCGAAGTAGCCAGCGTGTTGCAGCGATATCTAGCAAACTAAACACAAACAAAAGCGACGGTCCTTGGGGCCGTCGTTTTTTGCTACGCGGGATGTGACAACGGCTGTGCTTAAAGAGAGGGATGCGTTTGCCACAATATAGCGGAGAAAATATGATATACTTTTTATATCTTATGACAAAGGGGGCGAGGAGATGCTGCTCTTTAGTGAATATCTGCGGGAATTGTTGCAGACCAAGCAGGTGACGATTTCGGCGCTGGCGCGGGCAGTTGGCGTGGAGCGGTCGACTTTGTCGAAGGTGCTGACTGGCCAGCGGGTGCTGCCTTACGATGCGCTGGCGGCGGTGGCCTATCATCTGCGGCTGACGCCGGGGGAGGCGCAGCAGCTGCGGGCGTATTACGACGCGCAGTTTGAAAAAGAGGGCATTCGCCGTTCGCGGGAGATGGTGAGCCGCTTGTTCGCCGATATGGCAGAGATGGATTTTTCGGTGCCGATGTTTGAAGAAAGCCGTCTGCTGATGGGTCTTGAGGCCTTTGCCGGCGGGCGCTCGATTTTTTCAGGGGCGATGACGGTACGTGCACTGCTGCGGCTGGTGCTGGCCGAGGAGCTGGCGCGGGACGATGCGCGGCTGGAGCTGACGGTGCCGCCGATGGCGTCGTTTCTCAACGAAGAATTGCTGCGCCGTTATTGCAGCGGCGACAGCCGCGCCGAGGTGACGCAGATCATTGCCTTTGACGCGCTGGGCACCGCTGAGGAGATCAACCTGCACAATCTGGCGTGCTTCTGCCGGGTGCTGCCACTCTGCCTGCTGTCGCGGCGGCATTATCATCCGTATTATTATTACGACAACAGCGTGACGGCGCGCTACAGCGATCCGTTTCCGTATTTTCTGGTGACGCACGGCTGTGTGGTGTGCTTGTCGGAGGATGGCAGTCAGGCGATGCTGCTTTTGCAGGCGGATCAGGTGGACGGCTATCACCGGCATTTTCAGCTGCTGTTGGAGCGGGCGTACAGCCTGGTGCAGTACACCGCAGACCCGGTGGAGGTTTTGATGTCTTACGATGCGGCGACGGATGCCGATGGCTTTTACATGGTGATGGATCAGCCGTGTTTTGGGCGTTTTTATGACGAGGCGGTGATCGGTCAGTATCTGCGGCGAGAGCTGCCATTTTATGAGCTGCTGCGTGATGTGGCCATGAAGCGCTTTGGGCGGCTGCGGCAAGTGGAGCGGTTTTACACGCTGTTCAGCGAGAGCGGCCTGGCGCGGTTTGCGGCGACGGGCGCGCTGGATGATTTTCCGACGGCGTTTGTGGCGCCGTTTCCAGCGGCGCAGCGGCGGCGGTTCATGGAGGCGCTGGCGGGCGGCATTCGAAGCGGCGAGGTGCAGGGGCGGGTGCTGCGCCCAGGCACGTTTCCCGATTACTTGAGCATGACAACGTCGGCGCAGAGCGGCGTGGGATTTTTTACGACGGAGCATTTTGCGCTGCAGGATGGGTTCTGCTCGATTTTGCTGCGGGAGCCGAATCTTTGCCGCGCCTTCCACGGCTGGCTGACGCATCTTCCAGACGGCCCTCAGGCGCTGTCGCTGGAAGCGTCGGCGGCTGTGTTGGAGCGCATGGCGGCAGGTATAAAAAAGGAGGAAGAACAATGAAACGACGTACAAAGAAAGGCTGGAGTCTGGTTTTGCTGCTGGCGTTTGTGGCGAGCATGGTGCTGCCGACAGGCGCACCGGCATCGGACACCATTTATGATCTGACGACTTTTCGCTATGAGGTGCTGAGCGACGGCACAGCCCGCCTCGAAGCCCTGCCGGCGCCACAGTATCAGACTGGCACGATGGTCATTCCGTCTAAGATTGATGGCCATACGGTGTCGGCGCTGTCTGATTCTTTGGATTATACGGAGGCCGTGGTTGATTTGACCATTCCTGGCACCATTAAGAGGGTGCCCAATGTTTTTGACCGAACCAGTAATCTGCGGACGGTGGTGCTGGAAGACGGCGTGACCGAGCTGGACGCAGGCGCGTTTGAAAGCGACACGAGTCTTGCATCGGTGAGGCTGTCCAATGCGCTGACAAAAATTGGCGAAAGAGCCTTTGAATTTTGCTACCCGTTAAGCACTGTTTCCCTGCCAAACGGGCTGGAAACGATTGGCGCCTCGGCTTTTGCACATACGGGGCTGACCTCGCTGACCCTGCCGAACAGCGTCAACAAAGTGGGCATGCAGGCTTTCGCGTTTTGCAGATCGATGAAAACGGCGGTGCTGTCGTCAGGCATGACGGAGATTCCTATGGGCATGTTTCAGAATGCCACCAGCCTGACGACGGTGACGATTCCGGCAAGCATCACATCGATCGACTCGACGGCGTTTTCTGGCTGCAGCGCTTTGACGACGGTTTACTATGGCGGCAGCGAGGCCCAGTGGCAGGCATTGGTGGCCGATCACAGCAGTAGCGGCGAACTGAATAACGCCACGGTGCATTGCGGCGCCAGCACGCCGGAGCCACCGGAAGGCGACGACACGGAGGCGATTGTGACGCCGGTGAACCTGACCGCGGCGAGCAGTGCCGATGGTGTGACGCTGGCATGGGATGTGCCGCTGGAAGTGGACACGAAGTGGGTCTATGATGGCTTTGACATCCTGCGCAAGAGCGGCAGCGGCAGCTATGCAACGATTGCCCACGTGGGCAGATGGACCCAGGACTATGTGGATGCCACGGCGGTGCATGGCACCACTTACAGCTACGCGGTGCGCGGCACCAATGGCAGCGAGACAGGCGCGCTGAGCAAGGCAGCCACGGTGACCTATGACGCCAACGCCCATGAAACGGTGGGCATGAATGGCACGCGGATTCAGCTCGACAATCAGGGCTTCGGCAGCGGGCAGTATGAAACAGTGGACAAGCTCTGGCTGACTACTGGCAGCAACGGCATGTGGATCACGCTGGTTTTTGATGAACCGCTGAGCGATGAGAATGTGCGCGTGACGGTGACAGGCGGCGGCCAGGAATTTGAAGGCACGAATGTGGAAGTGCTGGCGCAGCAGCTGATGTTTCGGCTGACGCTCACCGGCGGCAAGCATCTGGAGCCGAGCACAACCTATACGGTGCGCGTGGTGGACAGCCGCGGCAACACGCTCGCGCAGACAACACTTGAAAGTGCCGACGAAAACACCCAGAGCTGGGGCTTTACGAACATTGATTCTTCCTATAATTACGCGGACCTGATTCGCTACTATCCAGCGACGATTGCCGACAAGCTCTACAGCTTGGACAAGAGCCACGGCGAAGATGGCCTCTGCTTCGGCATGGCGCTGGCGGCAGCGCTGTGGAAGCAGGGCGACATGCCGTCGTTTTCTGGCGGGCAGGACCTGCTGAATCTGGTGCGCTGGGACGACACGCTGGGCAGCGGCCAGTGGCGCGGCGTCAGTGTGCAGGATTACATCCAGGCCTGCAACGCGCTGCAGTTCAGCCAGCCGTATGCGTCGCAGACGCGCGCCAATAAGAACGACTACGATGGCTTGGTGCGCGCGGTGAAGAGTGGCCAGCCAGTGGTCATCGGTACGTGGATTGACGGCACGGGGCATGCGGTGCTGGCGTATGATTATGAGGACAAGGGCACAGAATTTGTCATTGATGTACAGGACCCGCAATGCATGCCGCATCAGATCTGCAAGCTGACGCTGAAGGGCACGAGCGGCCATTGGACCGGCTGGTCCTACGAACGCCGGGAGCTGACGACTTCTTCTGACGGCGTCGACGATCCGAACCGATATTTTTCCTGGCGCAGCGCGACCACCTCGCCGGACGACGATTTTGACGTGGACGGCGTGCTGATGGACATCGGCAACAATATTGCGAGCAACGTCGGCGACGATCTGGAACACGTTTGGGAAAGCCTGGTTGGCAGCAGCGCGGTGACACCGCTGAACGGCACCAGCATGGGCTGGGTCAGCGACGGCACGCTGACGATGCGCAGCCTGCGCGATGCGGTGGAAGTGATCGACAGCACCATGAGCCTGACGTTGGAAGGCTCGGCGGCGCGCGTGAATCTTTCAGGCGGCATTCAGTCGGCGACGGTCAGCGGCAGCGGCACGCTGACAATGACTGTTGAGAGCGAAGATGCGACGCTGATTTTTGAAGGCACAGCCAAAGACGGTGTGTCCCTTATCCGCGACGGCGATCAGCTGCGGCTTTCCGGCGCCGAGAATGGGCAGGTGGCGACGAGCGGCAGCGACGGCATTTCAACGTCGGTGAGCGTGGAGCCGGGGAAAGACTATGTCATCAGCCTGGATGGCGGCGTGGAAACCCCTGACGACGGCGAGCTGCCGTTCAGCGATGTGCGCAGCAGCGACTGGTTCTATGAGCCGGTGTGCTATGCGTACGACACAGGCATCATGACGGGCACGAGTGCGACGACCTTTGCGCCGAATCTGACGACGACCCGCGGCATGATTGTGGCGATTCTGCATCGATTGGAAGGCAGTCCGTCGGCAGGCAGCGCAGGCTTCAGCGATGTGAAGGCCGGCGACTGGTACGCCCAGGCTGTGAACTGGGCCGCTGCCAATGGCGTGGTCAACGGCATGGGCAATGGCACCTTTGCGCCGAACGCCGCCATCACCCGCGAACAGCTGGCGGCGATTCTCCGCAACTACGCCGCCTACAAGGGCGAAGATGTCAGCACCAACGCCGATATTTCCTGGTGCTGGGACGCCTTCATGATCAGTGACTGGGCAGAAGAATCCCTTGCCTGGGCGGTGGGTGAAGGCCTGATCAGCGGCACGACGATGTTCACCATCGCTCCACGAGACCCAGCAACGCGCGCTCAAGTGGCAGCGATTTTCCAACGGTATCTAGAAAAATAGTGGCAACGACGCGAAGCTAGTCCCGAAGGGGCGCGCGCTCAGGTGGCAGCCATTTTCCAACGTTATCTGGCGCGCTGAGGGCATGAAAAAAGACCTGACACAAGGATGATGTGTCAGGTCTTTTGCTGTGACGAACAAATTATTTCAGCAGGCCGAAGTCGCGCATGGCGTTGGCGAGACGTTCAGCGTTGGCTGGTTCGATTTCGGTCAATGGCAGACGTACACCGCCGCCGCAGAGGCCCATGAGTTCAACAGCCTTCTTGACTGGGATTGGGTTGACTTCGCAGAAGAGCGCGTTGACAAGGTTCATAGCGTCGAGCTGGATCTTTGCAGAGCCGGCTACATCGCCGTCGAAGTATTTCTGAACCATGTCGTGGGTTTGCTGTGGTGCGATGTTGGAGAGCACCGAGATGACGCCCTTGCCGCCGAGGGAAAGGATAGGCACAACCTGGTCGTCGTTGCCGGAGTAGACATCGATGTCGCCATTAGCGATGGCGAAGAGGTGGCCGATCTGGGTGATGTTGCTGCAGGCTTCCTTGATGGCAACGATGTTTTCAACGTTGCGAGCGAGCCATACAGCGGTTTCTGGTTGGATGTTGCAGCCGGTGCGGCTAGGAACGTTGTAGAGAATGACAGGGATGGAGATGGATTCAGCGATGGTCTTGAAATGCATCTTCAAACCGTTCTGGGTGGCCTTGTTGTAGTAAGGGGTGACGAGCAGAACAGCGTCAGCGCCATCGGCTTCAGCCTGCTTGGAGAGCATGATGGCGGTCTGGGTGTCGTTGGAACCGGTACCAGCGATGACAGGTACGCGATGGTTGACATGGTTGATGGTGTAGGCGATGACCTTGGAATGTTCTTCTTCAGAAAGGGTGGACGATTCGCCAGTGGTGCCGCAGATGATGATGGCGTCGGTGCCATTGTTGATCTGGAAGTCGAGGAGACGTTCCAGTGCTGGGTAGTCGACAGCACCATCAGCGGTGAAAGGGGTAACGATTGCGCAGCCTGCGCCAGTAAAGATAGACATATTTTTTTCCTCCTTAAATGTGTGCGGGGAGAGGTCTGTCTGTGAAAAGAAAAAGCGACGATCCTGGGGATACGTCGCTGGTGATCCAGTTCATATTGATAGCTCCCCATCTGCAAAGATGACAGTCATGCACTTGTTCAGTACATGCCCAGCAGAACGCCCTCAGCCTGCGGTCCACTTCGGCGAGCATCCCTTTTACCAGCTGTCGGCGTTTGCTGAAAACTCAGGCTGGTGACTGATGAGGCTCGCGACCTCTATCTACATATTCTGTATATTTAGTATATTAGGGGATGTATGGCGGACTGTCAAGGGGTATTTGCCGAATATCCTGTGAATATTTTATATTCGTGGTATAATGGAGCACGTGAGTAAAAGGAGGAAACGCATGAAACCGCAGCAAGCATTAAAAAAATATTTTGGCTATGACAGTTTCCGTCCCGGGCAGCTGGAAATCATTGAGGCACTGCTGGCGGGCCGTGATGTGCTGGCCATTCTGCCAACAGGCGGGGGCAAATCGATTTGCTACCAGATTCCGGCGATTTGCCGCAAAGGGCTGACGCTGGTGATTTCACCTTTGATTTCGCTGATGAAGGATCAGGAAGACGGGCTTGTAGAAATGGGCGTGGCGGCACGTTCGGTCAACAGTGCGACGTCGTCGGCGCATTTTGCGGAGACCATGCGCATGGCCCGGGAAGGCACGCTGGATTTGCTCTATGTGGCGCCGGAGCGGCTGGAGCTGGAGGGTTTTCGGGAAACGCTGGCGGAGCTGCATGTGACGATGGTGGCGGTGGATGAGGCGCACTGCGTGAGCCAGTGGGGCCACGATTTTCGTCCGAGCTATATGCGTATTGCCGATCTTTTGGCGGACTTTGCGCAGCGGCCGGTGTTCGCTGCCTTTACGGCGACGGCGACACAGCGGGTGCGTGAGGATATCATCACGCAGCTGCGGCTCGAGAATCCGTTCTGTTATGTGGCGAGCTTCGACCGTCCGAATCTCTATTTTTCTGTGCAGAAGCCAGCCAACAAAAACAAAGCCCTGCTGAAACTGTTGGACGATGACACGTCGAGCATCATCTACTGTGGCACGCGCAAAAATGTTGAGAGTGTGTACGGCTTTCTGCGCGACCATCGCCTGCCGGTGACGTATTATCATGCGGGACTGACGCCGGAGGTGCGCACGCAGCATCAGGATGATTTTATTTATGACCGCAAGCCGATCATGGTGGCAACGAACGCTTTTGGCATGGGTATCGACAAGCCGGATGTGCGCCATGTGATTCATTACAATATGCCGAAGGACCTCGAGAGTTATTATCAGGAGGCGGGCAGAGCCGGGCGCGATGGGGCACCGGCGAGCGCGGTGCTCCTGTTTTCACCGCAGGACATCATGCTGAATGCGCGCCGGGTACAGGAGAGCAACGCGCCAAATGCCCAGGAAAATCTCCAGGCGATGGTCAGCTATTGCAACACAGGCAACTGCCTGCGGCGGTTCATTCTGCGCTATTTTGGCGAGGAGCCGAGCTGGAAGGAATGCGGCAATTGTTCGGTGTGCGACGGCACAGTGGCGGTGACGGACTGCACCGTGGAAGCGCAGAAGATTCTCTCCTGCATCATTCGCATGGGGCAGAATTTTGGCACCGGTAAGGTGATTGACGTGCTGCGCGGCCATGAAACCGATTTTAACAGCCGTTATCATTTTGACAAGCTGTCGACGTTTGGCGTCATGAAGGACTACAGCGACCGTGACATTCGCGACATTGTGTCGCTTTTGACAGCGGAAGGATATCTGCGCATTGAGGGCGAACCTTACACGATCCTCAAGGCCACCGAGCGCAGCAAGCGTTTGCTGCATGGTGAGGAACACATGGCCATCAACAAGCAGCTCAAGGAAGGCGAGCGCAAGCGTTTGTCGCAGAGCGTGGAAAATATTATTTCCTACGATGAGGCGTTGTTTGGCACTTTGCGCGCACTGCGGCGGCAAATCGCTCAGACGCTGGATGTGCCACCGTTCATGGTTCTTTCGGACCGGTCGCTGATTGATATGGCGGCGAAACTGCCGCAGACAGCAGAGGAGATGCACGATGTCAGCGGGGTCGGCGAGAAAAAATTTGAACGCTACGGCGAACCGTTTCTTCTGGCGGTGCGTCAGTATGTGGCGCAGAACAACGTGGATGTGCAGGCGGCGCGGCGGCGGAATTTCCGTGATGTGGAGGAACGGCCGGCGTCAAGCGGCATGGGTGCGAAACGCTCGACGCAGCAGCGCACGCTGGAATTGCTGCGGCAGGGGATGCGATTGGATGCCATCGCCCGAGAGCGCAAGCTGACTTTGCAGACGATAGAAAACCACGTCTTGGCGCTTTTGCAGAACGGTGAAAAGCTGCCTGTCGAAAAATGGCTCAGCGACGATGACAGAACGCTGATTTGCCGCACGGCGGCAGCGGCGCAGAGCGACAAGCTGACACCGATCAAGGACGCGCTGCCGGAGCGCATCAGTTATTTTCAGATTAAATTGGCACTGACCCTGGAAAAGATGGGCCGTGCATAAAAAAACAGGGCGTAAGACCGAGAGGAGGTCTTACGCCCTGTTTGGCGTTTCTGGCTTATTTGTTGGTATTGCGATGATACCATTTCATAGTAGGGAACGCCTTTTCGAGACGTTTTTCCAAACGAGGACGCTTGGAAAGCAGATCAGCACGTTTGGCGCGCAGACTGTCGAAGTGTTCCAGTTTTTTCTGCACGCGGGCTGTGGTGGCGCTGTCGAGTTCGCGGCGGCGGGCATCAAAGGCCTGCAAACGCTTTTCGAAGGCAGCACGGTGTTCCTTGAGCTCGCTGCGGTTCATGGTCTGCCATTCGCTGAACTTGCTTTGTACAGGTTCCAGCCGCTTTTGGGCGCCCAAAGTGGCATCGGTGATATCGGCACCAATATCGGCGCTGGCTTTGCGCATCTGAGTTTCGATGTCCATGAGCAGAGCGTTCTGGCGCTGTAAATGCATGATGCCAGAGACGGTGACGACGAGGTCGACCAGGATGAGCACGGTGGCTGCAGAGTCAACAACAATGAGAAGAAGGCTCGGCAAACGGTCGACGACATCGGCGATGACCGGATGCACCACTTTGACAAAGAAGGTGCCGCCGGCGCCCCAGGCGAGGGAAAAACGCAGACAAATAAGTCCGGCGATGTTAAACGGTTCGTTGCTGTAGTCCCACCATTGAGTGTGGAAAAGCTGACGCAATACCCAGCCGACGATAAATTCCAGAATGGTGCAGATCACGACGGCGCCAATAAAGGAAAGGGTCCAGCTGTTATGGAAGGGTTCCATGAAAACGACGAGCATGAGCATGCCGGCGCCGTAGATTGGACAGACAGGTCCGGCGAGCATGCCGCGGTTGACAAGGTGTCCGGTTTTGAGGGCGTGGTAGGCGATTTCTACGCCCCAGCCGAGGAACGCATAGATGTAGAAAAATGTGAGCAAATGCAACAAGGGTTCATAAGTACTCATGGCGACACCATCCTTTTTTTGAATTATTTTTATTATACATCCAAGTAGTAATGCTGGCAAGAATACCAGCCGAAGAATGGCGCAGAAATCTTTACAAGCGCAAACAATAAAATTATAATAGAAATGATTTGCAATTACTGAACAGACCCTGCAACGGCAGGACGATCATAAGGAGGCTATTATGAATTATCAGCAATTGGCTGATTGGCTGTTTCCGACAGTGGAAACCACCATCGACGAATTAGAACAACGTTTTCCCCATCGTGACCTGGCTGACGGCGCGATGATCACCCGTTTGGGCCCAAGCCCTACAGGGTTTATCCATATTGGCAATCTCTACGGTGCGATGATTGATGAACGCATGGCGCATCAGAGCGGCGGCAGTTTCCTTCTGCGCATTGAAGACACCGACGACAAGCGCAAGGTTGAAGGTGCCGAAGCGCTGATTATCCGTGCCATGGAGTATTTTGGCATTCATTTTGACGAAGGGGTAACCCTTGATGGCGATAAGGGCGCTTATGGGCCTTATCATCAGAGCGAACGCGTGGACCTTTACCAGGCAGTGGCGAAGAGCCTGGTGGCTCAGGGCAAAGCGTACCCATCCTTTGCTACGGAAGACGACCTGGCGAAAATCCGCGAAGAACAGGAAGCGCTCAAGGTCAACACTGGCTACTATGGCAAGTGGGCCAGCGACCGCAACCTGACCATGGAAGACATTCGCACCAAGCTGGATGCTGGCGAACCTTGGACGCTGCGCCTGAGAGCGACCGGCAATCCGGAAGAAACACGCATCATTGCCGATGGCATTCGCGGCCATGTGACCATTCATCCAAACGATCAGGATTTTGTCCTGCTCAAGACCAACGGTGTGCCAACCTATCATTTTGCGCATGTGGTGGACGACCATTTCATGCGTGTGACCCATGTGGTGCGTGGGGAAGAATGGCTGGCAACTTTGCCGTTCCACATCGAATTGTTTGAAACGCTGGGCTGGGAACATCCTGTTTATTGCCATACGGCCCATCTTATGAAAATCGACGAAAACGGTACCCGTCGTAAGCTGTCCAAGCGTAAAGACCCTGAAATGGCGCTTTCTTTCTATGAAGAAAAAGGGTATTTCCCACAGGCTGTGCGTGAATACATCATGGTGCTTCTGAATTCCGATTATGAAGAATGGCGTTTGGCCAATCCGGAAACGCCATTGGAAGATTTCCCTGTCCACCTGGACAAAATGGCAACCAGCGGCGCCCTCTTTGATATGGTGAAGCTTGAAGACGTCTGTAAGGAAACCCTGGTGCGTCTGAGCGAAGAAGAGATCGCTGATTTTGTGATCGCCTGGGCACAGAAATACCATCAGGACATTTATGAGGTCATTGCGCCAGAACGCGACAGTTTTGTGAAGCTGCTGGCGATCGGCCGCGATGGCAAAAAACCTCGTAAGGACTTGGTGCATGCGGAACAGATTGTGGCCTTTACGAAGTATTTCTTTGATGCCTGGTTTGTGCAGGAAGATGCACTGCCTGACAACATTCCTGCTGACGAAGCGGTCGCCATTTTAAACGACTACCTGGCTACTTATGATCATCAGGATGATAACGAAGCTTGGTTCAATAAGATTCGCACCATCACCGAAGAGCGCGGCTATGCAGTGCGTCCGAAGGATTATAAGAAAAATCCTGACGCTTATAAAGGCCATGTCGGCGATGTCAGCACCGTTGTGCGTCTGGCCATTACTGGTCGCCGCAACGCTCCGGACATCTGGAGCATTCAGCAGGTGCTGGGTGAAGAAAAAACCATTGCGCGTGTGAAGCTGTATATTGAACAGCTCTCGAAATAATCATTCATTTGCAGGGGCTTGAAAGAGTCCCTGCATTTTTTGTAAAGAGGAACCTATTATGGAAAAACACGACATTGAAACGATGGAGGACCAGCGTTACGCGGTGATCGATGCTGTGCGTGGGTTTGCCATCGTTAATATGATCGCTTTTCATGCGGTTTGGGACCTGGTGTATTTGTATGATGTGGATTGGCGGTGGCTGGATGCGCTGGGCGGCGTGCTGTGGCAGCAGATGATTTGTTGGATGTTCATTCTGGTGTCCGGTTTTTGTCTGCCGCTTTCACGGCATCCTCTGCAGCACGGTGTGGAGGTATCGCTGGCAGGCTTGGCGGTGACCATGACAACGCTGGTCTTGGAGCCGCAGATGCTCATTGTTTTTGGCGTGCTGACGCTCTTGGGAGTCTGCATGCTTTTGTGCGGGCTGGCGGCGCCGCTTCTTTCACGCGGGCAGCGGCACCCGCTTCTGTGGCTGGTCGTGGCGATGGTTTTGTTTGCGCTGCTGTGGCCGATCCGCGATGGCTATGTGGGCGTGGGCAGCTGGCAATTGCTGACCATTCCCGATGGCTGGTACGCCAACCTGGTGACAACCTTTTTTGGCTTTCCGGCTCGAGATTTTTATTCGGCAGATTATTTCCCGCTCTTTCCATGGCTGTTTTTGTTTATTGTGGGCTATTATCTCTACATTATTGCCGAGCGTCGACATTGGCTGCCACTGCTTGTCAAAAGCCACAGCCGCTTTCTGGAGTGGGCAGGGCGGCACAGTCTGTTGATTTATCTCTTGCATCAGCCGGTGATTTATGTGCTTTTGCGTCCGCTTTTTCCAAGCTGAAGACTTTGCGCAAAGGCACGCGTTGTTTTAAATTTGGCACATAAAAATACGGCGCATTTGCTTTTGGCAGCAACAAAAAAACTCACTGTTTTTTGTGGATTTTCCCTAAAAAAGCATTGACAAACGACCCCTTAAATTCATATAATAATCGGGTATGGTCGACACAGTAACAGATCCAGAGCCCCGGATCCATTGTGGATACAACCATCAATTATTTTATTGTACAATTATTCATAATGAAGATACCGAGATTAAAGGAGGATGTTACATGCGTAGCACAACTTTCATGGCCAAAGCTGGCGAAGTTGAAAGAAAATGGTATGTCATTGACGCAGCAGGCAAGCCACTTGGTCGTGTAGCGACTCAGGCAGCTGCTATCTTAAGAGGTAAGCACAAAACCACTTACACCCCTAACGTTGACTGTGGGGATTTTGTTATCGTTATCAATGCTCAGGAAGCCATCCTGACTGGTAAGAAAAATCTTCAGAAGAAATACTATCACCATAGCGGTTATCCAGGCGGTCTCAAAGAACGCACTTATGGCGATCTGATGCAGAACAAGCCAGAATTTGTGATGGAACGTGCCATCAAGGGTATGCTCCCACACAACAGACTGGGCCGTCAAATGTTCCGCAAGCTCAAAGTATACGCAGGTGCTGAACATCCACATGTTGCTCAGCAGCCAGAAGTATACGAATTCTAAGAGGAGGTAAACCACTATGGCAGATATTCAATATTATGGCACTGGCCGTCGTAAATCTTCCGTTGCTCGCGTGCGCCTCGTTCCAGGCAATGGCAATGTCACCATCAACGGCAGAGACATGGCTGAATACTTTGGTAAAAAGACCCTCGAAATGATCGTTATGCAGCCTCTCGAACTGACCGAAACTGCTGGTCGTTTTGACGTTAAAGTAAACGCTGTCGGTGGCGGTACCACCGGCCAGGCTGGCGCAATCCGTCACGGCATCGCTCGTGCACTGCTCCAGGCTGATCCTGAGTATCGTCAGGCTCTGAAGCGCGCTGGCTTCCTGACCCGTGACCCACGTATGAAAGAACGTAAGAAGTACGGTCTCAA